>NZ_CAMCEC010000003.1 GCF_945873775.1 uncultured Treponema sp. | reverse complement strand
TGGATTTGTGGCTTTTTTCAGGAACGAAATTGCGAACTAAATTTGACACAATCGGGACAACCGGACTTACAGAGTTTCCCAGCTACGTTTTTACATCAGCTTGTGCGCCGAAGCTTACCGGTATGGTGCTTCCGAAGGGCATAGTCTCTATTCTTAAGAGCGCGTTTGATGGTATCGAATCCTTAAAGTCAGTGGTAATTCCAGACGGCGTGGAATCTATAGGATCTAGAGCATTCGACTACTGCACTTCTCTTTCTGAAGCTGTGATTCCTGGCAGCGTAAAATCCATAGGTGAGTCAGCATTCGCAGCGTGCGCTCTTTCTGAGGTTGTAATTCCCGACAGTGTTACAGAAATCGGAACTGCTGCTTTTTGCAGAGCAGGCATTTCAACATTAAAAATCGGAAAAGGACTGACTGCCATACCTAATAACTCTTTCATGGTCAACAATCTGAAAAAGATTACGATTCCTTCCAATGTAAAATCTATTGGAGTAAGTGCATTTAATAGAAATTACTGTTTGACAGAAATCGTGCTGGAAGAAGGCGTGGAGACAATCGGAGACGGAGCCTTTGGTGGCAGCGACAGCCCTGTAAGCGTGACAATTCCAAAAAGCGTTAAATCCATCGGAGATAACGCATTCGGCAGAAACGGACTGACAGTAAACTACAATGGAACAGTTGAAGAATGGAAAGCGCTCATAACCATAAACACAGGATATGAAAACCTTCTGAACGCAACAGTCCACTGCTCCAACGGCGACTACACACCGACAGCAGGCGAGTAAGGGGGATTCCCGCATCAAGTGCGGAAATGACATAAGGCTCTGTCATTGCTGGGTTAAACCCGACAATCCCCTGTCCGTGTGGCAATCCCCTCTTATTGCGGAGGGGATTTTTTTCTTGGGACTGCGCTGTTCAGTTTTTTTATCTGGCGTTCCACATTCTGTGCAAAGTTTCCGTAGGAGGCATTGTCCGCAATCGACATGGCAGAAAGATACGGAACAAGCTTTTCATTGATTGTGCGCACAAGCCTGCCCTTTATGGAATACGCGCTTTCATTTTTTAATGCCCTGCCGCACACAAATTCATCGTTCGCCTTATAAAAATCATCCTCCGCATTCCGCAAAGCTTGAATCAGTTCCGCCACGCCGTCCAGAGACACAGCGTCATTTTTTTCCTGCTCCCTCGAAAAATCCTCCAGCATGCTTTCTATGAGCGACGACTTTGACGAATAGCTTTCAGCAGTGATTTTAAGACCGTACTTTTTGAACACGGCAAGAAGACGTTTTGCACACTCTCTTTTTTCCGCCGAAGGAAACACCGCGTATCCTTTTAAAAGCGCGTTCAGCTTCCTGATTTCCCCATCGCGCGCCTTGTCTTTTTCCGCCAGAGAACTTTTCACCCGGTCCTGCATAATCGCCGTCGTAATTTCCGCGGAAAGCCTTTCAATCTCGCTGAACGTTTCCGCAAGAAACTTGTCCTCAATCCCAAAATCCTTGTAAAGCCGCACAAAATAATCCGAAAGTCCGTCCGCCGCCGTCACACGGATTGCATTTCTAAGCTTATTCATCGCTCCTCCAGATAAAATCGTTATGATTTTTATACAAAATAAATATTTTTGCACAAAATCACAGTGATTATATATAAAAAGTAATATTTAAGAATAAAATCATAATAATTATATTCAGTATATCACATTTTTATAAATAATTATAATGATTTTACAGTAAAATAAGTATTTTAATAAAAAATCTCAATGATTATGATATAAAATAAATATTTTTAATAAAAATCATAATGATTGCATAAGGGAAATATAAAATCCATTAGACTTTTTATACATCTAGCATAAATTTTCAGTAGTTAAGTTAAAAATTTTCAGATATAATAAGGCAAATAAAAGGAATCAAGAAATGAGCAGCACCGCATATCTTGCAAACGAAAGAAACTACACGCTTTTTACATTCGGAGACACGCGCCTAAAGTTCATCGGTCCGTACTCGCTTGAAAAATATGAGAAAGTCGTCTCCTGGGACAACGGCTATCTGGTCGTAATGGCAAAATACGCGCACAACAAAGAAGCCGAAGAAGAATACATTGACTTGATTCCAATTCTTGAAGACCTGTGCATGGATTCCGAAAAATTTCTAAAGCCAATCAAATCTGTAGAGGTGAAATATGCTTGATATATCAAAAATCGCAGATGAAGCGGACGTAATCATAAGCGGATTTGCAGTAAAGGAAAAAGAAGACAGTTTCTTTGTCTACAATCTGAACAATGCAGAAGGTGTCGCAGTTTTTACAAAAGACGGAACTTTAGCCGAGACAAACATGGACGACATAGAGCTTGCAATGGCAAAGAAAAATCTGCTCGAAAGCAAGAAATACATAGGAGCCTAAGCAGAATGCCAAAATACTATCAGTTCAAAGTTGCAAACTGCTTTCTTTATTTCACTTCAAAATGCGTTGTTGAAGCCATGCACGCGCACGCAAGCAAAGACGGAAAGCTTCAGGAACACGGCTCGGCAAAATTCTTTGTAAAAGGCAACGGAGATTCTGTTGTAACAAACACCGGAGACTTGAACGAACGGGAAATAAGAGTAATAAAACTGTTCATAAAAGAAAGATATTTGGAAATGTACGAAAAATGGAGCGAATACAGCCAAAACGGATTCTACAACAAATAATTTTCTATTCACAGATTCTAGCATCAAGTGCAGGAATGACACAAGGCTGTGTCATTGTCGGACTTGATCCGACAATCTCCTGCAACAGATTCCTGTGTCGTAGCACAGGAATGACAAAGGAATCAAGCAAGGGAATGACATTAGAATCACACATGGCAATGGCTGTTGTCAAAAAAAGCCGTTAGGCTTTTATAATCCGTGTGGCAATTCCCCCTTCAAACTAATTTTTAACACAATCAACACAAAGGCAAAACACTGCGCGCTGATAATGGCGGCATGAACTTTGATGAAATATTGTCTAGCAAAAATCTTTACACTGTTTTTCAGCCGATTGTCTCGCTGGAAACTGGAGACGTATTTGCTTACGAGGCTCTCACAAGAATTGACGAGTCTGTTTACATCGGAAGCATAAGAAACCTGTTTAAGATTTCCGAGGATGCAAGCCTTTCATGGCAGCTGGAAAAAAAGTGCATAAAATCTGCGCTCAAAACTGCAAGGGCACTGGGGCTCAAGCGCAAGCTGTTCCTGAACATAAATCCAAACGTCCTCATGGAAGAAGAGTTTCAGGAAAACTACATCAAGAGCAAGCTTGAAAAAAACGGAATAGAGCCGTCAAGCATCGTGTTTGAAATAACCGGGCAAAAGCTCACAGGCTCGGAGCAAAAACTTAGAGATGCTGTCCTTCACTTTAAAAGCCAGAACCTAAAGCTTGCAATTGACGACATCGGGGAATCTCACGCCGCCTTGAACAGAATCTGCACGCTGAATCCGGACTTTATAAAAATCAGCATAGACTTGGTCCAGTCTGTTCACAAGGACAAAGTAAAAAAGGAAATCGTAAGAAGCCTGTGCGCGTTCTGCAAAAACTCTGGAATCAAGCTGATTGCCGTTGGAGTTGAAACAGAAGAAAATCTTGCGGCAATAATGGAGCTTGGCATTCCTTACGCCCAGGGATTTTTTACAGGAAAGCCGGAACGTGTTTTTACTAAGACAAGCAAAGAGGCGTTTGTAAGAATAATTTCATACCAGAACAAAAAAAGCTCAAAGTTCGTTGAAGAAAAAAAGAGCATTGACAAGAAAAAGACACAGGCAATCATTCCCACGGAAGGAATAAAGTCAGACAGCCGTCCTATTTCGCAAATCACAAGGAAAGGCATGACAATTCCAGAAACCATGGCAGTTGCGGACGTTCTTGCCCTCTTTGACGCGAACCCGGAAATTTCAATCTTCACTGTTGTGGACAGCGCAAGCAAGGTAATGGGAATTATTCCGCGCATTACGCTTTTCAAAGTTCTGGGCACTCAGTACGGATTCAGCATTTATTCCAAAAAGCCCATTTCACGCCTTATGGTTACGGACTATCTTGCAGTTGAGTTTTTTGAGCCGGTGGAAGTTGTTGCGTCCAAGGCGGCTTCCCGTACAGAAGAGCATCTTTACGATCCGATTGTTGTTGAGCAGAAAGGAATTTATTTTGGCGTTGTAATATTCAAGGACTTGCTTGAAATAATTGTTAACGTTGAAGTTCTTGAACGCACGCAGGAGCTTAACAAGACAACAAGAAAGCTTTTGGAGCAGGAAGCAATGCAGCAGCGCGACTTAAAGCTTGCCGAGATTGTCCAGAAAAGCATTTATCCTAACCGCGCGCCAAAAACTTCCAAATGGGACTGCGCGTATATTTTCAAGCCCATGTCTTCTGTTTCCGGCGATGTCTACGACTTTTACTACGATGAAAAAGGCAGCCTGAACGGAGCCGCATTGTTCGATGTTTCAGGGCATGGAGTTGCTTCCGGACTTGTGGGAATCCTTTCAAAGTATCTTGCCAAGGACACTTTCCGCGAAAATAAAAACGAGGAGCTTAGCAAGCTTGCAAAAATTTTCAACAAAAAGCTCATAAAGGAAAAAGCGAATGTTGAAAACTATCTTACAGGAATTCTTCTGCGCATAAAAGATAACAAGATTGAATACGTGAATGCCGGGCACACTGACTTACTCTGCCTGGACAGCAAAAGAAAAGTTTCAATTGCAGGCGGCGCGGACGGAAGCTTTAGAGGCTCTTTCCTTGGAATTGAAGGACTGCCAGACAACTTTGAAACCGTAGACATTCCGCTTGAAAAAGACTCGTACTACATCATGTTCACGGACTGCCTTACCGAAAGCCGAAACCTTGCAGGAGACGAGCTTGGCATTGAACTTCTTCAAAAGATTCTTGCAAAAGCACCAGAAGGAACAAGTGCAAAGCAACTTTTGGAATATTTAATCGACATATTCGAAGCGTTCACGGAAGCCGTTCCATTGCGCGACGACCTTACAGTAATCGTGCTTAAATATCTTGGTGAATGAGCGGACAAAAGACTGTGTTAAAATTTAACAGAGTTTTAACATTCCGAATATTGAAAACCTGTGCGTTTGTTCTATAATGAAATTGCTATGAAAATACTGATTGTAGATGACGAAGAGCCAATCCGCGAGCTTATTAAATACAATGTTGAAAAGCAAAAGTATGAAACGTTCACGGCGGAAAACGGACAGCAGGCACTGGAGCTTTGCCGCAACAAAAATCCAGACCTTGTAATTCTTGACCTTATGCTTCCAGACATGAGCGGGCTGGACATCTGCCGCATTATCAGAAACGACAGTTCCATAAAGAACATTCCAATCATCATGGTTACTGCCAAGACAGAAGATTCCGACATTGTAACAGGCCTTGAGCTTGGAGCGGACGACTACGTAACAAAGCCGTTCAGTCCGAAAGTTCTGCTTGCAAGAATCCAAAGTGTTCTGCGCAGAAAGGGAGAAGCAATCCGCACAAATTCAGACGAGGATATAAAAATCCGCTCGCTTGTAATTTCGCCTCTCAAGCACAAAGTCATGCAGGACGGAAAAGAAGTGGAACTTAGCGCAACGGAATTTTCTATTCTTGAATTTCTTGCGCGGCACAAGGGGCAGGTTTTTAGCCGGCAGCAGATTATCAATGCGGTAAAAGGCTCAAGCTATCCTGTAACAGACCGTTCAATCGATGTTCAGATTTTGGGAATAAGAAAAAAAATCGGAGACAGCCCGGAAAGTTCAAATCCGTTTATTGAAACTTTGCGCGGCGTTGGCTACAGAATTTGCGAGGAATGATATGCAGAGGACTTTTAAAATCCGCACATTGCTTTTTGTCTTTAACGGACTTTTGCTTGCAGCTGGATTTACCATTTTGCTTTTTGTGTGTCTTTTGGCTTTGGAAAGCACCGCCGTTGATCAGACTGAAGCAAACCTAAAATCGTTCGCGCATTCGCTTGCAAAAATAATTCCGCAGGACGAAAAAAACGCGGACACTTTTATAAAAGATCTTACGCATTCAGATGACTCGTTCAGGATTACGCTTATAAATCAGGACGGAACAGTTGCGGCGGATTCAGTTTCCAATCCAAGCGAAATGGAAAACCACAGCTACAGAAAAGAAGTACGCATGGCTTTGGCAGGAAAAGAATCAAGTTCAATTCACACAAGCTCTACAAACGGAAAAAGGTTTATGTACTATGCGATTCCGCTTTCCGCAAACGAATCTTTTTCCGCGCTTAGAATTTCCATGCCAGTTGAAGAAACTGTGTTCTTTTCGTCTTCCACAAAAAATACTTTTGTAATTTCAACAATTTTAATTTTCGCTCTTGTGCTGCTTGTTTCGTTTTATATTTCAAGCAAAACTGTGCGTCCGATTTTGCTGATGAAAAAGGCAACGGAAGAATACGCAAAAGGCAACTTTGATTTTCACTTGAACATTTCTTCGCCTCAGGAAATGGCGGAACTTGCGCAGTCGTTTAATTCAATGACAGACAGAATTACGCAGAACATTCAGAGCTTAAAAAAAGTTGAGCAAATCCGAAAAGATTTTGTTGCGAACGTAAGCCACGAATTAAAAACGCCGGTAACTTCAATAAAAGGATTCACGGAAACTTTGCTTGACGACGGAATCAACGAGCCTGAAACCGCAAAGCATTTTCTTGGAATCATCAACACGCAATGCGAACGTCTCATAAATATAATAGAAGATTTGCTCACGTTAAGCCGGCTTGAAACAGACAACGGGGTTCTTGAAACCGTAAAAACAAATCTTGTGCAGATTGCAAAAAAAGCCTGCTCAAATCTTGAAAGCTTAGCAAGTGAAAAGCAAATCAAAATAAATTTCAGCTCAAGCAAAAAGGAAATTTTTATAAAAGGAAACCCTGGACTTCTTGAACAGGTGATAACAAATTTAATCGACAACTCGGTGAAATACTGTCCAGACAAAAGCATTGTTTCCTGCTCACTTTCTGAAAATTCCGGCAAAGCAAAAATAATTGTAGAAGACAACGGAAACGGAATTCCAGATGAATACAAAGACAGAATTTTTGAAAGGTTCTACAGAGTTGACAAAGGAAGAAGCCGCGAGCATGGAGGCACTGGACTTGGACTTTCCATTGCAAGGCACATTGTGAACATCCACGGCGGAACTATAAAAGAAACTGGACGGCCAGATAAAAAGAAAGGCGCGCATTTTGAAATAGAGCTTCCGCTTTAAAATATTTCAGCTAAACGCAATTAATTCTGCATAAAATATTTTTTTTAGTTAATTATATTATATGCAGAATTACATTTTAGATTGCTCCAAATCCGGCAAGCAGCCAAACATACGAGAACTTACGCTTTTAAATGGAATTTCCTATCCTGATGACGAAGAGCTTATAATGCTCATTCTGGGAAAAGGCACAAAAAACAATCCGATTGAAAGCCTTGCTGAAAAAGTTACAAAAGCAATAAATTCCAGCAACGATGAAGAGCTTATTCCCAATCTGAAAAAAATAGAAGGAATGGGAGAAAGCCGCGCGCTCATAATAGCAGCCGCATTGGAACTTGGAAGAAGAAGACGCGGAATTTTGCGTTCATCAATAAATGCGCCAAAAGACGTGATTCCGTTTTTGCAGCACTACACTCTCATGCCAACCGAGCATTTTATTACAGTTACAGTAAACGGCGCAAAAGAAATTTTAAGCACAAGAGTTGTTTCGGTTGGAACAATAAACAAAGCTCTCATTCATCCGCGGGAAGTTTTTGCAAACGCAGTTTCTGAATACGCCTCTGGAATTATCTGCTGCCACAATCATCCGTGCGGACAATGCTATCCAAGCAACGCAGATATTGATTCCACAAAAGTTCTTCAGAAAGCGGCAAAAATTTTGGGCATTGTATTTATGGACCACATCATAATAACAAAGGAAGACTATTTTAGTTTTTTGGAACACGGAATGCTATGAAAGTTGAATTTTGCAATAAAAGTTATTATATTTTTCAGCATGAAACTCTACTCAAAAAAACAGCTTGTTACTTATTCAATTTCAACAGGAATTCTTGCAGCAGCAGCAGTTTCCTTGTTTTTCACTTTTTTTAAAAATGATTCTTCAAAAAAATCCAGCAAAGAAATTTCAGCAGTAGAAAAAAATCAAGCAGAATTAAAAGAAGAAATTCCGCAGTCATTTGAAGCATTTCCAGTCGCGGCGGAAAACGGTTCATACACGCAGGACGAATCTCAAAACATTTCAGTGTATGAAAAATGCAACGAGGCAGTTGTAAATATCACTACAAAAGTAATGGGCTACAACTGGTTTTACGAGCCGATTGTGACGGAAAGCGGTTCTGGCTCCGGCTCAATTATCGACAAGCGCGGATACGTTGTAACAAATGTCCATGTAATAGAAAAAGCTTCTGTAATCAATATTTCACTTGCAGACGGAACAACTTACGAAGGAACAGTTGTAGGACAAGACATAGAAAGCGACATTGCCGTTTTAAAATTCGAGCCTGCAAAAGGAGCTGACTTAAAAACAATTTCTTTTGGAGATTCTGAAAGCCTCAAGGTTGGACAAAAAGTCATTGCAATTGGAAATCCGTTTGCACTTGAACGAACAATGACAACAGGAATCATTTCAGGGCTTGGCCGTCCAATTCAAAAAAGCGCAAATGTAATAATCCGAAACATGATTCAAACTGATGCCGCAATCAATCCAGGGAATTCAGGCGGACCGCTTTTAGACAGCCAAGGACGCATGATTGGAATCAACACAATGATTTATTCTTCCAGCGGATCTTCTGCCGGAGTCGGATTCGCAATTCCAGCAAGCACAGCCCGGCGAGTTGTAAGCGATCTTTTAAAATACGGAAAAGTAAACCGCGGAACAATGAAACTTTCGCTCGTCCAAAACACAGCCCGAATCGCAAACTTTGCAGGATATGAAATTTCTTCCGGCATGATTGTAAGCAGCGTAAGAAAAGGAAGCAAGGCAGATCAGGCAGGAATTAAAGGCGGCACTCAAGCAGTTCAGTACGGCACTTTTAATCCGCAGACAATTTACCTTGGCGGCGACATAATAACAGAAATCAACGGAATAAAAATTTCAAAACTCGCGGACTACTACAGCGCAATTGAAGACAAAGTTCCGGGCGACGTTGTAACTGTAACAGTTTACCGCAACAGAAAGTTTGAAAAGCTGAAAGTAGAACTTGAGCCATCCAGCAACTCCGCTAATTCAAATATATAAAAATAAATTGTAATTTTTCATAATGTCAAATAAGTTGTAAAACTGCATGAATAAAAAATACCGGAACGGAAGCGAAAAAGCAGAATTGGCGTAATTTGCTGTTTTTTTTGCCGCATGGCATAAAAGGAAATAACAAAGAGTTTAGAATAGCAAATCTTTGTTATTTCTTCCAACAAAAAAAATTGCAACCCTAGCCAATTATGATTTTCCGCTGAAAGTGCAGGTATTTTTTTGTTCTTCTATAATATATTTTGCCATACATAAACAATAGATTTTTTTTTATAGTTTATCTAAAATAAATGCATGAGAAAATTTCATGTTGTTTCTCCTTTTGAACCTTCTGGAGATCAGCCAAACGCAATAAAAAAACTTTCCGAAGGATTTTTCCGCGGAGACAAATATCAGACTTTAAAAGGCGTTACAGGAAGCGGAAAAACTTTCACAATGGCAAAAATAATTGAAGCAGTTCAGCGTCCGACTTTAATTATCAGCCACAACAAAACTCTTTCCGCCCAGCTTTACAGAGAATTCAAAACATTTTTTCCAGACAATGCCGTAGAATATTTTGTAAGCTACTACGATTATTATCAGCCTGAAGCCTATGTTCCTGCGCGCGACTTGTATATAGAAAAAGACGCTTCCATAAATAAAGAAATCGACAAGCTCCGGCTTGCGGCAACTTACGCATTAATGGAACGCCGCGATGTAATTATCGTTGCGACCGTCAGCTGCATTTACGGACTTGGAATGCCTGACCTCTACAAGGAAATGCGTATTCATGTTGAAAAAGGAAACGAGCTTGACACGCACGAAATCGCATCAAGGCTTATTTCAATTCAGTATGAGCGAAACGACATGATTCTTGAGCGTGGAAAATTCAGGATCAAAGGCGACACAATTGAAATTTTTCCGCCTTACATGGAAACAGATGAGGCTTACAAAATTGAACTCGACTTTGATCAGATTTCACGCATAAAAAGATTCAACGCAATTTCTGGAGAAACAATAGAAGAGCTTGACGAACTTCAGCTTTATCCTGCCAAGCACTTTGTTGTTCCGCGCGACCAGATGGCAAGCGTTACGGAAAAAATTCAGGCTGAACTTGATGCGCGTCTTGAAGAGCTTCGTTCCGCCGGAAAAATTCTTGAAGCCGAACGATTAAAAACACGAACAACTTACGACCTTGAAATGATGAAGGAAATGGGCTACTGCTCTGGAATTGAAAATTATTCCGGACCGATTTCCGGGCGAAAAAGAGGAGATCCGCCTGCAACTTTGCTTCATTATTTTCCTGATGATTTTCTCTGCATGATTGACGAGGCGCACGTTTCTGTTCCGCAGATTGGAGCAATGTACGAAGGCGACCGGGCACGCAAGCAAAATTTAATTGACTTTGGATTCAGGCTTCCAAGCGCATTGGACAACCGCCCGCTAAAAATTGATGAGTTCACAAAAAAAATGAACCAGGTGATTTTTGTAACAGCAACTCCACGCCCAGAAGAAATTAAAAAGTCAACGCAAGTCGTGGAACAGCTTATCCGCCCGACAGGACTTCTTGATCCAAAAATTGAAGTACGTCCAAGCGAAGGACAAATGCAGGACATCTTTAAAGAAGTCAGCGCACGCATAAAAAAAGGCGAACGTTCATTGATTCTTACGCTTACAAAAAAAATGGCGGAAGACTTAACAGACTATCTCTCCGAGTTGAATTTAAAAGTCAAATACATTCATTCTGAAATTGACACTTTTGAGCGCGTTGAAATTTTAAAAAGCCTGCGCACCGGAGAAACCGATGTTCTAATTGGAATCAACCTTTTGCGTGAAGGAATCGACTTGCCGGAAGTTTCGCTGATTGCAATCCTTGACGCGGACAAAATCGGATTCTTAAGAAGCACAACTTCACTGATTCAGATTATAGGACGAGCCGCACGAAATGCTGACGGAACAGTTTTAATGTACGCAGACAGAATGAGCGATGCAATGAAAGAAGCCATCGATGAAACTAAGCGCCGCCGTTCAATTCAAGAAGCATACAACAAGGAACACGGAATTGTTCCAAAGACAATCAAAAAGGCCGTTGAAGATATTCTTGAGCACCAAAAAGAAGACGCAGAGCAAGAAGCGAACATAAAGCTTGAAGCCCTTAAAAAGAGCACAAATCTTTTTGTCGCCCAGCAAAGAAAAAAACTTCTTGACCTGATGAAAAAAGAAATGTCAGAAGCAGCCGACCGTCTTGACTATGAGCAGGCAGCAGTTTTGCGCGACCAGATTATAGAAATAGAAAAAACTTACGGAAAATAAACAGCAGCTTTTTCGGGGGACTTATGAAAACGAAAAATTTTTTTTTAGCATATTTTATTATGTCAGTTTTGATTTTGACAAATTCTTTCTCACAGGCTAAACAAGCGCAATCTCAAAACGGAAGGGCAATTTCCTTTATACCAAAATTCGAGCTTAAAATAAATGAAAACAAAATGCCGGGCGCAGTTTCAGGAAAAAGCACGATGTGCGAAATCAGCTCTGTTGCCTACGAGCCGAAAGGTCCGCTTGAGCCTAACACTTTTTTTTCTGCAACAGTAACTTACAAGGCGACAGGCGAAAATTATTTTACGGAACAGACAAAGCCTTCTCCTGTAAATAAGACGGAAGCAAAAATCATAAAAGGCGGCAAAAAAACGCTCATCGTAAAATACACAAAAACACAATCTCAAAAAGATGAAGAATCTGCCGTAATCAAAAGAAACATAAAGCAGGAAAAAGAAATTGAAAAAGCAAAATCACTCGCAACTGACACTTCGGAGCAAGAGGAATGGAAAGGCGCGCCGGCAATTTTAAGGCGCACTCCGTTTGAATTTGAAGGCGGAAACGGAACTGCCGAAAATCCGTTCTTAATCAAAACAGCAGAGCAGCTAAACTCAATCAGATTCGGGCTTGATTTTCATTACAAGCTGATTTCAGACATCGACCTTTCAAAATGGGGAAACTGGATTCCAATCGGCGGAACTCCGTCTTATGGCGGAAGTCACGGCGGACAAGGATTCCAGGCGGCTGATAAAGGAAGCGGAAAATTTTCAGGCTCGCTAGACGGAAACCACCACGTAATTTCAGGAATGACGATAATCGACCACAGCGACGACATTTTTATGGGAGAGGACTTTGCAGAACGTTCCTACGCGCTTTTCGCCGAAATGATTAGACCAAAAGATTTCAGACAAGCGCAAAACAACTTTGTAAAAGACCTCGGAATCATAAACTATACAATCGATGTGAGCTACACAAAATTAAAAAACGGATGCACGCTCAATGCGGCAGCTCTTTCACCAAACGCATCAAGCAGAACTTTTGAAAACTGCTATTCATCAGGCGGAAAAATAAAAATCCACGCCAGCCGCGCCGATGAACAGGAAAACACTTTGTTCATTTACGCAGGCGGACTTCTTTCTTCAATTGACCACACAAAAGTCATAAACTGCTACAACACTTCTCCTCTAATAATTACGACAAGCGATACGGACTATATAGACACACAACGCGGAAGCAAGAGGATGGTTATGGCAGGAGGAATTGCAAGGCGGGCGGAATACAGCAAAATAACCGGCTGCATGAACTCAGGCGAAATTTCTGTTCCTTACGCAAACTGGGGACTTGCGGCTCTTTCTGCTGGAATCGTTGCGAGAGTCGGAATAAGCGATGCCCCGGAAAACATTTACAATCTTCCGCCAGAAACCGCAACAAACATAACAAGCTGCTACAACATCGGAACAATACGCGGAACTTACGTTGCAGGCGTTATGGGCTACACAGGAACTGACTGCTACATAAGCGACTGCTACAACGCAGGAAATCTTGAAATCGACGAGCTGAATCCAAACAAAGAACCTTCTCTGATAATAAAAGCCGACATCGCCGTTCCAGTCTGCAAAATTTTTAATTACGGAAAAAAATACGTTCACGACAACGGAATAAACGTTGTTTCAGGCAACAGATGGATAGATTCTCCAAAGCTCGGAAGAAAAATCCTAAAGGCGATTCCAGAAGACAAGCTCGGAATCAAGCCAAGCGTGCCGGAAGCTCCAGTTCAAGTCGGAGATTTTTCAGACGTGATGTCAAACGACATTTTCGCTCTTTCTGTTCCGTGGGCAGTTGAAAAAGGAATCGCAAAGCCATCATCAAAAACAAAATTCTCACCAGACGAGACTTGCACCCGCGGACAAGTTCTCACTTACATTTACCGCTGGAACGGCTCGCCAAAATCTTCAATAAAAAATCCTTTCAAAGACGTAAAGCCAAGCGACAGTTTTTACAACGCGGCACTTTGGGCTTACGAAAAAGGACTTTTCAAGGGAAGCACGCTAAACGGAAACCAGCCTTGCACGAGAGGCGACGCAGTCGAATTCTTATGGAAATACGCGAATTCCTATCCGATGAATCCGGCGGACAATTTTACCGACGTTCCGCGCTCATCAAAATATCATTCTGCCGTCTCCTGGGCTTACTGGATGAGAATTGCGACAGGCACAACACAAACAACGTTCGAGCCTGAATCGGCCTGCACAAAAGCGCAAATCATAACGTTCATTTATAATTTGGAACATTCGCACTTTATGGACTGGCTAAAAATGATTTTGGAGCAATCTGAGCAATAAAAATAGAAAAAGTCATTGAACTAAGAAAAAACAACAAACCGAAAAATCAAAATTGGAGAATAAAATGAAAAAAACAGCCTTCAGGATTTTTGTCTTAATCAGCGTGGTAATTTTTACTTTGCAGAATTCTTTTGCGCAAAAACAAAGTCCAGCTTACGTTTGGCCAGAAAACACAATAGGAGATTATCCTTACTACACGCAGGCGCAGGCGGACTTTTTGTGTTCTGACATAAACCAGACAACGCTTGTAATCACAGAAGAAAAAATCAAAAAGGCAGGAATAAATTCTAACAACTCAGAAAAAATAAGCCGTTATCTTTATGAAACAACAACTCCAGAAGAACGCGCAAGAATAAAAACAATAATTCTCGATGTTGCCAATCCTGATGCAGAACCATTATTTGCATACAACCATCTTATGAACTGGTCTCATGTTTATCCCAGGAATTTAAAGAATCTGTGGCTTAGTCCAAAAGTTGATGTAAGAAAATTTCTCAAGGAAGTTAGAGATGTAAAAGCAAAATCAATGTTTGAATCAACAAACACGCCAATGAATTCGTGGGACTGCACGCTTTACGTTCCTGAAAATCAGCTTCCGAAAGGAATGAGAGGAATTTTTGAAAATCCTGACGACATGCTTTCAAGCTATCTTCTTCTTAGGTTCAAGACAAAAACTTACACAGGAGATGTTTATGCGGCGGCAAAACTTGGAGACAAGGCAACAAAACTGCACTGCAATAATCACGTTTATAATGAAAGGCTTGCCACAATCGACAAGCTTTACAAAAAATCAACCTGCAAAAACATCAACAAATATTATTATTCCTGCGAATTCTGCGGAAAATGCGAATACAATCCAAATCATACATTTTCATACGAACTTTCTGAAAACAGACCAGAACCGATTGAAGACGGAAGATTTTACGGACACCACTTTATCGACCATAAAATCACAAAAGAAAATTTCGTCGGAATAAATTCAAGAGGAGAACGCGTCTACTGGAAATCCTGCTCACAATGCGGAAACAACGTAAAAGACTGCAACAGCTCTCCAAAAGTTTTCAACAGGGCGACATTTGACTTTGCGCTTGGGACAGGCATGGACGGAACTTACGAGCAGTATATGGAAATTATAACAAAGCAATGGAACACAGTTTACAAAGATGAAGCACTAGAAAACGCTTCTCTTGAATTTGACGGACCAACTTCTTTTGCAGTTCTTGATAAAGTTGCAAAGGCAAAAGTCAGCGGCAAGGCAGAAAACGACGTAAACTGGGCTTTTCAAAACGACTTGGTTGACGAAAAACTTTTTGGAAACGACTACACTGCAAAAATCACAAAACTGCAATGCGCATCTCTCGCGGTAAACCTTGCAGAAAAAGTGTCAGGCAAAGCAATTGCGCCTGCTTCAAAATTAACTTTTTCTGACACGGAAAATATTTACGCAAGAAAAGCCGCTGCGGCAGGAATCGCAAAATCATCAGGAACTTTCAATCCAAACGCAATTCTAAGCCGTCAGCAAATGGCAACATATTTTTACCGCGCGCTTCAATATGTAAAAAAGAATTCTCACATCAAATACACGCCCTACACTCCAAAGCTTGAAAAATATAGCGATAACGCACAGATTGCAAAATGGGCAAGAGATGCAATGGGATTTATGGACACGCTCGGCTTAATCGAAAAAACCTCTGAAAAGACAATTTCTCCGGAAGCTCCTTGCACAATTGAAAACGCGATTGTTACAGCAAGCAAAAGTTTTTATGCGGACAAAATCGGCTGGTATCAGGCACGAACAGTTGTGGAAGCAGATGCAAGATTCTATTCCTCAAACAGAACTGCACAGCATTTCTTGGATTGCGCTCTTTCAGGCGATGACTGGGGAGGCTGGCTTAAATACGTTTACACAGGCGGAACACGCATTTGGGTTACAGGACCAAGAGTCGGAAGCTCGAGAGATTACGCAAGGCATTATCCGACAAAAAATCCGTACAATGGCGAGACAATATATGTGATTGCAGAAGATTTCTTGCCGATAAAAGAGGATTAAAAACTTTTGGTGAAAATTATTTTGAAACAATTAAATCAAAAAAATATTTTATGGAGGAAAAATGAAAAAATCAATTTTCAAGACCATCATCTTAATCAGCGCGCTTGCGCTTGCAGCAGCTCCAGTTTTCTCACAGACAAAAAGGAAAACGCAATCACAACAAACGCAACGGCAAAAACAGACAAAAAAAACTCAGTCCGCAGAAATGGAATCTACGCAATCATACTGGGAAGGCGCACCGGCTGTTTTAAAGAAAACTCCGTTCAAGTTTGAAGGCGGAACTGGCACTCTCAAAGATCCATACTTAATCAAAACAGCAGACCAGCTCAACTCAGTAAGATTCGGACTTTCAAAGCACTACAAGCTGATTGCCGACATTGACCTTTCAAAATGGGGAAACTGGATTCCGCTCGGCGGAACTCCGGCTTATGGCGGCTCTTGGATAAAAAAATATCCTCAAGCAGCAGATGCAGGATGCGGAGAATTCACAGGTTCTTTTGACGGAAACGGCCATGTAATTTCTGGAATGACAATAATCGACCACAATGACGACATCTTTATGGGAGAAGCCGAGGCAACACGCGCATACGCTCTTTTCGGAGCAATATTTCCAGAAAACAATTCATTCATTAGAAATCTTGGAGTTGTGAACTACACAATCGACATCAGCCACACAAAAATGAAATACAACTGCGACCTTCGGGTGGCGGCGATTTCAAATTATGCGGCAGGCTTAATCGTAGAAAACTGCTACACTTCAGGCGGAAAAATTAAAGTGCATACAGGACGCGCAGGCAACCAAACCAGCAGAGTATATGTGATGGCAGGCGGAATGTTCACAGAAATTGAAGACTCCAGAATCACAAACTGCTACAACGCATCTCCAATCATCATAACAACAAGCGACACAGACTACATGAACTACAATTACACAACCACAACAAGGCAGCTTGGTGATCTTCGTTCTGCACGGGCTGGCGGAATTGCAATGCAGATGATGTACACACATATAACAAGCTGCATGAACGCAGGTGAAATTACAGTTCCTTACGCAAACTTCGGATACGGAAATTCACTTACAGGAGGAATTGTGGGAAAAGTTGTACGCCTTGGCCAGCAGTTTATTGAAGACTTGCCTCCAGAAACAGCAAGCACAATAACAAGCTGTTACAACATTGGAAAAATCACAGGAACTTACGCCAGCGGAATTTTGGGATTCACAAGCACCGATTGCTATATAAGCGACTGCTACAACGTAGGCGAACTTGTTCTTGATGAAGACAATCCACAAAAAGACTATATTCCAACTTTTAAAGATGACATAATAATTCAAGGATGTAATATTCTTGAATACGGCAAAAAATATGTTCACGACAACGGAATAAAAGTTGTTCATGGCAGCAGCTGGATAGATTCTCCAAAGCTAGGAAGAAAAATCTTAAAGGCAATTCCAGAAGACAAACTTGGAATCAAGCCAAGCGAGCCGGAAGCTGCAACACAAATCGCAGGATTTACAGATGTAAAGTCAAACGACGACTTTGCGCGTTCTGTTCCCTGGGCAGTTGAAAAAGGAATTGCAAAGCCTTCATCAAAAACAACATTCTCTCCAAACGATCCATGCACACGCGGGCAAGTTGTTACATACATTTACCGCTGGCAGGGCTCACCAAAAGTTTCAGGTAAAAATCCGTTCAAAGATGTAAAGCCAAGCGACACTTTCTATAACGCGGCACTCTGGGCTTACAAAAACGGATTTTTAGAGGGAAACACATTCAGCGGAAACGCCCCTTGCACACGTGGCGATGCGCTCGAAATCTTATGGAAATGCTCAGGTTCAATGGAGATGATTGCGATTGATAACTTTACCGATGTTCCGCGCTCATCAAAATATCAGCAGCCAGTTTCCTGGGCATACTACGGAGCAATCGCAAAACCAACCACAAAAACCACGTTCGAACCTGAATCAGTCTGCACAAAAGGCCAGATTGTAACATTCATTTATCAAGTTGAGCACACAGGCTTAAAGGACTGGATGGATACAACACAACAAAATGCAAATTCAAGTCAAGTCAATGATATAGTGAATAATGCAATCAAACAAATGGGCTTGGAGGATCTTTTCAACGGAAATCAGTTCTAGTTGCCAGATTCAATATAATCATCAGGACAAACGCATTATAAATAATTTAAGTAAAATTTGCGCGAAGGAACGATTCGTGGGGCAAAAACACTCTGATTGCTGCGACCGCGTGAGCAGGCGATTCTATAGTTACTTTGCAACAATCAGCGTGTAGCATATTGCGCGATTTTGAACCACAAAACCGTGACTGGGAGCCAGTTTTATGCTGAATACATTTATAATGCCTTTTGCCCTGATATAATCATTGACACAAGTATTTTTTTTCTATATCATATTTGCACTGTTAGGAACAAATTTTTAGGTAGGTACGAGATATGTCAAGATCATGTGATGTCTGCGGAAAACACTCAATGCACGGAAACAGAGTAAGCAAATCATACAATCATACACGCCGTCAGTGGAAGCCAAATCTTTTGAAGATTAAGACAGAAATCGACGGAACAACAAGAACAATCAAAGTTTGCACTCAGTGTCTCCGCTCTGGATTCATTACAAAGAAAATCAATGTAACTCCTGCAAACGCAGGCGCAAACAAGGCTGAATAGTTTAATCTAAAAGGCTAAAATTTAAAGAAGGCTGCCCAAAACGGCAGTCTTTTTTTATTTTAAATTAAATATCACTAATTTCGAGTTTTGCAATTTAGTGTCATTATCGGGCTCAACCCGATAATCCTATCGAAAGTTTACAATAGATTCCCGTGTCATAGCACGGGAATGACACTTAATTGATTATTTTTATCAAAATTCAGACTAAAAAAAATAGTTTCTAATTTCATGGCCGAACCTCTTGACAAAACTCGGGGGGGGTAAAATGACCTTGAGGTATTTTATGATGAAAATTAGAAACTTTATTTTTGGAATTTCATTGATTTGTGCAATTTGTTTTTCAAGCTGTTCAGACGGCTCAAGCAGTTCAGATTCAGATGACACAGAAAGCACAACAAATGACACAAGCGCAAAAGTCCTTGACCTTAGAATCAAGAAAAATGGCGTTGTGCACAATTCAAGCCGCTCAATTGAAAACGCAGCCGAAATAACACAAACAGCTCACGTAAAAGCCACAGCAGTTTCAGGCGGAATCCAGTTTGAAATTGCGCTTCCAAGCGATGCAACTTACCTTGAAATCAGAAGACTTGAAGACATCGAAGGCATGGAAGATTTTTGGACAACAAGATGTGAATTACAAGACGCATGGAAATACAAAGGACAGACATATAAATTTGTTTATCCGCTTTGCGAGCCGGGCGAAAAATACAAGTTCAACATTGGTATTCAAGTTACAGATGAAAAACAAAATTCAAAAGACTTGGATGCAGAAATTATCATAATCACCGCTACAGACGGAATAGGCGACATCGACTATTCAAATTTAACAAGCCGCCACATAGACTTATCTTACGATGGAACAAAGCCGACTGTTAAAGTTTTAAACGTTATTCCGCCGGAAGGAGACAATGTGGGAACAAGAATCGCCTACTATGCAAAAAATTCCAGCACAGAAACAGACTGGAACAATGACGTAATTTGGTTTGGAAATTACCTTGGAAAAAAAACAGACACAGACACAGTATCTTCAACTAAACTTCATGACGCAAAAGACTATACTAATCCAAAAAATCCTGTTTACTATCTAGAAGATAAAGAAGAGTGCCAAGAGCTTCTGGCAACAGGCTTCAGCCATTTTCTTGAAAGCACAAACAAATCTTATCTTTTCGTGCAGTACGCATACACTTTTGAAGTTAATGAAATGGAAAATCCAGAACGCTACGTCTGGAGAACCGCAATCTTAGATTCAGACGCCATAAAAATAAAGTAAACTATCATTCCCTGACTGACTTTGCAAAAATAAAACCAGCCAGGGAATTTTGCATGTAAAAAAATGTAAGGCTAACACACAAGTTCAAGTCCATCGTAGGCAGGTCCTACATAAAATCCGTTTTCTGCGTTTTTTTTCAGCAGAGGAAACTTCCACAAAATTCTTTTTACATAATCTTCTATTTGAACGTGGCTCATGTTATGCGTTATATGAGTCAAATAAACGTTTCGCGGATTCATTTTTTGCGCCACCTCAAGTGCCTGTTCAAATGAAAAATGTGTCGAATGAGGTTCCAGCCGCAATCCGTCGATTACAAGATGCTCAAGAATTCCTGAGTTGTTTTTTACAAGCTCAATTGAATTTTCCGGCACAAAGCTGCAATCCGTAAGGTAAGCGATGCTGTGCTTTTTTCCGTCCTGCCCTTTCTCGCTGAACAAAAGCCCCAGGTCATCTAAATGTCCGTGCTTGAGCATTACAGGCAGAATTTCAATTCCGTTTATAAAAAGCGGATTTTTTTCGCTGATATTTTCCGCGCTCATAATCTGAATCTTGGGCTTTCCGCCGCCCTCTTTCATCGGAGTAAAAATGTAGTCGAATCTGTGCCGAATATCATGCTCCGCGTGAGTTGTCGTGTAAATTCTAAGACCTTCTCCTTCAGTTTCCTTGTTGTCAGGATGCGCCGGGTCAAGAGCCTTTGTATGGCTAAAAACGCGCAAGTCGTCAATTCCATGAAGATGATCCGCATGGCTATGAGTTATAAAAACCGCATCAATTTTGTTAATTTTATATTTCAACGCCTGAATTCTAAATTCCGGCCCGACATCCACAAGAATATTTACAGGACTTTCAAGAAACGCGCTGCATCTTAGCCGGTTATCCCTCGGATCACTTGAACGGCACACATTGCATCCGCATCCAATCACAGGGATTCCGTGGCTTGTTCCAGTGCCAGTAAGAATCATTTTCATAAGCACATCATACTTCTTTGAATAGATTTTTGAAATAGCTGCACAATATAAAAAAAACAGAGGCTTCGGCGCTGAATAAAATTCACAACCGAAGCCCCTCAATCTGCGCAAGAGGAATTGACAGTAAAAGGAGACTAAGAACTGACTAAAATGCCCTAAACAGCAAAAACACTCTCCATTGCAGATTTAAGATGTTTTTTGGCGCGGAGTTCAGCCTGGCGCACTGCCTCTTGGCTCAATCCTACAATTCTACCGACTTCACGCAAACTTTTTGAATGCAAGTCATAGTCAAAATTGTAACGATGCCGCAAAACACTCTTTTCTATTCCTGTTAAAGAATCCATAAAAAAATTAACACAGCTTTTAGAATCCTCTCTGATTGCAAGCTCTTCCGGGGAAAACGCTGTGTCCGGGATAATATCGCCTAGCGAAACTGTTTTTCCTTCATCAGCAACTTCAGTATCAAGAGACGCAACTGTATAAGAAGTTTCAAGAACATCATTCAACCTCTCTTCTGAAATTCCTGCAAAAAGCGCAAGTTCCTTGACCGCGGCTTCTCTTCCGTTCTGCTGAAAGAAAATATTCTGAAACTTCTGAATACGTCGCAAAAGAGTTTCCCTATGCACCGGAAGCAAAATCGGAGAACTGTTGGCACTGATGAATTTCATAATGCGCTGTACAATCCATCTGTATGCATAAGTTGAAAATCTTGTTCCAAACGCCGGATCGAATTTCTTGGCAGCAACCATAAGCCCAAGATTTCCTTCCTGAATCAAATCCATAATGCAAAACGCACCTTTGTTGAATCTTCCTGCAACACTTACAACAAGCCTAAGATTGGAATTAACAAGCAGATTGAACGCTTCCTTGTCTCCAGACTTGATTCTTTTTGCAAGCGCGATTTCTTCATCGGCGGAAAGCAGAGGATATTTTTTTAATGAATTCAGGTATCCCTTGGCAACATCAATTTCCATAACAAACTCCATAACTTTTTTTAATCCTATGATATATTAGCATATATTGTGCCAAGTTAAGAAAAGCACAGACAAAAATCAGCATCTTTCTTGAAATCAATGCGTATTTTCTTATAATTTAAGGAAATAAAATCCTAATAAAAATCGGAAAATTTTATTAATTTAAAAAATAAAATATAAAGAAACAAGCAAATTGCAAAAAAGTAGACAGATAAGCAAAAATTATCTGTATAAATTTATATACAGTGTAAAATTGTAGACAGAAAGATGTACATACTTCGACTTAATCAAAGGAGCTGTTATAAACTAATATAAGATTCCCGTATCAAGTACGGGAATGACAAACTCGGTATCACAGAAATGTCAACTAATAAGGAATCAAATTCCTTTTAAAACAAACAAAGTGTTCCTATTACAGCAGGAATGTACGTTTTGTTCAAACAGGAACTGCCTTCCTATTAGAACAGGAATCACTTTCCGCTTAGAACAGGAACTGTTTTCAGATTAAAAACATTAATTGACCATATAAAATCAATTCATTAAACTGTAGAATTATGACACCTATTATTATTAAAGATTTGCTTTCTACAAAACCTGAAAGTCAAAAAGTTACAGTTTGCGGATGGATTCGTTCTGTACGCGATTCAAAAAATCTTGTTTTCATTCAGGTAAATGACGGAAGCTGTTTCGCAAACATTCAGCTTACTTTTGACAGAAATTCACCTTCTCCAAATGCAAATGTAAATAATATAGAAGAAGAATTAAAAAAATTGAATACTGGGGCTTCTGTCCGCGCGGAAGGGCTTCTGATTTCTTCGCCGGCTAGCGGTCAGGCTGTGGAAGTTACTCTTGAAAGCCTAAAATGTCTTGGCACCTGCAATCCGGAAGAATATCCGTTGCAGAAAAACCGGATGTCCATGGAATATCTTCGCACAAACGCTCATCTTCGTGCCAGAACAAATACTTTTGGCGCAGTTTACCGTGTGCGAAACCAGATGGCTTTTGCCGTTCACTCGTTTTTTCAGGAGCGCGGATTCCAGTACATCAACGCACCGGAAATCACTTGCTCTGACTGTGAAGGCGCAGGCGAAATGTTTCAGGTTACAACTCTTTCCATGGAAAAAATTGCTGAGCTTGGCGTAAAAGCCGGCGCAGGTGGAATGAAAATTGAGGACGCGCACAAAATTGTTGACTATTCAAAAGATTTCTTCGGTAAAAAAGCGTCGCTCACTGTTTCCGGTCAGCTTGAAGCAGAAACAATGGCAACAGCATTAAGCCGTGTTTACACTTTTGGACCGACTTTCCGCGCAGAAAATTCAAATACTCCGCGCCACTTGGCAGAATTCTGGATGATTGAGCCGGAAATGGCGTTCTTTGACCTTGATGACGACATGGAT
Organism: uncultured Treponema sp.; assembly: GCF_945873775.1. Taxonomy (GTDB): domain Bacteria; phylum Spirochaetota; class Spirochaetia; order Treponematales; family Treponemataceae; genus Treponema_D. Next base: position 125,463 of record NZ_CAMCEC010000003.1, on the reverse strand, counting down.
ATTCAGGAAGATTTTGTAAAATATCTTTTGAACTGGGCTTTAACAAAATGCCGCTCAGACTTGGAGTTTTTTGACAAAAGAATTCAGTCAGGTCTTATTGAAAGCCTTGAAAAAGTCGCAAAAGCAAAGTTCGTGCGAATTTCTTACACAGACGCGATTGCAAAACTTGAGGAAGCAGAAAAGAACGGAGCGAAATTTGAATTCAAGCCGTACTGGGGCTGCGACATTGCAACTGAACATGAACGTTATCTTACAGAAAAGATTTTCGGTTGCCCTGTAATGGTTTTTAACTATCCAAAAGAAATAAAATCTTTCTACATGAAACAGAATGACGACGGAAAAACTGTAAAGGCCGTTGATGTTCTTGTTCCTGGAATTGGTGAACTGATTGGCGGTTCTGAACGCGAAGAAAACTACGAAAAATTGCTGAAAGCGTGCGAGGAACGCAAGATGGATATGTCAAACTATCAGTGGTATCTTGATTTGCGCCGATTCGGTACAGTTCCTCACTCTGGATTTGGTTTGGGCTTTGAACGCCTTATCCGTTACGTTACAGGAATGGAAAATATCCGCGACGTAATTCCTTATCCACGGGCACCAAAACTCGCAGATTTCTAAAAGAATTTTAAGTCAATTGAAAAATTACAGTAGATTGCCGTGTCAAGCACGGCAATGACAAACTTGTCAGCATAGGAATGATAGTTAAAAAACCGTTTTTTCAAAACTCGAAATTGACTAAAAATCAAGCATAGATATGGCAAGTCTGTTTTGTTATTTGCAAAATTCAGCAAGCAGGCTTATAATATCTAGCTAGGACAGAATAAATGGCAGAACAGACAGACTTCGATATGTATGGCAGAAAAATATTCTTCTTGAATCCTGCTTATGCGATAAAAAAAGACATTATAAGCAGCCTGCGGAAAAAAGAATATGAAGTCTACATTATCGAAAGTTTCAGGGACGCAAAAAATCTTCTGCGGAAAAACCCCGGCTCTGTTCTGTTTATAAACATTGATGCGCAGCTTTCAATAGGCGCCTGGTTCAATTTTCTGCGCAGCTTCGACAAGGAAGAAAGCCTCAAGACAATTCAGGCGACCGTCATTTCCGAAAAAATAAAGCCAAATGAAATTGAACTGTTCTCGAAATTTTCAGATTCAGAAAACAGCGTAATTGATTTTTCAGACGGAATAGAAAAAGTTTCCGAGCGAATACAAAATATTCTTACCAAGACAAATGCAAAAGGAAGACGGCAGTATATCCGGGCAAATTTAATGCACGACAAAGACGCCGCTTTATTCTGGAACCACGGAAGCAAAATGCACCAGCTCAAGCTTTTTGACTTAAGTTCCGTTGGAATGGCTGTAAAAATTCCCGCCGGACTTGAAAGCCTCATAATTGCAAAAAACTACATATTGCAGGACGTAACGCTCAGGCTTGGAACAAAGCAGGTTGTAACAGAAGCCGTTATTTTTGCCGTAAAAAAAACAGAGCAAGGAACAATTTGGGTTCTTCTTCTTGCGCCGCAAACTCCTTCAGCTGTAAAAGATGAAATCCGCCAATATGTTTTTAAAACAATTGAAGACAAAATGATTCTTTCCATAAACGAAGAACGCAAGGACGACACTGACTACGCGCAAATGGACTACTACAACTTTGCGGCAAAAACAAAATCCAAGTCCAAGCCTTCAACTTTTTCAAGCCAGCCCGGACACAACTTTTCATGACTTTAGAAAAAAAGCAGCTGAAAAAAATTTCGCTGTTCAGCATTGTGCAGTCGCTTTACTTAAGCTCAAGTTTGTTTTTTTCGAACGACTTGATTTCTTCCGCTTCTGCCTGCGCATTTGGATTTTTGCTTTCAGTTGTTCCAATCAGCATGATTATTTGCGTTGTGCTTCTTAGAGTTCTGCACGCTTCCCCAGAAACTGTTTCCGCGCTAATTTCTTCAAGTCCGTTTTCAAGCCAGATTATAAGCATTGAAGATTCGCTTCCAAAGTCGCTTAAGCTTGTTACAAATTTTGAAGTTGTGATTATTGCGGCTGTAGTCTGGATGTCAAGAAGATTTTTCAGCTCAGTGATTGTAGGACTGAAAAGAATTTTTGGAAAAGATGCAAAGTCGCGTCCTGTAAAAAATATATTTCTTGTTTTCATCGGGGAAGCTCTTTTTGTAATTTTATTTTCGCTGATAATTTTCATAGCAATCAGCTTAAAGACAATCGTGCTTGTTCCAAGGTTCTACGGAATTCTTGAGCCGTTAAATCACATTGCAGATTTGATTTCCAAAACAGCGGCTGGTTTTGTTCCGTTTATAATTTTATTTGCAGCAACGGCGTTCACGTATAAATTCGGAAGCAGAACAAATCCGTCCTGGGGAATAAGCATTTTGTCTTCAGCAGGAACCTGCGCTTCGTTTTGGATTCTTACAAAAGTCTTTCACCTGTTTGTAAACATAAACCGCTACAACCTGGTCTACGGAGTTTTAAGCAACATTATCGTAATGCTCATGGGCGTGTTTTTTTTCTTTATAATTTTTTTCTTTTTTGCTCAGTGGCTTTATGTCTATCAGTTTTTTGAAACGTTGCTTTTGTGCGAGCTTTATCTTCTGCCTGAAAAACAAGACGGAAAATTCTTTTCAAATATAAAACGGTTTCTTTTTATAAATCCGTATTTTCTTCTTAAAAAAGATTCACACGCATTAAATTTCAACGACGGAAATTTTGTTTACAGAAAAAATTCAAAAAGCGAATTCTGTTTTTACATTGCGAGCGGAAGCATTTTGCTTATACACAAAAATGAAGGGCAGGTTTTAAATCAAGGCGCATTTTTTGGCGAAGGCGAATGTCTTTTAAAAAAGCACCGGCAGGAAGACGCAGTTTCAATTGGAAAATCAAAAGTCATAAAAATCCATTACTCCGTGTTCCAAAAGCTCATAGAAAAAAATCCAAAAATCGGAGTAAAGGCGCTTAGTCAAATAAGAAAATATTCTAAGAGAACGTTTTCAGCCATAGAATAAAATTCCTTTTAACTTGGCTAAAAATTGGATATGAGGTATAATTATATTTCATGGAACGTTTAAAAATTGTTGTTTTAGATTTTGGAAGCCAGTATGCCCACCTTATTGCAAAAAGATTCCGCATGATGGGTTATTATTCAGAAATCGCCTTGCCTTCCGCCGGGCTTGAAACATTCAAAAATGCAAAAGGAATTGTGCTTAGCGGAGGTCCGTCCAGTATCTATGATAAAAATGCTCCTGAATTCAATTCTGAAATTCTTAAGCTTGATATTCCAATCCTCGGTCTTTGCTACGGACATTATGTAGTTCAAACCGGCTACAACGGAAAAGCACAGAAAGCCTTGGTCGGGGAATTTGGATTTGCAACTTTAGAACTGAATAAAAATATAAACTGTCCGCTGTTTGAAGAAATTGAAAGTCCGCAGCAAGTTTGGATGAGCCATCAGGACGCTGTTGTAAAACCAGGAGACGGATTTGAAACTGTCGGCTCTACAAAGGACTGCGAATTCGCCGCGCTTCAGAATCTTGAAAAAAAACGATTCAGCCTTCAGTTCCACTGCGAAGTAAAAGACACTCCTTGCGGAAATAAAATTCTTGAAAACTTTGCAAAGTTCTGCGGAATGGAAAAAAACTGGGATCAGGACACAGTTCTGAACCACATAATCGATTCAATAAGAAATCAGGCAAACGATAAAAATGTCCTTCTCTTTTTAAGCGGCGGAGTTGATTCTACTGTAGCGTTCGCACTTTTAAACAAAGCTTTGGGACAGGAAAGAGTTATGGGACTTCATATAGACAACGGCTTTATGCGCAAGAATGAAAGCAAGAAAGTTGAAGAGGCATACAAAAGCCACGGATTTTCAAATTTCATTGTCGAAGACGCAAGCAAAAGTTTCTTAAAGGCTGTAGAAAATCTTACCGACCCGCAGAAAAAAAGAATGGCGATTGGTGAAAATTTTATTACAGTGCGCAATGAAGTTGTGGCAAAGCAGAAACTTGATGAGGACAAATGGCTTTTGGCGCAGGGAACTTTGTATCCGGACATCATTGAAAGCGGCGGAACAAAAAATTCAAATGTAATAAAAACTCATCATAACCGCGTAGACGGAATACAAAAGCTAATTGAAAAAGGCTTGATTATTGAGCCTCTAAAAGATTTGTACAAAGATGAAGTTCGCGCGATTGGAAAAAAACTTGGACTTGAAGATGAGCTTGTAATGCGCCATCCTTTCCCAGGACCTGGATTAAGCATCAATGTGCTTTGCTCCAACGGAACAATGCCGGAAAATGATAAAGAAGAATTTAAAAAAGCTCAGGAAGAAATTTCAAAAGTCCAGCTTGAAATGTTCTGCGCAAAATGTTCTGCGAATCTTGAAAAATACATTCTGCCTGTAAAGTCCGTAGGTGTTCAAGGAGACTTCCGCACTTACAGATTTCCGTCTGTAATCAGTTTTGCAAAAATGGAAAACGGCTTTTATCATCTTCCAAAAAAATGGGAAAAACTTGAAGCCGCATCAAGCCAGATTACAAACAGCGCGTCATTTATAAACAGAACGATAATCCGCTTGTGGCAAAATCCTTCGGTAAAAGATGAAGACTTAAAGCTTCAGGAAGGCTACTGCACAAAAGAGCGGCTTGACCAGACAAGAGATGCCGACGACATAGTTCTTACGGCTCTTCACAAAAGCGGATGGTACAATAAAATTTTCCAGCATCTTACAATCAACTTGCCTTATGCTTCATCAAAGAAAAGATGCAGTTTTGTTTTGCGCCCGCTTTGTTCAGAAGACGTAATGACAGCAAGGTTCGCACAGCTTCCGCAGGATCTTCTTATGGACATTGTGCAGGAAATTTCCAAGCTGCCTTATGTTGACGCAATATTTTTTGATCTTACAAACAAGCCGCCTGCAACTTTCGGCTGGGAATAAATTTTTAATGCTGTTAAAGACTTGTAAAAGTTTTTTTCAGCACTTTCAATTAAAAAATGTAAAGGAATTTTATGCTTGAACTTTCTGAATATAAAACTATTTTGGACACAATCCCGGCTGCGGTTATTATTGCAGTTCCAGTAAAGCAAGATGAACAAATAACGGACTTTTCAATTGTCTATGTAAATGAATGTTTTAGAAACCTTACAAAAAATTTTATAAAAGAAGGCGTTCTGTTTTCAAGCTTCAAGGAAAAAATCAGCCAAGACATCAGCTGGTTTGACATGGCAGTTGAAACTATAAAAACAAAAAAAACAATTGAAGAAACTTTTTACTCTCATAATTTTTCTATATGGATTCAGCTTGTGGCAAAATGCGTGCCGGGCGATTACGTTGCGGTTTCGCTTACAAATGTTTCGCAGGCAAAAGAATACGAGTCCGCATTGAGCGAACAAAACAAAAAACTTGAGGAAGTAACAAGCCAGTTAAAATCAAGCAGACTGAATTTGGATTCGCAGTTAAAAAACATCCAGCAGTTGAACGAGCAGCTTTTGTTTGCGGCATACCACGATTCTCTCACAGACCTTTACAACCGCGCATGGCTTTCTACAATGATGAAAGTTCAGATAAAAGAAGCGACTGAAAAAAATGAAAAGTTTGGAATTCTTTTGTTTGACATTGACAACATGAAAGACATCAATGACTCAAGAGGACACAACGCAGGCGATGAGCTTTTAAAGCAAGTTGCGACAATCCTCAAACTCATGGAATCAAAAACAGTTACAGCGACAAGGTTCGGCGGAGATGAATTTGTGCTTTTATACAAAAACATAAAAGACCGCGATGAAGCTATAGAAATTTCAAAGAAAGCCCTTCGATTTTTAAATGCAGAAGGAATTGGAATTTCAGGCGGAATTTCAATCTTTCCAGACGATTCAAAAAAAACCGAAGACCTTTTAAAGTTCGCTGACATGGCAAAAATCGAAGCAAAGAAAAACGGCAAAAACAACGTTGCCTGTTTCCATTCGCTCATGCAGGAAAAATTCCTAAGCAAGCTGAATATCGAAACAAAAATGTCAAAGGCAATGGCAAGCAGAAATTTTCAGCTTTATTACCAGCCGCAATTTGACGCAAAGACAAAAGAACTGCGCGGATTTGAAGCGCTCCTTAGATGGTACGACAGCGACTTGGGCTGGATAAGTCCTGAGCAGTTCATTCCGCTCGCAGAGGAAACTCATCTTGTTGTTCCGCTCGGAGACTGGGTTATGACAACTGCGCTCGCAACAATAAAAGAATGGGAAATGAAATTCAGCTTCAACGGAATAATGTCTGTGAATGTTTCTCCAGTTCAGTTTGTTCAAGAAGATTTTATTGAAAAGCTGTTTAAGAAAATTGAAAAATCCGGAATAGACAAAAAGCATCTTGAAATTGAAATTACAGAAGGCGTTCTTATTGACAACGTGGAAGACACAATATCCAAACTGAACAAAATAAGAGAGCAAGGTGTGGGACTTTCTCTCGATGACTTTGGAACAGGATATTCTTCTTTAAGATATTTGCAGCTTCTGCCGCTTACAACTTTAAAGATTGACAAGTCGTTTGTTTCAAACATTGCGGCAAAAGACGGATTTGAAGCGAACCTTACGGAAAGCATTATTTCGCTTGTTTCAAAAATGGGATTAAACACAATTGCTGAAGGCGTTGAAAATGAAGAGCAGCTGAAAATGATTCAGAAATTCAACTGCCGCACAATTCAAGGATTTCTGCTGGGAAAGCCAATGCCAAAAGAGCAATGCGAAAAACTTCTTGTAGAAAACCTGAGCAAAACTAGCAATTAGAATTTTTAATGCTTGTTGTTTCCATCGGGAATTCTATATTCAAGATATTTTACTCTGCCCTGCTCCACTGCCAGCTTGATTTGTTTTTCCCGCGGACTTAGCTTGCTCTGACCGGACTTTACTTCTATAAAATAAATTTCTTTTATATCGCCACCTTCTGCGCTCCCAGGAAAAGCAACAAAATCGATTGGCTTGCCTACAAAACGCACATCGCCCGGATTGCATGGAAAGCCAGGCAAAAATGGAGCGAGCTGCTCGCTGAACTGTCCGCCCAAAACCGCGCGACTTCTGTTCACGGCATCTTTTCTTTGCTTTTTAAATTCTGAAGAATTCTTTAGCTTTTGTATAAGACTGCCTAAAACAAATCCAATCAGCATCATGCAAATCATTGCAACACAAAAAATAAATTTTCCGTTTAAAAGTTCTTGCACTGTTGAAATTTCCATGATTCAATTTTATCATATCAGCATGAAAAGAAAAATCTTATTGATTTCAGTTTTGCTAATTTTTGCATCTTTATTTTTTGCGCAGGAAAATTCGGAAGGCGTAAAATTTGAATTTAAATATCAAAAAGGCGACCGCTACAGAATTCTTTCAACAGTTGACGAAGACATTTTTGTAAATCACCGCAAAAGCCATCACTCAATAATCATAAACAGAGTTTCCGCGGAAATTACAGACGTAACAAAAGATGGACAAGGAATTCACGATTGCATTTTTATGACAACAGAAGATTCCACAGGAACTTACACAGGCGCAAAATTTTCTTACGGCGAAGATTACAAAAGCATTTTTAAAAGAAGCAAAAACGGAACTTACACAATTGCAGATGAATATTTTATGCCGACCGTGCGCGATGTTCCGATTTTTCCAGACAAAGAAATTGTGCCGGGAGAAAAATGGACTGCAAAAGGACACGAAGCCCACGACTTAAGAAAAGGATTTGGAATTGAAAAGCCGTACAAAGTTCCTTTCAACGCTGAGTACACTTACGAAGGACGCGATGAAAATTCCGGGCTTTATAAAATAAGAGTCCGCTACACGATGTACATGGAAAATCCTCCGATTCAAAATTACGAGCTTAATGATTATCCAGTTACAACTCGTGGATTCAGCGACGAGACAATTTTTTGGGACAATGAAAAAGGCGCGATTGATCACTATTCAGAGTCATTCAAAATTTTTATAGAAACTGCCGCCGGAAACATTTTTGAATTCAGAGGAACAGCCCATGCGGAAGTTACAGAATTCGCAAGGACAAATACAACTGAAAATATTTCTTCCGTGCAGAAAAAAATAAAAGAACTTGGACTTGAAAATGTTACCGTAAAGCCAGATGAAAAAGGACTTACAATCGCAATAGAAAATATTCAGTTTGAGCCGGACAGCGCAGTTCTTTTGGAAAGTGAAAAACTTAAAATTCAGCAGATTGCAAAAATTCTTGAAAACTGGCCGGACAACGATATTTTAGTTACAGGGCACACAGCTCTTGCTGGAACAGAAAAAATGCGGAAAATCCTAAGCGAAGAAAGAGCAAGCGCAGTGGCAGAATATTTAATCGGACTGAATGTGCGGGACAGATTCCACGTGTTCACTCAAGGCTTTGGAGCGGAACGTCCAGTCGCAACCAACAGAACCGAAGAAGGCAAAGCAAGAAACCGCCGCGTTGAAATCACAATCATGGATAAATAGTTCAGTGGAAATTTTTAAAGCAAAAGTCTGTTGACCAATATTTCTTTTCCAATTAGACTTATAGGAATTATGGACTTTGGCTTTATTCATCAAGTGATTCCTCTGTACGAAAAAGCTGCGATTCTAACTTTAAAAGCTGGACTTGCAGGAGTTGTTCTTTCGATTGCGCTTGGACTTTTTTGCGCCGTAATCCGCTATTGGAAAATTCCTGTTGCAAAAGAAATTGTAAAAGCGTACACAGAACTTTCACGGAACACGCCATTGTTAATCCAATTGTTTTTTTTATATTTCGCTTTTCCAAAAATGGGAATAAAACTTTCTTCTGAGCAATGCGGAATTATCGGCTTGACTTTTTTAGGCGGAAGCTACATGGCAGAAACATTCAGAAGCTCCCTTGAAACAGTCGGAAGAGTTCAACTTGAATCAGGAAGATGCATTGGGCTTACAGAATTTCAGATTGTGCGCTTTGTAATTCTTCCGCAGGCATTTTCAGTTTCAATACCGGGAATTTGCGCAAACACAATGTTCCTTATAAAAGAAACTTCAATGTTCAGTGCAGTCGCCCTCGCAGATCTTATGTACATTGCAAAGGATTTAATCGGGCTTTACTACAAAACAGAAGAAGCGCTTTTTCTTTTGGTGATTTCATATTTTATTTTGCTTTTGCCAATAACAATTTTAAGTTCATTTGCAGAAAGGAAGCTCCGCTATGCACAGTTCGGAAATGCTTGATTCAATTACAAATTCATTCAGCGTAATTTTCATGGGGAAAAATTTTCTGCGTCTTTTGCAGGGACTTCTTGTTACAATTGAAATTGCGGCAGTTTCCGTAGTTTTTTCAATTATACTTGGCTTCTTGCTTGGCGCGCTTATGACTGTAAAAATAAAACCGCTTCAGATTGCCTGCAAAATTTATCTTGAGTTTATGCGCATTATGCCTCAGCTTGTTTTGCTTTTTCTGGCGTACTTCGGACTTACGCGGGCATTCGGAATTTCAATCAGCGGAGAGGCGGCATCTGTTCTTGTATTCACGCTTTGGGGAACGGCGGAAATGGGAGACCTTGTAAGAGGCGCGCTTGAAAGCATTCCGCGTCATCAATACGAAAGCGCAAAATCAATCGGACTTAACGAAAAGCAGATTTACATTTACGTAATTATTCCACAGACTTTGCGCCGGCTTATTCCGCTTGCCATGAACTTAATAACAAGAATGATAAAGACAACTTCAATTGTAGTTTTTGTCGGTGTAATCGAAGTTGTAAAAATCGGTCAGCAAATAATTGACGCAAGCCGGCTTACAGTTCCCACAGCCGCAATCGCAGTCTACGCTGTTATTTTTTTCATGTACTTTATAGTCTGCTGGCCGCTTTCAATTCTTGCAGGAAAACTTGAAAAACGTCAAAAAGACAATTAAAACTTTGGAGTAAAAAAATGAGCTTGCTAGAAATAAAAGACATAAAAAAAGAATTTCCAAAAGTCGGAGGAATTCTAAATGGAGTTTCGCTTGAAGTTGAGCGCGGAGAAGTCGTAGTAATTTTAGGACCTTCCGGCTGCGGAAAAAGCACGCTCTTAAGATGCATAAACGGACTTGAAGAAATTCAGCAAGGCGAAATTCTTTTGGACGGCGAAATAATCAGCAATAGAAAAAAGAATATGCATTTAATCCGCCAAAAAATCGGAATGGTTTTTCAAAGCTACGATTTGTTTCCGCATTTAACTGTTGAAAAAAATATTTTGCTTGGACCTGTAAAAGCGCAGGGAAGAAATTCTGATGACGTAAAAAAAGAAGCAGAACTTTGGCTTGAAAGAGTCGGACTTCTTGAAAAAAAAGATTCATATCCAAGAGAACTTTCCGGCGGACAAAAACAGAGAGTTGCAATTGTACGCGCGCTTTGCATGCATCCAGAAGTTCTTTTGTTTGATGAAGTTACAGCTGCTCTTGACCCGGAAATGGTGCGGGAAGTTTTGGACGTAATGGTAAACCTTGCAAAAGAAGGGCGCACAATGGTAATTGTAACCCATCAGCTTGAATTTGCCCGTGCAGTTGCGGACAGAATTGTTTTCATTGATGAAGGAAAAATTGTAGAAATATCAAAGCCGGAACAGTTTTTCAACAATCCAAAAACTGAACGCGCTAGAAAATTCCTAAAAGCCTTTATGTTTGACAAAGTAAAAAATAATTGAAATTGCGCTTGACATTTTCCTATCAAACAAGTATGTTTATTCTATCTTAAACAAAAGAGGTAGAACTATGAAAACAAAAAACGGAACTATTCTTGCCGCCGGAATTGCAGCAATCCTTGCTTTATTTTCAGCCTGCACAAAAGAAAATAAAACTTCCGCAAGAACTGTTGAGCAGATAAAGAAAAGCGGAGAAATAAAAATAGCAGTTTTCAGCGACAAAAAGCCTTTTGGATATGTTGATGAATACGGCGAGTACCAAGGATACGATGTTTACTTTGGCAACCGCATCGCAAAAGATCTTGGCGTAAAAGTAAAGTACGTTCCAGTTGAAGCCGCAAGCCGCGTTGAATTTCTTGTTACAGGAAAAGTTGACATTGTTCTTGCAAACTTTACAGTAACTCCAGAACGTGCAGAAAAAGTTGACTTTGCGCTTCCTTACATGAAGGTTGCGCTTGGAGTTGTTTCCCCGGAATCAGCTCTCGTTACAAAGCCTGAAGACTTGATTGGAAAAAAACTTATAATCAGCAAAGGAACTACAGCTGAAACTTATTTTACAAAAAATTATCCAGAAGTTGAGCTTTTAAAATTCGACCAGTATGCAGAAGCCTACGCCGCCCTGCTTGACGGAAGAGGAGCCGGAATGTCAACAGACAACACAGAAGTTCTTGCCTGGGCTTTGGAAAATCCTGGATACAAAGTTGGAATTGAAAGTCTTGGTGAACTTGACACAATCGCTGCCGCAGTTCAAAAAGGAAACTCAAGCCTTCTTGAATGGCTAAACAATGAAATCGTAGAACTCGGAAAAGAAAACTTTTTCCATGCTGACTATGAAGCGACTCTTCGTTCAACTTATGGAGCAGATTCTGACGCAGACGCTCTTGTAGTTGAAGGCGGAAAACTTTAATAAAAAACAAAAAGGAAACTAAAAAGAGATTGCTTTTTACAAGCAGTCTCTTTTTTTTAATGAAAATTATGTGGTTAATTTTTGCAATCTTATCTTCTGTATTTGCCGCGCTAACTTCAATTCTTGCAAAAATAGGAATTGACGGCGTAAACTCAAATCTTGCAACAGCAATAAGAACTGCGGTTGTTCTTGCAATGTCTTGGCTCATGGTGTTTGTAACAAGCGCGCAATCTGGCATTTCCGAAATAAACAAAAGAAGCTGGATATTTTTAATTCTTTCTGGGCTTGCAACGGGAGCTTCCTGGCTATGCTATTATAAGGCGCTGCAAATCGGTGAAGCTTCAAAAGTTGTTCCAATCGACAAAATGAGTGTTGTGCTTACATTAATTCTTGCGTTTGTTTTTTTGCATGAACAGTTCACGGCAAGAACATTGGCAGGAATGGCTCTTTTGACGGCTGGAACAATTCTTATGATAAAATAAATTTCAAAATTCTTTCAGTCGTTCTGGCAATGTATAAAAGTCAGTTCGTGCTTATTATAATTCAAATGCAAAACTTTACTGTCTGGAATTTCTTCAAACTTTGAAATCAGATTCCAGTCAGCTTTTCCCTGCATTTTTATTGTGCAAATCATCTTTTTAGTTTTTCCGCTTTCAAGCCACATTTTTATCCATTCAAGAAGACGTTCAGGGTAGCAAATCACGTCGCTGAAAACCCAGTCAAATTCTCCAAGAGATTCAGGCTTCAATGTAAAAGCATCATGCGCCAAAAATTCCACAAGCGGATTTTTCATTAAAGACGGAACAAGCTCGCTTCTGTCAACTGCAAAAACTTTTGCGCCTAAATTCACAAGAACGTAAGTCCAGCCGCCGGGACACGCTCCAGCTTCAAAGCACCTTGAAGAAGCAGAAGGAAGTCCGCAGCCAAAAATGCTGTCTGCAACAGAAAGGCTTTCCTGAATTTTTAAATACGCACGGCTTGGAGGATTTTCGTGATCTTCTATAAATGAAATTTTTCCTGCAGGAAGCGGACTGGAAGTTTTTGCGGAAGCAATCATCTCGCATTTATCAAGCAAACAGAAAAGTCCAATTTCTGATGCAGGAAGTTTTACAGGAAAATTTTTAGGCTTGAAATTTATATACGGAAGTTTTTCCTGAATCAATGCGGCTCTTCTAAAACAAGTTGAACTGCATGAAGCCCAGGAACGTTGAATTTTTTTCAGTTCAACAGCGGCTTCTCCAATTGAATCAAATTTCAAAATGAAAGGCTCAAGCATTGCGCTTCTGCAAAAGTAAGGAACTTTAAAAGCTCCGTCAGAATTTTTTGCGCTGTAGTCAGGAATGTAAAGAAGTTCCCCGTAAGAAATAGCATTTTCCATAGAAACAGAAAAACGTTCTTTTAGCTCGTCCTTTAAAATTCCATCCATTTCTGGAAAAGGAATAAACGCCGCGCCTGAAATTTTTTCTATTGAAATGCTCATTCTACAAATTCCGCTTCTGGAGAAATAATCATATCGGCAAGATCAGGATTTTCCTCGGAATTTTCCTGAAGGCTGTTTATAAAGGAAGCCAATACAGGAGAATCCGGAGAACGCAAAATCTTAAATCCAATTTCAGTTTCACTTTCGTCTTCGTTTTTCCATTTTGGAACACAGACAAATTCTAGCGGACGTGAAAAATCCTGCCGTGAAAAAGTTATAAATACAGTATATTCATCTTCCGCATCTACAAAGACAGGATTTGGAAAATGCGCACTGAATCCAGACATGCTTATATCTTCAAGGACTCCGGGCAAGGCGCAGATACGTTCACAATCAATACGCCCAATTTCATTAAAACGCTCTTCCCCTCTGAGCTCCTTTTTCATATCAGTTCATAACCTCTTCGCTGAGTTTCATAATCATGTCGTAAATCGGTTTTCCGCCTGGAACCATAGGGAGAACCATTTCGTCAATGTCAACTTCAGCATCGATTACTGCCGGCTTTTTTGCGTCAAAAGCTTCCTTGAAAACTTTTTCAAATTCCTTTGCATTGCTCGCCTTGTAGCCTTTAATTCCGTAAGCATCAGCAAGTTTGCACCAGTTCGGTCCAAAGTCAAGAGTTGTCTGGCTGAATCTTTTTCCGTAGAAAAGACGTTGCCACATTCTTACATTTCCAAGCGCGTGGTTGTTCACAACAATAATTACAATCGGAAGATTATAATGCTGAATTGTCGCAAGCTCATTGCAGTTCATGCGGAACGAGCCATCGCCTGCAATATGCACAACGCGATTATTTTTGTCCGCAAACTGAACTCCCATTGCAGCTCCAGTTCCAAATCCCATTGTTCCCAATCCGCCGGAAGTTATAAAAGTTCTAGGCTTTGTGAACGGATAAAACTGAGCTGTCCACATTTGATGCTGACCAACTTCAGTTGTGATAAATGTATTTTCACCTGCAATTTTGTTTATACATTCGCAGATAAATTTTGGATTTATGGAATGCTCTGGCTTTTTGTCGTAGCATTCAGGATATTCTTTTTTCCATGCCTGAATTTGATCAATCCATTCCTTGCGTTCTTTTTTTTCAACGGAAGGAATAAGGCGGCTAAGGATTTGCTTTAAATCTCCAACAAGCGATGTGTAAGCCGGAATATTTTTATTAATTTCCGCAGGGTCAATATCAATATGGACAACTTTTGCATTCTGCGCAAATTTAGAAGAATCCAAAATAACACGGTCGCTGAATCTTGAGCCAAGAGAAATCAAAAGGTCGCACTCTGTAACGCCCATGTTGCTTGCTTTTGTTCCGTGCATTCCAATCATCCAAGTGCATAGCGGATGATTTGCCGGGAACGATGAGCGGGCCATAAGACTTTCACTTACAGGAATATTTGCTTTTTCCGCAAGCTCAAGAAGTTCTTTTTCTGCGCCGCTTATTCCAATTCCGCCGCCAGCATAAATAAAAGGGCGTTCTGAATTATTTATCAGCTCTGCAACTTTTTTTATATTTTCTTCTGAAGGAATATTTATTTCAGCGATTCTTTTTAAATTTGAATGATTTTCTATGAGAATACCGTTTCTTTCATTTTCTTTTGAAAGCGGCTCAAATTCAACTTCCGCAGCAGTAACATCTTTTAAAATATCAATCAGAACAGGGCCAGGACGACCGGTCTTTGCAATAAAAAATGCCTCGCGGATAGTCTTTGCCAAATCCTTTACATCGCGAACCATGAAGTTTTGCTTTGTAATCGGCATAGTCACGCCTGTAATGTCAATTTCCTGAAACGTATCTTTTCCCAAAAGATTGTTTGGAACATTGCAAGTAATTGCAACAATCGGACTTGAATCCATATATGCAGTTGCAATTCCTGTAACAAGATTTGTAGCACCCGGACCGCTTGTTGCCATGCACACTCCAACTTTTCCAGTTGCACGCGCATATCCATCCGCAGCATGAGCAGCACCTTGTTCATGCGCAGTCAATATATGATTTATTCTGCCTGAATTTTTATAAAGAGCATCATAAATGTTAAGAATGTTTCCGCCTGGATAACCGAAAACAGTATCAACTCCCTGCTCTATAAGACATTCTATAACAACTTGTGAACCTGTAATTTTCATTTCTTAATATTCCTTTTATTTTTTTATTTACTGAAAAATCGTAGTCTTACGGCAAACTCGCAGAACACTGGTTATTGTAAAATAGCTCCCTTATCCGGTCGTAGCCTACGGCTACTTATCGAGTTTGCTTTCGCAAACTCGCACAATTATTCTACTGTAATATCGCGCCTTTGTCTGCGCTGCTTACCAGCTTAGCGTAGCGGGCAAGATAGCCGGTTTTTACTTTTGGCTCCGGGGCAACCCATTTTGCTTTTCGGGCGGCAAGTTCCTCGTCGCTTACTTCAAGATGGATTTTGTAGTTGTTTATGTCCAAAGTGATTTTGTCGCCTTCTTCAACAAGCGCAATCGGACCGCCAACAGCCGCTTCCGGTGAACAATGTCCCAACGACGCGCCACGTGTAGCTCCGCTGAAACGTCCATCTGTAATGAGCGCAACCTGCTTGTCCAAGCCCTGACCTGCAAGTGCCGCTGTAACCGCAAGCATTTCACGCATTCCAGGACCGCCTTTTGGACCTTCGTAGCGGATTACTACAACATCGCCCGGCTTAATCTTTGACTTTTGAACAGCCTCCATCGCCTCGCTTTCGTCGTTGAACACGCGGGCCGGACCTGTATGGTGCATAAGTTCCGGGGCGCAAGCTGAACGTTTTACAACAGTTCCGTTTGGCGCAAGATTTCCGAACAAAATCGCAATTCCGCCGTTGTCGCTGAACGGATTTTCAATCGGGCGCAGGATTTCAGGATTCCTGTTTTTTACGCCTTTAATATTTTCGGCGATTGTTTTTCCTGTAGCGGTAATCAAAGATGTATTTATAAGATTCTTTTTTGCAAGTTCAGCAAGAACAGCCTGAACACCGCCGGCATCATCAAGCTCGCACATAAAAGTGTGTCCTGCCGGTGCAAGATGGCAAAGGTTCGGAGTTCTTTCTGAAATTTTATTAACTTCGTGCAGGTCAATGTCAATTCCAGCTTCGTGCGCAATCGCAGGAACGTGCAGCATTGTGTTGGAAGAACATCCGAGCGCCATATCCGCTGTAAGCGCATTGCGGAAATTCTCACCTGTCATCATCTGGCGGGCAGTAATTCCTTTCTTATACAAATTCATAACAGCCATACCAGCGTGCTTTGCAAGAGCAATTCGTTCACCGGTAACAGCAGGAATTGTTCCGTTTCCAGGAAGACCAAGTCCCAAAACTTCAGTCAGACAGTTCATTGAGTTTGCAGTGAACATTCCAGAACAAGCGCCGCAACCCGGACAAGCCCTGTGCTCCATTTCCTTAAGCTGCTCCTCAGTGATTTTTCCGACAGCAAGACCGCCGACAGCCTCGAACATATCTGTAAGCGAAAGATTTTTGCCGGAATAAGGATTTGAAGCATCGTTTCCCGGAAGATGCCCCGGCATCATCGGACCGCCGGAAACAAAAACAGTCGGCAAATCAAGACGAGCGGCAGCCATAAGCATTCCCGGAACAATCTTGTCGCAGTTTGGAATCATAACCAGAGCGTCAAACTGATGAGCCTTTGCAACACATTCAACGCTGTCGGCAATAAGCTCGCGTGTAACAAGCGAATATTTCATTCCCTCGTGGCCCATCGCAATTCCGTCGCAAACGCCAATCGCCGGAAATTCAATCGGAGTTCCACCAGCCATCCTGACGCCGGCCTTAACAGCCTCCGCAATCCGATCAAGCTCAATATGCCCCGGAATAAGTTCATTTTTTGCGCAAATAACACCAACCAGCGGCTGATCCAATTCCTCATCAGTGTAGCCGGAAGCATAAAAAAGAGAACGGTGCGGCGCGCGTGCTGTTCCCCTGCAGGCATTGTCAGATTTTTTTGTCATAGTCGAACCTCGGTATAAAAACTTTCTTTAAAAATCAAAAGTTTTAAAATGTATTTTTCTATATAAAAGAGCTTCAAAAGCCAAACGATTTTTGAAACTAATTTCTATTATACAAAAATATACAGATTTGTAAAAGTCAGAGCGTTTTTAAAAGACAAACTGAATTTCAGCGTACGAATTTATCTTCTTCCAAATGCTTCAAGATTTGCAAGTCCTCTTTTAAACTGCGGAATCCTTGCACAAGCTGTTGTATTCAGCGGACTAGTTTCTCCTCGCTTAAGAAAATGATACGCAACGCCGGCAATCATCGCGCCATTGTCTCCGCATAATTTTAAAGGAGGAAAAATGCAGTTTATTTCTTTATGTTCAGCAAGCATTGCCCTAAGCCGTGAATTTGCAGCAACACCTCCGCCTGCAACAACAGTTTTTAGCCCTGTGTCTTCCACCGCCCTAAGCAATCTTGAAACCAAAGTTCTGCAAGCAGTTTCCTGAAAAGACGCCGCGATATTTTCAACTGACTTTTCAAATCCTGAATTTAAAAACATATCAGCCTGATGGATTACGGCAGTTTTTAGTCCGCTGAAAGAAACATCATAACGATGTTCTCCTTTATCAAGTTTTGGAAGAGGAAAACTGAACGCATCTGGATTTCCGTTTTTAGCAAGCCTGTCAATTATAACTCCTCCCGGATAACCCAAGTCATAATATTTTGCAACCTTGTCAAACGCTTCTCCAACGCTGTCATCAATTGTAGTTCCTA
Source organism: uncultured Treponema sp. (assembly GCF_945873775.1). Lineage (GTDB taxonomy): Bacteria > Spirochaetota > Spirochaetia > Treponematales > Treponemataceae > Treponema_D. Next base: position 107,703 of record NZ_CAMCEC010000003.1, on the reverse strand, counting down.
AAATTTCCAAGTCGTCAAAGCCATTCACTTTTGAAATAATGCTGTGTCCGCCGGAAACCAAAAGCCCAATGTACGGATAAGGAATGTCATTTTCAAGATGAGCAGCATACATGTGTCCAAGCATGTGGTTTACAGCGATAAAAGGTTTGCCAGAAGCCCATGCCAAAGTTTTTCCAAAAGTAAGTCCAACCAAGAGCGCGCCCATAAGCCCTGGACGATTTGTAGCGGCAATCGCATCAACTTCATCAAGATTCAAATGAGCTTCTTCAAGGCTTTGTCTTACAACTGGAAGAATCCATTCAGCATGCTTGCGGCTTGCAATTTCTGGCACAACGCCTTTATAAATCTGATGAAAAGGAATTTGCGTTGCAACAACATTGCTTAAAATTTTTCTGCCGTCTTCAACAATTGCGCAGGCAGTTTCATCACAAGAAGATTCTATTCCAAGAACTTTCATATATACTCCAATACATTACATTCCAAGTAAAGTTATTTTTGAATCTGCGAAGGAAAAGCGAACTTGTATCCTTTCTGCTTTAAATATGGATACATATCATTTAAAAGCTGCGGAAGAATTTTTGCAGATTTATCAACGTGGCCAATCATTATAACTTTTCCATTTTTATTTGCAATTCCAAGTCCGCGGTAAATTTGAGCAAGCATTTCATCTTTAGAAATTATGTCGTCTATAAAAACATCACGCTCAAGAATTTTCATGTCTCGTTCCAATGCGGCTTGAGGAGCTTTTGTCTGCGCGGAAGTTCTGGAATCCACAAAGAAAATTCCATTGTCAAGAACCGCATCAAGAACCGCACCAATTTTCATAACATCGCAAGTTATAAGAGAACCTTCATGATTGTTAAGACCTTTTATTGGTCCGATTTCCGCAATATTTTCTGAAACCTGTTTATAAACTTCGCTCAAAGACATATCGGGCAAAATCGCGCCTTCACCTGGATTAAGCTTTAAATTCTGGGCTTGCATTGGCTGATGAAGCATAAGTTCCTGTCCCGAATTTCTTACGATAGCTGCACAGTCTTTTGAATGCGCAAGCTTTGGAAGAACCGCAATCGCAATTGGAAAAGGAAGACTTGTGTAAAGCTTTAAATTGTAAGTGTCGTATCCGCCGTCATCAATTATAAAAACAAGCGTCGCTCCATTTTTTGCAGGCGGAATTGAATATTTTTCAATTTTTATTTCTTCAGTTTTTTTTGCAGGCGGATTCACAGAAGCAATTTTAGGTTCTTCTTTTTTTACTTCCGGCTTGGAAATTGGCTGCGGCTTTTTCTCTTCAGTTTTTTTCTCAACTGGAACTTTTTTTACTTCAGGCTGAATCTCAACTGGCTTTTTAACAGTTTCCTTTTTTTCAGGCTGAACCTTTTTCGGCTGGTTTACATTTTCTGAAATTTTATTTTTTTCAGCAGACTTGACTTTTTGTTCCTGATGCAAAACTGGCTGCTCAACATTTGTAGCATTTGGCTGCTTTTCTTTTTTGGGAGATGAAAAAACAAAAGCCATGGAAAGAAAAACTGCGCACAAAAAAATAATCGATGCAGACAAAAGCATAACACTTTTATTGTCAAGAATTATCTTTGGCTTTTTTTTACGAGGAGTTCTTTTTTTTGCAGTTCTTTTCCTGTTTTGTTTTTTTGCAGACATTTTTATCAAGAAATAATTTTAGCAAAACTACAAGTTTGCGTCTGGCACAATCAAATTAAAAATGCGGTCCAAATCTTCAGAAGAAAAATAATTTATAGAAATTGTTCCCTTGCTGAATCCGCCTTTCAACTGAACTTTTGTTCCAAGCCGCTCAATAAGCTTTTGCTCAAGAGCTGCAAGATTCGGATCTTTTTTTTGTTCTGGTTTAAAATCAGTTTTTGCAGCTGAAGGAATTCCGCTTTTCATTTCCTTGGCGATATTTTCAGACTGCCTTACAGAAAGTCCCTGTCCAATTATTTTTCCAAAAAGAATCCGCTTGTCAGAATCATTTTCCAAGCTCAAAATGGCGCGCGCGTGTCCAGAAGAAATTGAATCTGTAACAAGAGCTTTTTGAATATCTTCCGGAAGCTTTAAAAGACGAAGGCAGTTTGCAACAGTAGATCTGTTTTTTCCAACACGCTCCGCAACCTGATCCTGCGTCAAGTTTCCAAGCTCCATCAAATCATAATAAGCCTGGGCTTCTTCCAACGCATTCAAATCTGTACGCTGAATATTTTCTATAAGCGCAACTTCAAGTTTTCTTTGCTCTGAATATTTTCTAAGCTGAACAGGAATTTTTTTAAGGCCTGCGGCTTTGGCTGCGCGGGTACGGCGTTCACCAGCAATGATAAAAAATGTTCCGTCGTTTGCATCTTCTATTATAACTGGCGAAAGAATTCCTTCCTTGCGCACTGACTCTGTAAGCTCAGCAAGTTTTTCATCATCAAAGTAAGTTCGCGGCTGACGAGGATTTGGCTTTAAAAGAGCCGGGTCAACCCAAAGCGTTCCGTTTTCGTCAGAAGAAATTCCAGCCGGAAGATCTAAATTTACAGGAGACGCACTTTCCTTAAGCTGAACTCCATTTTCGGAAACTTCCTCGGACAAATCAGCTTCCTGCATCAAGGCGCCAAGACCTTTTCCCAATCCCTGATGTTTAGCCACGGCTGATTACCTCTTCTGCAAGTCTCTGATAGCTTTTTGCGCCAACACAATTCGGATCATAAATGCAAATCGGCTCGCCATGTGAAGGCGCTTCTGAAAGCCTTACATTGCGCGGAATAATTGTATTGAAAACAACATCTTTGAAATAGCTTTTTACTTGCATAACAACATCTTGCGCAAGACGAGTTCTGGAATCATACATCGTAAAAAATATTCCGCCGATTACAAGATTTTTATTTATGCTTTCCTGAACTTTTTTTACTGTCTGCAAAAGAAGAGTGATTCCTTCAAGCGCAAAATATTCGCACTGCATAGGAACAAGAACAGCATCTGCGGCGGCAAGTCCGTTCAATGTAAGAATTCCAAGGGAAGGCGGACAGTCAATCAGAATGTAATCGTATTTTTCACGGACAGGAGCAAGGGCGTTTTTTAAAAAGTATTCGCGGTTTTCCTGATCTACAAGTTCAATCGCCGCGCCAGACAAATCAATAGACGCGCTTATGACATCAAGATTTTTTACACCAGAATGTTTTATAGTTTCGTCAATAGTGGACTGACCGGCAAGGAGCTCATAAATAGTAGGCTTTTTTTTGCTGACTCCAACGCCACTAGACATATTTCCCTGGCTGTCAAAATCAACAAGCAGAACTTTTTTTCCGCCAACAGCAATATACGCCCCGATATTTATAGCAGATGTAGTCTTGCCAACGCCACCTTTCTGATTAACAAAAACAAATACCTTTCCCATGATTAAACCATTATAGATTATATAGTAATAATTTTCAATTAATATGCGCCAGTTTCAAACTTCCGATAAAATTGAAAAAAAATTTATTGCTACGCTTTTAATGCGGAAACTGAAAACTTCTGTTTGTAAAGTTTTGCAAAATAAAAAATTTCTGCCGCAGCGGTAATCGTCCAGGAAAAAGCAAAAAGCAAATAAAGAGATTCAATTGTTTTAAAATATGCAAACACGGTAAAAATCCATGCGATTCTAAAAACACATGAACCAAGAATAACAATTACAGTCGGAACGGAAGTCTGACCAAGTCCGCGTGAAGCCGCAATAGTGCAATCCATAAATGCTGAAATGCAATAAGAGCAAGCCATTATCGAAAGCCGCTTCATTCCAAGTTCCACAATCGCAGGATCTGAAATAAAAATCGAAATAAAATTTCTTCCAAACGCAAAAAGCAAAAGACCTAAGAACAACGCAAAAAAGAACGAGCACGCAAGACTTATAAAATAGCTTTTTAAAACTCTGGATTTTTTTCCAGCTCCATAATTCTGGCCTATAAAAGTTGAGCAAGCCACATAAAATGCGCTCATAACATTATAGACAAGCGGATCTGAATTTGAAGCTGCGGAATTTGCAACAACCATAGAAGCGTCAAAAGAATTAACTCCAATCTGAATAAAAAGATTTGCAAATCCAAAAATCGCATTTTGCATTCCAGCAGGAATTCCAATTTTTAAAAGCCGAACAAATTTCGATTTATTGACTTTAAGCTTGGAAAAACGCAGCGCAAGAGAATCATTTTTTCTGTGCAGTTTTATAAAAACAAGAAATGCTGAAACATAAAGCGCGACAACGCTTGCAATTGCAACTCCGGCAATATCCATTTTAAAATGAATAACCAAAAGCAAATCCAGCACAACATTGAAAATTCCAGAAATAAAAAGAAAAAGCAAAGGCGACTTTGTATCTCCTTCCGCGCTAAGAATTCCATTTCCGAAATTATAAAAAGCAAGAGCAGGAAGTCCAACCATGTAAATTCTAAAGTACAAAACCGCGTCTTCAATAAGAACTGGCTTTGTGCTCATCAAGTTCAAAACGGAACGGGAAAAAATTATTCCGGCGGCACCGACAATGAATCCCGCAACAAGGCAAACAACCGCGGAAGTATGAACAGTTTCGCAAATGTCGTTGTCATTTTTTGCGCCTATAAAAAACGCCACAATGACGTTAACGCCAGAACCAAATCCAATAAGAATTCCTGTGCATAAAAAAACAAGAATTACCGTAGAACCAACCGAGCCAACAGAAGACGGACTTGCAAAACGTCCCAAAACCGCAATATCAGTCATATTGAAAAAAGTCTGGAGAAGATTTGTAAAAATTAGAGGCAAACTGAAAATCAAAATATTTTTTAAAAGCGGACCTTCAGAAAAATCTTTTTTAACTGACATCTTTGTAACCCTTTCTGTAGAAATATATCATTTATAATAAAAATGTAAAGGTCATAAAAAATGCGCTATCCTCAAAAACAAATGTTTGTGCTAATATAAAAATATGATTTTAAGCGCAGTATTTTCAAAGCCATCAAAAACTTGCCCGGAAATTTTTGGCAAGCCTTATATAAAAATCCGGATCTGGAAAAACCCATCTCCTTCCGCAAAAAAGCAAAATGAATTTCAACCTGAATTTTTTACAGAAAAGCAGGCGTTTCAAAAAAGTTTCACTGCAGAGCAAGCGCGGGAATTTATTGAAAAGCACGCAGGAACAGCTTTTAAAAATTGCATTGTAAAAACGGATACAGAAGAAATTACAACAATGGCAAATAAAAAAGGCGAAATAAAAGTTTTCAGAAAAGCAGCAAAAAATTTTTCAGCGGAACAAAAGTTTTCAAATAATTTCAACCGAATAAAAAATTATATTTTGCAAGAAGGAATTCCAGTTCCGTTTTTAGTTGAACTTGGAGTTATGACAAAAGACGGAAAAGTTGTCGCGCAAAAATATGACAAATTCCGGCAAATAAACAGATTCCTCGAATTTATAAACGACATAATTGAAAACATTGAAAATCTAAATGGAGCTTCTTACAGTCAGGGAAATCCGCTAAGAATTGTTGACTTCGGCTCAGGAAAATCTTATTTAACTTTTGCAGTTTATTATTTTTTGACTGAACTGAAAAAAATTCCTGTCTGCATAACAGGACTTGATTTAAAAGAAGACGTAATAAAAAACTGCGATTCGCTTGCAAAAAAACTTGGATGCAAAAATCTTGAATTCAAAGTGGGAAACATTGCAGACTATTCATCTGAAAAAACTCCAGACATCATAATTACACTTCACGCCTGCGACACAGCAACAGACTTCGCGCTCGACTATGCGGTTAAACATAATGCAAAAGCAATTCTTTCAGTTCCTTGCTGCCAACACGAAATAAACAGCCAGCTCGAAAAACAAAAAATCAAATCAGAAAGTCCGTTCGCTTCAATTGAAAGATTTGGAATTTTACGTGAACGGCTTGCAGCAATTGCAACTGATGCAATCCGTGCAGAACTTCTTGAGCAATGCGGATACACAGTTCAGCTTTTGGAATTCATCGACATGAGCCACACTCCAAAAAACATTTTAATCCGCGCTGTAAAAAAACAGTCAGGCAATTTAAAAAGCCAGGAAGCAAAAATCAGAATGAAAAGTTTGTTTAAAGAGCTTGGATGTTCCCAAACACTTGAAAAACTTTTGAGCAAAGAATCAGAGCTATAGAAAAAAAAAATCAACTATGTTAGACTTAGTTAATTTTTCAATAAAAGGAAGCAGATATTATGGAAGAGAAAGAAATACTTGAAAGAGCTGCAAAATATATTGCAGAAGAAAAAGACGATTCTTTCCGCAAGGAAGTTGAAGATTTAGTTGCAAAAAAAGACATGGCTGAACTGGAAGACCGTTTCTATCAGAGCCTTGAATTTGGAACAGGCGGACTTCGCGGCGTAATGGGCGGCGGAACAAACCGCATGAACACACTCAACATTTCAAAAGCAACTCAAGGTCTTGCAAACTATTTAATCAAGGCATTTCCAGAAGAAGCAAAAAACGGCACATTGAGCGCATGTGTTGCTTATGACAGCCGCCACAACCACGATAAATTTTCTGACATCACCGCAAGAGTTTTTGCAGCGAACGGAATCAAAGCATACCTTTTCACTTCGCTTCGCCCTACTCCAGAACTTTCTTATGCAATCAGAATTCTTGGATGCAAAACTGGCGTTGTTGTAACTGCAAGCCACAATCCACCACAGTACAACGGCTACAAAGCTTACTGGGACGACGGCGCGCAGGTTGTTGAACCACATGACAAGGGAATTATCGATGAAGTCAACGCAGTAAAAGAAGTAAAGCTTATCGAAAAAGACGAAGCTGTAAAGTCAGGAAAAATTGTTTTAATAGACAAGGAAATTGATGACAAATTCCAGGCAATGATAAAGTCAAACCTCTATCGTCCTGAGCTTATAAAAGAAAAAGCAAGCAGCGTAAAAGTTGTATACACTCCGCTCCACGGAACAGGCGCAATGCACGTTGAAAAAGTTCTTGGAGACCTTGGACTGAATGTAATCACAGTTCCAGAACAGCGTGAAGGAAACGGCGACTTCCCGACAGTAGAAAAGCCAAACCCAGAAGAAGCTCCAGCACTTAAAATGGCAGTTGAACTTGCAGAAAAAGAAAAAGCTGATGTTGTAATGGCAACAGACCCGGACGCAGACAGATTCGGAACTGCATTCCCAGACAAAAACGGAAAATACGTTCTTGTTTCAGGAAACCAGATGGGCGCGCTTCTTGCAGACTATGTTCTTCTTTCAAAAAAAGAATTCAACAAGATGCCGGAAAAACCAGTTCTTATCCGTTCAATCGTAACTTCACCTTTCGTTGATTCAATTGCAAAAAAATACAACGTAGTTGTAAAAGAATGTCTTACAGGCTTCAAGTGGATTGCTTATGATGAAGGCCAGATGGAAAAAGACGGAAGCGGAAACTACGTATTCGGACTTGAAGAAAGCTACGGTTATCTTGTAGAAACAGAAGTACGCGACAAGGACGGAATTTCGGCTGCCGCAATGTGCGCAGAAATGACTCTTTACTGGGCAAGCAAAGGAAAATCGCTTCTTGAACATTTGAACGATATGTACAAGGAATACGGACTTTTTGAAGACCGCGCAATCAGCAAATACTTCCCTGGAGTACAAGGTCCAAAAATCATGGGCGGAATCATGACAAAGCTCCGCACAGAAGGACTTACTTCTCTTGGCGGAAAGAAAGTTGTAAAAATCCGCGACATCCAGCAGCAGGTTGCTTTTGATCCAGCAAATCCGTCTGTAAAAGAAAGTCTTCCGTGGCCAAAGAGCAATGTTCTTCAGTTCGTTCTTGAAGGCGGAACAATTGTAAGCGCGCGTCCAAGCGGAACAGAACCAAAGATTAAGTTCTACATAAACAGCACAGTTCCTGTTTCTGCAAAAACAGACGAAGCCTTGGAAGAAGCAAAGAAAGCCGCCGACAAACTCTGCTCAGATATTTCAGAAGAAATAAACGCAGTTCTTAACGCAGCAGGCTGAATCTAAAAAAAACAACAATGGTATCCGTAATGATTTTGCGGATGCCGTTTTTTTTCAACTTATGGCATTTAAAATCTTCAACAGTTTTAGAAATCTCGCAAAAGAATTTTATTCAGGAAAAACTTTTGTAGCATTTGACACAGAGACCACAGGATTAAAAGCTGAAAAAGAATTCATAATAGAAATCGGCGCTGTAAAATTCAACTGCGACGGACTTATCGGAGAACCGTTTGATATTTTAATAAAGCCGCCAATAGAACTTCCTCAGTTCATAAAAGACCTTACACACATTACAGACGAAATGATTTCATGCTGTCCAGACGCAAAAGAAGCCGTCCCGCAGTTTTTAAATTTTTTAGGTGGAAAAGAAACAGTTCTTGTAGCGCACAACGCGCAGTTTGACTTGGGCTTTGTAAATTCAGAGCTAAAAAGATTTAATCATCCAGAACTTCCAAACGTCTGCATAGACACATTGAATGCCTCAAGATGGGCGTATCCTGATTTCATAAAGGAACAGGAAAAAGGCCAGTACAAACTTCAAAGCCTAGCAAAAAGATTCGGAATAGAAGCAAAAGCCGCTCACCGCGCAAACGACGATGCAAGGCTGTGCATGGAAATTTTCAAGCGGATAATAAGCGACACAATGGACAGGCAAAAAAATTTTTCAATGAACAAAATCAAAAGAAATCCGATTCAGGCAGAATTGTTCTAAAGCAAAAATACTAATTGATAAAAAAAACAATTTAATATAACATTGGCGAATGTCAGAAAATATCAGAGAAAACAAAATGGGCGTAATGCCTGTAACAAAACTTCTTTTAAATATGTCATTGCCAATTATGCTTTCAATGCTGGTAATGGCGTGCTACAATATCGTTGACAGCATTTTTGTTGCGCAGATAAATGAAAATGCGCTGACTGCCATATCGCTTGCATTTCCTGTTCAAACACTGATGATTGCAGTTTCAATAGGAACAGCAATCGGTGTAAATGCGCTTCTAGCAATGAAGCTTGGACAAAAAGACAGCGATGCCGTAAACAAAATCGCCATGAACGGACTCTTCCTTTCAGTTTGTAGTTTTATTGTTTTTTTTATTCTTGGATTTCTTTTTACAAAGCCTTATTTAAAAACACAGACTAGCGATGGACAGATTATTCAATTCGGAAGCGAATATTTAAAAATAATAACAATGGCATCGTTCGCGCTTTTTGTTTCAACAATGTCGGACAGACTTTTGCAGGCAACAGGAAGAACATTTTACACGATGATAACACAGCTTGTTGGAGCAATCACAAATATAATTCTTGACCCTCTTATGATTTTTGGAATCGGTCCTTTTCCTAAAATGGGAATGGCAGGCGCGGCATGGGCAACAGTCATCGGGCAAATTTTTTCTGCGGCAGTTTCGCTTTATTTCAATCTGAAAAAAAATCCTGACATACATTTTAAACTAAAAGGATTCAAACCGAACTCTCTGATAATCGGCCAGATTTATAAAATCGGAATTCCTTCAATTCTTCTTCAGTCTATAAATTCTGTTACAACTTACGGAATGAATTTAATTCTTGGAACTTTTTCCGCAACAGCAATCGCAGTCTATGGAGTTTATTTTAAACTGAATAGCTTTATCTTTATGCCAGTATTCGGACTTACAACTGGAATGGTTCCGATTGTTTCATACAACTACGGAGCAGGAAACGCAGAGCGGATCAAGAAAACTGTAAAGTCAACAATTTTAATTGCAGTTTCAATTATGATATTCGGCATTGTAATTTTTGAACTTTTTCCAGCGGAACTTTTAATGCTTTTCAAGGCAAGCGAACACATGCTTGGAATCGGATGCACGGCAATGAGAATTATCGCGCCAAGTTTTATTGGAGCGGCAATCGCAATTACATTTGGATCAACTTTTCAAGCTTTAGGAAAATCTTTTTTAAGCATGACTGTTTCTTTTGTAAGACAGATAGTTGTTTTGCTTCCTGTGGCGTATTTTCTTTCGCGCACTGGAAAACTTGAAAACGTCTGGTTCTGCTTTCTTGTTGCTGAAATTTTTGCAATCAGCCTTTCTGCATTTTTTATGCACAGAATAAAAAAGACAATGCTCGACAAGCTATAGTTTTAGTTTTAAAAAGAGGCAGGCGAATAAAGCTAGCCTCTTGGAGCCTTTGCAGGATCAATAGGATTTGACTTTTGAAAAACCATAAGGCAAATCTGCGTTGTGCCTTTTATGCTGTCTGTTCCCGCTGTTCCCAAAGAATCGCCAAACACAACATAATCGCCTTTGCGGACTTTTATAGAGCCGAGCCCTGAATAAACATAAATGTGCCCAGTTTTCGCCTGAACAAAAACAACTTGCCCGTAGCCTCTGTAGTTTCCAACATACATAACCGTTCCCGCGCGGATTGCAGTTACGCTTTCATTTTTCTGCGCGCTAAGCTGAACGCCGCTGACTTTTCCGTTCATGTAAGTTACAGTCGGATTTTTTACAGGCCAAGTCAAACTTGAATCGCCTTTTTTCTCTGAATATTTGCGAGGATCACTTGAAGGCAAGCTAGGAAGAGATGCCGAAGTATCAACAATTGTAACAGGAATTTTCAGACGCTGTCCGGCTTTTAAAACTGTATCGGAATCAAGATTATTCAAGGACTTGAGTTCTTCAACAGAAATTCCATTCACTTTTGCAATTCTATAAAAAGTATCGCCTTTTTGAACTGTGTATGTGTCAAATTTTCTTTCTGCATTAGATGGATTTTTCGAAGATGAAACTGAAGGCAAAGAATTTTTTTCAGTGTTTTTTTCTGGAATTGAAAGTTTCTGTCCAACTTTTAAAACATCGTTTACTGTAAGATTATTTACAGCGCAAAGCTGATCCACAGAAATTCCATATTTGCGGCTGATTGAATAATAAGTTTCTCCCTTTTCGACTGTATGAGTTTCTGCAAAAGAAAAACAGACAGTCAAAAAAAGAATTGAAAGAAACAAAATATTTTTTCTATATTCAAATTTTTTAGTCATAATCATACCGTTAGTTTATCGGCTGATTTATGAAAAAAAATTACCTTAAAGTTTTAAAACAATTCAGGAAAAACATCATTCATGCCGTATAATGCGCCGGGCTTTAGTCTGCCTTCTTTCAACATGGAAGAAAGATTTTCCAAAGCGTGAACTGCTCCGTTTGCAAATCCCTTGCGGCTTCTTGCTGTGTGCGTAATTTCAATTGTATCAGCTTCGCAGTCAAAGAAAACTTTATGTGTTCCCGGCACTGAACCGCATCTCGTAGAAGAAACATGAAGCTGGCTCGGCAAAGGCTTTTCCTTGAACTCATTTGTTACAATTGAATTTTTTCTTTTGAATTCAGAAAGCAAATGATTTGCAATTTCAAGCGCAGTTCCAGAAGGACTATCAGCTTTTTGATTGTGATGCATTTCCCAAATCGCAGCGTCATACTCAGAAAATTTATTTGCAAGACGAGCGGCATCTTCTACAATTTTATAAAGAATATTAACGCCAATGGAAAAATTCGCACTTGTCATAATTGTTCCGCCGCACTTTGCAGCAAGAGAAGCAACTTCATCTTTTTTGTCATTCCAGCCTGTAGTTCCAACCACCATAGGAATTTTCAAAGGAAGAAGCGTCTTTATATTTTCAAGAACAGAAGACGGATGAGTAAATTCAATTATTCCATCTGCGCCGCTAGAGTCAACTGCATCTGCAAGAGCCTTGCTGTCCCCTGCGGAAATTTTCACTTTGGCATCTGGCGCAAAAACATCGATTGTAGACACAACTGAATGTCCAAGCGACAATGCGGACTGCTCAAGCATGTGTCCCATTTTTCCATATCCAACCAATGCAATTTTCATTATTAATCCTCCCAAAAATCAGGCAAAAAGAACTGAATGAATTGCTTCAACAGTTTTATCTGCCTGCTCTGTATCTACAAGCATGCTTATGTTAACTTTGCTTGCTCCTTGGCTTATCATCTGAACATTTATTCCTTCTTTTGAAAGTCCGTCAAATGCCTTTGCAATAATCACGCTGGATCTTGAAGCGTCGCAAATTATTGTAACAATAGCCTTGCCTGTTTTAACGTTGACATCAGCAACTCGCTTTAAATCTTCAATAAGTCCTGCCAAATCTGTTTTTCCATCTACAGTCAAGCTTACAGAAACTTCGGAAGTCGCAATCACGTCAATGCTGATATTCCATTTTAAAAACTGATTGAAAATATGCGCAAGAAATCCGGCAGCCCCAAGCATACGGCTAGACTGAATATCTATGAGCGTTACATTTTTTACTTTTGTAATTGCTGTAACAAGAGGACGAATTCCAGTGTGCTCTTCAACAATAAGAGTTCCGCGGCTTTTTATGTTGTAGCTGTTTTTTACGCGGACAGGAGTTCCTGTTTTTCTGCAAGGAATCATGCTGCGCGGATGAAGAACCTGGCTTCCGAACATTGCAAGTTCCTGAGCTTCTTCATAAGTTACTTCGTCAACAGGGCGGGCTTCTTTTACAATGCGAGGATCTGTTGTCATAATTCCGTCAACATCTTTCCAAGTCTGAATTTCTTTTGCCCGCATTGCCGCGCCAATCATTGTTGCGCTCAAGTCGCTTCCGCCGCGTCCCAGAGTTGTTATGATTCCGTTTTTATCTTTAGCAATGAAACCAGTTACTATAGGAATTTCATCTGATGTTCCATTTTTATATCCGTCAAGATGCTTCGGAATATTTTGCCAGACTTCATCCAGAAGTTCAGCCGCCATATAATTTGAATCGCTCACAAATCCAATGTCCCAAGAATCAAATGCTTTCGCTTCAGTTCCAAGAGAACAAAGATAAGCTGACATCATGCGCACGGACATACGTTCGCCAAAAGACACAAGATAATCTCTGGTGCGTTTTGTAAGTTCATGCAGCATGCTTATTCCAGTAAGAAGCGTTTTCAATTCAGCAAGCAATTCTTTTATTTCTGGAACAGAAACACCAAGTTTTTGTTCTGTTTCAATATGAAGCTTTTCAATTTTTTCAATGTCAACAGTTCCCTTAACTGCCATGTCAGCAGCTTCAAGAAGATGATCTGTTGTGTCTCCCATTGCGCTTAAAACAACAACGGGACGTTCATCCTTATATGCCTGAATTATTTCGGCTACATGTTTAATGCGGTCAGCGTTTGCAACTGAGCTTCCGCCAAATTTCATTACGATCATAGCAACGATTATACTTAAGGATTAACTGAAAGTCTATCGGCTGAAAAAAGTTTTCGGCACTCAAGATAGAATCTTTTTTCGCTGGCTTCTCCCATGCTGAAACTTTTTCGAGGCAAAGGTCCGCGGATAGAAATTGTTTCAAAGAACGAATCTTTCGCAATTGGAGGAAGAAGAATTGCAACTGCGTTTTTCTGCGCGCCAAGCCTAAAAACTTCTTCATTACCATGAATGTAGTCAATTTCAATTTCTTTGTTACAGGAAATAAATTCATCAAGCAACGGCTGAAGACGGCTGACTGCAAGCTCTTGAATTTTTGTTTTTATTCTGAAATATTTTTGCTTTTCATTTTCCTTAAAAACAAAGCCAAAATCTGCCTTGAAATTTTTTACATTTTTTTCCAAAGAAGTTTCACTTGTTTCTTCTACAAGTTCTCCGTTAAGTTTTTCATTTAAAAAAGAAATCAATTTGAAAGCATTGCAATTAAAAAGCACACGATGGATCGGCTCGAAAGTCAAACCAAAATCATAAATATTTACAATTTCAACAAGAGCATAGCGCGCATTTAAATCTGGCGAATCAGAATTTTTGCATTCATCCCAAACAGCTTTTGCAGTTGCCAAAGAATGATTTCCGTCTCCAACAGCAAACAAAAAAGAATTTCCATCGCCGTCAGAATTTTCTCTTTTTAATTTTTCAAGCGCAGAAAAAATTTTTTCAAATGCCTCTTTTGATTTTACAGCCCAGCCTGAAATATGCCCGGCATTCATCATCAAGTCTCCGTCATAAACCGGCGGATTTTTTTTAGCCTCACTGCCAGCCTGTTCTATAAGACAATGTTCAGGATCGTTTACCAAAAGCATAATGTGAGGAAGCTCAAGCGGCGCGTCTTTTCTAATTTCTTTTCGTACTGGAATTCTTTCTGGAATAGTAGCTTCCGTGGCACGGATTAAACTTTTTGAAAACGGCTTCCATTCATAAGTTTCCAAATCAATCGCAACAACAAGACCGCGGCGAATTCTTCCGTAGCAAGTTTTTCGTTCAACATAAATAAATTCTTTTTCAGGCGAATCAAAAATATTTTCATCAAGATATTTTTTCATTGTCTGGCGGATTTTTTCTATTCGCTCTTTTTTATCTGGAGAAGAAAGAAAAATTTCCGGCAAAATCAAATTCAAAGTTGAAGAAGAATCACCAGCAATTTCTTGTGTTTTTTTCCAATAATCAAAATCCTGCGTATACTGATCGCACGCCACAACGCACCAAGTCTTTAAATCCTTTTTTCTAGGCAAAAGAATTTCTGGGATTTGTATTCCAAACTGCTCAAAATTTTCCATAAAAAAATTATATAGATATTTTTCAGTTTTAGCCATAAGAGAAAACAAAAGATTTGGCAAGCTCAAAAGCAAAATTGAATTTTCTGCAAATTGAAATTATAATTAAGCAATGACAGGATTAGAATTTCAGCAAAGACAGATTCAGTCTCAAATTCAAATAATGAGCCAAAAGCAAATTCAGGCATTAAAACTTTTAGCCATGAACTCAAAAGATTTGACTGAAGAAATCTATAAAGCTGCGGAAGAAAATCCTGCGCTGGTCATAACAAAAGACAGATCAAACTGGGACGGAACAAAAGTATCATCAGCAACTGCAAGCGGCGAAGAAGCAAGTGAAAATTTTCAGGCGGCACTTGAAGCAAAAGCGGATGAACGTGAATCTTTGCAGGAACATCTTTTGTCCCAGCTGAATGCAATGCGTCTTGGCGCAACTGAAAAAACTTTATGCGAAAAACTCATTTACAATCTTGACGCAAAAGGATTTTATATTCTTGCGCCAATTTCACTTCTTGACAAAAAAGACAAACTGCAAACGCCGGGGCTTTTGGAAAAATGCATTGGAATTGTAAGACAGCTAGAGCCTTGCGGAGTGTGCGTTACAAACACAGAAGAAAGCTTGCTTGTGCAGGCAGAACAAAAAGAAAATGCGCCGCTTCTTGCAATTTTTATTTTAGACGGAAAACTAAAATTCCTTGATCCGCCTCGTCCTGAAAAAGTTCTCCAGAAAATTCAAGAATATCTTTTAGAACAGAAAAAACTTTTTGCAAATTCCCAAAATGAAAAGTATCTAAATTTAAATCCTACAATTCAAGATGTGGAAAAAGCAATTAATTTTATACGGACGCTAGATCCTTTTCCTGCGCGAAATTTCAGCACAAAAGAAATTCATTTTATTTCTCCTGATGTCTACGTGGAAAAAATTCAAGAAGGATTTCAAGAAAATCAAATTGAAGATAACATTGTTACGAACGGAAAAAATTCCTGGAACGTGAGGCTTGCAAAAGACAACTTCCCGCAAATTTCAATAAACCCGGAATTTTTAAAGCTTGCAAAAAACAATGCAAAAAATTCTTCATCAATAAAAACTGAAATAAAAAAAGCAAAAGATTTTTTAGATACTTTGGAATTCAGGCAAAGCACGCTTTTAAAGGCCTGCATAGAAATTGTGCGGATTCAAACTGATTTTTTTCTTTACGGACAAGGCAACTTGGTTCCTTTAAGACAGCAAGACATTGCGGACAAACTTAAAGTCCACGAAACAACAATTTCACGAATGGCAAACAGCAAATTTCTTCAATGTGAATGGGGACTTTTTGACATAAAATATTTTTTCACAAACGCCGCAAGCAAAAAAAACAAAACAATAAGCCAAGACAAAGCAATAGCAGAGCTAAAAAAAATATTGAACTCTTCCGTCGGAAAAAAAATGAGCGACCAAAAACTTTCAGAAGAGCTAGAAAAATCTGGAATAAAAATTGCGCGCAGAACAGTTGCAAAATACAGAAGCAGACTCAGCATAGATTCTTCATACAACAGGCAATAAAAAAGGCTGCCATTTTAGACAGCCCGAATTGTTTTAAAGTTCAAATAAAGAAACTACTTTTTTGAAAAAGATTCTTTCCTTAAAAGAAAAATTATTTTTTTTCCTGAACCTTATCTTTTTCTTTCTTGATTTTTGTATCAAGGACATCCATCATTTTGTTGAGCGCAGCCGCAAAGTCAAAGTCATCGCCTGTAACATGAGCATTTCCGCCCCATCTAAAGTTAACAGTTGTATCAAAATAGAATTTTTTATCTTCCTTTACGTGCATAATCAAGTCAACGATAAGATTTTCAGCGTAGCTTATGCGCTCCAGTTTTTTGTTGATAAGAGCTGTCTGGTCTGAATCCAAAGTAAAGCCCTGTGCAGATATTGATTTTGTCATAGTTTTTCTCCTAATAAATATATTTAAATTCCGCAGCAAACTGCCGCCGCAATCTTTTTAAGATTACACTAATATTATACTACGGAATATTCCAAAAAGCAAAGAAAAGTTTTTTTTATAAAAAACACTTGACAGAATCCCCGGGGGGGGTACAATAAAATATCCCATTTTTCTGGAGGTAAATATGAAAAAAGGAGTAGGTTTATTGTTGTCTATGCTGATTTTAGCGGCAACACTAACAGGCTGCATTTCTATGACACCACTTAGTGATGCAGGAGCTTTTCCAGGTGATGCGCAAAGCTATGAAGTTCTTGGACGTGTAGAAGTAAAATCTTCAGCCACAAATTCTGGCTACAGCAAGCTTTATGCAGAAGCAAAGAAAAAGTACCCTGAATGCGATGACGTTGTAAATGTAAAAGTTGACGCAAAGAAAACAGTGTTCCTTATTTTTACATTCAACAGTTACAACATGAGCGGAATTGCTATCAGCTATAAATAATAACTAAAATTTATTTATAGCAAATTGGCTGCCAAAAACGCATAATGAATTAAACTTCATAATGTTCTTAGGCAGCCTTTTTTATTTTGTAAGTGCAAGCTGTTCGGCAATGTTAAAGCAACGGTCGCCTATTTTTTCTATCTGGCGCACTAAATCCATGTACAAAAGCTCGGCCTTTACATCCGCACCATCTTCAAGTCGTTTGCGCGCTATTTTTTTCAAGGCTTTGCGTTCTGCGTCAATCTGGGATTCAAGTTCATTCGCAAAATCAAGCTGTTCTTTTGAAAGAGCCTTGTTGATATTTTTGTAAATAAACTGAAGCAGCTGCCGTGCAAGCTCAAGATAAGGAATCAGGCGGTCAAAATCTTCTTTCTTAAATACGTAATGCTTTTCTGTTATGCGCTTTAGATAAACGCCGATGCTCAAACAATCATCAGACATAGATTCAAGTTCACCTGTAATCGAAATCATTACATTGATATTTTCACGGAGCTTGTCATCAATATCAAGCTGGGCGCATTTTAAAAGATACTTTGTAAGCTGTTCCTGCATCTGGTCAAGGTAATCTTCTTCGCGCACAAGATTGTCGTAATGATCCACAGCAAAACGCCCGGACAAATCAGTAAGCCCGTACTGAAGCCTGTCAAACATCTGCACAGAAATATCAGCCATACGCCTTACTTCCATTTGCGCTGAAACAACAGGAATTGTAGGAGACTCATGCGCGGCGCGTTCAGGAAATTCAAACTTATATATAGAAGGAAGTGAAGTTTTGTCGTCTTTTATAAGAATATGCGTAAGCTTGCAAAGAGGATTCACAAACGGCATAAAGAAAAGCGAGCCGATTATGTTGAACATTGAATGAAGCATCGCTATGTGCATTGTAATATTTTCTGTAACAGTTCCCGGAACAATTAAATCCACAAACTGCGTAAACGGCTTTATAAAAATCAAGGCGACAATTGCTGTAAACGAATTAAACAAAACATGAACAAGCATTGTGCGCTTTGCATTTGCGTTTGCCCCGAACGAAGCCATAACAGAATCTATAGTCGAACCGACGTTGCTTCCGATTATAATTGCCGCGGAAAATTGCCAAGTAAGAATCTGGTTGTATGCCATTGTAATTACAATCGCCGTCATAGCGGAAGAAGAATGAATCATTGCAGTAACAAAAATTCCGATTACAAAAGCAATAAGATAGCTAAAAATTCCTTTGTCTTGCAAGGCAGGAAGAAAATTCATTGAGCCTGAATTAAGCGAAATTGTGCTTGAAAGCCACTGCAACGCAATAAAAAGAATTCCAAATCCCATAATGGCCTGGCCAAGCCCCGGATTTCTTATTTTCTTTATAACTGTAAAAAGATAGCCAATGCCAAAAAGCGGAATTGCAAATGCTGAAATTTGAAAATTAAAGCCGAATATAGCAACAATCCAAGCCGTTATCGTTGTTCCAACATTCGCACCCAAAATCACGGCAATCGACTTGCTTAGCTCGATAAGCCCGGCGTTTACAAAAGAAACAACCATGACAGTTGTAGCCCCGGAAGACTGAATTATCATAGTCAAAAAACAGCCTGTAAAAAATCCGGTAAAACGGTTTCCTGTCATAAGATGAAGAGCAGCCTGAAGTTTATCTCCCGCAGACTTCTGGATTCCATCGCTCATCATTTTCATTCCAAAAAGAAGAAAACAAAGACTGCCAAAAAACTGAAGGAATATAGACAATATACTCGAAATGCTCATAAGCCGATTATACAGAAAAACACCACGAATTTAAAGCAAAAAGTTAAGAGCAGTAAAATTTAAAATTGAAAGAGTGCCTATTTTTCAAAAAAATCATATTGAAAAAAATTCCAGCGGAATCTGAAGAATTTGTTTTCCATCAATATTGAATTCTCATCACGCCGAACGACTTAAAGCGCGAATCAGTGGCGGCATAATATCGGCAAGTAACACCGCTGATGTCGTCTTTTTCCGTGCTGTCGATAAAATAGACATTGCCGTTTTCCAGTCGGTCAAAAAGCGCGATATGCGACACAATGGAAGAATCCGCCTCGCCCATGAAAATCAAATCGCCCTGCCGCATTTGCTCCAGAGAAACGTGAGACGAAGCACTTTCGCACATATAAGCCGCCGTCATGTCCGAAACAGGCAAAGAATATTTTGTATCGACCATTGCGTACTTGTAGCACATCACGACAAGCCCCGAGCAGTCTATGGCAATAGCGGAACGGACTGGAGCTTGACCGCCCAGCTCATAAACCGTATCAGAATCTTTGTACAATTCAGCAAATCGGAACGCGCGGGAAGCAATTTCCGCAGGGCAGTCTATTTCAGTAGTATCATCGGAATCATTGTTAAAATTGCAGGAAACAAACACAATGGCAAAACAGAACAAAAAAGGAGCAAATATAAATTTGCTTTTCATTTCTACCCCCCTCGTGTATAGTATTTTACGGGGTTGATAAAATTAAGATTTGAATGGTTTATTATAACACGAAACATAAATATTGCAACGGTATAATAAAACACAAAGAAAACGAAAAATCCCGCCAGAAGAAATTCCAGCGGGATAGACCTATCGTTTGCCTTTCAGCAAACTAGCATGGTTGTTATGCTTTGTTAAGACGTGATTCCAAATCATCCAAGCAAGCTGAAAGTTCTTTTGGAAGATGTTTGCCGAACTTTGGATAGTGGTTTTCGCGGATGTCTTTACATTCCTTGAGCCAGCCTTCCTTGTCAACTGCTGTGATTGCAGGAATCTGAGCCTTGTAAACGTCTGCAAGACCGTCAAGGTTGAGAGCACCTTCTTTTGGCATGAATCCGATTGGTGTGTCAACGTAGTTGTCTTTTCCGTCGCAGCGGTCAAAAATCCATGCAAGAACGCGGCTGTTGTCGCCGTATCCCGGCCACATGAATCCGCCTGGCAGATCCTTGTTGTTTTCGTCCTTGCGGAACCAGTTTACATAGAAAATCTTAGGAAGTTTGTCCTTGTCAGCAGCAGCGTTGCCAACGTCGATCCAGTGCTGGAAGTAGTCGCCCATGTTGTATCCGCAGAATGGAAGAATTGCGAATGGGTCGCGGCGGATTTTTCCAACCTGAGAAGCATCGATTGTAGAAGCGGCTGTGATTTCTGAACCTACGATAGATCCAAGGAATACACCGTGATTCCAGTTGCGGCTCTGGTGTACGAGCGGAACAGTTGACGGGCGGCGTCCACCGAACAGGATTGCGCTGATTGGTACACCTTCAGGGGACTCCCAGTCAGAAGCGATACAAGGACACTGTTTTGCAGGTGCTGTAAAGCGTGCGTTCGGATGAGCGAATTCTTCACCCTTAGGAGACTTGTCTTTTGGAAGAGCGTCGCGTGTGTTTCCTTTCCAGTCAACAAGCTTGCCTTTTGCTGGATAACCGATTCCTTCCCACCAGACATCTCCGTCTTCTGTAAGAGCACAGTTTGTGAAGATTGTGTTCTTTGAAGCAGCTTCAAGAGCGTTCTTGTTAGATTCAGCAGATGTTCCCGGAGCAACGCCAAAGAATCCTGCTTCCGGGTTGATAGCGTAAAGACGACCATCTTTTCCGAATTTCATCCATGCAATATCATCACCGACTGTCTCAACTTTCCAGCCAGGAATTGTAGGAATAAGCATTGCAAGGTTTGTTTTTCCACATGCAGAAGGGAATGCGCCAGTAACGTATTTAACTTCTCCTTCAGGGTTTGTAAGCTTAAGGATAAGCATGTGCTCAGCAAGCCAGCCTTCTTCGCGTGCAATTACAGTTGCAATGCGGAGAGCGAAACATTTCTTTCCAAGAAGAGCGTTTCCGCCGTATCCGGAACCATAAGACCAGATAAGGCGTTCTTCCGGGAACTGGCTGATGTATTTGTGCTCAACATCTGCGCAAGGCCAGACACCGTTGTCTTTCTCGCCGTTGTTGAGCGGCTTTCCGACTGAGTGAAGACATGGAACAAAGTCTCCGTCTGTACCGAAGTATTCCCAAACTTTTTCGCCGGCGCGTGTCATAATGTCCATGTTAAGAACAACGTATTCAGAGTCTGTAAGCTCGATTCCGTATTTTGCGATCGGTGAGCCGAGAGGTCCCATGCAGAACGGAATGACGTACATTGTGCGTCCGTGCATACATCCTGTGTAAAGGCCTTTCATTGTAGCCTTGAGCTCTTTAGGATCGATCCAGTGGTTTGTAGGACCGGCATCCTCTTCCTTTACAGAAGAAATGAACGTGCGTGACTCAACACGGGCAACATCACTCGGAAGAGAGCGGAAAAGGAAGCTGTTGGGCTTTTTGGCAAGCGGAGTTGCAAGACCTGCATCTACGCATTTTTTCATAAGGCGGTCATATTCGGCTGTAGAACCATCGCAAACAACAACATTGTCCGGCTCACACATCTTAACACATTCTTCAATCCATGCCTTGATTTTGGCATGTTTGATGTCATTAACTGTCATTCGATTACTCCTATGCTTAGAGTCAGAATTGAAATAGCTTTAAGCCTTCTGATTCCATATAGAATAAATATACTTTTTTTTCTGATGATTTTCAATAGAGACAAGAAAAAGAAGTTTATATTAATTTTGCAAAATCTATAATTTTTTCTTATCAATTGAATTTTATAAAAACTTGATTTAAAAACAAAAAAGGCAGCGTAAAACTGCCTTGAATCTTAAAAGCATATCTTTGACCCTCGCGGGGTTCGAACTCGCTACCTACAGCTTAGGAGGCTGTCGCTCTATCCATAGTGAGCTAGGGGGTCATGGCATTCCAAAGGAAAGAAAATCAGTCCTTTGGAAAAACAAATTATTTGTCTTTTGCTCTTTCTACAAATGAACCATCTCTTGTGTCGATTACGATTTTATCATCTGTGTTGCAGAACAAAGGAACTCTTACTTCCATTCCCGTATCAAGAGTTGCAGGCTTCAAAGATTTTCCAGAAGTGTCTCCTTTGATTCCTGGCTCGCAGTATGTAATTACGCGAACAACGTTAATAGGAAGCTTTACGCCAACTGGCTTTCCTTCATAATATGTGATTGTTACATCATAATCATCATCTGGAGAAATGTATCCAGCGTTGTCTCCCAAATCTTCCTTAGAAAGCATAACGTCTTCGTAAGTTTCCTGATCCATAAAGTGAAAGTCATCACCATCGATATAAGAAAGCTTTACATTTTTTTCTACAAGGTCAACATCGTCAAATTTTTCACCAGCATCAAGACCCAAATCCTGAGTTCCGCCTGTAACAATATTTTTTACACGAAGCTTTACTGTAATTCCCTGACGTCCGGCTTTCTGACCAAGCATTTTCTGAACAATAAAAGGAGAGCCTTCAAACATAAAAGCTGTTCCAACTTTAATTTCGTTTGTTGATAACATAATAAACTTCCTTGATAATAAACTTGCTATTCGATTATATATGAACTGAAATAAAATTGCAACATTTCAAAACGCAGGCAAAATAAATTTGCTTTAGCGCGGAATTTTTGTTTCAAGGAAATTCAAAAGATTTTCCGCAAGATTTCCGTTCTTTAAAATTTCATTGGAAAACTTTTTAAATTCCGGTTTCAAATTTTCAGAATTTTTCAACAAGGAAAGAATTTCAGTTTTCATTTCTGAATTTATTTTTTCAGGTTCAGATGGAAGTTTTTTTTCTTCAAGAATTTCCAAAGCTTCCGGACAGCAGCTGACTTCAAAATTTCTGTTGTACAAAAAAGAAAATTTTTCAATCTGCGGAATTTTTATTCTTTGCAAAAACGCATTCAACTTTACAATATGAAATTCTTCTTCCTGCGGATAAATGTTCCATACAAACGGATTTCCCAAAAGACAGCAGCGGCTAAACGAATCTTCTCCGCGCACAAAAGAAAAATCCATAAGCGACAAAAAAGCGTCCCAAACTTCCTGCTGCATAAACGGAAGGCAAATAAAATCGACATTGAATTTTTCCAAGGAATTTTTTGCTGAATCCGCTCCAGCTCCGGGCGCAACAAAAACAAGAACTTTTTTTAAAAGAGAAAATTCTTTTATTGCAGAAGCTAGAAAATCAAAATTTTTTGGATACGAAAAAATAAGAATTTTAAATGAAGTAGAAAAATCTTCGGAAAGAATTTTTTTATCAAGATTTTGTTTTACAAGATTCAAGGCATATTTTTTTTCGGAAAGGCAGCGCATGAAATTTTTATCCAAAATCAAGCCGCCAGTTTTTTTTGTAAATCCCGGCATGAAATTTATTTTTTTTATTTTTGCAGAACGCGTGCCGCTTTTTAACAGATGAAAATCATCAGCCCAAGATTCAGCCGTCAAATATTCAACATTCACAATTTGAACATTTAAATTGAACTGCGGCGAAAATAAAATTTCTTCAAGCCATTCCGGGCGTCCGCATTGAAAACATTCCAAAATAAATTCCGGCGGATTTATTGAAAATTCTTTTTTGCAAAGCTCATTGTCGTTCCAGTCAAAAATTTTCCATCCGCAGAATTCCTGAAATGTTTTTGCGGAATCTATGTCTTTTGAAATTTTTGCAAAGGAATCAAGATTGCTTACAACAAGCCGGATTTCAAGATTTTTTTTCAGCTCGGAAAGCGCGCGGCATAAACGAAAAACAACTCCGATGTCGCCAAAATTATCAACGACTTTGCATAAAACTGTAATTTCCATAGAAAAGCATTTTATCAAATTTTTTTGATTTGCGGCATTTTTTTTATTTTTTTCATAATAAAGTTTTTAATTCTTGAATTTTTTATTTGGAGTAAACATGAGAATTTTTTGTTTTTCGCCTTTCGGTTACGAAGGAAATCTTGTTACAGTTGAAGTTGATTTGCGCCGCGGAATTCCTGCCGTTGATATAGTCGGACTTGCGGACAATGCGGTAAAAGAATCGCGAGAAAGAATGAAAAGCGCAATTATAAATTCAGGGCTTTTGTTTCCGCCTGAACGAGTTCTTATAAGTCTTTCTCCTGCTGATTTGAAAAAAGAAGGAGCCGGCTTTGATCTTGCGATTGCTCTTGCAGTTTTGTCAGCAAAAGAAAATTTAGAAAATGAAAATTCTGCGTTTCAAATGGAACCGATTCTTGTAATCGGCGAACTTGAACTGAACGGAAATATACGTCCGGTAAAAGCTATTCATGCGGCGGCGGCAACTGCTTATGCTAGCGGAATAAGATACTGCATTGTTCCTGCTGCAAATGCGGAAGAAGCAAGAGAAATTCGCACAATGAAAATTTTTGGCGCGGAAAATTTAACAGAAGCTTTCAATGCGTTAAAAAATCCCGAATCATTTTCTGATTATAAAACTTCGCACATTGAAGAAAAAAATGGAAGCACAATAAAAGACGCAGTTGAAATAAATGGAATTCTTTTTCCGCCGGAAGAATTTGAATTTAAAGAAATTTGCGGACAAAAAGAACTTGTAAGAGGTTTGCAAATTGCAGCGGCTGGAAAACACAACTTGCTTGCGTTCGGTCCTCCGGGCTGCGGAAAAACGCTTTCGCTGCAAAGATTCCCCGCATTAGTTCCATTGCTCACAAAGGAAGAAAGTCAAAGCGTAACTCGAATTTATTCGATTGCAGGAATTCTTCAGGCCGGAACAAGAGTAATAAAAAAAGCTCCGTTCAGGCAGCCACATCAAACATCTACAATAGAAGGAATGTGCGGCGGTGGAATTCATTGCAGCCCAGGAGAAATTTCACTTGCGCATAACGGAACTCTTTTTTTAGATGAAGCTGCGGAATTCAGAACATCAGTTCTTCAGATTTTAAGGGTCCCGCTTGAAACAGGAAGCATAACTTTAAGCAGAGCTGGACGCTCAACAATTTTTCCGGCAAATTTTCAGCTTTTAATGTCAATGAATCCGTGCCCCTGCGGAAACTACGGTTCAAAGGAAAAACTTTGCTTGTGTTCTGCCCGCTCTGTTGAACAATATTGGAAAAAAATTTCCGCGCCGCTTTTAGACAGAATCGACTTAAGCATTCAGGTTGAAAAAGTTTCAATAGAAAAATCAGATTTATCGCAAAACATTTCAACATCAGAACTGCGAAAAGAAATTGCAGCGGCAATAAAAATTCAGCGCAAACGTGGAAAAAGAAATTCAAGACTGTCGCCATCGGAAATAAAAGAATTTTGCAAAATGGATTTGGACGCAAAAAAAATTTTAGACGAGGCAACAGAAACTTATGAGTTTTCACCAAGGTCCGTTTCAAGCTGCATAAAAATTGCAAGGACAATTTCTGATATGAAGGAAGAAAATATAATCGGAAAAGAAGCAATGGAGGAAGCTGTGAAATTTAAAAAGCCAGCAGGTGCAATGAGTCTTTTGGCATAAAAAAAGACCGAACAAAATTCGGTCTAAAAGATACCGGCTCAGAGACTTGAACTCTGACACGCTCGCGCGCAAAAGATTTTGAGTCTTTCGTGTCTACCATTCCACCAAGCCGGCAAGTGATAAATACTATATCAAAAAATAAAAATAAAATCAAGAGAAAGTTTTCAGAAGTTGTTTGGCTTTTAAAATTTCCTTTCAAGCAGAAAAAAAATGGAGGTTTTATTTTTGGAATCATTTTTGTATAATCATTTGTATGAATCTATAAAAAACATTTCATTTCAATTCGCGTTGCAAAACTCATTATTTTTTCAGGAACCATCTATGGACTACACATTATTCGACAGAACACCAGAAGATATTTTAAAATCAGTTTTTGGCTATGAATCATTCAGACCGATGCAAAGAAAAATAATTCAAAATGTTTTGGACGGACGCGACACGCTTGCAGTCATGCCAACTGGAGGCGGAAAATCTTTATGCTATGAAATTCCGGCTCTTATTCTTCCGGGAATTACAGTTGTTGTTTCACCATTAATTGCGTTAATGCAAGATCAAGTGGCGCAACTCGAATCCTATGGAATTTCTGCTGTCTGTTTAAATTCATCTCTTGAAAGAAACTATTATCAAAAATGCTGTGAAAAAATTTTATCTGGAAAAATCAAGCTTCTTTATGTTTCGCCAGAAGGATTGAATTCAGGAAGGATGATAAGGCTGCTTCAAGAATCAAAAAGTTCTGTTGACTGCATTGCAATCGACGAGGCGCACTGCATAAGCGAATGGGGACACGACTTCCGCCCGGACTACATGGAAATAACTCATATAAGAAATCAGTTTCCAAAAGCAGTTTTTCTTGCGCTCACGGCAACTGCAACAAAGCAAGTCCAAGCTGATATTATAAAAAATTTGCGGATGGAAAATCCTGAAATATTTATGGCAAGTTTTAACAGACCGAATATTTTTCTTCAAGTAATAAAAAAAGACAAGCCGATAGAACAGGTTCTCAACTTCATAGAAAATCATCCGAACCAAAGCGGAATAATTTATTGCTTTTCAAGAAAGCAAGTTGATTTAGTTGCGCAAGAACTGCACTTAAATGGAATAAAAGCATTGAGTTATCACGCCGGACTTAACGATGCGCAGCGGGCAAAAAATCAGCAGGACTTTATTTCAGACAAAGCCGACATTATGGTTGCCACAGTTGCATTTGGAATGGGAATTAACAAACCTGACGTTCGCTTTGTAATTCACTTTGACATGCCAAAATCCATAGAGCAATATTATCAGGAAATCGGACGTGCAGGACGTGACGGATTGGAAGCCGAAGCTTTGCTTTTATACAGCGCAGGAGACATTCACAAAATCAGATATTTTTTCAAAGACAATTTTGATTCTGCTAAATCAGAAAATCTTTTGCAAGGAATGATAAACTACTGCGAAAATTCTGTTTGCAGACGGCAAGCGCTCTTATCTTACTTTGGGGAAAGCTATTCAGATGCAAGGCAAGACTGCGTTTCTTCAGAAAATTGCTGTGATATATGCGCATCAAAAAAAATAAACTACAATCAGCCTCGTGCAATTCTTCATAAAAAAATCCAAAGTTTTCCAAAACCATCAAAAAAATCTACAGGAGAACTTTTTGTTTCTGACACTTTGGAAAACAATGAAAAAATTTTATCAGAAAAATTGCGCGGTTGGAGAAAAAAGGCGGCAGAAGAATTGAATGTTCCGCCTTATGTTATTTTTGGAGACAAAACACTTTTTGACATCGCGCAAAAGAAACCTTCAAACATAAAAGAGCTTACAAGCTGCTACGGAATAGGAGAAATAAAAGCTGAAAAATTCGGATACTTTATCTTGAAAATAATAAAAGAAAACGCGCAGTAATTTTTAAGATTGCTCCAAAATCCGTTTTGCTTTTTTTGCATTTGCATTTTTCTTTTTTGCTCCAAACTGATAACCTTTAGGTTTTTCTGTTTCTTCTGGCAAAACTTCTTCTTCGGCATCTTTTGCAATTTCTTCAACGGCGGATTTTACGCTTGAGTATCTTCCTTTCGCCCAAATATCAAGACCCGTGCCTTGAGTTGCAACATCATCGCTCGCAATATATTCCGCGCAAATATCAGCAAATTCGGAACGATCATATTTTGCAAATTCCTTTCCCAACGCATAACGTAAATTTTTCTGAATGTCGCTCTTCAATGTTGAACGAGCAAGTTCTATAACTTCTTTTGTTCCTGCATGATTATATTCCAGCAATGCCGCAGAAACCTTCGCCTTTGTAGCATCGCCAATTTTTTTGTCTTTTAAAACACTGATTAAATAATCGTTTCCGTCAGAAGTATTTAAATCCGCAATTACAGAATAACATTTCTCCTTTACTTGCTTCTGCTCGTCTTTATCTTTGCATCTGAAAATCAAAAAAGGAACAGCTTTGTCAATTCTATTTTTTCCAACTGCGGAAACTGCTTCAAGCCGGACTTTATACTGAGAATCACGCAACGCCTGCGTAATTAAATCTGAAGACTTTTTGTCGTTGAAATATGAAATTCCTTTTATAACGTAAGTTCTAAGATTCGGATCATTTGACTCAAACAATTCCACAAGAATATCTTCTGATTCAGGCTTTTCCATTGCACCAATCGCTTCCGCAGCATACATTCTAACAAAAGTGTTTTCATTTTCGTCTTTTGCAATTTCTGAAATCTTTTGCCAAGTTTCAACAGCCTTGATTCTTCCAAGAACACGCATGAGAGCTTGCCTCTGGGAAACATTCAAATCATCACGGTCAAGATAATCCGCAAGAAAAAGAGCTTCTTCTTTTCCACCTGTTTCGCCCAATGCAGAAAGCGCTCCCGTAAAATATGCATCTTCCTCCTTATCAACCAAATCAACAAGTCCCGGATTCGCATCTTTTATATCAGCTTCGGAAACATATTTAAAGCATTTTTCAACAATCGATTTTTTTTCATCGTAAGGATCATTTATAATTTCGACCGCATAAGAAGCAAGGCAAGGATCTTTTAACTTTGTGAAGTAATCAAGAATTTTTTCTTTAACAGCAACACTTTTTGTTTCCTGAAACAAATCATAAATTCCATCAACAAAACGATTGTCCTGATTTTTTGTAAGCTCATCAATAAGTTCTGTAATCTGACCTTCAAGTCCGTATTTTAAAATGTCATTGCAATTTTTTTCATAATCCTTGGAACGGTCAATATAATTTTTTGAGCTGTCATGTTTTTTGGGACGAGCATCTGCTGGATAAATTTTCTCTCTTGTATATTTAAACTTTATATTTTCTGAAGGCTGGCTTCCAGAAATCGCATCATAATTTTCTGATTCTGCCTCGTTCTGAATTTCTGGAACAGCATTTTCAGGAAGAGAAACATCTGGAATTTCTGTTTCCGAATTTTGGGAAGTTTCTTCTGAAATAATTTCATCTGGCGCAGAAATTTCCGATTGGGAATTTTCAGATTCAGACAAAATATTTTCAATAACTTCTGGCGCGGAAGATTCTTGAGACCATGCAAAAATAAAAATCAATGAAACAGCAGCGAGCAAAAATTTTCTCTTCATTTTTTCTCCAGACAAATCTTTTTAATTATCGGCATCAAAGTTCATTTGAATGAAAATTATCAAGGAAATTTTTTTTGTATTCTTCAAATTTATCATTTTCAATTGCAGAGCGGATTTCTAAAATCATATTGTGCAAAAAATAAAGATTGTGGTAGCTTGCCAGCATAGAAGAAAGAATTTCCTGCTCGCGGAAAATATGCCGCAAATATGCACGCGAATAAGTTTTGCAGACTTTGCAATTGCATTCAGAATCAAGCGCAGAAAAATCACGTTCAAATCTTTTTTGCTTAATTGAAAGCATTCCTTTGTGATGAAAATAAAGTCCATGCCGGGCAATGCGCGTAGGCTGAACACAGTCAAACATATCAATTCCATTTGAAACTGCGTCAAGAATATATTCAGGAGTTCCAATTCCCATAACATACCGAGGCTTGCTTTTTGAAAGAAACTGAACTGTATATTTCAACTTTTCAACGAAAACATCAGCAGGCTCACCAACACTTAATCCGCCAATCGCAAGTCCCGGAGTTCCAAGAGAATCTACAAATTCCGCGCTTTCTTTTCTAAGGTCATCAAAAAAATTTCCCTGGACAATAGGAAATAAAATTCCTTTGTATCCATTTTCAGAATGAAACTTCCATTCTTTTATCGCACGCACAGCCCAATCTGAAGACAAGCGGAAAGCACGTTCAGCCTCACGCCTTTCAACGCCATATCCAGAGCAAACATCAAGCTGCATTTGAATATCGCTGTTAAGTTTTACTTGAGTTTGAACAACATTTTCTGGAGTGAAAAAATGCTTGCTGCCATCAATCGTGCTTCTAAATGCAACTCCTTCATTTTCAATTTTCCGAAGATTTGAAAGAGACCACACTTGAAATCCGCCAGAATCCGTCAGAAAATTTTTGTTCCACTTTGTAAATCCGTGAAGTCCGCCAGCTTCGGAAACAATGTCAGCACCGGGGCGAAGATAAAGATGGTAAGTGTTTGCAAGAATAATTTCAAATCCGATTTCTTCCAAATCATCTTTTGTCAAAGCCTTTACAGTTCCTTTTGTTCCAACCGGCATAAAAACAGGAGTCTGAACATCTCCATGCGCCAAATGAACAACTCCAGTCCGAGCACAGGAATTTTTATCTTCGTGATGAATTTCAAAAAAATTTTTTATCATAATACTTTGCCTCATTTTTCAAATTTTTAAGTTTTAGCATATTTCAACAAAACACAGCTGATAATTATAAAAAGCACAACCGGACTCCATGCTCCAAACAAAGGCGGAATAGCTTGAAATTTTGCCATGAGCATCGTAATCATTTGAAGGACATAAAAAAGAACGACTGCCGTTATGCTCATTGCAAGGCTCACAAGCAAAACATTTTTACGAGTTTTCCCGCTAAGTCCAATCGCTAAAAAAACAACAATAAAAACAACAAAAGGAAACGAATATTTTTTATAATAAACAGATTTTTCTTCTGCGCTCGGAAGTCCGGCTTTTTCAAGATGCTCTATATATTCTCTAGCTTCTTTCGTGTTTACCCGTTCAACAGAAATTGTATTATTTCTGAAAGTTTCTGGAGGTTCCAAAAGACGTTCTTCTAATCTTTTTTCCAAAACGCAAGCTAAAAAATTTTCATCTTGAAATTTATATTCCACAGCATTTTCAAGTTTCCAAGAATTATTTTTCCAAAAAGCTTTTTGAGCATAGACAACCGCATCAGGCTTTTTGTCTTCAGTTCTAAAAAGAACATAAAGTTTTGAAAGAGATTCCGCCTTGTTGTTGAAAAAATCCGCTTTGTAAATTACATTTCCGCCTTCCGCCATAATTACAATTTTGCTGTTGTTCAAAGATTTTTCTTTTGACAAAACTGATTCCTGCAACTGCGTTTTTTTTGAAAATGTCGGAACAACAATATTGTCCTCAAAAATGAAAAGAGCAAAACTCATTGCAACAGCAACAGCAAGCAACGGAACCGAAAACTTAAAAAGTGAAATTCCAGATGCAAAAACCGCAAGCAATTCATTCCGCGCATAAAAATCACTGAGCATATAGGCCGTCGCAAAAAGCATTGCAATCGGAACAGCATACCAGACCGCTTTTGGAATATAATAAATAAGAATCAAAGCAACATCGCGCGATGAAACATTTTTTGAAATATAATTCCAAAGATTCATAAACAAATCTGTGAGGCAAAGAACAAGAACAAAAAACATAACCGCGCCAATAAAAACTGGAAAGAAACGCTTGAGCATATAAAAAACAAGTTTCATTTTTTCTTGAGCCTTATGTAAAGAATGATTCCTAAAATTCCTATTACAAAATTAGGAGTCCACATCATCCAAAATCCGTTGTAGCCTCCGCGGATTCCGAACATCTGTCCGATTATTGTTGCCGACCAGTAAAGAACTGAAAGTATTATTCCAAATATAAGTCCAAGTGTCTGACCGTCTTTTTTTCCGAAAATTAATGCAAGAGGAAAAGCTAACAATGCGAAAAAAAATGATCCAAAAGGAACTGAAAATTTTTTATTGCATTCAAGTATAAAAGTGTTTAATCTTTTTTTCGTTGAAGAATTTTCCTGCTTCATTTTTTTTATTCGCTTTATCAAATCCCACGATGTCATTTCACGCGGCGAAGTTCCGTTGCTAGAAGAGATAATAGAATCTTCAAAAATATTCAGCCTCAGTTTTTCAGCTGAAATAGATTCATAGTTTTCTGTTTTTGATTTATCAAGGCTCAAGACAATCGGACTGTTCATATCAAGCTGCATAATTACGCCAGGAGTTGAAGATTTTTTCACGTCGGAATTTCCAGCCATTATAATACGCTGAACACCGTCTTTTTCCGAGTCAAACAAAACAATATCAGAAACATTATTTTTGCTGACATTTCCAATTACTAAAGTTGAATCATTCATTCTTTTTATTGACTTTGATTCAAGCTCGATTGCAGGGTTTGACACAATAATTTGTTTGAAAAGCCGGTTGTATTTTAAAGTTCCAATCGGAAGAAAATAATCATTCATAATAAAACTAAAAACTGAAATCAAAAGTCCCATTGCCAAAACAGATTTTAAAATCAAACTGTAACGCTGGCCGCTTGCCCGGAAAATCAAAATTTCATTGTCAGTAACAAGTCTGCCAAGGCACATCAAAAATCCAACAAGAGTTGCAAACGGCGCAGACTGGGAAATCACATTTGGCAAGCAATATAAAATCAGCTTTAAAACAGAATTCACAGGAACTCTTTTCTTTAAAATAGTTTCAGCAAGCAAAAGAATTTGATTTACAAAAAACACGACAAAGAAAAAAACAAAGCAAATCAAAAAGTAAAGCAAAAGTTCCTTTGCAATGTAGCGCACTAAAATATTCGATTTTACAGAATTCAGCTTGAAGATTTTCTTTGCAAAAAAAGCCTGAGTTTTTACACAATTAATTTTTCTTCCAATTGAAAATCCAGCTGTGTAAATTTTTCTTTGAAACTCAAAATGTTTTAATTTCTTAAATTTCCGTTTAAAAAAAAGAAAAGAAAAAGCGAATTGCTTTCTAGCAAAAACAACTGCCGAGTCTATTTTATTGTAAATAAATTCAAAAATTTTTTTTGCCAACATCAATATTAGACACCAGTGCTTCCGAAGCCTCCAGCTCCACGCAAAGTTTCAGAAATAGAATTTACAGAAATAAAATTCGCTGTTGTAACTAAAGAAATTACAATCTGGGCGATTCTATCTCCGCTGTTCACGGTAAAATCTTCCTGTCCAAAATTAGCAAGAATAATTTTAAGTTCTCCGCGGTAATCACTGTCAATAGTTCCAGGCGAATTTAAAACAGTAACGCCATTTTTTAAAGCAAGCCCGCTTCTTGGACGAACCTGAATTTCATAGCCAGCAGGAATTTCAAAAATCAAGCCTGTAGGAATCAAGGCACGCTCGCCTTGCTTAAGAACAATCGGAGCATCCAGCAAAGCGCAAACATCAGCGCCGGCGGAACCTTCGGTTTTATAAGCAGGCACAACAGCATTTTTTTGCGCAACAATTTTTAAATTTATTTTTTCCAGCATAATATTTCCTTTTTTTGTTTTGAAGAAAGCGCAGGTCCGTAAACAAGCGATGATTTTTTTTCTTCATTCAAAAGATTTTTTATAAAACTGATTATATCATTTTTTTCAGCTGAACGTATACTATTCAGAATTTCTTCAGTTTCGCAAAGCGGAAATCCCATTGAATAAAAATTCCAAAGCCGCTGCATCAAAAACGCAGTTCTAGTTTCTCCAAGAATTTCTGAGCCGCACAAACGCTCTTTTGAAATTTCAATTTCCTCATCTGAAATTTGATTTTCAACAAATCCCGAAATTTCTTCTGAAAGTTTTTTATAGACTTCTTCAGCTTTTGTTTTTTCACAAACAGCATAAGCGCACCAAAGTCCTGCATTTTCATAAGTCGTGTAAAAACTTCCAACTGAATAGCAAAGTCCGGATTTTTCACGAAGCGAAGAAAAAAGGCGGCTGCTCATAGTTTCTCCGGCGGCAGAATTAAAAATCAAAAGTGAAATGTAATCCTTGAAGGAAAGGTTTGAAGAAAGCGGATACAAAGAAAAAATTTGCGTCTGATTAAATTTAGCTTTTAAAATCCTGTTCTCTGTGTTCCAGACAACTTTTTCTGGAAAATGAAGATGCTTAAAAAATTCCTGCGAGGGCTTATGCTGCGGAAGTTTCTGCAAAGTTTCAACAAGAATGTCTTCAAAAATTTTTCCGCAAACAATTACAACAAGCTCGCCTTCCGCAAAATACTTTTTATACCAGTCAACCATCTGCTCCCGCGTAATTGAATCAACATCATCAGAAGTTCCAGTTATCGCAAGGCTAAGTTTTTGGTTCGGCCAAACACAAGACGCAACTTCATCCATTGCAGAATCATCAGGATCGTCCAAAACAGCAAGAATTTCACTTTGAACAACACCGCGCTCTTTTTCCATTTCTTCAGGCGGAAAAGTGCAATTCGAACTCAAATCGCAAAGAGTTTCCAATGCCGTTTTGTAATTTTCCAAATTTTCAGAAGGAACAGTGCAGTAAACGCCTACATTTTCGCGCTCGGTAAAAGCATTGAAAATTCCGCCCATTCTGTCAAAGATAAGAGATATGTCCCGGTTCGATTTTGTTTTTGTTCCTTTAAAAATCATGTGCTCGGTAAAATGGCTGATTCCATGCTCACCTTCATTTTCAAAACGGCTTCCAACTGAAAAGTAAAAGCCAAACGTTGTAACTTTTGAATTTGCAACTGGCTGAGTAATAAGCGTTATGTTATTTAAAAGATTTTGTTTTTTTGCGGGCATAAAATGATTTTAGCAAATTTCAAAAAGTTTTGCATCAGATTGAAATTTCGCAAAAACAAAAAAAAATCCGCCTGCAAATTTACAGACGGATTCAACATAAAGTTAAATAAACTTATTTGCTTTCAATTGCATCAATGTAGCTCAAATTCAAGCGGCCCATTTTGTCAACTTCAAGCAGCTTTACAGGAATAACCTGGCCTTCCTTAAGAACATCGCTTACTTTTTCAACACGATTTCTTGAAAGTTTTGAAATGTGGCAAAGTCCTTCTTTTCCCGGAAGAATTTCTATAAACGCGCCAAAGTCCATAATGCGCTTTACAGTTCCCTGATAAATTGTGCCTGGCTCTGGATCTTCGCAGATTCCCTTGATAGCAGCTTTTGCAGCATCAGTAGAAACTCCAGACTTGCCGTAAATTGTAACAGTTCCGTCATCTTCAGTATTGATTGTAACATTGTACTGCTGACAAAGAGCTTTTACATTTTTTCCGCCTGGTCCAATCAAAGCGCCGATTTTATCAACAGCGATTTTCATTGTTTCAATTTTTGGAGCGTAAGGGCTGATTGGCTGAGGCTTGCTGATGCATTTTTCCATTATGTCAAGAATGTGATTGCGTCCGCGTTTTGCCTGTTCAAGGGCGCGTCTCATAATATCCATGGAAACGCCGGCAATTTTTATATCCATTTGGAATCCTGTAATTCCATCGCGAGTTCCAGCAACCTTAAAGTCCATATCGCCAAGGTGATCTTCTTCTCCCAAAATGTCAGAGAGAATTGCATATTTTTTGTACTGCGGTCCGTCAGTGATAAGTCCCATTGCAATTCCTGCAACCATTTTTTTCATAGGAACACCAGCAGCAAGCAAAGACAAGCATCCGCCGCAAGTTGAAGCCTGTGAAGAAGAACCGTTAGATTCCATGATTTCAGAAACAACACGGATTGTATAAGGGAATTCGCTTCTTGAAGGAATCATCGGAGCTAAAGAACGGCGCGCAAGATTTCCGTGTCCAATTTCACGGCGGCCAGTTGTAAGCTTTCCAACTTCACCAACAGAATATGGAGGGAAATTATAATGAAGAATAAAGTTTTCGCTTCTGTCGCCTTCAATGTCATCGTAAACCTGCTCGTCCATTGCAGTTCCCAAAGTTGTTACAGCCAAAGACTGAGTTTCGCCACGGGTAAACAAAGCAGAACCATGAGGACGAGGAAGAACATTTACTTCGCAAGTAATCGGGCGAATATCTTCTGTGCCGCGGCCGTCAATGCGAAGTCCTTTTTCAAGAATGCTTGAGCGAAGCAAATCATACTGAATGTCATCAAACAAAGTGTTGAACAATTTTGCCTGAATTTCATCTTCAAGCTGCTCTGAATATTTTTCTGCAATCTTAGCTTTTACAGCCTTAACCGCATTTCCGCGCGCCATTTTTCCTTTCTGGAAACAAGCTTCCTGCATAAGAGGAATTGCTTCGGCTTTGATTGCATCTGCGTTTTCTAGTTTTACATCAAGAGGTGCAAGCGGAAGTTTTTCTTTTCCGGCAAGCTTTACAAGTTCTTCCTGAAGCAAGCACGTATCGGTAATAAATCCCTGCGCTTTTTCCAAAGCTCCAAGCATAACTTCCTCTGAAACTTCGTTTGCACCGCCTTCAACCATTGTAAATCCGTCTTTAGTTCCGGCAACAACAATTTCAAGCTGAATTTTTTCCATCTGCTCATAAGTCGGATTCAAAATGTACTCGCCATTCAAATATCCAACGCGAACACCTGCAACAGGTCCGTGGAAAGGAATGTCAGAAATAGAAACAGCCGCGCTCGAAGCAAGAACTGCAAGAATGTCTGGAGGATTCACGCCGTCAATAGAAACGCAAGTCGGAACAATCTGAATTTCACGGCCAAAAGATGTTTCAAAAAGAGGACGCATCGGGCGGTCAATAAGACGGCTTACAAGAATTTCCTTGTCCTTTGGACGGCCTTCACGTTTTACGAATCCGCCAGGAATTTTTCCTGCGGCATAAAATTTTTCGTTGTACTCAACTGTTACAGGAACAAAGTCAAGCCCTTCCTTTACTTCGCTTGAAGCGCAGACAGTTGCAATTACAGCAGTTCCACCAATCTGCGCATAAACACAGCCGTTTGCCTGCTTTCCGATTTTTCCAGTTTCAAGAATAAGTTCCTGATCACCAATTTTTTTGGTTACTCTTTGTATCATAAAAGTTTCCTAAATATGCTTTTTATGAACTTCTGATTATCCACAGATTACATCGATTCCCAATCTATAGAAATCCATATAATCGGTGGACTGACTCTTATCAGAATATTCAAAGGGAAATTCTTTTGAATCCACCTTAAAAAAACAACGGCAGTAAATCCATTTTTGAATTCATCTGCCGTCATCATCCAATTTTTTCTGCAAAATTACTTGCGGATTCCAAGCTCTTTTATAAGAGAGCGGTAGCCTTCAAGATTTGTGCGTTTAAGATATTTCAAAAGCTTGCGGCGAGCACCAACAACTTTTAAAAGACCACGCTGTGCGCAGGTGTCTTTCGGGAAAGTTTTGCAGTGAGCAGTAAGCTCTTTAATGCGCTCTGTCATCAAAGCAATTTGAACATTTGAATTTCCAGTGTCGCTTGCGTTTGCTCCAAATTTTGAAACGATTGACGCTGTTGTTTCTTTTGTAAGTGCCATTTCTTACTCCTGATAAAAATTTTTTTTCAGTCCTTCGATTTTTACAGGGAACAAAAGTGGCGCTTTGTATTCCAAGCAAAATCACAACGGAATGAACTGCTTTACATTTTACTGATATAGAAAGAAAAGTCAATGTTAAGCCGCGCGGCAAACTTCTCTGCGAATCAGCAAAATTTTATCTCGACTGTTTTTTCTGCAACTCCTGCCGTTGGAAGCGCAATCCTAAGATTTTCATT
This sequence comes from uncultured Treponema sp., assembly GCF_945873775.1. GTDB lineage: Bacteria > Spirochaetota > Spirochaetia > Treponematales > Treponemataceae > Treponema_D. The sequence goes on along the minus strand of NZ_CAMCEC010000003.1, from coordinate 70,609 downwards.
TTCAATCTCAAGAGTTGTGTGAAAAACATTTCCGTTAGAATTAAGCGCGGCAACTTTGTAAATTCCGTTCTTTGGCAAAACTTGATTTTTTTCATTGCGGAATTCAAAAATCGAATTTTCATTTCCAGCTGATTTTTCTTTCAATGAAATTCCGCGGACATCCAAAGCAAATGGGCGCAAAAGCATTTTCTGAACGCATATAAAATTTCCTGCAAGAATTTCTTTTTTTATGCGGCTTGAACTGATTTTTTCATCTTCAAAAAAAACGTAATCCTGTTTGCAAAGCTGGAAGTTTTTTTCCTGCGAAATTTTTTCAAGTTCTTCCATATTAAGCAAACCTTTGTAGCCGCATTTAAAATCGCTTCCTTCAACAAGAAATTTCATTCCGCAAACTGAAATCAAAGTTTCAATAAAATCATCTCCTTCAATTTTTGAAAAATCCTGCGTGAAGTCAATCACAACCGCAAAGTCAAGCCCAAGCTCCTTGAAAAATTCCAGCCGCTGCTCAAGAGTAAAAATTGAACCAGTTCCGTCATTTTTTATCTGCGAGGAAAAAGTTATAATTCCCGAAACAAAATTTTTTTGAGCAACAGCAGTTTTTATAAGCGCAACATGGCCTGCGTGAACAGCTTCAAAACTTCCGACCGTGAGAGCGCAGCCTTTTGATTTCCATTCAATCGGAAAATTCAAACTGCAAAATTCATTCCAAGAAAAAATTTTGAATTCCTTTTTTTCAGGCGGAACAACAAAACCATAAGAAAGTCTTGAATCCTTGTTTTTGCAAATTATTCCGGCGAAAGTTCCAGACGAATAAAAAACCGCAATTTCATTTTCAACATTTCCGCAGCTTGCAATGTCAAACATTTTCTGTGAAAGCGGACGGCCATTCAAATATGACTTTTCAAATTCAGGCTTTAAAATATCGCAGCTAAAACCGCAAAGAGACGCCAGTTTTTGAGAAAAAAGCAAAAAGTGATTTCTTATGTCTTGAATTTTTTCAGCTGAATCTTCACGGCGTTTTTTTATTTTTTGTTCAAACGGAAGATGGATTTTCTCTTTTTCCTTTTGAAAATAAATCGCATTTTGAATTCCGTTTTCTATTGAAAATTCTTTTAGCTCGCAAAAACACGCCGCATCTTTTAATTCAAACGGTCCGACTTTAGTCCGCCTCAAAGCGCATAAATGGGCGCAAGTTCCAAGGCTAGAGGCAATGTCTCTGGCAAGCGCGCGGATGTAAGTTCCTTTTGAGCAGACAATTTCAAGCAGTGCGTAAGAGCAAGCGTCATTTTCTGAAGGCTCTTTAAAATCAAGAAGTTCATTTTTGTAAATAAAAACTTGCCTGCTTTCAAGCCGAATTTCATTTCCGCCGCGGACAAGATCGCTTGCGCGTTTTCCGTCAACATGAAGCGCAGAATAAACAGGCGGAACTTGAAGAACTGCTCCAGTAAATTTTTTCAGCACAGTTTCAATTTGCTCTTTAGAAGCCGCCACACCAGTTTTTACAACATCGCCAGTCGGGTCAAGAGTGTCCGTTTCTTTTCCGAAGCAAACAACAGCCCGATAAGTTTTTGTAAATGAAGTTATATGAGGAACAAGGTGCGTAAGATTGCCAGACAAAACAACAAGCAAGCCTTCAGCAAAAGAATCCAAAGTTCCAGTATGCCCGACCTTTTCAGTTTTCAAGGCATGCTTTATGCTCCAAAGAGAAGAAAAACTTGTAATTCCCGGAGTCTTTGCATAAAGCATAACCCCGGAAACTTTATTCTTGGTCTTCTCTGGCATTTTGCTCATTCTGGCTGATTTCAACTTGCCTAGATTCATTTTCCAGCGCATTAAGTTTTTGAACCATTTTATAGCCTTCTTTCATGCTGAAATCTGCTACAAAAGTAAGTTTTGGAAATCTATAGATTGAAACTTTTTTTGCGATTGTAGACTGAATAAATCCAGCCGCGCTTTGCAAGCCTTTTACGCCGCGTTCAACAGAAGCGTCATCCAAAAAAGATGAAACATAGACTTTCGCGCATGATAAATCCTTTACAACTTCCACACGGTTTATTGTAAGAAATTCATTCACACGCGGATCTTTTACTTCGTGGCGCATTATGAGAGTTGCAATTTCTTCCCTAAGCTGGTTGCCCAGCCTGTCCATTCTATACTGTCCCATTGCAAATCCTTTTATTCAGCGGAAACTTCTGCAGCGGCATTTTTCTTTTCTGCTTCTGCCTGCTCATCTGCCAAAGTTTTTCCGAGCTTGCGTTTAACTTCGATTGTCTCAAAAGCCTCAAGCTGATCTCCAATCTGAAGATCCTGCCAGTTTTCAATTCCGATACCGCATTCAAATCCGTCTTTAACTTCTTTTGCATCGTCCTTGAATCTTTTGAGAGAAGCAATTTTTCCAGTGTAAATAACAACGCCGTCGCGGATAACATTCACGCTGCAAGTTTTTTTGATAACACCATCTGTAACATAACATCCGGCAATAACGCCAATTTTTGGAACTTTGAAAGTGTTGCGAACTTCCGCAGTTCCTGTTGTTTCGTCTTTTGTATCAGGCTGAAGCATTCCTTCCATGGCCTGCTGAATTTCTTCAACACACTTGTAGATAATGTTATACTTGCGGATTTCAACTTTTTCCTGTTCAGCCAAAGATTTTGCTTTTGGAGTCGGGCGGACATTGAATCCGATAATAATTGCATTTTCATCAGCGGCAGCCAAAGTAACATCGCTTTCGTTGATTGCACCCGCGCTTGAATGAATGACAACAAGCCTAAGTTCCTTTGTGCTGAGTTTTTCAAGAGAAGTTTTAAGAGCTTCCGCAGAACCTTGCAAATCAGCCTTGATGATAACTTTAAACTCTTTGACTTCGCTTGCTTCAATTGTTGAATACAAATTGTCGAGCGTAACTTTCTTGACAGCCTTTGCATCTTCAAAGCGTTTGAGTTCCTGGCGTTTTGCGGCAAATGCGCGCGCATCTTTTTCAGTTTCTGTAACCTGAATAGGATCTCCGGCATTCGGCATAGCTTCAAGTCCAAGAACTTCCACCGGCATTGAAGGTGTTGCCTCTTGAATTTTCTGTCCGCGGTCATTGAAAATTGCACGAACGCGTCCTGAATAAATTCCTGCAACCAAAGGATCGCCGATGTGCAAAGTTCCACGCTGAACAACAACAGAAGCAACAACACCGCGGCCTTGGTCAGTGCGGCTTTCAATAACTTTTCCTTCAGCCCGGCAATCATACTGCGCTTTAAGCTCAAGAACTTCAGCCTGAATAAGAATCGCATCCAGCAAATCATCAATTCCCTGATGCTTCAATGCTGAAATATTTACATATTGAGTGTCGCCGCCCCAAGCTTCAGGAGTAAGCCCAAGCTCAGAAAGCTGCGTCATAACTTTTTCAGGATTTGCATCCGGCTTATCAATTTTGTTGACCGCAACGATAATTGGAACTTTTGCATCTTTTGCGTGGTTTATAGCTTCCATTGTCTGAGGCATAACGCCATCGTCAGCCGCAACAACAAGAACAACAATATCTGTAATCTGTGCACCGCGGGCGCGCATCATTGTAAATGCCTCGTGTCCCGGAGTATCAAGGAAAGTAATTACGCCTTTTGGAGTTGAAACCTGGTAAGCACCGATTTTCTGTGTGATTCCGCCAGCTTCTCCAGCAGCAACATCAGCATTGCGGATTGCATCAAGAGTTTTTGTCTTTCCATGGTCAACGTGTCCCATGACAGTAACAATCGGAGGACGAGTGCGCTCACCTTCAGAGCTTCCCTTGTCGCTTTCAATAACAGTTTCATCGTAAAGGCTTACAAGGTGAACCTGACAGTTATATTCAGAAGCAAGAATTGTCGCTGTGTCAGAATCAATGGACTGGTTGATTGTAACCATCATTCCCATTGACATAAGCTTGCCGATAATTTCGCTTGCCTTAAGATTCATTTTGCGGGCAAGATCTGAAACGGAAATTGTCTCCATGATTTCAATTTTCTCTGGAACAACGCTTGCCGGAGTTGAATCATGCTTTTTGTTCTGATAAAGTTCTTCCTCGTCAAAGAAATCTTCTTTATCTTTTCTATTATAAACTTGCTTTTTTCCTTTAAATTGCTTTTTAGCCGGCGCTTTGTTTCCTGCAATAGCTGAAGGATCTGCAAATCCAGCTGGACGAGGTCCGCCAAATCCCGGACGGCCTGCTCCGCCAGCAAATCCTCCCGGTCCGCGATTGAAGCCGCCTTGACCACGGTTAAATCCGCCCGGCTGTCCGTTGTTTCTGTTGAATCCGCCTGGTCCGCGATTGAAACCGCCGCCAGTTCCATTTCTATTGAAGCCGCCTGGACCACGGTTAAATCCGCCCGGCTGCCCGTTGTTTCTGTTGAATCCGCCATTTGGATTTCCACGGAAAGAACCGTTGCGGTTTCCAAAATTCGATCCCTGTGGATTGCCACGGTTAAAATTATTTTGTCTTTCGCGGTTCTGATAGCTTTCTCTAGCCTGGCTTCCAGTGAATCCGCCATCTCTGCGGCCATTTCCATTATTTGAATAACGGTTTCTTCCGCCGCTCAAATTTCCAGCCTTGACATTTGGACGAACATTAGGAAATTCCAAAGTCTGAACCTGCGGCTTTGCAGGCTGGGCAACAGGAGCAACCGGCTTTTTTTCTTCTGCCGCAACAGTTTTTTCCTGAGAAACAGGAACTTCAGTTTTTGCATCCTCAGCTTTAACAGATGAATCAGGAGTCTTTTTAGACACTACGTGAATTCTTTTTTTCTGTTCTTGTTTTGCCGCCTCTGCAGAAGGAGCTTTTCTTTTTATAACAATCTTCCGCTTTGGGCTGGCTTCCCCTGCAGGATGAGAGTCCTGTACATGCTTATTTAAAACTACGCCTGTCTTTTTCTCTGATTCATCTGCCATACTGTATCCTATTACCTCTTACTCTTCTTCAAATGAGAATTCAACACCGCATTTTGGACATCTTGTCATATCCGGTGTAATTTTTTCGCCGCACTCAGGACAGAAATATTCTTCTTCTGAATCTTCCTCTGCTGAATCTGCTGTCTGCTGCGGTTCTTCCTCATCTTCAAATTCAACGTTTTCATTTATAATTGAATAAACTTCATCAAGCTGCTCTTTTGTTACGCCGTCAAGTCCATTCAACGCTCCGCTTTCATAAGACGAAACGAAAACTTCTATATCATCATAGCCGGCTTCCTTAAGAATTTCCGCAACACGCTGGTCAACACCTGGAAGCTGAGCAACTGTAAGAATTTCCTCGTAAGATTCATTTTCTGAACCGCCAAAGAGTTCTTCCGCAGCCCTTCTTGTGTCATTTTCAACAAGATCTTCGTCTGTAACCATAGCTTCGGTTTTTACATCGATTGACCAGTTGCAAAGACGGTTTGCAAGGCGGACATTCAAGCCCTGTTTTCCAATTGCAATAGAGAAATTTTCATCGGAAACAACCGCAAGCGCCTCTCTTTTTTCAGCATCTTTAATTACAACTTGCTTTACTTCAGCAGGCGAAAGCGCATTTTTTATAAACACATGAGGATCTTCGTCATAGCGCAAAACATCGATTTTTTCGCCTTCAAGTTCGCGGATTACATTCTGAATGCGGACACCTTTCAAGCCAACGCAAGCGCCAACAGGATCTACATCGATTTTGTTTGAAGCCACGGCAATCTTTGTTCTATAGCCAGGCTCGCGCGAAATGCTTTTTACAACAATCGTATTATCCTGAATTTCTGGAACTTCAAGCTCAAGAATGCTTTTTACAAAATTTTCATCTGTGCGGCTAAGCACAACCTGAATTCCGGAGGGAACTTTTTTTACATCTTTTACCAAAGCCCTGATTCTGTCGTTCTTTTCATAAACTTCGCGTGGACTCTGATATTTTACAGGAAGCACGCCTTCAACTTTTCCAAGCTCAACATAAATGTTTCCTTTATGCTCGCGCTGGTAATATCCGATTATAATCTGTCCGATTTTTTCCTTGTATTCATCAAGAAGCTTTTTGCTTGAATTTTCATTCAAATCCTTGTGGGCTTCCTGCTTTCCAACTGAAACTGCGCCGCGTTCAAAATCGCGTTTTGGATCAAGCGGAATATCAAGAGTGTCATGAATCACGGCTTCTGGAGCAAGCTTCTGCGCTTCTTCAAGCTCAATTTCAATAACAGGATCATAAACTCCGTCAACAACAGTTTTGCGCGCATAGACATTCACATCCGACATATCATCTGCAAATTTCACAATGCAGTTGTCGTAGCCTTTTCCGAATGATTTTTGATACGCCGCAAGAATCATTCTTTCTATAGTCTGCCTGATTGAAGATTCATCAATTCCTTTTTCTGCAGAAAGCGCACGGATTGCATCTGCCATTTCTGACATAACAAGCCCCCTTATAAATGTAAAAATTTTGCTTTAGCAATATCAGCATAGGCAACAGACTTTTCGCCGCCGCCTTCTATTTCCAATGTAACTTGATTTTTATCTGAAGATTTTATTTTTCCGCAAACCCAGTCGTTTATGTTTTTATCCCAGACGCGGACTTCTCTTCCTATAAAAATCTCAAATTCAGCCGCATTTCTTAAAGTGCGTTCAATTCCCGGCGAACACATTTCCATAGAAATATCGTCTTCATTTTTTCCGAGGATTTTAACCATTTCTGAAAACAACGCGCGATGTGCTTTTGCGCAATCTGAAACACCGATGTCTTTTTTAGAATCCGCCGAAGCTATGACAGCAGAAACATTAACTTTGCCATTCTGCGGAACAACATGAAGTTCCACCAGCTTAAAACCTTCCGCAGACATCACAGCGGAACACTCATTAAAATACGGAATATTCTCGAAAGAACTATACTCCAAGTCAAACCTCTAAAAAACACGCTTAACGAAAAGCATTTCAGACTAAAAAAAAAGAGCCTTTGTTGCGGCTCAATTTTCAAGGATAATCAAAATGTAAAATAATATTATCATATCAAACCAACATTGTCAATAAACAAAAACGCATTCTGGAAAAACTTTCCAAACAAATTCTTTTCTATTTGAATACAAATGTGCTAGAATAATCTGATGAATGAAATTGAAATCAAAGCCCACGTTTACAAAAAAGATGAGCTTATAAAAAAATTAAATTCTTTCGCTGAATTCAAGCATGAAGTTTTGCGGGACGACATTTACTACGAAAGCCCTCTGAATCCAAAAATCAAAATTAGAATCAGAAAAGAAAAATGCGGAAAAGAAACCCGCTTCATTCTCACTTACAAACGGAAAGAAATTAAAAGCGCGTCCGAAAATTCCAGCACAGAATTAAATGAGGAGCTTGAAACAGAACTTTTATCTTCTGCGCCTTTGGAACAATTTTTTTGCGACGCAGGATTAAAAGTTGCGCTAAAAAAACACAAGGAAGTCATGGACTGGGAACTGAAACTTCCAACTTCAATTGAAAACATTCAGCTTAAGGCGACTCTTGAGCTTTGCAATGTTCCGCCGCTCGGTGATTTTCTTGAAATAGAAATTCTTTCGCCGTCAAAAAAAGACGAAGATGTAAAAAAAGTTCAGCAAATTTTATTTGAGCTTCTTGAAAAATGCGGAATCGAAAAATCCTGCATAGAAGAAAAATATTATTCGGAACTTCTTTCGCAAATTGAAAAAAATAATTAAATTATAAAAAGAACATTACAGGAGAATTTATGTTTGAACGAATCAATTACAAAAATCAGGCACGTGAACAGCTAAAAGGAAAAATGAAAACTCCAATAATTGCGTTTGCTGTAACAATGGCAATCACAGCAATGGCGGCAGGACTTCCGCAGGAAAACCTAGACGGAACTGCAGGGCTTATTTCATTTTTGCTAATCGCTTTTATAAATAGTGTTTTCTTTTTTGCATTTTTAAGAATTTTCATTCAGATTCACAACACAAAAAACAAAGCCGAATTTTCAGATTTTATAAACAGTTTTTCGCATTTCTTAAAAGCATTTTTCGGATTTCTTTGGTTTTATTTATGGGTCGGACTTTGGAGCTTGCTTTTCTTTTTTCCGGGAATTGTAAAAGCATTTTCGTACTCGCAGATGTTTTTTGTTCTGGCGGAAAATCCAAAAATTTCAGTTTCAAAAGCCATGAACATAAGCAAGGTTCTCACTCGGAATCACAAAGGCGATTTGTTTCTTATGTCGCTAAGTTTTTTGGGCTGGGAATTTCTTTCAATGCTTACACTTTTTATTCTTCAGATTTGGGTCAAGCCTTACGAAGCAATGTCATTTACAAACGCATATTACGCGCTGAAAGAAGAAGCATTCAGAACAGGCTCTCTTACTCCGGCGGATTTTGAAGCGTAACTAAAAGTTATTTTTTATTGGAGAAAAAAATGAAAATAAAGTTTTCAACAGAAAATTATTCAAAAAAAGGGCTTGCCGTTTTTGCCTGCACAATTATTCTTGCGGCTGCAATTTTTATTTTTAACACAGCAAATTCCATTTTGAGCAAAAACACAAAAAGCACAATTTCCGCAGTTTCAAATTCCGAAACAAAAATCAAAGACAAACTGCTCGGAAAAAAAGAAAATAAATTTCCGAAGAGCGAATATATCGCAAAAGTCTTTATAAAAGGCGTAATTTCAGAAGCGAACGATTCGTACAACCAGGAATGGATTTTGTCTACAATAAAAGACTTGCAGGAAGATGAAAACAACCGCGGAATCGTCCTTGTAATAAATTCTCCAGGCGGCGGAGTTTATCAGGCTGACGAAGTTTTCCTTGCGCTTGAAAAATATAAAAAGGAAACCAAACGTCCGGTTTACGCATATTTCACTTCTCTTGCGGCAAGCGGCGGATATTACGTTGGATGTGCAGCTGACTACATAATGGCAAACAGAAATTCTCTAACCGGAAGCATCGGCGTTATCGCAGGCCAGTTCACGGATTTAACAGGGCTCATGGAAAAATGGGGAATCAAGTCAACGACAATCCACGCAGGACGCAACAAGCTCATGGGAAATTTCAACGAGCCAATGACGCAGGAACAGCGGAACATAATGCAGTCAATTGCAGATGAATGCTACGAGCAGTTCACGGACATTGTGGCAGAAAGCCGCGGACTTTCAAAAGAAGAAGTCTACAAACTTGCGGACGGAAGAATCTACACGGCATCACAGGCAAAAGAAGCGTCCCTAATAAATTCAATAGGAACTTTAGACGAGCTTATTGAAACAATGCAGCGAAAAGAATTCGATTTTGCAGAATACGAAACTGCGGATTTTTCTTACAAAAAAGAAGACAGCATTTACAGCCTGATTATGGGAAGCGCAAAAGAATTCAAAAAAGCATCTTTAGGAATTCCGGATGCTGTAATGGAAGTTTTAGAACCGCAAATTGAATTTCCTGCGTATTATTACAAATAGGAATCTTCTTCTGAAATAACAATTCCAATTTGCTTTAGCGTAAAGCCTTTCTGAACAAGAGAGGCTTTTATTTTATCCAAGTCTTTTTTGAACAACAGGCATTTTTTATAGGCACGCCGGCAAATCTCAAGTTCATCTTTTTCTGAAAAAAATTCATCAAGGGCTTTTTTTGAAGCCAAACGGTCAACGCCCCTGGACGCAAGTTCAGCCGCAAGCCGGATTCTTCCTTCAGCATGGTCGATTGAACGGCTTCTTAGCCAAGCACCGGCAAACCTTTCATCGCTCAAATTTCCACACTGCTCAAGATAGTCCAAGGCTTTTTCTACAGCGGATTTTTCAATTCCCTTTTTTAAAAGCTTTCGTTCAAGTCCGGCACGGCAATGCTCAGCACGAGCAAGATACGTCATTGCGGCAAATTCCGCGCCATAGACAACCGCCGCATTCAGCAAATCCGAGGCTTCTTCATCAGAAAGTTCCGCTCCGGCAAAAAGATTTTCTTCGGTTAAAAGAGAAAGATAACACGCACGCAAAAAAAATGCAGACCCAACAGAAAGCGTAATTTCGTACACTCCTGTAAAAGTCTGCTGTATTTGGCGAATAACCAATTTTAGCGTTTGCTGAACTGGAATCTGCGGCGAGCACCACGCTGACCGTACTTCTTACGCTCAACCATACGAGAGTCGCGTGTAAGATAGCCGTTTGCCTTAAGAGAAGGACGTGCATCTGGATCTACCTGAGTCAAAGCACGAGAAACTCCATGCAAGCAAGCTGCCGCCTGACCATTAAGTCCTCCGCCGCAAACGTTGATAAGAATATCAAACTTATTTACATTTGATGTAACCAAAAGCGGCTGAATTACAAGACGAGCCTGTGATTCTGTTGCAAAATAGTCTTTTATATCTTTTCCGTTAACAACAATTTTTCCTGAACCTTCGCGCATAAAAACACGGGCAGTTGCTGTTTTTCTTCTTCCTGTACCGATAGCTATATTCTTAATCACGATATGCTCCTATTTTAAACTTCAAGAGGTTTTGGATTCTGAGCTGCATGAGGATGCTCTGGACCTTCGTAAATCTTAAGATTTCCGATAATCTTGCGTCCAAGGCGGTTATGAGGAAGCATTCCCCAAATTGTTCTCTTCAAAGGCTCTGTAGGATGTTTTTCAATAAGAGTATTGAATGAATAAGAGCGCAAACCACGTACATAACCTGTATAATGGCGATAAAGCATATTGTCAGCTTTTTTTCCTGTAACCTGAATCTTTTCAGCGTTAACGATTACAACAAAATCACCACAGATAGAGTTCGGTGTATAAGAAGCTTTGTGCTTTCCACGGAGAACAGAAGCAGCTTTTGCAGCTACACGTCCCAAAGTTTTTCCAGATGCATCGATGACATACCAGTCATTTTTTACATCTTCATTTTTAGCAAAATAAGTTTTCATGTATATACCTTTCTAAATAAAACATTACGCTTTCCGCTTTGCATCTAGCTTCAAACGTTTGCAGGCAATGAGCAGTTGCCAACAATATATACGGGGTAAAAAAAGATACCATGTTTTCAGCTTTTTAGTCAATTGAATTCAAGAAATTCAACTGCAAAAACTGAAAATATTTGCGCCAAAAACGAAACTTATTTCTTTTCTATTGATTTAGCGGCGTTTTCTTCTTTTTTTGCTTCCTTTTTGTCTTTTATATCAGCAAAACCTATAAAAACAGAAATGAGTCCGCAGAATGCCGCAAAACACGGAGCAAATCCCTTCAAAAAAGAAACAATGTCAGAAGTCCAGTTCAAGCCAAGGCAAGAAAACACGCAAAATCCAATCAGAACAATTCCAATCAACAATGAAACCATGAAAATACTCCATAATTGTTTTAGCCGTTCTTGTAAAAACAAAAACGGCATTTTATAAAAAAATTATTAAACTAGTAATTTTCAGCTTTTACTTCAAAATAGCTTTGAGGATGAGCGCAAACTGGACAAATATCCGGCGCTTTTTTTCCTACGCAGATATGTCCGCAGTTTGAGCATTGCCAGATAACGTCTCCGTCCTTGCTGAAAACACACTCATTTGTAACGTTATCCAAAAGCTTGCGGTAACGCTCTTCATGCGTTTTCTCAATCGCGGCGACACCTTCAAATTTCTGGGCAATATCGATAAATCCTTCTTCACGCGCTGTCTTGGCAAACGAAGAATACATATCTGTCCACTCGTAATTTTCACCTTCCGCAGCATCCTTTAAATTTTCTGCGGTGCTTTTTATTCCGTCGTTAAGATATTTGTACCAAAGCTTTGCGTGCTCCTTTTCATTTTCAGCAGTTTCCTCGAAAATTTTTGCAATCTGCACAAATCCGTCTTTACGAGCCTTGCTTGCGAAAAAAGTATACTTGTTGCGGGCCTGAGATTCACCTGCAAAAGCCGTCTTAAGATTTTCTTCAGTTTTTGAACCTTTTAATTCCATGATTTACCTCCAGTACAAACACAACCACAAAAATAAAAATTTCCTATTTATATAAAGTATAATCAATTATTTGAACAATTGCAATTCAAACAGGAAATTTTTTAAGTTTTCACATAATTCTGGACAAAACCATAAAAATCACAGTGCTTGAAAAAATGCTTACCATGGAATTTTTAAATGCAAGATGAATAACAACAGTTACCACGGAAGCAATTAAATGCGGAATTCCAAAAGGAGAGGTCAAAAAGCTTGTGTCCTTGAAGCAATAAACAACCAAAACCGCCATAATCAAAGACGGCGTGTATTTTTCAATAAAACGGATTATCGCAGGCGGATTTTTTCTGCTGAAGGCAATAAAGGGAAGCAAGCGAGTTCCATAAATAACTGCCCCGGAAACAAAAATAGCCGCCAAAGCCATTAAAAGACTGTAGGACTCTTTCATGCCAATTCCTCCGATTTAGAATTTGAAAGAATTTTTTCTTTTGTAAAAAATGACGGACCTCTTACCAAAAGCATTACTCCAAGAGCCGCGCAAATTGAAACCCAGATTATATTTGACGAGCCAAAAACGCCGGTTTTATAAAGCGCAACGGAAACCACAGCGGCAAGTCCGCCAGCCAAAGCGGGCACACAATCCTTTGAAGATTTTAGCTGCTCAATCAAAAGAACTATAAAAAGCGAAGTCAGCGCAAAATCAACTCCGGTTAAAAATTTTCCAAGTCCGTAGCGGTCCATGACAGTGTAAGCCACAGCGCCAATAAGACTTCCCAAGCACCAGTAGCTTTGATCCAGCGCGGAAACAATCGCGTAAAATGAAATTTTATTTACACGAGGAGGAACTTCAATTCCCTGAACAAGCGCAAAAGTTTCATCTGTAATTGCAAAAATAAGATAAGGCTTTTTTCCGCCGGCATTTTTATATTTTGAAATAAGCGAAAGTCCGTAGAAAATATGGCGGATGCTAAGCAAAAACTGCACAAGAATTATTTCAGCAAAAGAAGCCCCGGAAGCAAGCTGGCCGACTATAAAATACTGGCCTGAACCAGTGTACATAATAAGCCCGGAAAGAACAGCAAGCCACCAAGGATAGCCCGCATTCGCAAGCAGCATTCCAAATCCGATTCCAATCGCAATATATCCAAAAAACACAGGCGCAGTTATTTTCAGTGCCTGGGCAAAAACGTAGCGGTTCATAATGAGCAAGTATAATAGCAATAAAGATAAATAGGTTCAACAGTGAAAAATTTCAACTTTCTACAATAAATTCAGCAAAAATCCGCAAAAAGTTTTTTTATAAATTTCCACTTATTTTTTCAAAAATTATTGACTTTTTTACGTATTAAATACAAATTAAGCCTTAGACTTTAAAGTCTATCAGAGCCTTGTTTTGCCAGACAAAAGGCTTTTATCACTCAGGAAGGAGTTGTACCCTAGTGAACGGAAGTACAGTTTCTATTAACAGCGTGTCCAAGCATTTTGGCTCGTTCCATGCGCTTGACGACATCAGCATTACAATTAAGCAGGGTGAATTTTTTTCTCTGCTTGGACCGTCCGGCTGTGGAAAGACAACACTTCTCCGCATTATCGCAGGATTTGAATTTCCTGATGAAGGCGCAGTTCTTTTTGATGACAAGAATGTTGTGCCTCTTCCGCCTAACAAACGCCAGAGCAATACAGTTTTTCAGAGCTACGCGCTTTTTCCGCACCTTTCAGTTTATGAAAATGTCGCGTTTCCGCTCCGCTTAAAAAAGACTGACAAAAAAACAATCGACGAAAAAGTAAAGGAATACTTGCATCTTGTTCAGCTTGACCAGCACATGTATAAAAAGCCGAACCAGCTTTCAGGCGGACAAAGACAGCGTGTGGCAATTGCAAGGGCGCTCATAAACGAGCCGAAGGTTTTGCTTCTTGACGAGCCTCTTTCTGCGCTTGATGCAAAGTTGCGCGCAAATCTTTTGGTTGACCTTGATGCGTTGCACGACAAAATCGGAATCACATTTATTTACGTTACCCACGACCAAAGCGAAGCTCTTGCCGTAAGCGACAGAATCGCTGTAATGAACCAGGGAAAAGTTCTTCAGGTTGGAACTCCGTTTGAAATTTATGAAAGTCCGGCAACGCAATTTGTAGCGCAATTCATAGGCGAGACAAACCTTTTTGAAAGCACAGTTGTTTCCTGCGAGCCTCACAAAAATTCCAAGGGAGAAGATGAATTCAACGTAACGCTGAACACTCCAGTTCTTGGACTTCAGGCAAAGCTTAAAGGCGAAACTCAGGCAATGCGCGAAGAAGACAAAAACATTCTTGTTACAGACTATGACCACACAGATCCTGGCCAGAAAGTCTGCTTTACAATCCGTCCGGAAAAAATCCGCATAACGCTTGAAGAGCCAAATGTAGGCGGAAGAAAAGACATCAATGTTTTCAAAGGAATTGTAGAAGAGCCGGTTTACACAGGATTTCAGTCTAAATTCTATGTGCGCCTTGAAAACGGAGCAATCATAAAAGTATTCAAGCAGCACACAAACTATCTTGATGACGGTCCGGAAATCGCCTGGAAAGATGAAGTCTTTGTTTCATGGTCAGCAGACGACGGCTACATTGTTGAGGACATAAACACATGAAAAGCAAGCAGGAAAAGAAAGAGCATAAAAGCTTTCAGCTCAAACTGGCTTCAAAAGCTTACAGTGCAAAATACAAGAAGGCAAATCCCGGTCCTGCTTATGCCTGGCCAATGGGAGCTTGGTTTTCACTTTTTTTTATTGTGCCGCTGATTATAATTGTGTGCTATTCATTTTTAAAGCGTGATGTTTACGGCGGAGTCACAAGGGAATTTTCGCTTAAAGCCTACGAGCAGATGCTAAGTCCAGCTTACGGTCTTATATTTTTGCGCACGCTTTGGATTACAATAATTGCCACAGCAGTTACAATTCTCATTTCGCTTCCGTGCGGATATGCGATGGCAAGAAGCAAGCACCAGACACTTCTTTTGATTCTTGTTATTGTTCCGTTTTTAACAAACAGCCTCATAAGAATTTTTGCTTGGATTACAATTCTTGGAGACAACGGACTTTTCAACCAGCTGCTTTCAAATTTGCACGGAATTATTTGCAAGATAACTGGCTCTACAAAAGAATTTGTTCCGCATAAATTTATGTTTACGCGCGGGGCAGTTATTCTTGTAAGCATTTATATGTACTTGCCCTATGCGATTCTTCCAGTTTTTACAGCGGTGGACAGATTCGACTTTACTTTGCTTGAAGCCGCACGAGACCTTGGCGCAACAAAAATGCAGTCCATGTTTAAGGTTCTGATTCCCGGAATTAAAAGCGGAATTTTAAGCGCAGTAATTTTTACGTTTATTCCGATTTTTGGAACATATACAGTTCCGCAGCTTGTAGGCGGAAAAGACAGCTATATGCTTGGAAACATCATTGTTGACCAAGTTCAGAAAGTACGCAACTGGCCGCTAGCTTCTGCATTCAGCCTTGTAATTACAGTTATAAGCATGGCAGGCGTTCTGCTTATGCTTTCAACAGGAAAAAAAGAAGCAGACTTGAACAAGAAGTCGAACAAAGAAGACACAACATCAAGCATCGCGGAAAGCATTTCCAAAGCCAGCCTCGAAGGAAGCAAATGAAAAATCCGATTTTATTACTGAACAAAAAATACAAGTCGATTCCCAAAAGCGAGTCAAACAGACACGCAAAACGCCAATGGAAAAAACGCAATCCAAAATTCAGTCTGTCAAATACAGTTCTGTGCCTTTCGATTTTGTTTTTGTTTTTGCCGCTGTTTGTAATTGTGTTTTTTTCATTCAACGAGTCAAAAGACACAACGTTTACAAATTTCTCATTCATCTGGTATCAGAAGCTTATTTTCAGTTCCAAACCTTTATGGCACGCACTCTTGAACAGTTTTATTGTAGCCGTAACTTCCGCAATTACAGCAACTGTGCTTGGAACTTTGGCGGCAATCGGAATCAGCTGGTATAAGTTCTTCGGAAAATCCTACATTCAGTCGATCAGCTTTTTGCCAATGGTTCTGCCGGAAGTAATCATGGGAATTTCCCTCCTGATTTTTTTCAGCGGAATAAAACTTTCGCTCGGACTTTTTACAATTTTCATTGCGCACACAACATTTTGTCTTCCGTTCGTTTATCTTATGGTAAGCGCGAGAATCGATGAATTTGACTATTCAATTATAGAAGCAAGCCACGATTTAGGCGCAAACGAATTTCAGACGCTCACAAAAGTAATTGTACCTGCAATCATGCCTGGAATTATTTCCGGCTTTATGATGAGCATAACAATGTCGTTTGAAGACTACGTTATAACAGCTCTTGTTTCAGGACCGGGAAGCACTACACTTCCGCTTTACGTTTATTCGCTTATAAGATTCGGCGTAAGTCCTGTAATCAATTCGCTTTCGTTCGTGCTGATTCTGATAATCTGCGCCATTGCAATTCTGCTTAGAAGCCGCCTAAAAACATTTGCGGCATCAAGATAATTCATTCTGCAAAAAAGCAAAGCTGACCTTAAATGCCAGCCTTGCACAGGAGTTTCTATGAAAAAAAGAGTTTGTTCAATTATTTCAGCTTTTATCGCCTGCGCCTCTGTTTCGTTTTTTTCATGCAAAGAAGAAAATGAAGTCTACCTTTACAACTGGACTTACTATACGCCGGATGAAGTTTTGCGCGACTTTGAAAAAGAATTCAACTGCACTGTAAAAGTAGACAGCTACGCTTCAAATGAAGAAATGTATGCAAAGCTAAGAGCAGGAGCAAAAGGCTACGACATAGTTGTTCCGTCTCAGGATTACTGCTCGATTATGATTAAGCAAGGAATGTTCCGCGAGCTTGACCAAAGCAAGATGACAAACAAAAGCCACATAAATCCGCTTGTATTTGAAAAAGCTGATTACGATCCGCAAATGAAATACTGCGTTCCATATTATCTTGGAGCCGCCGGAATTGCCGTGAACAAGACAAAAGTTTCCGCGGATTATGAAAGAACCTGGAACATTTTTGCAGACAAGCAGTTTGCAGGACACGCCACAATGATGGACGATATGCGCGAAGTTATTGGGGACGCCCTTACAACTCTTGGCTACAGCATAAATACAGTTAACCAGAATGAGCTGAAAGAAGCTTCGGATTACATAGTAAAAAACTGGAAGCCGAACCTTGTAAAGTTTGACGCTGAAGGATTCGGAAAGTCATTTGCTTCCGGCGACTTCTGGCTTTGCCAAGGATATGCGGAAGTTGTATTTGGAGAAGTTCCTGAAGACAAATGGGAAGAAACAATCGACTTCTTTATTCCAGCTGAAGGCGGACCTTCTTACCTTGACAGCATGTGCATTCTAAAAGATGCTCCTCACTATGACCTTGCCAATGAATTTATAAACTATATACATCGTCCTGAAGTCTACGCAAAGTTTCTTGACGCTTTCCACTTTCCTTGCTTTGTAAATAAGGATGCCGCCCAATACATGACAACAAAAGCAATGTATGAGGCAGACCAAATGTCAAACTGCGTTCTAAAGGAAGACCTTGGCGAAGACCTAGACAAATACAACGAGCTTTGGCAGGAAATAAGATTCACTGAATAATATGAAAATCATTGCTAAAAAAACAGCCCTCAATGGACACATTCAAGTTCCGGGCTCTAAATCGCATACAATCAGAGCGCTTTTGCTTGCTTCCCTTGCAGAAGGAACTTCATATATACGCAATCCTCTTCCAAGCGCAGACTGTCTTAGCGCAAGCCGTGCAGTTCCTCTTATGGGCGCAAAAATTGAACTGGAAGAAGGCTCTGTAAAAATCGGGCAGACTTGGACAGTCCAAGGAGCAGGAAACGAAATCCACTTGCCAAGCAATATTGTTGACGTAGGAAATTCCGGCTCGCTGCTTTACTTTATGTCGCCAATCGCAGCCACATTTGAAGGCTGGAGCGTATTCACTGGGGACGAAAGCATAAGAAAACGCCCCGTAAGCCACGTTGTAGACGCATTAAGGCAGCTTGGAGCGCAGGCATTCACTGCGGAAGAAAAAAGCGGAACTTGCCCAATGCTCATAAAAGGCCCTATAAATGCAAGCAATACAGTAAAAACAGGCGGCGAGCTTAGCCAGTATATTTCTGGAATGATGATGGCGGCTTGCAGGCTAAACGGAACTCTCAAAATCGAACTTTCAAATCCAAAAGAAACTCCGTATCTTTACATGACTCAAAAGTGGCTTGAAAGCTGCGGAGTAAAAGTCAGAATGTCCAAGGACTTTAAGCACATTGAAGTTGACGGTCCTGCAAAAATCAAGGCGTTCGACAAAATAATTCCAAGCGACTGGGAAGCCGTGGCATTTCCGCTGATTGCAGCCTTAATCACAGACAGCGAAATTACAATCGACAACGTGGACTTAAGCGGAACTCAGGGCGATGAGGCAATAGTTGAAGTTCTAAAATCACTTGGAGCGGACATTGAACTTGACAAGCAAGCCTGCTCGCTCAAAGTGCGCGGCAGAACAAAAGCCAGAAACGGAACAGGACAACTTTCCACGGAGCTTTTAAAAGACAAGGAGCTTCACGTAAATCTTTCTGGATTCCCCGATGCAGTTTGCGCTCTTGCCGCAGTTTCTTGCTTTGCGGAAGGAACTGTATTTATTGAAGACATTGGAGTTTGCCGCAGAAAGGAAACAGACCGCATAAAGGTTCTAAAAAGCGAGCTTGAAAAACTTGGCGCGCAAGTAGAAGAAGGCGAAGATTTTTTGGTTATCCACGGACATTCGCCAGTCCTAAATGACGGAAAAGAAAATCCAGCGTTTACCCTGCACGGCGCAGAAGTTGAAAGCTACCTTGACCACAGAGTCGCAATGAGCCTTGCATGCCTAGGACTTGGATTAAAAGAAGGTCAAGAAGTAAAAGTAAAAGACGCCGAATGCTGTTCTGTAAGCTTTCCTGAATTCTTTGAAGCCATGAACAAAATAGGAGCTGGATTCACGCAAGCCTAAAAAAACACGCCGAGTTTTTAAAAATTCCCGGCGTGAAATTTAAAAAGTACGGCGTGTTTTAAAGAAATTCTCGCCGAGAATTTTAAGAATACTACAGATACAAAACTGAAATTGAAAAGCAAACTGGATTATCGGGTCGCTGCCCAGTAATGATATTAAAAGCAAAACTGCACGTAAAGCGTTTTACTTGCTTTTTTCACGGCCTTCAACAAGCTGAACTCTCCAGTCGTACTCTTTCTGCTCGTCTTCAATTTCCTGCTTGCGGAATGACTTTGACACTTCTTCAATAACAGGAGCAATGTTTATAACGGCATCTACAATGCAAGGCTCAAAATGACTTCCGCTTGATTCCTTGAAAATTTCAATTGTGCGCTCAATAGAAAACGGCTGTTTATAAGGTCTCCAGCTTAAAAGGGCATCAAGAACATCGGCAGCAGCCATTATGCGGGCGCAAAGAGGAATTTCATTTCCAGAAAGTCCATTCGGATAGCCGCTTCCATCATATTTTTCATGGTGGCAGTAAGCCATCTGTTCCGCAACCATGTTAAACCAGCCTCTGTTTATCATAGGCAAAAGCTGCACAAGCCTTTTTCCTTCAGCAGGATGAGCTTTCATCATTTGAAATTCTTCATAAGTGTATTTTCCGGGCTTGTTAAGAATGCTGTCTGGAATGTGAACTTTGCCAATGTCGTGCAAGTTTGCCGCGGCGGAATAAACAGAAATTGCCTGCTCTGTAAGAATTTCCTTGTAATGACCTTCCTTTACAAGTTCCCTGGAAATAAGCTCCACATATTTTACAGTATGGCGGACATGGTGGCCCGTAAAAAGCTCGTGGCTTTCAAGCATTCTTGGAATAAATTCCATAATCTTCATCTGAGTATCTTTCAGCTGAAAAGCCTTTGTAAGCGCGCGGCTAAGAGTTGAACGGCTTCTTTTGGAAAGCGCAACCGCTATAATGTAGGAAAAAACAAATTCAATTGTAAATCCTGCGCTCTGCGAAAAAAAGTAAAAGCTTTCAGTTGTGTTAAAACTGACGCACATAATTTTTGCGCGGAAATAAATTGAAGCAATCATAAAAACGTAGCAGACAAGTGCAATGCATCTTGTAAGCACAGCATTGTAATAAAGGCAGCTAAGAAAAACTACAAGCGCATAAGAAATATTGATTCCGATATGTCCGTTTGTTCCCATGTACGCCAAAATCGCAGCCATAACGCAAAGCCCGAACACCATAGGAATTCTGTGCCAGCGGAAAACATAGACAAAAATGCTCTGAATAATAGAAAATAAAGCTATGACGATTCCAAGTGTAACTGAATATGAATAGGGAATTTCAAAAATGCCAATCTTGCTGATAACAATAAAAAGTGGCGCAAGAACATTTCCAAGCAGCAAAATGCCAGTTGTAAGCCTGTTGACACTTTCAATATTTTCAGCGAAAAATTCTTCGTCTTCAACCGGCACAGAAAACTCCCTTCACTCTCCCAGCAAGAAAAAATCCAGAAACTTAAGTTCTTAGAAATACTTTTCAAATTATAAAAATATTCCGAGTAAAAATCAACACACCATAATTGCCACAGCGTAAATTGAACAAAAGAACACACATTGAACGCTGGCAGATTTTATGATATAATTATAGAATTATAACAAAAGGGGTCTTACTTTGATTTACTATCTTGGCGGCTTGCTGAAAAACTTTTGGGGACCGGCTAGGCTTTTTCAGTCATATACAGTTCTGATTGCGCTTGCGCTTTACACAGGATTTTTTCTTTCCAAAGTATTAATTCCAAAATTCTACAAGTATCTTCCAAGCGACAGAGGAAGAGAATTCACACTGACAAAAGAAACCGCAAAAGGAAAGCCGACAGGTTCTGGCGTTGTGTTTATAACAATCTTTGTAATACTCTGCTTTATAATTGTTCCGCTGGATTACCTTCAGTCTGGAATTCTTGCGCTTACTTGGCTTATGATGCTTACTGGTTTTTTAGACGACAGAAGTTTAAAAGGCTGGGGAGAATACAGAAAGGCTTTTTTGGATTTTGTGATTGCAGTGGCGGCGGCAGTTCTTTTAATGCATTATCTTTCGCAGACTTCTCCAGACGGAAGACTCAGATTTTGGTTTCCATTTTTTTCAACTACGATTCATATTCCGTGCTGGCTTTACGTTGCAATAACAGTAATCATGCTTTGGATGTCTGTAAACACAACAAACTGCACAGACGGAGTAGACGGATTAAGTTCAACTCTGGTTCTGATTGCGCTTTTGACTATGGGCGCGCTTTTTTATATCGTGCTTGGCCATGTTGACATTTCAACATACCTTCTTGTTCCGCATTTAAAAGACGGAGCTTCCTGGGCAATAATAACATTCTGCCTTGCCGGAGTTCTTATGGGATACTTGTGGCACAATGCGTTTCCAAGCTCAGTTCTTATGGGAGACGCAGGCTCACGCGCTCTGGGATTTTTTATCGGCGTATGTGTAATGGTAAGCGGAAACCCGTTTTTATTCCTTGCAACTTCTTCAATTATTTTTGTAAACGGCGGCATAGGACTTTTAAAAGTCGCGCTAAAAAGATTCTTCCATATTTCAATTTTTGAAACAGTAAGATTTCCGCTGCACGACCACATGAGAAAAAACAAAGGCTGGTCGCCAACTCAAGTGCTCATCAAGTTTATGATAATTCAGCTTTTGATAACTGTCGCAATGCTCGGAATATTCTTTAAAATCAGATAAGGAGAATTTTCAGCTAATATAATAAATTAAATTTTGAGTTTTATAATTCAATGTCATTATCGGGCTCGCCCCTGCGATGTTTCTGAAAAAAATTCAGTTAATAATCTATTGAAATTTTGCATTAGATTGTCGTGTCAAGCACGGCAATGACAAACTTGTTAGCATAGGAATAACAGCAAAGTATCTACTTTTATCAAAAATCGACATTCAGTATAATAAATTAAAACACATACAACACACAAACCAAAGCGAGGAAGATTATGGAAAAAAAATCAAAAGTTTTTTTTACAGATTTCCGTGTAACTCAGGACGGCGGAATAGAGGCAAAGCTGAAAAAGCTCTGCAAGAAAGCCGGCATTGAGCAAATTGACTTTCACGGAAAATTCACCGCTATAAAGCTTCACTTCGGGGAAGACGGAAACCTTTCATTCCTGCGTCCGGATTACGCAAGAGCCGTTGCAGAACTAGTAAAAGAACTTGGCGGAAAACCATTTCTTACGGACTGCAACACTTTGTATCCAGGCTACAGAAAAAATGCTCTTGACCATCTTGACTGCGCGCAAAAGCACGGATTTTCCCCGGCGACAACTGGTTGCCAGATAATAATCGGAGACGGACTAAAAGGCACAGATGAAGTTGACGTTCCTATTGTAAACGGAGAATACTGCAAAACTGCCCACATCGGAAGAGCCGTAATGGATGCCGACATTTTTATAAGCCTTTCACATTTTAAAGGACACGAGGCAACTGGATTCGGCGGAGCAATAAAAAACATAGGAATGGGCTGCGGAAGCCGTGCTGGAAAAATGGATCAGCACAACACAGGAAAACCGCAGGTAAATCAGGAAGCCTGCAAAGGATGCCGCTTGTGCTCAAAAGAATGCGGTTCAGACGCAATCACTTATGAAAATAAAAAAGCTTTTATAAACCAAGAGCTTTGCAAAGGATGCGGAAGATGCATTGGAGCCTGCAACTTTGACGCAATCTATAATCCAAACTGGAACGCAAATGAAGACCTTGACTGCAAAATGGCTGAATACACTCAGGCAGTATGCTACGGACGTCCTTGCTTCCACATAAACATAATCCGCGATGTAAGTCCTTGGTGCGACTGCCACGCTTTCAATGACGCGCCGCTTATTCCAAACCTTGGAATGGCAGCAAGTTTTGACCCGGTTGCACTGGATCAAGCATGCTCAGACTTATGCTGTCAGGCTGCAAGATTTGAAAACTCGCAAATTGCAGACAACATAAAAAAAGGACTCAAGCCAACAAAAGACCTTTGGAAAGATTCCACGCCAGAATCAGTCTGGGATATGTCGCTAATCCACGGTGAAAAAATCGGTCTTGGAAGCCGCAAGTACAAATTAGAAAAATTTTAAGGATTAGATTTAAAATTTACAGCCAGCTTATAGCAATACAGTTTATAGGCTGGCATTTTTTTTTCATTTCAACTGACTAAGTTATCATAAAAATCATTTGCGATTAGTACCATTTTATAGTATCATTTATTTATGAACTCAAAGCAAAAGAGGATTTATGATTTAATCTTCAAGAATCCAGTTCAGTCAAATATTGAATGGAAAGAAATTGAAAACTTGCTTAAATCATTAGGAGCAAATATATCAGAAGGAAACGGCTCAAGAGTTCGCATAGAATTGAATGGAGAAAGAGCTGTATTCCATCGTCCTCATCCAGAAAAAGTAACAGACAAAGGCGCAATAAAATCAATGCGCAGATTTTTATATAATGCAGGAGTTAAAAATGATGAATTATAAAGGCTTTGTTGGAATCGTGGAATATGATGATGAAGCCCGCATTTTTTCAGGAGAAGTTATAAATACTCGGACAGTAATTACATTTCAAGGCACAACAGTAGATGAAATTGAAAATGAATTTCATGCCTCTGTTGATGACTATCTTGAATGGTGCAAAGAAGATGGCATTGAGCCAGAAAAGCCGTATTCTGGAAAGTTCAATGTAAGACTTACACCTTTCTTTCACAGTCAAGTCGCTATTGCCGCAAAAAAACTAAATATGTCCTTAAATAGCTTTGTAGAAAAATCATTGCATGATGAGATTGCAACTATGCAGTCAGCATTTTAATCACTTACAAAATCCCTAGCAGGAGGAAAATTATGGGAAAGAAAAATGTTGGAATTATTCAGCATCTTTATTTGGCAGGAATGGCAATTTGCGCCATTGGATTTTTGTGTCCGCTGTTCAAGGCTCTTGGGCAGACAGCGAACGGATTCGATCTTATTTCAAAAGATTCTTCTGTAATAAGCGCAGGAATTCTTTTGATTTTTATCGGAGCTGTGGCAGGCGCAGTTCTTTGCTTTATCAAAATAAAAAATGCAAAGCTCTTTAAGCTGATTGCTCTTGCAGCAAGCATTCTGGGAGGAATAATTCTTGTAGTGCAGATGAACAACAGCGCGCTTTCACGTCTTATTGGAAAAGAATTCTTAAAGCACGCAACATTTGGATTCTACATGATAATTGCCGGCTGGATTATTGCAATTGCAGGATTTATAAAAACGAAATAGTTCAACTTTAAAAACTTCGGGTTAATGCCCGAAGTTTTTTTTCAGCTGATAATTTTTTTGAAATGCTTGCAAACTCCACGGAACTTTTTTATATTCTATATATAAACATTGCAAAAAATATGCAAATCAGGGAAGGAAAAATCTTCAATGTATAAGAAGCTATTTTCAAAACACATATAGCTTTTGAAAGGCTAATATACGCAAAATAAAAATATACGGAGGATATATGGAAGACATCGCAAGAGCCTGTTTTGTTATAGACGGAAATTATACAAGAAAAGGCTTTTCACATTTGGCGCAAGACGGAATTGATGGAAATTACTATTCAATAAATTTTGCAGCTCTCACAGAATACACGTCTTCTCTTATTGAAGCGGAAACTGGCAAAAGATGCGTGTTCTCGGATAAAAAAGTGTTCATGGGAACAAACGCAGAATTTGACCGTGAAAACCAGAAATTTTACAGGGCACTTGATGAAGCCGGATTTCAGCGCAACACATTCAACTTGCGCTCGCAGGAAAATTCGAACGGAAGACTTCCAACACTAAAAGAAGACGCTGTAGACACAACAATTGTATTCAACACAGCAAAAGAATTCTACACAAAAAGCCGCGATGAACGGTTTGACACGCTTGTTCTCTATGCAGGAGACGGAGACCTTTCAGTTCTTGTTTCAGGGCTCAAAGCGGAAGGCGTGCGCGTGTTTGTTATCTACTATGATTTTAAAACACCAGTTTCCATTACAAGAGCTTCACAGAATTTGCTTGAAACCGCAGACAAGGCAATCAGCATTTCAAGTCTTCTTGACGAGCGTGTTTCTCAGCAGATAAAATCAATCTTTACAAAAATAGATGCGCCGGAACAAGGATTTCAAATTCACTACAAACCAAATGCCAGAAGCACATTTGAAATGCCTGCCCACAATTTTGTTTTGCCTGAAAGACTCATCATAGAAGGAATTTCCAACTGCCGAAAAGACGACGACGGATGGGCACTTGTTGCTCAGCTTGGAAAATCAATTGAATACAAAATGGGCGCAAAGCTTCCGTTTGGAACAAAACTCCGCGCAGAAATTGCAAGATACCCAAAAACATTTGAGACAAAAGAAGTGCCGGCATTCAGCGTAAGAGTAAAATCAGCAGCATTACAGCATAAAAGCTAACTAAAAAATCACAATCGAGGTGAATTATGAAGAAGCGTATTCTTTTTGTTTTATTTACAATTTTTATTTCTGCATTTTTATTTTGCCAGTCATCTTCTACGAAAAAAAAGAAGCCTGCAAATTCAACTTCTACCACAAGAAAAGCTGCCACCCCTTCAAACAGTAAAAAAAGAACTCAGCAAAAAGCGCAAAGCAATGCCAAAAGCAAACAAAACCCTAGCAGCACTGCAAGCGCCAAAGCAAAAAGCAAAAATTCTTTGTGGAACATTAAATTGCTAGACACCGCAAGAAATGTTGATTATCTGGACGACTTTGAAAAAAATGTAATTCTGGAAATGAACAAAGCAAGAACAAATCCAAAGCAATACGCTGATTTATATATTGTTCCAAGGCTGGAAAATTTCGATGGATACAACTATGTCGAAAAAAGAATGTCGGCGGCTGGTCCGTACTACAGGACAACTTGCACACAAGAAGGTCCTGCGGCTGTAAAAGAATGCATAAATTATATGTACGAACAAACTCCACGCCCGCCACTTAAACCATCTAAAGAACTTACACAAGCTGCAAGAGGCCATGCGGAAACCCAAGTAGTAACTGACCAGCTTGGGCACAAAGGAGTTGACGGCTCGACACCAGCTGAAAGAATGCAAAACTACGGCATGTTTATGGCGACTGCTGAAAATATATTTTATTGCGTAGACACAGCAAGAAATACGGTTGTAAAATTTTTAATTGACGATGGAGTAGATTCACGCGGACACAGAAAAAATATTATGAACAAAAGGTACAATATAGCCGGCGTAGGATATGCTGAATGCGAAGAAAACAGAAGAGATGAATGTGTAATCGACTTTGCCCAAAGCTATGTGGAGAAGTAATCAGTTATAATCGACATAATCCCAGCACCCGAAAGCGCATTGTTGCAGGTTGACTTGGAAAATTAATCAGTTATAATCGATTCAACAAATACAACTTACGTAACTTTGTTGCAGGTTGACTTGGAAAATTAATCAGTTATAATAGCATCGGAGGTTTTGATTATGAAAACTTAGTTGCAGGTTGACTTGGAAAATTAATCAGTTATAATTTTGGGAACCGTTGTAAACAACATCTTTGTGTTGCAGGTTGACTTGGAAAATTAATCAGTTATAATCCTCTTGCGGTAGAAACGCCATTAACAGGAGTTGCAGGTTGACTTGGAAAATTAATCAGTTATAATAAAGGAAGTGCAGACAAGAAGTAATCTTGAGTTGCAGGTTGACTTGGAAAATTAATCAGTTATAATGCATGATTATGTGATAATGAGGGCGGCTCAGTTGCAGGTTGACTTGGAAAATTAATCAGTTATAATAAACAGCGATGAATTTCTGAGTCGAAGTTTGTTGCAGGTTGACTTGGAAAATTAATCAGTTATAATTGCCAAGAGGGTACTCGCCTCTTGCGGTAGGTTGCAGGTTGACTTGGAAAATTAATCAGTTATAATACATCCGATGTAATTCTTTTTGAGATAAAGAAATAGAATACATTGGAT
The DNA here is from genome assembly GCF_945873775.1 of uncultured Treponema sp. Lineage (GTDB taxonomy): Bacteria > Spirochaetota > Spirochaetia > Treponematales > Treponemataceae > Treponema_D. The sequence goes on along the minus strand of NZ_CAMCEC010000003.1, from coordinate 43,770 downwards.
GTATTTTTTTTTGAGGAAAAATCAAAATAACATAAGTTGTTCAGGTGCTTTTTTTTCAATTTTATTTCCTGACGAATAGCTGATTATATTGGAATATTGCCTATCTGTTATTGTAAGAATATCAACTTTTCCATCTGGAGGCAAGTTGCTTACTATCTGTTTATAATATTTTTCGCAGGCATCTTTTCCAGAAAAAAGTTTTGTGTAAATTGAATACTGAACCATAGAAAATCCATTGTCCAAAAGAAAATTTCTAAAGTCAGTTGCGGCTTTCCGCTCTTTCTTTTCAATCACCGGCAAATCAAACAAGACCATCATCCACATAAGCTCGTACCTGTTCAATTCAAGATTATTCATCTTCTTCACCTTGCTCCCAAATCGGAAGCTCAATGGCAGAATTTTTATCTTCCAGTGCGTGAACATAGGAAGCCGTCATATACTGCATACTCTGAAATGCCGGAGCATAGCCTTCTGAAGTTTTTACTTTTAGCCACAAAGAATCCGTAAGCCGTTTTTTGTTTTTTGGCGAAAGCTCTTCCTCGCCTTCCAAGCACATTTTATAGACAATAGAATCCACAAGCGGACGATAGATTTCAAAAAAGTCATCGGCAAGGCAAAACTGATTTAAATTGTTGCTGTGGTTCACACCTAAAGCCGGAATAAGTCCCGAAGCGCAGACTGCTCTTGTCATTGCCGCTCGCATAACCGCATATCCGTAGTTCAGAAATGAATTGATTCCTTCTTCGTTTCGGTCGCGGCGGAATTCTTTTCCGAACAGCGTTGTCCAGTAAATTTTTGCGGCATAAGCTTCCCGGTTGTCGCTGTCGCCAGACTTTACAAGTTTTGAAATCTTTTCAACAAGAGAATAATCTTTTTCGTATAATTTTAAGACTTTTGCCTGATTTTCGATTTTTCGGATTACTATCTGCTGCCAAATTCTTTTCTTTAACGGCTCGGAAGCGTTTATCTGATTTTTTATAATTTTTGTAAAAAGGCAGTGATTCGCTACAGGCAAAACCATGCTCTGCGGAATAAAATTCTTTCCGCACAAGACCGTAACGCAGCCCCGTTCAGAAAGAGCGTTAAGAATATTCTTGCTGAGCGTAATTCCCTGCGCAGAAAGCAGAAGAACCGACACGTCATCCAGCGGAACTTGCCCCAATGTCTCAGTTCCATGCTGGATAACAACAAAGCCGCGGCTTAGAGAAACATAGCGATTTTCTTCACAAATCTCTAGAATTCTATTCAGCATACTTTGTTTATCGGTATGAGAAATTAAGTACTCAATTCTTATTTTTTCTGAACACCCGGCCTATAGGATTTACAGTTATCGGGCGGGCGAATTTTTCTCCAAAGAGAACGTTTACTGAAATCCAGTTTTGAGTCGGCGTTGGCTTCCAGCAAGGCTCAAGCACAGAATCATCTGTAGAAATTATCCAGTCAGCGCAATTTGTAACGGCATAAATCGGACGAATATCAAACTTATTGCTTGTAGCTGCATATCCCGTAATTCTGCACTTGTACCAGTTTCCCTTGTCCACAAATTCAAGATAATCATTTTTATGCAGAATACATATCTTCTTTGCGGCAGGATGAGGCTTAGTCATAATTTTCGGATTTCCGTCTAAATCAACTTGGTCACGGCGAATAAACGTTGCCTTGTACGCAGGCTTCGAATCTTTATTTTTTGGAGGAATCTGCCAGACAACAGCGGCAAAATAATCTTCAGGACAAAGATAACGCATTGTGCCGTCTTTATTTTTAATTTCAATCGGAGTTTGAACACGGTTTATGCAGCGGACTTTTTTGATTTTTGTTTGCTCGCTGAACTTCTGCATTACATCTTCTATTTTTTCAGATTTGTGGGCTTCCGTAAATTCGCGAAGCTCTTTTTGGATTTTCTTATCGATTATCGAATCAAAATCCTTTTCTTTTAGCCCTAGAATATTTTCCTTGCAAACGTAATATTCCTTAAAAACCCAAACAACAGGATAAAGTTCCTTAAGCTCCTTTTGAACTTTTTTAATATCCTTAAGTTCTGCAAGTTTTTTTTCAAACTCTGAACGGACTTTCTCATTCTTTATGAAAGCAATATCTTCTTCCCGAATCTTTGAGATTGCAACCTGCTCTGCCATTTTTATTTTTCCAAGCAGAGTTTCTTTAGAAAGCTTGCCTTGTGCGCCGTGGTCAGGCTTAAAACTTACGACAATATTTTTTGTCTTTTCTATTAGGTCTGTTCTTATAACAGGCATCTGCGGAACTTCAATTCTGTTTTTCTTTCCAATCTGATTAAGACGCGAAATTTGCTGAACCATTGATCGGTCAATCAATGCGATTACGCTTGCATCAAGAGCATGATGGCGATGGTCATACCGGTTCTTTTTGTAAGTTCCAATCTGCTCATCTTTCAGTTCAAAATGAAAAATTTCATTTTCTCCGATTTTTCTTTTCAAGATTGAATCTATTTCCCATTTATCGCGCAAAAGTTTTGTCATTCCGCCGCTAACAGCCCAGACATTGGAATCTTTTTCAACAACGCACTTCAAATATTTCAAAGCCATTTTTGAAAGATAAGCGTTGTCAGTAAGCTGGCGCGAAATAAATCCGCTTTCCTTTTCAAAAGTTTCCATCGCATTTTCTGAAAAAAGCCGCCTTTTCTGAGGATCTTTTAAATGCGAAGCTCTTTCAAGAATTTCATTCCAGTTGTAGCCTTTTGGATTTTTAAAGAAAGCCTCGTAAGGTGTATTTTCGCCTTTGAATGCGTTGCATTTTGTATGGGCAATAGTCTTGTTATGCTCGGAATCCCACAAAGTGAGTCCAAATGGAAGAATATGCTCAATCTGAACGGTGTTGTCATTGAAAATATCTGCGCCCGAAATTAGTTTTCCGCAATAAACGCATCTTCTGTTTAGCGCGTTTTCCGGATCAAGTTCTTCCCAGAGCTTGTATTTTAGACGGTCAGTTCGGTTTGGAAATAGAATAGAAGAATTCGCGTCCTTTATTTTCTTGTTAAGAATCTCGTTCTGCCTTTGGTTTGCCGCAATTTTCTGCTGCATTTTATTTTTAGCTTCTCGACTGGCTTTTAGCTCCCGGCTTACTTCTATTACAACCTGCGTAGGCTTTCCGAATTCTTTTATAAGAGAATTTACAACAACGCGGGTCTGGTTCAACGCGATATGGACAGTCGGATTGCTTATTTTTCCAAAACGTTCCTCGTCATTTTTAGGATTCGGCTTTGCTCCCATCGTTGAGCCAGCAAGAACTTTTCCGTAATAAGGAAGCTCGCTGCATTTTTCCACAGACTGATTCGCATAAGTATAGCCAAGTTCCTGAATCACATTGTGAATCTGACAGCGTTCCGTGCGTTCATTAGAATCTGCGAAGATTTTTGCATTTTCTTCGATTTTGTTCACAACATTTTCAGAGAATTCTCGGCAGAAACTCGTTGTTCCGCTTGGAAGAACAAGCTTTGTGATGAAATTCTTCTGTTCAGGAGACAAATCGTATTTTTCAAGCATTTTTTGAACATCGGAATCTTCCTGTGCAGTTATCAGACATTCAACAATGTTGTCCTGCTCTTCAAGGCTTAACGAATCCCAAATCTCGCCAAAACGATTTTTGCTTCGAAGTTTTACAGCAGTTGAGTTTCCCTGCAAAAAGTCGCGAGTTTCTGATTCAAGATTGAAAGTAATATTTTCATCAAGACCAAGTTTTTTGCGGATTTCCTTAAAAGTCACTTTTTCTTTTGAATCAAGCAGCTTTATGATTTCGTTCTGCCATTCTGGAAGAAGCTTTTTTGATTTTCCTTCCGCAATAAAAGAAAGATTGAAAACGTCTTGCAAAATGCGGATTTTTTGCGCGCACGGCATCGCCTTGAATGTTCTTTCTTTTTCCGGCATATACTGGCATTTTCCGCGCTCTTGAATTTTTAGCGGCCGCTGAAAGAAAATCTTATCATAGATTTCTTCCCATTCAACGTCAGGATAAAACGGCTCTTGTTTTTGCCGTATCAGATTAAATTCTTCTATATAAAGCTGCCGTACAGGATAATAATTCATTCTGTTTGGAGCAAAGCGAGTTCCGCCGTTTTTTTCTCTGTTTTTCCAAAGAAATTCTCCAAGCGTTCTGCAGCCGGAAGTTTTTATTGCATTTGAAAGGTTTGAGCATTTGTCCGCCTGCGTCAGTTTTTCAGATTTCGAATTTTCTTTTGTTTCCTCTTGCGAGCCGTCTTTTCTATTGCTTTTAAATCCGCGCCGAACAGAAAGATTGAACAAAACGCGTCCAAGCTCAAACGGCTCAAGTTTTTCATCAATGGCTTTTATGCGAAGCTCATAAGGATTCATAAGTTTCAACGATTGATCCTCATCTTTTTTTACAGGAAGAAGCCCCTGCTTTTGCAAAAGCCGGAAAGTTTCTCTTCTGCGGAGTTTTCTTCTATAAATTATTCTGCGTTGCCCGCGTGCTGTTCTTCTTTCTACTGCGAGAGGTTCTTTTGACTTTGGATTCCGGCCGTCTGAAAATATTCTTACGCCGAGGTCTTCAAGTTTTTCAGGCTCGTTGTCTTCATCAAGAGAATAAACAGCCCAGCCAATTGAATTTGTTCCTAAATCAAGCCCTAAACGATATTTCATTATAATCTCCAGCCAAAATTATACCACGGCTTATTAAACAGAGGCAATTATTTTAGTTAGACCGAATGCCGAGTTTTGATAAAAAAAGCAATTTTAGTGTAATTCACGTGCAGTGCACCTGGAAAAAGACAAATTATAGCAGTTCTTCGTAAATTGCCCTTTAAATACTGCACTAAATGCCTCATTATTAGTACGCTAATCGACACCCATTTAGTGCAATAATCAACACCTTATTACTGTACTAATTGTACTATAATATTAGGTAAGATTGCCGTGCTTGACACTACGATATTTGCATAGCAAATTTGGTCAGAAATCATTTGACAAATCATATTCTATCATTATAAAATAGTCTTACTGATTAATTTTTCTAGTCAACCTGCTAACAAGGAATCTTTAAGATTCCGCAAAATGCTTATACATTCTTAGGAATGTGTATAGATAAGATGATAAAAGGAAGCTACGGCTTCCTTTTTGTTTTTTCAAAAATCAGATAAATAGTTCAAACTTTCCCCTTCAGTCTTAAAACCCAAAAACTTTTTCTTTAACCTTTGCAAATTTTTTGGTGATAAAACCAAGAATCAAGCCGACTAGGACAGCTGCGATTACAGTTCCAATACCAACACTTCCAAAGTTGTGCAAAGCAAAAAGACAAGTTACAACTGAAACAAGAACCATCAGGCAGTCAAATGTAATTTTCACTTTTGCAAATTCAATTCTTGCGACTCTTGAAATTACGCCCATGCAGCCCTCTCCTGCAAGAGGAACAATATTCGCCGGAACATAAAAGAAAATTCCAATTGCCACAAAAACACAGCTTAGCAAAGACAATACAAGGCGAAAAAGAAAAAAATCAGGAGACGGAAAAAAATCAGCAAGAAAATTGCAAAGAGTTGTAAATTTTCCAAAAACAATTCCAATAGGAATTTGCAGAAGAATAAGAGGCGAAAAACTTTTTCGCAAAATCAAAAACTGAATAAGAACCAAAGCACAATGAAAAATTATCGTTGCGTTTCCCATTTCAATTCCCCAAACCCGCGTCATTGTATACGGAATCGAGCTGACTGGTGAAACTCCAAGATTTGATTTTACAGAAAGTGCTATGCCAATTGTCATAACAAAAAGTCCGGCAAAATACACTGAAAGGCGAAGCAGTAATTTTTTCATTTATCAGCCTTTATGAATTTGCCTTGTAAGTTTCTGCAATGATTCTGATTCCGTCTTCAAGCTCATCATCGGGGCGCGCATAATTTATTCTTATGCACTTTGAATAATGCGGATGATTTTTAAATGCTCCTCCATTTCCGAAGAAAAAATATTCGCCAGGAACAACAACAACGCCCTGCTCTTTAAGTTTTTTGTAAAGTTCCTTCGTTGTAATTTTTAGATTGCGCATTAAAATCCACAGGAAAATTGAACCTTCACCTTTATGAACAGCGTAATCAGTTCCAGCAAAATATTTATGCACAAGGCTCTGGGCAAATTTATTTTTCTTTTCATAATACGGACGCACAAAGTTTGAAGCAGCTTCAATCAGTTTTCCGCTTTCAATCAGATTAGAAGCAATCGCCTGGCCAAGACTTCCCGAAGCAAGCGCAATTATAGAATTCAAATTTGAAAGAGCCGTAACAATTTCTTTTCTTGCAATTATAATGCCGGTGCGCAAACTTGGAAGACCTATTTTTGAAAGGCTCATGCTAAGAATTACATTTTCATTCCAGAAAGGTTTTGCGTCATTGAAAATTATATGCGGCCACGGAAGTCCATAAGCATTGTCAATAATCAGCGGAATAGAATGTTTTTGCGCAAGGGCAGACATCCGCGTAATTTCTTCATCAGTAAGAACGTTGCCAGTCGGATTTGTGGGGCGGCTCACACAAAGTGCTGCAATGTCATTGTCCTTGTTAAGACGCTCTTCAAGTTTTTCAAAATCAACAAAATATTTAAAAGTGTTGTTGCTGTATTCTTCAAAGCGTGAAGGAATGCTTTCAAAAGTTTCGCTTTCAATTCCCTGATCCGCATAGCCCACATATTCCGGCACAAGCGGAAACAGAATTTTCTTTTTAGATTTTTTTCCATCTGGCGAAGTGAATGTTCCTGAAAGAAGATTAAAAAGATAAAAGCACGCGCTCTGGCTTCCGTTGCACACAGCGATATTTTCCGACTTTACATTCCATCCAAAGTTTCTTGAAAAAAAAGATGCAACAGAATTTATAAACGCATTTTTTCCCTGCGGACCATCATATTTTCCAATCAAGTCTTCAAACGCACGTCCGTCTTTCATTATGCGTTCCATTTCAGCGCGATACATTTTTTCAAGTTCTGGAATCTGCGCAGGATTTCCTCCTCCAAGCGCGCAAAGTTTTTTTCCTTCAGGAAGAGGAGCTCCCAAGTCTTCCATCAATTGTAAAATTCCAGACTCTCCCGTAAGTTTTTTTCCAAAATCTGAAAACATATTTCTTCCTCGTTACTTTATTTTTATAAAAGTTGATTTGCTTCTTGCGCTGAAAGCTCTTGCTTTTTCTTTGCAGAAACTGCTCTTTTTTTCTTGCTAAGTTTTAATGAAATAATTCCATCAACGCAATCCACGGAAACAGTTTCGCCTTCCGCATTTTCATTTTGCAAAAAAAGATTTGCAAGCGGATCTTCAATTTCTTTTTGAAGCAGACGGCGCATCGGACGCGCTCCCATTGAAGGCTCATATCCATGTTCCACAAGATATTCTCTGGCTTTAGGTTTAAGCGCAAGTGAAATTGATTTTTCAGCAAGACGCTCTTCAAGCTCTTTAATTTGAATTTCAAGTATAGACGCAATCTGTTTTTTTGAAAGCGCATCAAAAACTATCACATCATCAATTCGGTTAAGAAGTTCAGGCGACATGATTTTTTTGAGTTCTTCCATTGCGCTGGATTTTATTTCGTTGTATGGAACAATTCCTTCTTTTGCTGTGGAAAATCCCATTCTGCTTTCCGCAGTAATCTCGCGCGCGCCGGCATTGCTGGTCATAATGACAACTGTATTTTTGAAGCTCACGGTATGACCAAGGTTATCCTTTAATTCGCCCTCTTCAAGAAGCTGAAGCAAAAGATTGTAAATGTCGTGGTGAGCTTTTTCAATTTCATCGAGGAGCACAACTGAATATGGATGCTGCCGAACTTGCTCCGTAAGCAACCCGCCTTCTTCATAGCCAATGTATCCCGGAGGCGCGCCAACAAGACGAGATGCGTTTTGCTTTTCCATGTAGTCGCTCATGTCCACACGAATCAAAGCTTCTTCCGTTCCAAAAAGAAATTTTGCAAGCGACTTTGCAAGCTGAGTTTTTCCAACGCCGGTAGGACCAAGAAAAATAAATGAGCCCACAGGACGTTTATGTGAAGAAATGCCAGCTTTGTTTCTGCGGACTGCGCTGCAAATTGAAGCAACGGCTTCGTCTTGCCCAACAACTTCTTCATGCAGAATTTTTTCCATGTTCAAAAGCCGACCGGATTTTCCTTCGTCCAGTTTTGAAACATCGATTCCAGAAATTTCGCTTATAATCTTGCAGACATCTTCCGCGCAAACACGGCGTTTTTTTGCGGCATCAGAAGATTTCCATTTGCGGTTCAAGTCATCTATCCGTGAGCGCAACAAATTTATGTGGTCTCTGATATATGCGGCCTTTTCGTATTCCTGTGAAGCAACCAGCTCGCGTTTCTGCTCGTTGTATCTTGCATATTCCGCTTCAAGTTTGTCCAGTTCTTCCGGACGAACATCTTCCTGCAATTTTTTTGCAGCTCCGGCTTCATCAAGAATATCAATCGCTTTGTCTGGTAAAAAACGTTCAGAAATATATCGCTTGCTGTATTTTACAATAAGTGGAATCACATCATCTTCATAAACGACATGGTGAAATTCCTCATAATATTTTTTAAGTCCCAAAAGTATTTTTTGAGTTTCATCTTCGGAAGGCTCTTCAACTTTTACAATCTGAAATCTTCTTACAAGCGCAGAATCTTTTTCAAAATATTTTCTGTATTCCTTTGTTGTGGTAGCTCCAATCATCTGAAGCTCACCGCGGCTTAAAGCAGGCTTTATCATGTTGCTTGCATCCATCGAGCCTTCTGGTCCGCCAGCTCCAATTATAGTGTGAAGCTCGTCAACAAAAAGAATCACATTTTTTGATTCCTTTATTTCTTTCATTACACGCTTAAGCCGCTCTTCAAATTCACCGCGGTATTTCGTTCCGGCAATCATTGCAGCCAAATCAAGCTGAAGCAATTTTTTTCCAAGAAGATCGGCAGGAACTTTTCCATTTGCAATGCGATGTGCAAGAGATTCCGCTATTGCAGTTTTTCCAACACCCGGCTCTCCAACAAGAACTGGATTATTTTTTGTGCGGCGGCTTAAAATTTGAATTGTTCGCAAAACTTCTTTTTCACGTCCGACAACAGGATCTAAGTTTCCGTCCTTTGCATCTTGCGTTAAGTCTCTTGAAAACTGTGCAAGAATTCCAGACTGCTTTTGTTTTCTCTGCGCGCTTCCGTCCGCCATAAAAGGAACTGGAGTTTCCTGCGCAAAGTTTCCGCCTGAAAAATTCTTTTGCTCTTTTACAGCTGATGAAGGAATTTTGCGCTGAATATCTGCAATTGCATTTCTGACCTGCTCAATGGAAATTCCTGCGCGCTTTAAATATGCCCACAAAAGCGAACGTTCCTCCGTAGCCGCTGCAAACAAAAGATGCTCCGTTCCAACATAGTTGCACTGCATTGTCTTTGCATCAAATGCAGCCTGATTCAAAAATCTTTCTGTGCGCTCCGAATTTGGAATCGTCTTCAGTTCTGTATCTGGAAAACGGGAAGGCAAACTTTGTTCAATTGCAAGCTGAAGAGTAAGAACATTTATTCTAAGCTGCTGAAGCACAACATAACCAAGTCCTTCCGCAGATTTTAAAAGCGCAAGTATAATATGTTCCGGCTCAATCTGCCGGCTTCCTAAAAAATAAGCTTCGTCTTGAGCAAGCGCAACCAAAATACGCTGTGCCCTAGGAGAAAAATTTTCATACATATAGGAACCTCACTTTTCAATATTTTCAAAAGCTTCCTGTAAAATCAAAGCTCTAAGCCGCTCAATTTTACGCGGACGGTTGTCCTGAATATCTTTTTCAAATTTAAATTTTCCGTTGTCAAGAACATATTCAAGATGTCCTTCTTGAACTCTGTAAAGCAAAGCGTGTAATTCAGCCTCTTCAACTCCAGAAAAAATTCCCATGTCCTTGCCGAACTTAACGCCACTTATAATGTCGATAGCTTCTCTGAGCGAAACAAAAAAACTGCTCTTTGCCAAAGCCAGCGAACGAAGCGCATAGTTTGAAATTTCCGTTATATGCTGAGCCTTGCAACTTTTTCGTGCAGCTCTTTCTTCCTTTAAAATATTTTGAACAGCGCACTGAATTGAAGCAATCTGATCGAACTCACTTCCGCCCGCTGAACTTTTCGGAACAACAATGTAATAGCTGCCCAAAGAAGTTCCTTTTGTTCCAAAGCCGCTCAAAGCATTTCCGCCGCCAGAACCATAGCAAGCCAGCAAATTAAATCCATCACCTGAAATATTTTTTACAATTGAATTTATTGAGCCAAGCAATGAGCAGGCAGGCAGATGAAGTTTTACAACAACAGAAAGCCCGCTTCCTGAATTTAAAACTGAATAAGTCAAATATCCAAACTCATAGCTTGCAGCAAACTGAATTCTTTTTTGAAGCTCGTTGTCTATTTCATAAACTGAATTCGATGCGGCTTCAATTCCAAGACCTGGAATAAATGAAGAGATTTTCAAATGATCATCAGTATTTACAGTGCAAGAAATTTTTCCATCATTGCGAAGAACAAGTCCAGATTTTTTTCCTTTTGAATCGAAAAGAATTCCGCGCTCATGCATTATCTTGTTCCCGATGCCATCAAGTTTGCAAACAGAAACCGCCTGAAAATCTTCCGCATTCTTTAAAAAATTAAACGCATCAAAAACAATAGACTGAATGCGCTCGCTTTCAGAATCATTCAATTTATCTGGAAAAGGAAAATTTGCAAGATTTCTTGAAAGAGTCGCTCTGGTCGCAACAACAATATCTTGCTCAGGACCTGCGCAGGCATACCACGCTCCAGAAACATCTTCTTTTGATTTTTTTATCATCAGCCGATTTCTCCACTAGAAATTTCCGCCGAACCTGAAACTGCATTTTTTTCAAGAGCCTTTAAATAATCTCTGTACATTGCGGCTTTTTCATAATCTTCTTTTTGAATCGCAATGTTCAATTTATTTTGAAGAATAACTCTGTCATTTAAAACAGAACGCACCGAAGAAAGACGAGCCGGCATTGAGCCTTTAAATATTTCTTTTATTCCATTAGTTTCAAGAAAATGCCTTACATCGTTTTTAAAAATAGCGTAGCATTCCGGGCAGCCAGTTTTTCCGCTTCGAGTTATTTCTTTCAATGAAGTTCCGCAGACAGGACAAAGTTTGTTTTCGCGCTCTGAAATTTTCTTTGAAACATTGGCAAGTTCTCTAAAAAGATTTCCGATTGAAGACTCTATGCTTTTTGGATCTGGAGAAATTCCGCGTTCCATTGCGCATTCGAGGCATATATTTATTTTCCGGCGCGAACCATCAGTTGTGGTTTGTTCCATAAAAATTACAGCTTCACGTTCGTGGCAAAAATCGCAAATCATACTTTTCCTCGTTTTTCAAATAGTGAGTGTACCATAAATTACATTTTACGCAAAGTATCAATAGGTTTCTCTTTTCCGGCTTTAACTGAAGGAATCAAAGAAACCAAAGCGGAAAGAAGAAGCGTGCATAAAACAACCGCGACAATTTCTTTTACAGGAATTTCTATTGGAATGTCTTGAAGATAATATGCCGGATCAAGCAAATGAAATTTTGCAATTTCATGCGAATCTCCAAAAGAAAATGCAAGCGAAAATTTTTCAAAAAAGTTTACACAAGATTCAATTGCGCTGATAATTCCATTTATGTTTACGGAAATTAAAAGTCCAATCGGAACACCAATCAAAATTCCTGCAAGGCCAATTGAAGCTCCTGTTAAAACAAATGAAAGAGCAATTCCATTTGGAGACGCGCCAACGCATTTTAAAAGCGCAATTTCTTTTTTGCGTTCCATTACAATTATCAAAACAGAAGAGCTTACGCTTATGCTTGCGACAATCACAATCATAACCATAATCACAACAAGCAAAGCTTTTGTCGAAGCAAAGTTTTCAAGTTCAGACGCATTGACTTCTTTCCAGGTTTGAACTCTGGAATCTACCAAGCCTTCATCTTGAAATGCAAAATATTGAATCCGCTCCGCAATAGAAGAAAGTTCTTCGGAAAAAGAATTTTCAGTTTTTATGCCAACAACAAATTCGCAGGATGATTTTGCAAGGGAATTAAAAGCCGCTTCAATTGGAATAAAAACCCACACCGCATCAAGCTCCTGATAGCCGCTTGAAATTATTCCTCCGACTTTAAACTGCGCAACTTTTGGAACAAATCTTTTTCCTGCTGTGTTCATGCTTATAATTTTTATATTATCTCCAACATGAACTCCAAGCTGTTCTGAAATTTTTTCTCCGATAACAGCAGTCCGCAAATCAGGAAAAGAAATATTTCCTTCAATAACTTTAAAAAGTGAAGAAAAATTTTTATCAGTCAAAAAAGTGCCTTGAGGAACGCCTCTTACAAATGCACCAGATCTATAATTTTGTCCGGCCGCAAGAGCCATTCCTCGCACTTCCGGGAAAACTTTTTCCACGCCTTGAATATCCGCAATTTTTTCCGATGCCAAAATAAAATTTTTGCATGAACTCAAATACATAGAGTTTTTATAAACTGAAACTGAAATATCACGTGAAAAAAGATTTATCATCCGGCTTGTCATTCCTTGAACCATTCCGTTTGTAACAACGAGAAGAACAACCATCGGAACAAGACTTATTCCAATACACGCAATAGCGCCAGTAAGACTTCGCTTTCCAATTCCAGAATCAGAACTTTGAGACTTTGAAAAAAATATTTTTTTTGCATACATCAAGCATGAAGTAAAAGTCATATTTCAAGCTCCTGAAGCTGCCCGTTTTCTATGGAATATTTTATCTGTCCTTTTGAAGCAAGATTCATATCATGTGTAACAAGAATCAAAGTTTTTCCGTATTTTTCAGAAAGTGAAAAAAGAAGATTGCCAACAGACTCGGCATTTGCAGGATCAAGATTTCCTGTAGGCTCATCAGCCAAAATCAATTCAGGATTATTCACAAGGCTTCTTGCAACGGAAACTCTTTGCCGCTCTCCACCAGAAAGTTCAGAAGGCAAATGCGACATTCTTTCTTTCAATCCAACGGCACACAAAAGTTCTTCTGCTTTTTCCATTGCATCTTTTTTAGAAACGCCTGCCATAAATGCCGGAAGAAAAACATTTTCCAATGCAGTAAAATCTTTTAAAAGATAATGAAACTGAAATATCATTCCAAGAAATTCACGCCTGAATTTTACAAGCTGCTTTTCTGACATTGAACTTACATTCATTCCGCCAACACAAACAGTTCCTCCAGTAGCCTTGTCCAACCCGCCGATTATATTCAGCAAAGTTGATTTTCCGCTGCCGCTTTTTCCAACAATTACACAAGTTTGTCCCTGCTTCAACTCCATGTTCAATTTTTTTAAAATCGCAAGTTCCTCACTTGAAGTCTTGTAAGTTTTTTCCAAATCTTTTATTGACAAAACAATATTCTGATTATTCATCGCGCAAAACCTCCGTTACAGTCATTCGCAAAACATTTCGGCTAGCAAGCCAGGTTGCCGCAACCGCTGAAAAAACTCCGAACAAAAAAATAAAAATAACTTCATGCAAAAAAATTCTCGTAGGAATTCTTGCGTAAATTGCAAACATTGGATTTTCCGTCACAAAGTTTTCATATCCTGAATTGAAAATCATTGTAAAAAAATATTCGATTCCAAACTGAATTTTAGAAAGCAAATTAAAAACTGTTTTCATATTCAGAGAAATAAAAACGCCAAGAAAAAGTCCAGTTACACCGCCCAAAATTCCCGTGAAAATTCCCTGAACAACAAAAATGCTCTGCACATTTTTTTCAGAAGCACCAAGCGCAGAGAGAACTGCAATTTCATTTTTCCGCTCCAAAACAAGTTTCTTCATTGAATTAAAAATATTTATTGCGGCAACAACAAAAATCAAAAGCACAATAACAAACAGAGTGTTCTTTTCCATGCGAAGAACTCCAAAGTAACTTCGGTTGTATTCGCGCCAGCCTACTGCCTTGGACTGCGGAAAAGCATTCTTGAATTCTTTTATAAATGAAGAATCTTTTGAAGCTGAATTTAATTTTATTCCATATTTTTCTTCAGCGGAATTTCCGAGAATTTTTTTTCCAGAATCAAAATTTATAAATGCAAATGAAGAATTTATTTCCGCATAGCCACAATGAAAAATTCCTTTTACAACAAATTGACGGTTTGTAGAAAGCAAGCTTGTATCGCTTGAACCGCTAAGCGCCGCAATGTTCACTCTGCTTCCAATTCTAAGATTCAAGTTATATGCCAAAGTGCTGCCAACAACAATCGAGTTTGCTTCAGACAAATTAAATTTTCCTGCAACAATTTTTAGCTTGTCTTTAAATCCAAAATCAGTTTCCATAATATTTTCTGGAACTGCCCGGACAATCGAGGCGCATTGTCTTTCTGAATTTCCAACCATAAGACCTTGTGCTTCATAAAAAGGAACTGCACAAAGAACTTTTTTATTTTTACTGCACCAATTTTCAAACGAATCGTCTTGAATTTTAGATACCTGAATATGGTATGATGAAATTTCCATTATAGAATCTATAAATCCCATCTGAAATCCATTCATAACACTCATTATGACAATCAGAGCCATTACTCCAAGCGCAATTCCCAATGCAGCCAAATACGAAGCGGCTGCAGTGCGCCCTTTTCTATTTATTCTGCTTATTCGTCTGGCAACAAAGCATATCCATTTAAAATCTGATTTCAATTTTACCCTCATTAAATTTTTTCAATTTATTTTTTCACCATTTATAAATTTTTTTTCCATACATTTTCCATCTGGGAAATATACAGTTTCAACAAAATCATCATCGCTTGCATATTTTATAGAAAATCTTAAAGTTCCATTTTCATAAAATTCAAAATCTGCATTTTCACTTTTGCCTGTATAACTATAAACATTTTTTTTTCTATAAATTTCTTTGCCTTCTTTTTTTTCATCATAGGAAATTTCTTCATCAGATAAAAGCCGATTCTGCATGTCATAAGAAAAGAAAGATTTTTTTTCTAGCACTTTTATTTCAGGCAAAGGATTTTCTTCTGTTGATTCTGGATTTTGAACATAACAATATTCCACAACATAAAGCGGAAGAAAATCTTTATTGTACCGAATCTCATAGCTTTTCTTATTTTTAAAATCTTCTTTATTTGAAAAAATATATTTGCCTGAATATTTCCAGTTTTCCTTTAAAATAATTTTTGAATCTGCAACAGTATTTTTATTTTCCCAAACAATTTTTTCAACAGGCTTATAATCTGAATTATATTTTATTCTTGAAAACTGATCTTCATTTACTGATGTGCAGGAAAAATTTTCAAGTTCCTTTGAAACACTTAAAAGTTCTTTGTCAAATTTAAAAAGAACAAGTTTTCCAAGAGAATTTTTTAAATAAAATCCAGAATGATTTTTTTCTGAATCTTCATAAAGCTCAAAATCAATTTCATCTGAATTTAAAAATTCTTTTAGTTCAGTTTTTAATTCTTCTGTTTTTTCAAAAGAAATATTCCCTTTCATTGCGCGAGAAATCAGAAGTTGATTTTCATTTATAACGGGAAACAAAAAATACAAAAAAAACAAAGCCTCAAAAAAAGACATCACTCTGTTCCAACAAATTCATCCACATATTTTTTTGGATCAAAGGATCCTATATTTTCATATTTTTCTCCAGTGCAGACAAACAAAACTGGAATATTCAAATCTTTTCCAATTGAAACAAGCGCGCCGCCTTTTGCAGTTGAATCATATTTTGTAAGAACAACAGCGTCAATTCCAACAGCTTCATTAAAAACTTCAGCTTGCCTTACAGCATTCTGACCAGTTGTCGCATCAATTACAAGAATTTTTTTATAGCAACCGTCATCAGCTTTGGAAGCACAAATCCTATCAATTTTTTTTAGTTCATTCACAAGATTTTCTTTGTTATGAAGACGGCCAGCTGTGTCCGCAATTACAAGCCCGCCATTGTTCGCCTTGCAAGCATCCGCAGCATCAAAAACAACTGCGCTTGGATCACTTCCCATTTGATGTTTTACAACACGAAGCTTAAGTTTTTCCCCGTGCATGGAAAGCTGGTCAACTGCCGCTGCACGAAAAGTGTCCGCCGCCGCCATAATCACATTGACATTTTTTTCAGAATACAGTTTTGCCATTTTTGCAACTGTCGTAGTTTTTCCAACGCCATTCACGCCAAGAACCATAAAAATATTTACTTTTCCATTTGAAGGCTCTATTGAAACTGGCTTTAAAAATTTCAGCAGAATATTTTTTAACTCGGCAGTAATTTCTTCTGGAGAAAATTTCTTTTCTTTTTTGCAAAAGGACTCAAGATTGTCAACAATTTCGACCGCGTTTTTTGCGCCCAAATCTCCTTCAATCAAGGCGTCAGTTAAGTCTTCAAAAAAATCTTCAGAGAAATTTTTCTTGCCGCCAAAAAGATTTTTTAATTTTTCTGAAAATGAAATCTTCGCCATATTTTTAACTCCTAAAAAATTTACTCTTCTTGAATTTCAGTCCAAGCTGAATTTGAAATTTCAGATGAATGAATTTCTTTTGCATTTGAAGGAAGCAATGAATTTGCAGCGATAAGATAACGCGCAAGTTCAAAGCCAAAAAATCCAAGGCACGCAAAAGTTATTCCGCTAGAAATAGTTCCATAGCGTCTCCATTTTAAAACTTCATCATAGTCTTTTAAAGAACCACGATTATAAGCATTTGTAACTGAATTATTTTTTCCAACCGCATACAAAGTAAACGGAACAGAAAGAACCAAAGCTGTATAAGCTCTGTAGGCGGCAATTCTCCGCTTGTCAATATATTCAGAATGATTTACAGTTTTTCCTTTTACAGAAAGTCGAGCCTGATTTTGTTGCAGGATTTCAGGCACATAAAAAAAGAACAAAGCATTTTCATCTTGCGCAGATTTAAATTGCCCAATGACAGGAGTTCCATCAAAAGAAATTTCCGCAGAAAAATTTTCATCTGAAATTTCAGAAAGCAAATTGCTTCCAGAATATAGAAATCCATTTTCCAGATTTCTTTTCAATTCAATAGAGCCGGAAACTTCTGACTTAAGTTTCATATTTCCCTGAAGCTTAAAAATTTTAGAGCCTTCAAAATCATAGTTTATCGAACACGGAATATAGCCTGGCGACTCAATTGTTATAGAATGATTTCCAGAAGGAACAGAAATTTTTTCCGGCGCATTTTTGTAAACATTTCCATCAACAGAAACAATTGCATTTTTAAAAACTTCAGGCGGCTGAATTTCGAACTTAATTTCAACAGGAAAACTATTTACAATAATCGGAACAAAATAATTTGCGGCATTTTCTGCAACTGAAATATAGTCCTTTAACGAACCAATTTCTGTAACCTGCCCAAGAATCTTTTTCCCTGGAAAATTATAAAGCGCGCAGGAAATTGAAAAATACTCGCCATAAACAATAATGTTCCCAGTTATAAGGCCGTTTATTTTTGCAGCGACGACTTCATTTTCAAACTTGCGGCTTTCAATTCCAGAATCAAGAGCTTCCTGTGAAGGAGAAAAAAGTTCGTAAGAATTTTCTTTGTAGAAAGAAACATTTTCATTTTGAGGCTCTGGAAGAACTGGAGAATTTTTTTTCACAAAAAGATTTTTAAATGGATTGAACGGAAGCGGACTAAAACTTGTTTCTGTTTTTTCCTCTTGAGAAGAATTTTCATTTTTAAATTCTTCATAAAGCAGATGAGTTTTTTTTAAGTTCTCGTCAATCTGATTTTTTATTTCGTCAATTTTTTTTTCTTGGGCTGAAATTTTTTTTTGAATTCTTTTCTTGCTTCCAGACAAAAGAAAAATTGCATCACGCGTTTTTATTTCTTTTGAAAGCTGAAGAAACAAAGACTGGCGTTCAACAAGCAAATTGTTCAAAGACCTGTCCAGCATTTCCTGAGGCGTTGTATTGCGCGAAAGTCCTTCAGAAATTTTTTCCATTATAAGCTGCGGCATTATGGAAGACAAATCCTGCTCTGCGGAATTCAAAGTTTTCCCGCTGTCAAAATCAAATTTTTTGGCAGCAAGAATCCAAGGCTCGCAAAAAATATTCTCCGTCAGAAATAGTAAAAGAGAAAAAATAAAAAAAAATCTTTTATATTTCTGAAAGAGAAAATTCATCTCTACAAATCATCTCCATCGTCATCTGATGAAGAAGGAAGATCTTTCCATTTTGCTGAAAGGAATTCATCCAAGAATCCGTCGATGTCGCCATCCATTACGCCTTGAATATTTCCAACTGAATATTTTGTTCGGTGATCCTTTACCATTGTGTAAGGCTGGAAAACATAAGAACGAATCTGGCTTCCAAAAGAAATGTCCTTTTTTTCACCTGCGAATTTTGAATTTTCCTTTTCGCGCTCTTCCTTGTAATATTCATAAAGCCTTGACTTTAAAATGCTCATTGCGGATGCACGGTTCATAAGCTGGCTGCGCTCACTATCGCAAGCAACTACAATTCCAGTTGGAATATGAGTAAAGCGGACTGCGGATTCAGTTTTGTTTACGTGCTGGCCGCCTTTTCCGCCGGAACGGTAAGTGTCTACACGCAAATCTTTTGGGTCGATATTAACTTCGATGCTGTCGTCAAGAACTGGAAAAACATAAACAGAAGCAAACGAAGTGTGCCGCCTTGCATTTGCATCGAACGGACTTATGCGAACCAAGCGGTGAACTCCAGCCTCGCCCTTTGTATATCCATAAACATAAGGACCTGAAATTTTCATGTTGATTGACTTGAGTCCGCCTTCGGCTTCTTCCTGCGAAAGAACTTCAACTTTATATCCATGACGTTCCGCCCATCTTTGGTACATACGGCTAAGCATAAATGTCCAGTCGCAAGCTTCAGTTCCGCCAGCGCCAGCATGAACAGAAAGAAAGCAGTCGTTCTTGTCAACTTCATCGCTAAGAAGATTTAAAATGCTTTGATGCTCATAATCGGCTTTTGCTTTTTCGTACTGCTCTTTTAATTCTGACTCAATGCTCTTGTCATTTTCTTCAAGTCCAAGTTCATACAAAGCTTCAAGGTCATCAACCCGCTGAACCAAATCCTGCCACGGCTCAATTCTTCCCTTTAAAAGCTTAATGTCATTCATTATTTTTGTAGCCTTGGCATTGTCGTCCCAAAATCCGGGAGCAGTTGTAAGAGCTTCTTTTTCTGCTATTTTTTTATTGATGTCATCAACGTCAAAGACGCCCCCAAACAGCCGAAACATCTGCCTTCAGCTGTGCAATAGGCTCCTGAAAATCTTCAATCATAATTGTCCTCAAATTTTTAATTCTTAGGGTGCGCAGTTCCGTTAAAACAGCATTTGCGCCATTTTTTCTGTTTCATTTCTGTAATAACAAAAAGTCCGTTCAAAGGAAACTGATAAATTCTGATTTTATCATAGTAATCAGTAACCCTGTCCAAATCTTTTTTCAAGGCGGAAAGCTCTGTTTCATTCAGCTTTAAACTTTCCCAGCAAGAACGCTGAATTTTCTGAAATCCATATCTGGAAAGAATATCCACCATCATCTTGCCGCTATCAAGTCCGCCCGGCTCTATAATTACAGAAATAAACATACATATAATAGAATAAATCAAACGCTAGACATTGTCAAACCGCACCAAATACAAGATCAGGGCAAACGCATTATAAATGTATTCAGCATAAAACTGGCTCCCAGACACGGTTTTCTGGTTCAAAATCGCGCAATAATGCGCTACACGCTGATTGTTGCAAAGTAACTATAGAATTGCCCGCTCACGCGGTCGCAACAATCAGAGTGTTTTTGCCCCACGAACCGTTCCTTCGCGCAAACTTTACTTAAATTATTTATAATGCTTTTGCCCTGAATGCAAGATACACTTGAAAATCAGCGGAATTTAGTCCAAAATACAAACATGGAAATTTCAAATTCATTTAGAAAATTTTTTTCATCGGCACTTTTAATTTTTTCATCCTCAATTTTATTTGCGCAAAGCAAACGACCGGTTGTTACAGGAATCAACGCAATTCAGGCTGAAAACGGAAAAATTTCAATAAGCTGGATTCTTCCAAAAAACGATTCAGATTCAATTTCTTCATTTATAATCTACAGAAGCAAAAAGCCTTTTACAAGCTACGGTCAAATTGAATTCAGCCAGCCTTTGGCAACTGTAGAAAAAATTACAGATTCATACACAGACTCGCCAAGAGACACAAGCGAATATTTTTATGCCGTAATCACAATGATTTCGGAAAACGGCAAAGCTCAAAGCAACAGCGAAATTTATTATGACGAGCAGCTCGACGGAAAAAAATCGCTTAGAACTGAAACTCCAGTCCGGCTTGTGCTTCCGGGAGTAAACGCCACAACTGAAGGAATCAAAGCTTCCGCAGCAATTTATCTAGGACAGCCTTCAATCAAAAAAACTCCTCAGGAAAAAAAAGAATACGAAGACAAAATGCGCGAAATGCCGTTGCCGCTTGTAGACGTTCTTGGTGAAAATTCAAAGCCAGCGGAAACTCAAATCAGCGAAAGCTCACGCCGAAAAATTCAGCCGCTTTTAAAATCAAAAAAAGAGCAAGCAAAAGTTCTGCCGGTTTATATTTTTGATGAAGACTTGATAAGTCCTGCAGGCGGAGACGAATATCTTTTATTTGAAATCTTGCGCACTTCATTTATAAAGAAAAAATATTCAGATTCAATTGTCGCGCTGAAAAAATTCCTTGCGCAAAACAGAAACAAGCAAGTTACAGACAGAGCGAATTTTTATCTTGGCGAATCTTATTACTACACCGGAAATTTTCCGTCTGCGCTCACATATTTTCTTTCGCTTGAAGAAACATATCCAGAACTAAGCCGCAAATGGACAGAAAGCACACTAGATAATTTTTCCGCTGAAATAGAATAAAACGTTTTAGAAAATTATGCGCAGATGATGAATGTTGCTATAACGTTTTTAAAAATTGCACGCGGACAGCGAACGTTACAGTAACGTTTGTCAAAATCACTTGCAGTCAACAAACGTTAAAATAACGCTGTCTGAAATCATGCGCAGTCAAAGAAAATTAAAATAACATTTGAAGAAATTACGCCAGTTCAAGGAACGTTACCATAACGTTTCAAGAAATTACGTCAAGTCAGAAAACGTTATTTTAACGCAAGCAGAAATTGTATGCGGTCAGTAAAAAAGATTCCCGCATCAAGCACGGGAATAACAGTTGGATAACCTTTCGCAATCTCCTTTCTCTTGACAAAATAATCCTCTGCCGTTATAAAACAACTAATCAGATTAGTTGTTCAACTGGAGGAAATTATGCCGCGTGCGGGTCTTACAAGGGAAAAAGTTATTGAGGCGGCGGCTCAGCTTGCGAACGAGCATGGCTTGAGTTACGTTACAATCACGACGATTGCCGAGCATTTTGGAATTAAAAAACCGTCGCTTTACAACCACATTGAAAGCCAGGAGGATATTCAGAAGTCGCTGATGATTTACGGCTGGACGCATGGAATCGAGCCGCTTTCCGAGCAAATCAAAACTGACGACGCGCACGAGGCTTTGCGCCAATATGCAAATCTCTTCTATAAATATGCGATTGAAAATCCCGGTGTTTTTGAGGCGATGCTCTGGTACAACAAATACGAAAGCCCGGAGCTTGTTCAGTCGACCGAAAAACTTTACGATTTCTTTTTTGCCCAGACCGACAAACTTAAAATCAGCCGTAAAGCCGCGAACCATCTTTTGCGTACTTACCGCGCATTTTTGGAAGGATTTTCGCTTCTGGTGATTCACAATTCGTTCGGAAACCCGATTTCAATTGAAGAAAGTTTTGAACTTTCGCTTGATGTGATGATAAAAGGAATGGAGCAGTTTGAAGGAAAGTAGAAAATGTGCTTATTTTCTTGACATCGAGTTTTGCGTGTATTACATTGTATACGATATATATTACAATTATAGAGGTTTGTATGGCAACACTTAGCATAAGAATGGATGACAAGACAAAAAACGCATTTGAAAAGTTCTGTGATTCGGTCGGGCTTACAGTTTCCGCCGCTGTGAATCTTTTTGCGAAAAAAGTTGTGAGCACGCACGAAATTCCGTTCAAAATTTCCGAACCTGACCCATTTTGGAGCGAAGAGAATCAGGCTTTTCTGAAAAAGGCAGTTACCGACATCAAAAATGGAGTTAATGTTTCTGAACACGAACTTATTGAGGTTGACTGATGAAAAAACTTTGGTACGACCTCGCATGGGAAGACTACCTTAAACTGCAAAATGAAGACAAAAAACTGTTGAAAAAGGCGAATGCGCTTCTGAAGGACATTGAGCGCAATCCTTACGACGGAATCGGAAAGCCCGAAGCTCTTGCTGGAGATTTGTCCGGATTCTGGAGCCGCAGAATTGATATTTTTAACCGTATTGTCTACCGGATAATCGAAAAAGACGGCGAAAAATACATTGAAATCGCGCAGTGTGGAACTCATTATCACAAATAATAAAAAATTCCGGACAAAGTTTCGGCGGAGGAAATCAAAATGACCGGACCAGACCCGAATAAAATTTATCCGAACGAGAACATTCGCCAACTTGTGTTTATCAAGAATGTCGTAAAGCGTGAGAACATCCTGGTGGGCGATTACACTTACTACGACGACCCGGACGGCGCGGAAAATTTCGAGGAGCACGTGACGCACCACTACGATTTTCTGGGCGACAGGCTGATTATCGGAAAATTCTGTGCGATTGCGCGGGGAATCGAGTTTGTGATGAACGGAGCGAACCACAGGATGTACAGCGTGACGACTTATCCGTTTAACATCATGGGTGGCGGCTGGGAAAAGTTTTCGCCAAAGCTGAAGGACTTGCCGTTCAAGGGCGATACGGTCGTGGGAAACGATGTGTGGATCGGGCAGAACGTGACGGTGATGCCGGGCGTGCATATCGGCGACGGGGCGATTATCGCGGCGAATTCGGTGGTGGCGAAGGACGTTCCCGCGTATTGCGTTGCAGGCGGAAATCCGTGCAAAGTCATCCGCAAAAGGTTCGACGACGAGCTGACGGAATATCTTCTGAAACTGAAATGGTGGGACTGGGATGCGGAGAAAATTTTCCGCAATATGGAAGCCCTGTGCAGCGGCGACCTGGAGAAAATCAGGAAGATTAAAAACTAACGAGTTCAATTTCGAATTTTGATAAAAATTGCAACTAAACTGTCATTGCCTGGCTTGACCGGGCAATCTGTTTCATAACTGCATGAGATTGTCGGGTTTAACCCGACAATGACAAAGTTGTAAGCACGAAAATGACAAAGTGGCTGTGCCATATAATGACAAGAGATATTCTCGATAATGGCAGTAAAATATAAACTTTGAATTCAACTTAGCAGCGAGATTCGCGGAAAAAAACGATGAGCAAATATAATGACTTGTGGATTTATATTGATTTGATTTTCAAACAAACGAATAAAGAAAAACTGGAACTGTCTTTCAGCCAGATAAAAGACGTGGCGGGAATTGAACTTGACCATTCGTTTTTAAACTGCAAAAAAGAGCTTCTGGATTACGGCTACAAAGTTGAGAAAGTAAAACTGAAAGACAAGAAAATTGTGTTTTCAAAGGTGAATTAAAGGCAAAATTTGCTAATGGAATATTTATATAAGTTTATAGGATAAAAATGGAACTTAGAATCTTGCGGTATTTTTTGGCGGTTGCGAAAGAGGAAAATTTCACAAAGGCGGCAATGTCGCTGAACGTGAGCCAGCCGGCGCTTTCAAGGCAGATTGCGCAGCTTGAGGACGAGCTTGGGCAGACGCTTTTTGTGCGTTCGAGCCACTGCATTGTGCTTACGGACGCGGGGCTTCTTTTAAAGCGGCGGGCGGAAGAAATGCTTTCGCTGGAAGACAAAATCCGCCGGGAATTTTCCGATGACGGAGACGAGATTTCGGGCGAGCTTGCGTTCGGGTGCGGCGAGAATATGGGAATGTTGGAGCTTGCCGAAAAACTTGCGGAATTCAAAAGGCAGAATCCGAAAGTCACTTTCAGAATCTACAGCGCGATTGCAGACGACATAAAATTCCGCCTTGACCAGGGGATTCTGGACTTCGGGCTGATGAGCGAGCCGGTCGAGATTCTTCATTACGATTTTGTGCGAATAAAAACTGTGGAGCACTGGGGAATTCTTGTGCGGAGCGACAATCCGCTTGCCTCAAAAAAGTCCGTAACGCCGCAGGATTTGACCACAATTCCGCTTTATCTTCCGTGGCGGACAACAATGCGGAGCGAAGTTTCCGCGTGGCTTTCCGACTGCGCAGAAAAAATCACTGTCGCCGGAACTTACAACCTGCCGGGAAACATAACGCACCTTGTAAAACTTCAGAATGCCGCCGCAATCACCGTTGAAAAAATCTACTGCTACAATGGTCTTACATTCGTTCCGTTTGAAAAAGCCAACCCGATGACCTCGGTTCTTGCATGGAAAAAATCCGCGAATCTAAACCCGACCGCAAAAGCATTTGTGGAATTTTTCAGGAATTAAGAAGTATAAAGCAATAAAATCCAAACCGCCCGGCTCAGGCAAAAGAACTGAAACCGGGCAGAATTGGAATCCTAAATCACCGCTGGAGAGAACCACTTAATATCCGTTTCCAGCAGCGATAGAACACAACTTTGTTCTGCCTCTTAGAATTCGTTTCCCGGGAAGCGCGGAATCAAATCAATTGACTTTTTGATTTCCTCGTCGGTCGGGATGTAGTCGCTCATCGTGCCGTTGTTGAACGCTTCGTAGGCTTTCATGTCGAAGTAGCCGGTTCCGGTAAGTCCGAACAGAATCGTCTTTTCCTCGCCGGTTTCCTTGCATTTGAGAGCCTCGTCGATTGCGACCTTGATTGCGTGGCTTGATTCAGGAGCAGGCAGAGTTCCTTCCGAACGGCAGAAAAGTTCAGCCGCCTTGAAAACTTCCGTCTGCTCAACGCTTCTTGCCTCGATGTAGCCGTCGTGGTAGAGCTGGCTTACGATTGCGCTCATTCCGTGGTATCGAAGTCCTCCTGCGTGGTTTGCGCTTGGCATGAACTGCGATCCGAGCGTGTACATTTTCTGCATCGGACAGACCTCGCCTGTGTCGCAGAAGTCGTAGGCGAACACTCCGCGTGTAAGGCTTGGGCATGATGCCGGCTCAACCGCAATGAACTGGTAGTCTTTTTCGCCGCGCAGTTTTTCTCCCATGAATGGGCTTATAAGTCCGCCCAAGTTCGAGCCGCCTCCCGCACATCCGATTATTACATCCGGCTTGATTCCGAACTTGTCCATCGCAGCCTTTGCTTCCATTCCGATTATCGACTGGTGAAGAAGAACCTGGCTCAAAACCGAGCCCAGAACATATCTGTAGCCGTCGTGCTTTGTGGCGTATTCAACCGCTTCCGAAATCGCGCAGCCCAAAGAGCCTGTGCAGCCCGGATATTCGGCGTTCAGTTTCTTTCCGATTTCAGTTTCCATGCTTGGGGAAGGAATCGCATGACCTCCGTAAGTTCTGATTACCTCGCGGCGCTGAGGCTTCTGTTCGTAGGAACATCTGACCTGATAGACGCGGCAGTCCAAACCAAGATATGCGCACGCCATCGACATTGCAGTTCCCCACTGGCCCGCTCCTGTTTCCGTAGTAACGCCTTTGAGTCCCTGCTCCTTTGCGTAGAATGCCTGGGCGATTGCCGAATTGAGCTTGTGGCTTCCGGAAGTGTTGTTTCCTTCAAACTTGTAGTAGATTTTTGCCGGCGTTCCGAGCTTCTTTTCAAGGCAGTAAGCCCTTGTGAGCGGAGAAGGACGGTACATCTTGTAGAAATCCAGAATTTCTTGGGGAATCGGAATGTAGCGGTCAGTTTCGTTCAGTTCCTGCTTTACAAGCTCCTTGCAGAAAACGTGCTCCAGCTCTTCCGCAGTGCAAGGCTTGAGCGTTCCCGGATTCAAAAGCGGTGCTGGCTTGTTCTTCATGTCGGCTCTCATATTGTACCACTGCTGTGGCATCTCTTCTTCGTTCAAGTAGATTTTGTAGGGGATTTTCTTTGTGTCCATAAATGTACCTCCTGTAAGGTGTGAAGTTTTCAACGCAGCAGCCCTGCGCTTGTTTCTACAGATAGTAATATACAGCCTTATTATGATTCTGTCAATAGTAACAGTGCAAAAAATGTTGCGGTTTATGTGGAGATTGCGCTGTCATGCTTGGAATATCAGGAGAAGTTGAATTGTCATTATCGGTCTTGACCAGATAATCTAGTGGCAATCCGCCGATTTTTCTTAGCAACATCGCGTCATTTATTGAACAATTTTGCGCCGTGTGGTATTCTTATCCAATGCAGAACTACATACGCGCGCGGAGCGACGACCAGAAAGAAGAAAGACTCAACCAGATAAAGGAAGCGGCGGACTCGCTTTTTGCGCAGATGCCGTACACAGAAATCACTCTCACGACAATCGCCGACAAGCTCACCTGGTCCCGCGCGAACCTTTACAAATACGTTACGACAAAGGAAGAGATTTTTCTTGAGATTTCCGCGCAGAAAATGGCGGCATATTTCAACGCGCTCAATTCAGCGTTCCCGGAAGGCAACAAATTTTCCCCGGAAGTTATTGCCGAAGTCTGGGCCGGAATACTGAACGCGAACCAGGACTACCTGCGCTATGTCTCCTACTTGAACCCGATTATCGAGACGAATGTTACAGTTGACCGCCTCGCCTCATTCAAGAAAAAATACTACGACTTTGCCTACGTTTTCCGCGACAAGCTTTCCGCAATGCTCGCCCTTTCCGCCGATGAAGCATACAAGCTCCAGCTTAGCGTCCTGATGTTCGCCGCGACAACCGCCGTAAGCTGCTACAAAAATCCGCTGATAAAAGAGGCTCTTCAGAAAATCGGAATAACTCCGCCAAAAATGGACTTCTACGAGGATATGCGCGACTTTGTCCTGATGAAAATCAGGTGGAGCGTAAGGGAACAGTAAAGAAGCAATAGCAGACTTGGCATTTCTTCCGTTTAGTATTCTATGGAGCATCAATAGTAGCTCTCTATGGACAACCTATAGCATCCACTATGGACACTCCATAGAGCACTCTACGAGCACCCCATAGCGAACGCTATGCACACCTCATAGTAGTCCTATATGGACAGTCCATAGAGAATTGCTAAAGTTCATACATACTCCCGGCAATGACAGAGTTCTAAAAATATTTTATAGTGTCCATAGAGAAACTTTCAAACTTGAAAAACGGACAGTCTGATGAAAGAAAAAGAACGCGCGGCGAACAATAGGACATTGATGCTTGAACCGCAGGAAATTGAAGGTTTGAGAAACCGCCTGCTTACAGAGAAAAATATTTCTGCGGAAACGGACATTGTGAACCGCACACTGAACGGCGACATTCTGAAAATGCTCGAGTTTGTTCCGGATAATTTTGCCGATTTGATTATCATTGATCCGCCGTACAATCTTTCAAAAAATTTCAACGGAATGAAGTTCGCATCGCGCTCGCAGGAAAATTATGACGAATATCTGTCGGAATGGTTTCCGCTGATCTGTAAAAAGCTGAAATCCGACGGCTCTCTTTATATGTGCGGCGACTGGAAATGCACTTCATCGCTCCAGCGTGCGATAGAAAGGGAGCTTGCCGTTCTGAACCGGATTACCTGGCAGCGTGAAAAAGGCCGCGGCGCAAAATCCAACTGGAAAAACGGAATGGAGGACATCTGGTTTGCGGTAAAAAATCCGGACGACTATTATTTTGATGTTGATGCCGTAAAAATGAAGCGGAAAGTTCTTGCGCCGTACAAAGCTGACGGAAAACCAAAGGACTGGAATGAGGAATCGGACGGAAAATTCCGGATTACGTATCCTTCGAATTTTTGGGATGACATTTCCGTGCCGTTCTGGTCAATGCCCGAAAACACAGATCATCCTACACAAAAACCTGAGAAACTTTACGCAAAGCTGATTCTGGCAAGCTCACGCCCCGGCGATATTGTTTTTGACCCGTTTTTGGGAAGCGGAACCGCAAGCGTTGTTGCGAAAAAGCTCGGCCGGCGATTCTGCGGAATCGAGCAGAACGAGGAATATTGTCTTTTTGCAGAAAAACGCCTTGCCCTCGCGGAAACCGACAAGTCAATTCAGGGGTACAGCGACGGTGTCTTCTGGGAAAGGAATTCGGGAATCTGGCAGGGAAAGTAGGATTGCCCAGCTAGACATCTTGCAACTTCCATGCCCACCCCTGTCATCCTCTGGCTCGCTCAAAATGTCATTGCCGTACTCGTCTCCGCGTCATTGTCGCGCTTGACGCGACAATCTTATGCAACAGATCTTCGGGTCAAGCCCGAAGATGACATAGAAACCAAGTGCGGAATTGACATAAAAAATCCGCAAATTTCCCCACTTTTTTTGCCGTTTAAGTTGTCATTTCAAATAAACTCACTATAATTAAAGATATACAAAAATTCTATTTTTCATGGAGACAAAATGAAATTTAATACCCATTCCACTACCCCCCCCATTGGATTTTAGCCTGCATTCTTGCACTTAGCCTTGCGCTCTCGTTCACTTCATGTTCGGACGGCTCAAGCGGCGGTTCGGAGAACGACAGCGGACAGGTAGCAGCAATTATTCCAAAAATCTATGCAACCGCTGACAATATTACAGATAAAATCTCAAGTCTTTCTTCTGGCACTCATACAATCATCGTTACAGGCGATGTCAACAGCATTCTTACAAGAAATGAAGGCAATTCTCCTTCTGAAATAGCAGCGGCATTGATTGAGCTAAAAAAGAGCTGCCCCGATGCAAAGGTGATTCTGGACTTGAGCGGAACTGAAAATCTTACTGAAATTCCAAAATCTGCATTCGAAGGAAATCCTAACTATAACACGGATAATCTTGTCGGAGTTGTGCTGCCAAACACTGTAACTTCTATTGGAAATGACTCATTTGCCAATGCCGGAATTACAGAAATTTCAATTCCTGCCAGCGTCAAATCGATAGGAGATTATGCGTTTGGATATTGCAGCAATCTTGCAAGCGTTAATCTTCCTGACGGTCTGACATCTATAGGTGGATTGGCTTTCAGAGGCTGCTATAGCTTAGAAAGCATTGTGATTCCTGATTCTGTTACAACTTTGATGTATGGAACATTTGAAGACTGTTCTTCTCTTACAGAAGTTGTAATCGGAAGCGGTATTACCGAAATACTTGCTGAAATGTTCTGCGGATGGTCTTCTCTTGAGACCGTTCATATTCCAACCACTGTTACAAAAATAGGTGCAGGCGCTTTTCAATGTGGTTTGGACGCTAAAGAAAAATCATTTACCATTAAATATGCTGGAACTGTGGATGACTGGAACAAAATAGATATAGATATGAATGCAAGTTCTGTTGGAGCAACAAATGATGCACTCCTGAAAGCAAAAATTGTCTGTCTTGCTGATGGAACAGAAGGAATTTACGAAGAGCTAAAAAATATTGGGCAATAGTGATATTAGAATGCACTGTCATCTTTTGGCGTAAATTATTATGTCATTGTCGTACTCACCTCCGCGTCATTATCGCGCTTGACACGCGATGTTTGCGAAGCAAACTCGGTCAGCAATCTCTTTGCAACAGATCTTCGGGTCAAGCCCGAAGATGACATAGAAAACAAGTACGGGAATGACAAAATGTCAAATCCGAAAATGACAAATATCACACTGATTTATCGTCATTCCTGTACAGCGACACAGGAATCTATTTCATGGAATTATCCTGTGAACCTGAATAATGGCAAATTTCCCGTCACTCCCCTTTCAGCTCGTCGAACTTCTGCTTCATCGTAGGATTGTTCCTTACAAGCTTTTTCACGGTCAGATCCTCAAGCTTGTTGTTCGCAAGGCGGTAGTTGTTCTCGGAGCTAAGCAAATCCTCCTTCATCTTCTGCAAATTTGAAATCGCCTTATCAATCTGCTCAACCGCGCTCATGAATTTGCGACTTGCAAGGTCGTAGTTTCGGCTGAATCCGTCCTTAAATCGGTTCAAGTCCTCCTCAAAATGCGTAATGTCCATGTTCTGCTCTTGAATCCGCCTAAGTTCGCGCTTAGACTCAAGAGTATTCATGGCAGCGTTCCGCAGAAAAGTAATCACCGGAATAAAAAACTGCGGACGAATCACGTACATCTTTGGATACTTGTACGAAACGTCCACAATTCCCGTGTTGTAATAGTCGTTGTCGCTTTCAAGCATGGAAACCAGAACCGCATACTCGCAGCCCTTCTCGTTCCTGTCCTTGTCCAGTTCCTTCAAAAAATCCTCGTTCTTGTGCTTGGTCGCCGTCTCGTCAGCCTGATTTTTCATCTCAAACATGATTGAAATGAATTCCACGCCTTCGCTGCTTGCTTCCCTAAAAATAAAGTCGCCCTTGCTGCCCGAAGAGCGCGAAACCTTGTTGTCCTTCTCAAAATACGAATTCTGAAAACCCAGCGCGCGGTTCTTGTTGAACTCCGTAAGGCAAAACTGCTCCAAGTCCTCGCCAATTCTCTTGGTTGATTCCTTCGCCTTGAAGTCCTTGTAGAACGCAATTTCCTCATCCTTAGCCTTGAGCTGCGCCGAAAACTGCTCTTTAATAGAAGAAACTTCGCTTTTTGACTTGTTCTCAAGCACTGCAAGGTCGCTTTTAAGCTGAATTATTTCCTTTTCCTTGTCCTGAACTGCGGATTTCACAGCAATCTCGGAATCCTTTTTGCCAGAATCAATTTTTTCTTTTAAAACCGCAATTTCCTGCTCCTTCGAGGCAAGCGCAACTTTCATTTCCGACTGCGACTTTTCTTTTGCCGCCCCAAGCTCCGCAGAAATTTTAACAATCTGCTGATTTTTTTCCGCCAAAGCAATCTGCAAGTCCGACTTTGATTTCTGCTTTTCAGCCTCAAATTCCGCCGCCAGTTTTGAAAGCCTGGACTCCAAAGCCGCAATTTCCTTTTCCTTTTCGTTCTGTGCCTTTGAGACCGCAAGCTGAACCGCAGCATCTTTTTCCTTGCTCAAGGATACCGCGCGTTTTTCAAGCTCTTTTTCAAACTGCTCGTTGCGCACATCGTTCGCAATCGAATCATAAACATTCTGCTCCAGTGCAATCAGCTGCCCGCAGTTAGGACACTTTATATTCATTTTTCACCTCATTTCTTGCCATGCAAATATAATATATACCATTTTTTGCAAAAACTGCACAGATTAACAAGAATTTTCCTTTCCACCTAAAAATGATTATCTTATCATTATGGTTTACGGTTACATTCGGGTCAGCACGGACAGACAGACGGTGGAAAACCAGCGGTTCGAGATTCTGCGGTTCTGCAAAAAGAATTCGCTTGAGGTGGGAGCCTGGATTGAGGAGACAATCAGCGGAACGCTCACGCCGGACAAACGCGAGCTGGGCAGGCTTCTTTCGCACATTCGCAAAGACGACCTGATTATATGCAGCGAACTTTCGCGTCTAGGCAGAAGTCTTTTTATGATTATGTCGATTCTGAACCTGATTATGGAAAAAGGCGCGCGGATCTGGACGATAAAGGACAGTTACCGCCTCGGAGACGACATTCAGTCCAAGGTTCTTGCGTTCGCGTTCGGACTGAGCGCGGAAATAGAGCGCAACCTGATAAGCCAACGCACAAAGGAAGCCCTCGCGCTCAAAAGGGCGCAGAACGTGCATCTCGGCCGTCCCAAGGGAAGACAAAACAACGAGCATCTTTTGGACGGCGCAGAATTCCAGATAAAGACAATGCACCGCTGGGGCATGAGCATAAACCGAATCGCGCATTTTGTCGGCGTTTCCCGCAACACCATAAGAAGATGCCTGAGGGCGTAAATTTATCGCGTCAAGCACGGCAATGAAAGAGAGACAAGATCCAGGACAGTCTGTATAAGCTATACAGTTTTCCTGTGACGACGCTACAGTTTGGCTGTATAACAACTACAGACAAACTGTACAGCGTATTTTTAAAGTCTGTGCCTGTTATACAGTTTGACTGTAGCGCCGATTTTGCATTATAGCTCTCGTAAGCACAGGCACAAATTCTTTTTGCGGAATTTATATTAAAGAGTTAAAAATTAGAGCATCCCATTCGTTTGCAACACATTGGACGACTTTATAACCCAAAAATATGGAGGCGACCGGGAGAATAGGGCATTTACTTTCTTTCTAAATACTACAGAAAAATGTTTACATCAAACAGTTCTGGCTTAGCTAACAACCACTCCGCCGCCTGATGAATAATTTCCATAGGGATTGATAAAATTTGCAAGTTTCTTCTATTTATTTTATAGTTAAGGCTATGGACGAAATTGAAAAAAACAGGCTCGAACGGGCATTGGCACTTATACGGCAAATACTTCCACTTGTAGAAGCGGCGGAAAAGAAATTCAAAAGCGCGCGCAACTGGGGATTTCTTGATATGTTCGGTGGAGGAACGCTCGTTGACCTTATAAAGCATTACAAGCTGAATACGGCGGCAGACATAATGAACCAGATAAGTTTTCTTTTGCAGCAACTTCAGGCGGAACTTAGGCAGGTTGTAATTCCTGTGGATTTTAGAATGAACACAATGACATTTGCAACATTCGCGGATTTTCTTTTCGACGGAATACTTGCGGACACATATATGCAGTCCAAGATAATGAAAAGTCTTGATCAAGTACGGGAGCTAAAGAACCGCCTTATTTTGCTAGAAAAAAATCTTTCCGCACTAAAACAAAGAGGATAAGAATTTCACTGTCATCATTTGTGTTTTTTTATTGCCATTGCATGGCGCAACCTTTTTGTCATTCCCCAGTATGACTTTTTCTGTCATTCCCGCACTTGATGCGGGAATCACTGCACATAGATTATCTGGTCGAGCCAGATAATGACAGTTTTTCAAGCCGGATAATGACAAATAGTCAAGTACGACAATGAAAGATGGTCATCATTGCGCAGTTGTTTCTTCTTCTGGATTTTTATTAGGGTTTAACTTTGGATTCAAGACCCAGCTGCGCACAGTGTCCCGGGAAAGTCCGTACATCTTTGCAAGCTTTTTGTAGCCGCAAGTTCCCATCTCGTACTTTCCTATAACTTCAAGCTTAAACTCTATAGAAAATTTCTGCTTTCCCATAATCTGTTCCCTGATTTTATTTTAAAAACAAGTTTTTATTTCTAAAC
This sequence comes from uncultured Treponema sp., assembly GCF_945873775.1. Lineage (GTDB taxonomy): Bacteria > Spirochaetota > Spirochaetia > Treponematales > Treponemataceae > Treponema_D. The sequence continues at coordinate 10,617 of NZ_CAMCEC010000003.1, read as the reverse complement.
TGCCTCTAAAAACTAAAGTTTCCAGAGACAGTTTAGATTCAAACTTTAAATTCATCAATTCTACTGCCAATATTCCTTATAGAATCGCTCATATCATTTGAAATTTTAAACAAAGACTTTCCAGTATCAGAAACAGAACAAATATCCTGCTCCATTTCAGAGATTCGGATATTCATTACAGAAGTCGCCTCTTTTAATTTTGATACCTCTTCAAGAATAGACTTGTTCTTTTCATTCATCGTTTCATATTTAGACTTGAATTCATTGGAACTGTCTCTCATAATCGCAAGAGATTCGTTTATCTGCGAAGAACCTTCCTGCTGCTCAAGCATCGCATTTTTTATTTCCTGCATAAGTTGGTTTGTAGCTTCTATTTCCTCAACAACAGAATCAAAAGACTTTGTGGATTCTTCCGAAGCAGAAACTACATCTGATATAGAATTCTGTATTCCGCTCAGCTGCTCGCTTATACTATGTGACTGGGAAGAAGATGTTTCTGAAAGTTTTCTAATTTCATCGGCAACAACACTAAATCCTTTACCAGCCTCTCCTGCATGAGCAGCTTCGATTGCGGCATTCATAGCAAGAAGATTCGTCTGTTCAGCAATAGATGCAATAACAGCATTCGCATCCTGAAGACTTGCCGATTGCCCCGCTATGTGCGCTATTTTTTCACTAACATTGTCCTGCATGGAAGAGCCGTTCTGAGCATCCAAAAGAAGCATTTCAAATCTTTCAGCCATCTTTTCAACAGAATTATTTACAGAATGAATATTTCCAACCATTTCTTCAACAGCGGCAGATGCATTTTCTGTGCCTTTTGCCTGCTCAAGCACAAGACTATCCAGCCTGCTTATATTGTCCGCAACTTCGCGTACAGAATCAGCTGTAGCATCCACACAATTTGACTGCTTTGAAATTTCCTCATTCACTATATCAATATTTGAAACAATATTTGAAATAGAAGAATTTGACTTTTCTGCCGAACACTGCAACTTTGAATCAAAACAAAGAAGCCTATCCTTTGAAGCCTTTACATCGCTTATAATTTTATGCAATTTTTCTATAAACTCATTGAATCCGGAAACAACCTCACCAATTTCATCATCTGAATAAATTTCGATTCTTTTTGTCAAATCTCCATTTCCAGAAGCAATCATTTTTATAGAAGATTTTAAAACATTAAGCGGCTTCAAAAGTTTCAAGACGAATGCTGAAACTATGAAAACCGCAAAAAACGTAAATACACAGAAAATCACAACAGCAAGCAAAAAAAGCCTGTTCAGTCCACCCAAAAAGTCATCAGCAGGAGCAGAACAGATTACAGTCCAGTCAGTATATCCGCCTACAGGATAATAAGAAACGCTGTATTCTTTTTTTGTATTTTTATCAACGCAGAATTCAGAGCCAAATTCTCCAGATTTTATTTTCATTATAACAGATTCAAGCTCTGCCGGAACATTGTCATAAAGGCTTTTTTCCTGCTTTAAAAACTCAACATCGGAGTGCGCCACATATTTTCCAGTCTTAATATTAATTACATAAGGATGAGAATTTTTTCCCATAATCATCTCAGAAACTGTCTTGCAAAGTCCAAGGCTATCTACAACAGCAACAACAGCACCTGCCTGCCGGCTGTCCTGACCATAAAAAGGAACAGCGTAAAAAGTCGAAAGCTTTCCATTTACGGGACTCCAGTTTGGATCAAGAATAGAAACGTTTCCTTTTAGGGCTTTTGTTAAATATTCTCTTGTGTGCAAGTCCTGATATTTTCCTGTAGTTGTATAACCTATGCCTTTCTCATCATAAATTGCCATTCCAATATAAGAAGAATCTTCCTTGCTAATGGCATTTATCATTTCCCATTTTTTTCTAATGTCTACAGATTCATCACGAATAAGCGGCAGTTTTGAAAGGGAATCAAGCATTTTGTATTCCCTGTCATTTATGTTGTGAATCTGCAGTGCGGTAGAATACGTGAAGTTTGAGTTTTGTTCAGCAAGGGATTTCATAAGTTCGTTTCGTGAATTTACAAATAAAAAGCAAACAAGAAACAAATTTGAAACAATAATTATTGAAATAATGGAAACTAAAAGGCGTGCCTTTAGGCTCGAAAAAAGTTTTTTTTGCATATATCCCCCCTGCAACTGCAACTAAAATTTATCCCGCCTCCAGGGATGCTGCCGCAATTGCATCTTTGCAATCAAAAAACAAAATAATAATACCCCCCCCCAGTCAACATTGTCAAGCGATTTGTTTGTATAGAACTGCCTCTATACATAAAATTCGCATGCATTTTTTCTTACCGCATATTCAGCGAATTGTCATTTCCATGCCCCGACACGGGAGTCCACTTAACAACAACAAATAGATTATCGGGTCAAGTAGGATAATGACAAAATACATTGTAATTCAAGCAGGTTCTTAAGGCGCAGCCCTAAGTGTTGCAAGGAAAGGATGGTGGCATGGAGGGAGAGAAAAAGGCGATTGAATCGCTTCGCTTACGAGCTAGTTGTTTTTTTCCTCCATAACTAAAGAATAGACAGAACAGGGCATTTTTTATATAATATGCTGAAATTTCTAAGGCACTATAGCTGCCAAATTTCATTTCAAGAGGGCAAAATGGCATACTTTTACGAAGAACCGTCTCACACATTCGGTGAGTATCTGTTAATTCCCGGCTACACATCCGCAGAATGCATTCCAGAAAATGTTTCACTGAAAACACCTGTTGTAAGATTCAACAAAAAATCAGGCGAAAAACCTTCGCTTTCAATGAACATTCCTTTGGTAAGCGCAGTCATGCAGTCGGTTTCTGATGACAAAATGGCAATTGCCCTTGCAAAAGAAGGCGGAATCAGCTTTATATTCGGTTCGCAGACAATCGAAAACCAGGCGGCAATGGTTGCGCGCGTAAAATCATACAAAGCAGGATTTGTAACTTCCGACTCAAATATCCGCCCGGATCAGACTCTTGAAGAAGTTGTATCTTTAATAGAACAAACTGGACACAGCACAATCGCCGTAACAGACGATGGAACTGCGCACGGCAAACTTGAAGGAATTATCACAGAGCGCGACTTTAGAATCGACCACGTTCCTGCAAATTCAAAAGTAAGCGAATACATGACGCCTTTTGCAAAACTTGTTACAGGTAAAGACGGAATCACTTTGAGCGCAGCAAACGATTTAATATGGGCGCACAAAGTAAATCAGCTTCCTATAATCGATGACAAAAATCATCTTGTTTCAATTGTATTCAGAAAAGACTTCGACAACCACGAAACTCATCCAAATGAGCTTATGGACACTAACCACAGATACATTGTTGGAGCAGGAATCAACACACGCGACTATATGGAAAGAGTTCCAGCTCTTTTGAAGGCTGGTGTTGACATTTTGTGCCTTGACTCAAGCGAAGGATATTCAGAATGGCAGGCAAAAGCTCTCCACGACATCCACGAAAAATTCGGCAAAGATGTAAAAGTTGGAGCTGGAAACGTTGTTGACCGCGAAGGATTTATGTTCCTTGCAGAAAACGGCGCGGACTTTGTAAAAATCGGAATCGGCGGCGGCTCAATCTGCATTACACGCGAGCAAAAAGGAATTGGACGCGGACAAGCCACAGCTACAATCGAAGTTGCAAAAGCGCGCGATGAATACTACTCAAAGACAGGAATCTACGTTCCAATCTGCTCAGACGGCGGAATCGTTCACGACTACCACATAACACTTGCTCTTGCAATGGGCGCGGATTTTGTAATGCTCGGACGTTACTTTGCAAGATTCGATGAGTCTCCTACAAACAAGCTTATAATCAACGGAAACTACGTAAAGGAATACTGGGGCGAAGGAAGCAACAGGGCGCGCAACTGGCAGCGTTATGACCTCGGCGGAAAAAAGGGAATGGCGTTTGAAGAAGGCGTTGACTCTTATGTTCCTTATGCCGGACGCTTGCACGACAATGTTTCACTTTCAATGAGCAAGGTAATCCACACAATGTGCAACTGCGGCGCGCTTTCAATTCCAGAACTTCAGCAAAAAGCAAAACTTACACTTGTTTCATCTACAACAATCAGCGAAGGAAGCGCGCACGACGTTACAGTACGCAACACTTCTATTCACAGCTGAAACTAAATTAAAAATTCTAGGCAAAAAGCCTTGGAGGAATTATAAATGAATGTTGTTATCATTGGCGCTCAGTGGGGCGATGAAGGAAAAGGCAAAATTGTAGACTACCTTGCAAAAGACGCAAAATATGTTGTCCGCTATTCAGGAGGTCCGAACGCAGGCCATACAATTGTTGTAGATGGAAAACAATTTGCGCTTCATCAAGTTCCAAGCGGAATCCTTTATTCAGACAAAAAGGTTTTTCTTGGAGCAGGAATGGTAATCGATCCGGAAGCCCTGTTCGAAGAGCTTAAGATGATAAAAGACAACGGCGTGGACTGGGAAGGCAGAGTATTTATTTCTGACCGCGCGCACCTTATTCTTCCAAGATACCGCCAGATGGACAAAGACAGAGATGCGTCCCGCAAACGTCCGATCGGAACAACTGGACGCGGAATAGGAATCGCATACAGCGAAAAAGCGCACCGCGACGGACTTCGGCTTGCAGACTTGGACTGGACAGAAAAGCTTGCTGACCTTGAAAAAGAAGACCTTGACTATCTTGACAAATACAAAGAACAGCTTTTGCAGATGCGTGTAGACCTTACACAAAAGATGTGGGAATTCCGCAAGGAAAACATTCTTTTTGAAGGCGCACAGGGCGCAATGCTCGACATTGATTCTGGAACATATCCTTATGTAAGTTCCGGAGCTTCTTGCGCGGCGGGAGCTGCTACAGGCTGCGGAATCGGTCCTCACAATCTTGACCACATTCTTGGAGTTTTCAAGGCTTACGAGACACGCGTAGGAAACGGTCCGATGCCAACAGAGTTCAACGCCACAAGCGAAGGCGAGCTTTGCCAGTATGTGCGCGACACAGGACGTGAATACGGAGTTACAACAGGAAGAGCCAGAAGATGCGGCTACCTTGATTTGGTTGCATTGCGCTATGCCTGCCGTGTAAACAGCTTGGACAGCCTTGTTCTTACACATCTTGATATTTACGATGCAATGGATCAGATTGAAGCTTGCGTTGGCTACGAAATAAACGGAAAGATTGTAACAGACTTTCCTGCAAACATTGACCAGCTTAACAGCGCAAAGCCAATTCTTCAGAAATTTTCCGGCTGGAAAACTTCGCTCAAAGAATGCAGAAGCTACAAAAAAATGCCAAAGAATGCGCGTGCTTATGTTGAATTCATTGAAGCATTCACCGGCACACCAGTAAGCATTATTTCCGTAGGCTACGAGCGTGACGAAACATTCATCCGCAAAAATCCTTGGAAAAAGTAAACACTTGCTGTCACTCCCATGCTTGACTTATTTTGTCATTGTCGTACTTGATACGGCAAAAATAAATGTCATTCCCGCACTTGATGCGGGAATCTGAAATAGATACTCCGGTCAAGCCGGAGTATGACATACTGTCAAGCCTGAAAATGACAGAAAAGATACTTACGAGGCATCCCCATTGCCATTTGCCTAATAAACCTTTCACACAGCCTTTTTATACATCCAGACTTTTGATTTCCATCTAAGAATCATCAGAATTCCGCGGAAAAGCTCATCGCACGCCATCGCAATTATAACTCCAATAAATCCCCAGCCAAACAAAACCGCAAAGACATAAGAAAGCAAAGTTGAAATCATCCAGTTTGAAAAGATTCCGGCACCAACAGGAAAGTGAATGTCGCCAGAAGCCATAAGGCACGGAATGATAATGACATTTATGGAACGCCCAAGCTCCAGAAAAAATGTTACCGGCATTACAGAAAGTATTATAGAAGTAATCGCCGCATCCGTGGTAAAAAACGCAATCATCTGATGACGGAAAATAAAAATCACAGTCGCAATAAAAAGGCTCACCGCGCTTCCCGACATCTGGTAGCAAAAAACATTTCTGTATGCAGTCTGCTGAAGTCCTGCGCCGCAATAATGCCCAGTCTTGATTTGAGAAGCCGTTCCTATGGAAATCGCAATCATGTAGATAAAACGCAAAATCGTCATAAGATAAGTGAACGCAGCAATTGCTTCTGTTCCAAATGTTGTAATTATTATCATTATAACCAGCTGCGACAAATTCCAGGAAACGCTTTCGCCGGCAGTAGGAACTCCAATTTTAAGAATCTGTCTCCATTCGCTTTTTACAATCTTGAACGGATTTTTTACTGAATATCTTGAATCTTTTAAGCAAGCGATTCTAACAGAAAGAATAATAGCTCCCGCAAACTGGCTTGCCACTGTGGAAATTGCAACGCCTTTAACACCCAAAATCGGAAGACCAAACCAGCCGTACAAAGCAAGAGCATTGCCCACAATATTTAAAGAGTTCGCAATTGCGTTTACAACCATCGCATCTTTTGTGTGTCCGTAGCTGCGCAAAATAGAAGACTGAACAATAGAAATTCCGCTGAAAACAGAAAACGCTGAATAAATAAAAGCGTACTGGCTTGCAAACAAGCGCACTTCATCGTCAATGTTGTATTTTTTTAGAATCTGCGGAATTAAAAACGCAAACGCAAGTCCAAAAAACAAGCCGAACACAATGACCATCTGCAATGCCGTCCTGGAAATCTTTTTGGCCTTTTCAACCTGCCCTGCTCCCAAAAAGTTTGTAAGGGAAATAGTCGCGCCGTTTGGAATCACTTGCAGCAAGACAAGAAGAAACCAAGTGTACTGGGTTATAAGACCGACAGCTGCAACTGCCTTGTCCGAATATCCAGACAACATAAAAACATCAATACTGGAAAATGCAAGAAAAAGAAGATTTTCAATTACAAGCGGATAAGCGATTTTTCTAAGCGGAGTATCGTTTACTTTGTCAATAAGTTTTTCTTGAGCCATAAAACACCTCGAAGTTCAAACTTATACAGCAAAGAATTTTTTTAGTCAATAGATTTTATCAGAGATTTCGTCAAGGATTTTTACTACATCATGCGCGCCGTCTACAAGGATTCCGCCCATGCCAAGCTCAAGCGGAAGCGCAATGTCTATGTCAAATCTGTCGCCCACAGAAACACACTCGCTGAATTCACTTGAAGTCTTTTTTGCGGCAAGCTCAAGCATTTCCTTTGCGGGCTTAGACTTCATGCAAGTATCAAGTCCAATTACTTCTGGAATAAGATCTGAAATTCCAACTGCCGCCAAAGTTCTTCTTGCGGCTTTTACAGGATTGTTCGTAACGCAAATTAAGTTGAAAGATTTTTTTAGCTCCCCAAGAAATTCTTTTAGCTTTAAATCTGGCGAAAGAAATTTTTCCGGCTGCAAAAGCTCATTGCGCCACTTTATGCTAGTTTCAATATCCACACCGAACGCAGGAAAAGTGTTTCCCAAGCTGATTTTTTTTCCACCGTGTTCCGCGCTCCATTTTTTTCTGTAGTCTTCAATCATGCTTCTTGCGGAATCTTCGGAAATGCCGTTTATGTGCGCGTAATGCCGAATCTGAACATCAACCTGCTCCGCAACAAATTCCGGGCTTGTGTAAAGAGTTCCGTCAATGTCAAAAATAAAAGTTTTAATTTTCCTAGGAATTGAATAAAACTTCACGTGCGCCCAAGCCTTTAGTAGTTCTGCGGATAAAAAGTTTCCGCCTTGGAAAACAAGGATTCAGATGCGCAAACCAAATTAGGAAAAACTTTCAACGCTGTAAATGCAAACGCGGCATCTCCCAAAAGTTCTGCGTCAGGGCAATAAGGAACTGAAATTTTCATTCCAGTTATGTCGGCCTTCATCTGATTCCAAAGCGCGCTTTTTGCCTGTCCGCCTGCAACTCGCATTTCATCAGGAAACGGAATTCTTTTTTTTGCAGCGGCATCTTTTAAAATTCCAAGCGCATCTTTTAAATTCAGCGCAGTCTGAATCATAAGATACTTGCCTTGATCTAAAGAAGCATTTGTTCCGTCGTTTCCTATTATTTCCTGAACAAGAACCGAATATTCAATCTGGCTTCCAAGCTCGCGTTCAATTTTCAATTTAAAAGAATCAAACTTTGAGCCTGAATCAGGAAGCAAAACAGAAGCGTTCCAAAGTTCCGGAACAACAGAAGGAAGCGTCCTTATTTTTTCACCTTCAAGAGGAACAGCCGTGCAGAAGTTAAGACCTTCGCTTGAACCTGCCCTATCGCACAAAACGCCCGGCTTTACAGTCGCAGTGCCAACAAGCGCAGAAATAAAATCTGGAGTGCCGCAAAAAACAGGAAGCCCTTCTTTTATTCCAAATTCTTCCGCGCCCAAAAATGAAGATGCTTTTCTTGAAAGTCCTGCAAGCTTATGTGAAGGCTCTGCAAATAAAGGAAGCTTGTTTATTTCATCAGCCGAGAATCCGCTTTCCAAAAGAAGCTGCTTGTTCCAATATGCGGACTCAAATCTTTTTTCAGGAAGAATTGTGCAAGACTCCCCGGTAAGAAGCCACAGAAAATATTCAGGACCGCTGTAGACCAGCTCGTTCTTTTTCCATACATCAGGGAACTTGTCTTTAAACGCAAGCAGGCGCGGAATAAAAAGAGAACTGGATTTTAGCTGAAGAACTTTTTCGTTCCACAAAAGAGTTTCGCCGGACTGGGCAACAAGTGTAGGTCCGTTTCCGCTCACGCAAATTCCGCTTGGACGAACTTCTGGCGACTGGGAAACTAAATCCTGCAAAGCATTTTGAAAAGCAGGAAGCCATTCCTTTGAAGCGTACTCCGTGTTGCAAAGTAAAAACGGACGGCGGCTGAACGCATAGACTTTTCCTTTTTCAGAAACAAAGGCAGCCTTTAAAGAAGATGTTCCAATATCAACGGCAAGAACGGTTTGTTCCATAAAAAACAATTTTCCAAAAACAACAACGGCATACAGCTTTTATAGAAATCATTCATCAAAAAGAAATATGTCGTTTAGAATATTACTCGCTTTTTTCAGCTGGAGTTGAAACTTTTATAAGCTTGTCTATGATTGTGCGGTTGTCAAGCAAATCGCTCAAAGACTGGTCGTGGTGAAGCCTTGTGATTACGTTTGCAAAAAGACCAGAAACATTTGTGCTGATGTACCATTCACGCTTTAAAAGCTCTTCGTGGTAAACCGCATTAGTTCCAATTATTCTATAGAACAAGCCCTTGCTGTACGCTTCATCAAACTGCTCAATCGCATTTCCTGTAAAGAACGGAAGGCTGATTGCGGCAATAACTTTTGTCGCGCCCTGCTCATGCAAAAATCCCATTGCCTTGAGCAAAGTTCCGCCAGTGCCAAGCATATCGTCTGCAAGGAAAGCAACTTTTCCCTTAACATCGCCTAAAAGCTTTATGCTCTTGATGTTTGTGTTTTTTGCATCCTGAGTAACAATTGAATAGTCGCGCTCTTTGTAAATCATGGCAAGCGGCTTTTTAAGACCAGTCGCATAGAATTTATTGCGGTCAATTGCTCCAGTGTCCGGGCTTACAACAACAAGATCTTCTTTTGTAAGATCAACTACACGTGCAAGCTCGCGGATAATCTGGTAAGAAGCATGAAGATTTTCGCAGTGAGTATGGGCAAACGCATTTACAATTTCGCGTGAATGAAGGTCAAGCGTGATAATGCGCTTAACTTCCATCATTTCATAAATGTGTCCCAAAAGAGCGGCGGTAAGACCTTCGCGGCTCTTCTTTTTATGCTGACGGCTGTAAGGATAAGCAGGCAAAACCAAAGTAATCTGGCGCGCTCCAGCCTGACGCACAGCATCAATTGTAACAAGAAGGCTCATAACGTGATCATTTACGCTTAGGCTAAGAACATTTTTTCCGTCGTTAAGAGCAAGCTTTTCGTGGTTTTCAACATCCTGAAAAATATAAACATCTTTTCCGCGGATGCAATCCAAAAGTTCTGTCTTGAATTCTCCGTTTGCAAAATATGTGAACCTTGCATTAACCTTAAAAAACGGCGCGCGGTACTTGTCCGTTACACCACGGATGCAAAGGTCGCTAGTTTCAATATCATTCTTCAAGTTAATCTGCTGAACGATATTTTCCTTTTCAAGTCCATAGCGTTTTGAAATAACATCGCTCTTCAAAGAAAAACGGTGCTTATACATGTGGCGCAAATGTGTGATGACTTCGTTGGCGAAAGACTCTCCGCCCGGACACGCTACAACAGCAAGATCAGTTGGCTCAGAATACGGCATTATTCTTACCCCTTATTTAGATTTTTTTGAAAGCAGAAGATTTAAGTAGAACTTTTACGCATATAATACCGTTTTATGGAACATAGGTCAATTAAGACGAATTTTGTAACCAAAATCGATTTTCTTCCACTGTCATTATCTCGACCAGCTCCCTGTCATCCTCCGGCTCGACCGGAGGATCTCTTGTACAAGGATTCCTGTGTCGTAGCACAGGAATGACAAAGAAATCAAGCAAGGGAATGACACAAAACAAACTTTTTTCACTTTTTTTGCCGTTTAAGTTGTCATTTCAAATAAACTCACTATAATTATAGGTATATAACACATATAAGGCCCCAAGTTGTCAATACTAATTCTAAAAAAAATACAACT
>NZ_CAMCEC010000002.1 GCF_945873775.1 uncultured Treponema sp. | reverse complement strand
ACGAAGTTTACACCGGAGTTTTATATAAAAAAGAAATTGATTTTGTTGCAATAAAACAGAGTGAAAAAATCTATATTCAGGTTAGTGACGATATTTCTTCTCCAGAAACTCTTGAACGTGAAGTAACTCCATTGTTGAGCATAAAAGATGCCTATCCTAAAGTTTTAATTGCACGAACAAAACATGAAAAATATTTATACGAAGGAATAAGTATAATAAATTTGGCTGATTTTCTTTTGAATAAGGAGTAGCAGTTTATGGCAAACTACATTACAGAAGATGACATTGAAATTTCTCTTATAAACATTCTTAAAAGCGATGAACTTGCATATAACTTTATTCAGTGTGATGCCAATCCCAATTTAAAAGAAGATTTGAATGACGGAACCAGTCGTACTTCTAAAAAGCAATGTGTTTTACCGGAACAAATAAAAACCGCACTCTATAAACTCAATCCAGATATTCCTTCTGAAAATATAGATTCAGTAATCCGTGAATTATGCCGCGACTTTACCGGCACTGACATGGTGAAAACCAATTACGATAATTACAATCTGATTCGTAACGGTAAAAAGGTTGATTTCAAAAAAGACGGAAAGCCAACTTTTGATTTTGTAAAGCTGATTGATTTTGAAAATCCTGAGAACAACATTTTTACAGCTGTTTCCCAGATGTGGATTCAGGGGCAGTATTACTGGCGCAGACCGGATGTTATTATTTTTGTAAACGGACTTCCTGTCGTTTTTGTTGAACTAAAAAATGCCATTATCAAAATAGAAGAAGCCTTTAACAAAAATCTTACAGATTACAAAAAAGACATTCCGAATCTTTTTGCCTTTAATCAGATTTGTGTTTTGAGTAATGGTCTTGAAACTCGTCTTGGAGCATGGAATTCTGATTACGAATTTTTCTTTGAATGGCTTAAGGTAGATAGTGAAAACGAAAAACCTAACCGCAAGGACATAAAAGAGCGTGGAGTTTCAATTGAATACTTTGCGCGCGGTCTTTGCAAGAAAGAACACCTGATTGACTACATCGAAAACTTCATTTTGTTCCAGAATCAGAAAGTAAAAATTATTGCTAAAAACCATCAGTTTCTTGGCGTTAATAATCTTATGAAAAATGTTGAACGCCGCGAAGAGCTTAAAGGAAAACTTGGTGTCTTCTGGCATACTCAAGGCTCCGGAAAATCGTATTCCATGGTTTTCTTTGCCAGAAAATGTGCCCGCAAACTAAAGGGCAATTTCACTTTCTTTATTGTTACAGATCGAACAGATCTTGATACACAGATTTACAAAAACTTTGTACGCACAGAAGTTATTGGTAATAAAGAAGAATGTCAGCCTAAAAATTCAGAGCAGCTCCGCGAATATCTTAAAAGCAACAAGAAATTCATTTTCTCTATGATTCATAAATTCCGTTATGATAAAGGAAAGAAGTATCCTGTTCTTAGCGAACGCAACGACATTTTTGTTTTGATTGATGAGGCGCACCGCACCCAGTACAAAGACCTTGCAGAGAACATGCATACCGCTTTGCCAAACGCAAACTTTATTGCCTTTACCGGAACACCGCTGCTTGGCTCAAAACGTCTGACAAACCAGTGGTTTGGCGATTATGTCTCTGAATATAATTTTGCCCAGTCGGTGGAAGATGGTTCTACAGTTCCACTTTTCTACAGCCGCCGTGTGCCGGAAGTAGGACTTACAAACAACTTTCTTGATGATGATATTGTAGACATCATTGAAGATGAAAACCTGAATGAAGAGGAAATCAAAAGATTAGAAGATTCTGGAAGCAAGATAATTGAAGTCCTTAAACGGGATGAACGTCTTGATAAAATTGCTCAAGATATTGCGCATCATTTTCCATGCCGCGGATTTCTTGGAAAAGGAATGGTAGTTTCGGTTGATAAGTTTACCGCTGTAAAAATGTACGACAAGGTTCAGCACTACTGGGATTTGGAAAAGAAACAGCTGATGATAGAACGCAGCAATGCCAAGACAAACGAAGACCGTGACGAAATAAAAGCGCGTCTTGATTACATGAACAATGTTGAAATGGCTGTAATAATTTCTGAAGACGCAGACGAAGAAAAGAAGTTTGCTGAGCAGGGATTAAATATAAAGCCCCACCGCGACAAGATGAATACTATTGTTGACGGCGTAGATATAGAAGACCGCTTCAAAAATAAAAATGATCCGCTGCAGCTTGTTTTTGTTTGCGCAATGTGGCTTACAGGTTTTGATGTGCCGAATCTTTCTACGCTCTATCTTGATAAGCCGATGAAAGGCCACACTCTTATGCAGGCAATTGCCCGTGCAAACCGAGTATATCCTGGAAAGACAAGCGGCATCATTGTTGATTATGTAAATGTGTTTAAGTACATGCAGCAGGCGCTTACCGATTATGCAACCGGCGATGACGGAAATGAGTTTCCGGCAAAAAATATTGACTATCTTCTTGAATTGATTGACCAGAGCATTGATGAGGCAGACGAGTTTTTATCGGAACTTGATATAAGCCTTGAAAAAATCAATAAACTTCCTGGAGATTTGGAAAAACTTGAAGCCTTGCGAAACGCACTGGAAATTATTTATCAAAAAGATGAAGGCAAAGAAAAGTTCCGCGTTATTACAAATACAATGCTCAATCTTTACGAAGCCAGCAAGCCAGAGATTTTTGAAATGGTCTGGCAGAACGAAAAGTTCAAGCCGTTAAAATATCTGAACGATTTAATGAGCAATAACGTAAATGATGAAAAACTTGACCGTGCAAAGGCAAGAATGCAGGCTTTGCTTGACACATCAGTCAGTTCAGAAAAACCGGAAGACACAAGCGACCCGGACGGCAAGAAAGCTTCTGATTATCTCATTCACGAATTTAAAGTCATTGACCTTTCCAAAGTCGATGTGGAAGAGCTTAGAAAAGAGATTCATAAAGCCCAGTACAAGGCGATTGAAATCGATGACCTGAAAGAGTTCATTCAGAAGATGCTGCAGGTTATGATTAATAAAAACTGCGAGCGAATAAAGTTCAGTGAACGATTTAAAAACATCATAGACCAGTACAACGCCGGCGGCAGCGAAAGTGAAGATTATTATGAACAGCTCTTGCAACTTATTGAAGACATGAAAAATGAAGACAAGCGTGCTGAAACGGAATGTCTTGCCGAAGAAGAACTTGAAATGTTTGACCTGCTTATAAAAGGCCGAAAACTCACGAAAGATGAAGAGCAAAAAGTAAAGCTCGCCGCTAAAAATCTGTACAAAAAACTTACAGAAGAAAAACAAAATCTCTTTGTTGTAGACTGGTACAAGGACAATCAGGCTTCTACAACAGTAAAAGATGCAATTATTTCTTCACTTGATGCAGATTTGCCGCAAAGTTTTGATAAAGACGCATTTGACTCAAAAATAAATTTGCTGCTTAACCATTTTGTTGATATGTCTGTTCAACATTACGGCTGGCTGGGGGGAGACCGCATAGAATCGGTTTATTCCTGCTATCTGTCTATAAAACGATGCATTTTTCTTGTTTTCGTTTTTAATTCATTTGGCTGGAGCTGAAGAAAAACTTGCGCCGACCAGTGAAAGTTCAGCCTAGGGCCACATCTAGAATCATCATCAGAATAAAGCCAAGCGAAAATCCGATTGTGCCTAAGTTTGAATGCGGTTTTTCAGAAGCTTCGGGAATCAGTTCTTCCACAACAACGTAAAGCATTGCGCCGGCCGCGAATGACAAAAGGTAAGGCAGAACAGGCACTATTAAATTTTTTAGAAGAATTGTAATCACGGCTGCAACTGGCTCTACAATTCCAGAAAGAACTCCGAACGCAAACGACTTGCTTTTTGACTCGCCGTTTCCTGCAAGCGACATTGAAATTATCGCGCCCTCTGGAAAATTCTGAATTGCAATTCCCAATGAAAGAGTTGCCGCCGCCGCAAATCCCAGGCTCTGCGCGGAAAATGCCGCAAAGACAACACCGACCGCCATTCCTTCCGGAATATTGTGGAGCGTAACTGCAAGAAACATCATGGTGCTTTGCTTGAGCTTTGCTTTTAAACCTTCTGGTTTTTCAGAGTCAACATGAAGATGCGGAATCAGAATGTCGAGCAAAAAAAGAAAAGCAATTCCCGCCGCAGTTCCAATTGCCGCCGGAATAAATGCAAGTCTTCCCATAGAAGCAGAACTGTCTATTGAAGGAATTATAAGCGACCACACAGAAGCCGCAACCATTACTCCAGCCGCAAACCCCAAAAGAAACTTCTGGACATTTTTATTTAAATTTTTTCCAAGAAAGTAAACGCAGGCTGAACCCAATGTAGTTCCAAGAAACGGAATCAGAATTCCATAAAAAGTATTCATGCTCTGATTATAGATTTAAAGAAGCATAGTTTCAATGTTGGGATTTTGGCTGGAATTTGTTGCATTTTTGTAAAATAACAATAAATTACTGTGTATAACAGGAATTTACTTTGTAACTTATGCGGAAAATTCAGTATTATAAAAGCATGGGATGCTTGAAAAAGAAAATCTTTGTTTTATTTTTTTCAATTGCCGCGTTTGCATTTGCGGATGAAAATATTATTGAGCTTTCTCTTGAAGACGCAGTAAAAAGCGCGCTGGAAAATAATGTTTCCATAAAGCAAAGTGAAATCAGTCTTGATGCGAAAAAACGCGAGTCAGATTATTCATGGAATTCTATAAGTCCGTCAATTTCTGGAACTGGACGCTACTCAAAAAATATTCCAGGTACTTCTGATGACAAAGCAAGCCTTTCCGCAGGAATTTCTTTGAGCGCAACTTTGTCGCCTTCTGTTTATACTTCTGCAAAAAACGCCGGACTAAGCTACAGCCAGCAGCAGCTTTCTTACCAAAATGACTTGCGTTCCGTGGAACTTGATGTAAGAAAAAATTATTATTCTCTTCTTTATAAAATTGAAGAAATTTCGCTGAAAGAAAAAAGCCTTGAAACTTCAAAAAATCAGTACGAATCAAATTTGGCAAAATACAAGCGTGGAACTTTATCACGGCTTGATGTTTTGAGCGCGCAGGTTTCGTATCAGAATGATCAGCTTGAACTAAAATCTCTTAATGCGGAAATGGAAAATTCAATCGCTTCGTTTAAGCAGCTTGTCGGACTTCCGCAGGATGCAAAAATTTCACTTTCCGGCTCGTTTGAAAATATTCTGAATCTAAAAAATATTTCAATTGAAGGAATGGAACTTAATTCATTCAGCATTGAATCTTTGCAAAAACAGATTGACAGCGCAAAAAATTCTTTGCTTGCTTCCCGGTTTACTGCTTACGGTCCAAGCCTTTCTGCTTCTTATTCTTATAATTATTCTTCTATTGATGGCGGTTCAAATTGGGACGACAACGGAACTTTAAGTTTGCAGGCTTCAATTCCGCTGGACGGATTTCTTCCCTGGTCAAACAGCTCGCTTAATGTTCAGTCAAAAAAAGATTCAGTAAAAAGCCTTGAACTGGAGCTTGAGGATGCTAAAGTTTCGCTTGAAGTAAATATTTCAACTTTGATGAATAAAATAAATCAATGCTTGGAAAATATTTCTCTTAGAAAAAACAGTATTGAACTTGCCCAGACAACTTACGAAATGACTTTGGAATCTTATAGCCACGGAACAAAAGATTTGCTTTCGCTTCAGACTGCTTCGGACAATCTTCTTTCCGCAAAAGTGAATTTAATTTCTGAGGCTTACAATTTGATATGCGCCGTTCTTGACTTGGAGAATGCGGTTGGAATTCCGTTTGGAACTTTGGAGAATTAATATGAAAATAAAAGCATCGTTTATTGTTGTTTCTTTTGTGTGCGTGTGCATTTTGTGTGGAACCTTTTTTGCGATAAAATTTGCGCCAAAGAAGAATCCGTTTCCTCCAAAAGGTGGATTTCCGCAGGAGCAGGAAACAGCGAGCGTAAGAACTATGGTTGCCGAGCGAAAAACGTTGCACGCTTACGTTGACACGAACGGAGAAATTGAATGCGAAAGTTCCGTTGACTGCTATCCTGACATCGGCGGAAAAATTGCGAGAGTTTACGTTGCTCTTGGCGACACTGTAAAAAAAGGAGACGTTCTTGCGGAAGTTGATCCAAGCGAGCCTGGCGCATATTACGTTAACAGTTCTGTTTATGCTCCAATCAGCGGAATGATAACTTCCACTCCAAAAGAAATTGGAACTACAGTTGCGTCTTCCACAGCGATTACAACAATCGGCGATGTTTCCAACTTGCAGATCCGCGCAAAAGTTCCAGAGCGTTATGTTGCATTTTTAAAGCGCGGGCTAAAGGCAGCGATAATTCTCGAAGCTTATCCTAACGAAACATTTTCTGCAACGGTAAAAAAAGTTTCGCCGGTGCTTGATTCCCAGAGCCGCACAAAAGAAATCCTTCTGTCGTTTAATAAAACTGATTCAAGAATAAACGCCGGAATGTTTGCAAAACTCACGCTTTTTACAGCTGACTATGCCGGAAGACCCGTAGTTCCTATAAATTCAGTTGTTGAAAAGAACGGAAAAAACTGCGTGTTTATTTTTGATGAAGATGACAGCACAGTAAATCTGCGGGAAGTTGAACTTGGAAATTCTGTGGACAATATGATTCAAGTTGTTTCTGGAATTTACGAAGGCGAAAAAGTTGTAGTTGAAGGCATGACTTCTGTTTCTGACGGAAGCAAAGTCCGCAATATATCAAGCGGGTTAAATGCGGAGTAAAAAATGGTCAGCGAAAAAACTCTTGAGCATCCAGTTCTTACACTGATGGTTTTCACGTTGCTTGGACTTATGGGAATCTTCAGTCTGGGCAATACTTCTGTTTCTCTTATGCCGGATGTTGATATGCCGTACTTGATGGTTTCTGCGACTTATGAAAATGCAGGTCCTGAATCTGTTGAGAAATCTGTTACGACTTTGATTGAAGACGCGCTTGTGAGCCTTAGCAATTTAAAGGAAATAACTTCGACATCTTCGGAAGGAAGAAGCAGTGTTTTTCTTGAATTCAATTACGGAACGAATCTGGACATTGCGACTAACGATGTGCGGGACAAACTTGATCGCATTACAAGAAGACTGCCGGACGATGTAACGCCTACGATTTTTAAGATGGATTCTGACAGCCAGCCGATTATGAGAATTGCACTACGCGGAAACCGTTCAGTCGATGAGCTAAAAAAAATTGCAGAAGATCAGGTTGTTGATATTCTTGAGCAGGCTCAGGGCGTTGGACAGGCGGAATCGATGGGAGGAAGAACTCAGATTGTCCGCGTGGAACTGGAGCAGAATAGACTTCAGGCTTACAATCTTACGCTTTCTGAAGTTTCGTCTTCGCTTTCAAAGCAGAATCTTGAAATCGGTGGCGGAACAATCACAGAAGACACAATGGATTATTCTGTGCGTACAACAGGTGAATACACAAGCATTGACCAGATAAACAATACAGTTATCACAACAAAAAATGGCTATGATGTAAAGCTTAGCGATATTGGCCGCGCGTTCATGGGCTACAAGGATGCAAGCAATGTTGTTTATATAAACGGGCTTCCCGGAGTTTACGTTTCAATTACAAAGCAGTCTGGAGAAAACAGCGTTGCGGTTGCAAATGCCGTCTATGAAAAAATCAGCGAGCTTGAAAAAACTCTTCCTGCTGATATTTCGCTTGAAATAATCCGCGACGATACAGAAAGCATCCGCGACACATTGAATACGCTTTTTGATTCAGCATGGCAAGGACTTTTGCTTGCAGTTGTAATTCTTTTTGTTTTTTTGTGCGCTATAAAAACTACGATTATAATTGCGGTTTCCGTTCCGCTTTCAATTATAATAACGGTTCTGTGCATGAATTTTGCCGGAATTACGCTGAACATGATGACGCTTACCGGCTTGATTCTTGGCGTTGGAATGGTTGTTGATGCTTCCGTTGTTATGATTGACAACATTTATTCTTACAGAATGAGAGGCGCAAAACCGAATGTCGCCGCTGTTCTTGGAAGCTCAGAAATGATTCTTTCCGTTGTATCAGGAAATCTTACAACAATCTGCGTATTTATTCCGTTCCTTTTCTTTATGAAAGACTTGGGATTTATGGGACAGATGTTCAAGGGAATTATTTTTACAATTGTAATTGCTCTTGTAAGCAGCTTGTTTGTTGCCATTTTCCTTGTGCCGGTTTTGGCAGGACATTTTCTTCCGATTACAAATAGAAATGAAAAGCCGGTCAAGTCCCGTTTCTTTAAAGCTTTGTACGGAATATTTACAAAGTCGCAGGATATTGTTTCCCTTGGATATGAAAAGCTTCTAAAAAAAGCGTTGGACAACCGCGGCGTTACTGTAGTTGTCTGCGTTACAGCTCTTGCTTTTTCCTTTATGCTGATTCCGACTTTGAGAATTCAGCTTATGACCGGCGGACACGATGACAGCGTTTCTGTAAAGCTTGGGCTTCCGGTTGGAACTTCGCTTGAAGAAACTTCGGACGTTGTCTTGAGATTTGAGGAAATCGTAAAAAATGAAATCAAAGGGTATAAGAATATAATTACAAGCATCGGCTCAAGCTGGAGAAGCTCAGGCTCGTACAACGGAACAATTCAAATTTCCCTGCCGAATTCAGACAAGCAGATTGACAATGATGAAACAATAAAGCAAAAGCTCAGAAAGCATTTTACAGAATTTGCCGGAGTTGATTTTAGCTTTGGTCAGAGCCGGCGCCAGCAGATGACAGGAGACGACATCGACGTTGTTCTTAGAAGCTCCAGTTTGGACAGCGCGCTTGATGTGGCAAAGAAAATTCAGGAAGTAATGGCAGCCATTCCAGATATAGGAGAATCTTCGGTTGACACAGATGAAGGACTTCCGCAGGTTCAAGTTGAAATTGACCGGCAGCGCGCGTACAGTTTCGGCGTGAATGTTGCCACTGTTGCAAATGAAATTCAGGCTAGCATAGAAGGAGTTTCCACAACAACTTACCGTGAAGACGGAGACGATTATACAGTTTATGTAATGCTTCGTCCGGAAGACAGGCAGAAAGTTGTTGACCTTGAGCAGATTTACGTGAACGGCACAAATGGACGTGTGTGTGTTGCTAATTTTGCACGGGCAGTAAAAGGCTACGGTCCTGTTACAATCAGCCGTGAAAATCGCCGCCGAATTGTCCACGTTACCGCGGATATTGTTTCGGATGAGAATGCAAACGTTGTTGAAGAAAAAATCAAGGAAGGAATAAAGAATTCGTTTATTGTTCCTGACAATGTTTCTGTAAGCTATGAAGGCTCTTGGAAAGATGTAAAAGAGCAGACTGCGATTTTTGCAAAAATTATGGTCATGGCGGTTCTTCTTGTATTCGGTGTAATGGCGGCGACTTACGAAAGTTTTAAGGCTCCGTTTATAAATCTTATGACAATTCCATTTCTTGCAATTGGCGTTGTCCTTATTTACAAAATCACCGGGCAGTCGTTCAGTTTGCTTTCCGCAGTAGGGCTTGTAATGCTTGTTGGAATTGTTGTAAACAACGGAATTATTTTAGTTGACTACACGAATCTTCTTGTGGAGCGCGGAATGCCGTTAAAGGAAGCCTGCTACAAAGCCGGATGCTCAAGGCTTAGACCTGTTTTGATGACAACTCTTACAACAATACTTGGAATGATTCCGATGTGCTTTGCTTCAAGCGGAAGCGCGGGAATGGTTCAGCCTATAAGCGTTGCAGTTGTAGGCGGACTTACAAGCTCCACATTTATAACGCTTTTCTTTATTCCTGTGCTTTATACTTTTGTAATGAAAAAAAAGAAAAACCAGCAGTCTGTTGTTCAGCTTGCTTTGCCGGAGGAAAAATAAATGCAGCGCGTGGAAATAATTTCAAATAAATCTGTTGAAGATGACATTACTCAGGCTTTGGAAGAATACGTTCCTAATATTTTGTACACAAAGTTTCCGCTTGTTTATGGCCGCGGCGGAAATGACCGCAAGCTTGGAAATACAACTTGGCCCGAAAAAAATTTTGTGCTTGTAAGCTATGTTGAAGATGAGGATTTTCCAAAAGTGCGCTCTGTGATAAAGGCAATAAAGCAAAAATTTCCTGGCGAAGGAATAAAACTTTTTGCAATAAAAGCAGAAGAGCCGCTTTAATGAAGAGCTTTCAATCTTGACGGTAAGGCGTAATTTTGGCATACTAGCTTACATTGTAATTTAAAGCGACTATATGCCGCAGATTGCTTTTGTAGTCTGCGGATTTTTTTTTGAATAGGAAGGCGTGCTATGAAATCAACAAAGTATATTTTTGTTACAGGTGGTGTTGTTTCCGGACTTGGAAAAGGAATTACAGCTGCATCTTTAGGACGTCTGCTCAAGTCGCGCGGACTTAAAGTTGCTTCACAAAAACTGGATCCGTACATTAACGTTGATCCGGGTACAATGAGCCCTTACCAGCACGGCGAAGTTTATGTAACAGATGACGGCGCTGAAACTGACCTTGACCTTGGACATTACGAGCGTTTCATTGATGAAGACTTAAACAAATTTTCAAACCTTACTTCTGGAAAAGTTTACTGGAACGTGCTTAACAAAGAACGCCGCGGAGAATATCTTGGTGAAACAGTTCAGGTTATTCCGCACATTACAAACGAAATAAAGTCATTTATTTACAATGTTGGAAAAACTTCTGGCGCGGACATCGTTATTACAGAAGTCGGAGGAACAACAGGCGACATAGAAAGCCAGCCTTTCCTTGAAGCAATCCGGCAAGTTGGTCTTGAAGTGGGCAGTGAAAATTCACTTTATATACATGTTACGCTTCTTCCGTTCCTTCACGGTTCTGACGAGCATAAAACAAAGCCTACCCAGCATTCTGTAAAAGAACTTCAGGGACTTGGAATCAAACCGGACATTCTTGTTCTGCGCTGCGATGAAAAACTTGAAGAAAGCATTTTCCGCAAAGTCGCCATGTTCTGCAATGTAAAGCCTGACTGCGTTATTGAAAATCTTACGCTGCCGGTTTTGTATCAAGCTCCGATTATGCTTGAAAAACTTCACTTTTCAGACATCGTTTGCCGTGAACTGAATCTTTCTGTTCCTCCTTGCGATTTGACTGAATGGAACAATATGCTTGAAAAAATCCAGAACCGCACAAAGAAAGTTACAATCGGTCTGGTCGGAAAATATGTTCAGCTTCATGACGCTTATCTTTCTGTTGCGGAAGCTTTGCAGCACGCAGGCTATGAGCTTGGCTCTTATGTGAATATAAAATGGATTGACAGCGAGTCTATTTCAAAAGAAAACGTGGACGATATTCTTGGCGGATGCAACGGCGTAATTGTTCCGGGCGGATTTGGTTCACGTGGAATTGAAGGAATGATTGCTTCCGCTGATTATTGCCGCGAGCATAATTTGCCTTACCTTGGAATTTGTCTTGGAATGCAGATTGCGGTTATTGCGTTTGCCCGTTCTGTCTGCGGATTTAAGGATGCCAATTCAGGTGAGTTTGATGAAAACAGCGCACACAAAGTAATTGACTTTTTGCCTGACCAGAATGAATCTGTGAACAAAGGTGGAACTTTGCGTCTTGGAGCTTATCCTTGCAAAATCAAAAAGGGCACTCAAATGTATAAGTGCTACAAGGCAGAAGAAATTTCTGAGCGCCACCGCCACCGCTATGAATTCAACAACGACTTTAGAAGCGCACTTGAAGATGCTGGTCTTACATTGAGCGGAACTTCGCCAGATGGAAATATCATAGAAACTGTTGAGTATGACAAGAACAATTTTTATGTTGGCGTTCAGTTCCATCCAGAATTCAAGAGCCGCCCGAACAAGGCGCATCCATTGTTCCTTGGACTTGTAGCAGCTGCTCTTGGTGAATACTAAATATAGGATTTGACTTCTGTCATTGCATGATTTGATATTTTGTGTTATTGGGCTGTCTAATAAGTTCTAATTGTCATTGCCGGGCTTGATCCGGCAATCCTTTAATATTTTTAATAAACATATAAAGATTTTCGGGTCAAGCCCGAAAATGACATAAAAGATACTTTTAAAACATTCCAAGTTTTTCTAATCGTAGCGTTCTATTATTTCTTCGGCGACTTCACGCTTGCTTTGGCGGTTGTCCATTGAAAGTTTTTCTATGTGCCTGTGGGCATCGCTTTCTGTCATGTTTAAGTTTTCAATTAAAAGCCACTTTGCCTTGTTTATAGTTCTTATGTCCTGCATTTTTTCTTGAAGCGTCTTGTTTTTTGCTTCCATTTTTTGCAGCCTGAATGACATTGCGGAAAGCATTTTTATCGCTGTAAAAAACATTTCAGGCGAATTAGGCTTGGGCAAAGTTACAATTCCCTGCTCTTCAACTTTATATGAAGTTTCCTCATAAAGCTCGCTTTTTACAAGAAGCAGAATTCCCATGTTTAAGTCAGCGAAACTTTCAGCGAACATAATTCCGTGCTCGTCTGGAAGAGGCGAGTCTACAATCAGAATGTCAACAGGAAGCTCAAGTAAAAGCCTGCGCGCCTCTCCTCCAGAGGATGCATGAAAAACCGGGAAGAAATCACTTTTGGGTAAGATGCAAGAAATGTTGTCGTGAAAACTTTGCGTTTCAGAGACAATCAAAACTTTTCTTCTGCCTTTCAAAGGAATCATTTTGCGTCCTTTTAAACTTTGAAGAATGAAGTGAAATCCGCGCTAAGATGCTTTTTTACAAACTCGCTGTTTTTGGCAAGTTCTACGGCTTCTCTTAGGCTTTCTGGCAGACGCTCAAGTTTTGAAGTTATTTCGGGGCTTGCAGTTGAAAGGTTCATTTCTATTGGCTCGCAAAGCTTCATGTCTTTTTCAATTCCGTCAAGTCCGGCGTAAATTAAAAGTGAATATGCGATATAAGGATTTGCCATTGGATCTGGAGAGCGGACTTCAAAACGTTTGTGGGAATTTATTGCAGACGGAACTCTTATAAGCTGAGTTCTGTTTTCATGTGCCCAGCTTACATATTTGGGAGCTTTTCTTGAGCCGAGCCTTTCATAAGAATTTTCTGTTGGGTTTAAGAACGCTGTAATTTCTTTTATGTGCGCCATGATTCCCGCCATAAATGCATTCTGAACTTCCTTGCCAGAATTTTCCTGCACAGAAATATTTATGTGGAATCCGTTGCCGCTTTCTTCTGGAAGAGGCTTTGGTGAAAAATCCGCATAAAGTCCGTTGCGCACAGCCACTGCTTTTACAACTGTTATAAAATTCATTGTGTTGTCTGCGGCGGCAAGAGCTTGTCCGTAGCGGAAGTCGATTTCGTTCTGTCCAGGTCCTTCCTCGTGATGGGAATTTTCCGGATGAAGATCCATCTGCTCCAAAGTCAGGCAAATTTCGCGTCGGATATTTTCACCTTTGTCTTCTGGAGCAACATCCATGTAGCCTGCGTTGTCAAAAGGAATTTTTGTAGGCTTGCCTTTTTCGTCAGTCTGAAAAAGATAAAATTCGCATTCAGAGCCGAAGTTTACTTTTAGATTTTTTTCTTCCGCCTCTTTAACAGCTTTCTTTAAAATGTTGCGGCAGTCTTTTTCAAATGGAGTTCCGTCGCTTTTTTTAATCTCGCAGAACATACGCACAACTTTTCCGGAAATTGACCGCCACGGAAGAACTGTGAGTGTTGAAGGAATTGGGAAAAGAAAAAGATCAGAATGCGCTTCATCTGTGAAACCCGCGATTGAAGAGCCGTCAAATGCGATTCCTTCTTTGAATGCGCGTTCAAGCTCGTCTGGAATAATTGCGGCGTTTTTTTGATTTCCGAAAATATCACAGAATGCAAGGCGGATAAATTTGACATCTTCCATCTGAACAAATTCAATAACTTCTTCTTTTGTGTAGGACATTTTTCCTCCATTTTTTTGTGCGACGATTTTTTTAGATTAATGGATTGCGGTTTTGCTGTCAATTATTTTTGGAAACTGTTATATTTTATAATAATTGAGCTAATAAATATTATAGAATATTGCCACGATTGCCACACGGATTTTGGGATTCTAACGAATCCCAATTTTAGCAAAATAAAATCAAAGGGAAAATTATGCTTGTTGATGAAGAGGAAACAAAAACACAAATCAAGCTTTTTGAAGAACAGAAAGTCCGCACCGTCTGGGACAGCGAAAGGGAAGAATGGTATTTCAGTGTTGTTGATGTTGTTCAAATTCTTACAGACAGTAAAGACCCGAAACAATATATAAAGAAAATGCGTTCTCGGGATGAGCAGTTGAACCTTAACTGGGGTACAATTTGTACCCCAGTTAGGATGAAAGGAAAAGATGGAAAATCAAGAGAAATTCAGGCTGCTACATCTGAAGGCATTTTCCGCCTGATTCAGTCAATTCCATCTCCGAAAGCAGAGCCGTTCAAATTGTGGATGGCGCAGGTCGCAAAAGAGCGTCTTGACGAAATGCAAGACCCGGAGCAGGGAATTCAGCGGGCATTGCAGGAATATCGCGCATTGGGATATTCAGAAAACTGGATAAATCAGCGTCTAAAGTCAATCGAAATTCGCAAAGACCTTACCGATGAATGGAAAAAGCATGGTCTAAAAGAGGGCGTTCAGTTTGCGACTCTTACAGATATAATTTACAAGACTTGGGCAGGAAAGACCGCAAAGGAATACAAGGAATTCAAAGGGCTCAAAAAAGAAAATCTTCGGGACAACATGACAAACAAGGAACTTGTCTTAAATATGCTTGCCGAGCTTTCCACAAAAGAAATTTCAGAGTCAAAAAATCCGAAGAGTTTTGGAGAGCATATTCAAAATGCGGTGGACGGCGCAACAATCGCTAAAAACGCAAGAGCTGAGCTTGAGCAAAAAACCGGCAAAAAAGTTGTAACTCCACTGAATGCAAAAGATGGAATCGGACTTATCCAAGATACAAAGATGTCAGTTTTGGAAGAAGATGAAGAAAGCAAGTGAATGATTGAATATAAAAAAAATAATATTGCTTATAAAAATATATTTACTAAATTTGTTAAACGAATTAAAGTTTTCTATCAATAAGGATAGGAAAATTGAAAGTAAAAATTGATGTTGAAGCAAAAGAAAATGATTCTTCAAAAATTGACTGTTATAAAATTTCATTTCAGTTGGCTGGCGATATAGAAGTTGCAAAAAAGCTTTCTGAATCAGATATGAAAGAGCTTTTGGACGATATTGTAACAGTGCTTGGATATAAGCCGATCATGGAAAAATTCAATTGCACTATAGAAGAAGCCCAAGAGATAAGAAAAAAGATTGATAGAAATTCTGACTGTAAGGACTGTGATTTAAAATTGAAGGAATGTTACCGATGCTGCAATGTTTGTGAAAGTCCTCTTGAAAGAGATTTGCTTAAGGCACTTGTTAGAAATAATATTGAAGTTGAGCTTCAACTTAGAATAAATAAAGACAATACAGTTTGCCATTTTCCAGAACCTGTTGATTCAAAAAAGATTTTAACAATTCCTGATTTTTATTTGGAATCAGGTAACAAGAAAATCTGCATTTATACTGACGGACACACTTATCATGAAAGAACCGAATATCAGGCTGTGCGAGACAGAAGCATTGACCGTGAGCTTCAAAATTTAGGATATGTAGTTTTAAGATTTACAAGTTCAGAAATTAGAAACGGTTTGACAAAAGTCATAAACGATATAGAAAAGTCAATGGGAATTGTTGAAGAAAACAGTTCTGATGCGCCGCCGAACAATGCAGAAATAACGGAAGGAACTTGCATTAGATGCGGAGCAAAAATTTCATACGATTTAAGAAAGCCGTTATGCGATGAATGCTATCATACCTGGGCTCAGTTTGGGAATATAGATTATACAGAACGATATTGCTGCAAATGCGGAAAAGAATGTTATTCCACATCGTATGGAAGTCCGCTTTGCAAAAACTGTATTTAAATTCCTTGAAATTTCTTTTCAAAAACTCATTGACATTTTTTGATGAATTAATTAGAGTAATCCATGTAAACATCAAAGGCGATGTGGCTGAGTGCTAAGTTTTCTTGGCGTTCAATCACATCGCCTTCTTTGTTTTATATTTATAATGGGGGTTAGCAAATGTCTACAAATGTACCAGAATTGTTTGGAAGCATGGTGTTCAATCAGAAGGTAATGAAAGAACGTCTGCCAAAGGAAACATTCAAGGCTTTGAAAAAAACTTTGGATGATGGCGAGCCGCTTAAAATCGATGTAGCGAACCAGGTTGCTCACGCAATGAAAGAATGGGCAATTGAAAAGGGCGCAACACATTTTACACACTGGTTTCAGCCGCTCACAGGAATTACTGCGGAAAAGCATGACAGCTTTATCACTCCCCAGGATGACGGAACTGTTATCATGTCTTTCAGCGGAAAGGAGCTTGTAAAGGGTGAGCCGGATGCTTCTTCTTTCCCAAGCGGAGGCCGCCGTGCAACTTTTGAAGCCCGCGGTTACACTGTATGGGATCCAACTGCATATCCGTTTGTAAAGGAGCACACTCTTTGTATTCCTACAGCTTTCTGTTCTTACACAGGCGAAGCGTTGGACAAAAAGACTCCGCTCTTGCGTTCAATGGAAGCACTGAATAAACAGGCTCTTAGAATTCTTAAGCTCTTCGGAAACGATGATGTAACTCATGTTGCTACAACAGTAGGACCAGAGCAGGAATATTTTATTGTTGACCAGAAACTTTACAGCCAGCGCAAAGACCTCCGCATGACAGGACGCACTTTGTTCGGTGCAAAGCCTTCAAAAGGTCAGGAAATGGACGACCAGTATTTTGCCGCCCTCAATCCTCGCATTGTTGAATACATGGAAGACTTGAACGATACTCTCTGGAAGTACGGAATTCTTTCAAAAACAGAACATAACGAAGTTGCTCCGGCTCAGCATGAAATGGCGCCAATCTTCACAACTACAAACCTTGCCGCTGACCAGAACCAGCTTACAATGGAAGTTATGAAGAAAGTTGCGCGCCGCCACGGTCTTGTTTGCCTTCTTCACGAAAAGCCTTTTGCAGGTCTTAACGGAAGCGGAAAGCATAACAACTGGTCAATGTCTACAAACCTTGGAGAAAACCTTCTTGAGCCTGGAAAGACTCCAGAGAAAAACGCGCAGTTCCTTTTGTTCCTTACAGCCGTAATCAAAGCTGTAGATGAAAATCAGGACTTGCTTAGAATTTCTGTTGCTTCTGCCGGAAACGACCACCGCCTTGGAGCAAATGAAGCGCCGCCAGCAATTATTTCAATGTATCTTGGCGATGAGCTTTATGCTGTTCTTGAATCTATAAAAGACGGAAAGCCTCTTGGCGAGCATGGAGCGCAGAAGATGACAATTGGAGTTGACGTTCTTCCGCCGATTCCAAAAGATTCAACTGACCGCAACAGAACTTCTCCGTTTGCCTTTACTGGAAATAAATTTGAATTCCGTTCATGCGGCTCTTCACTTTCAATTTCTGGTCCGAACACAACACTGGATTCAATCGTTGCTTACACTCTCAAAGAGTTTGCGGACGAACTTGAAAAAGCAACTGACTTTGACGCTGCGCTTGCTGAGCTTATCAAGCGCGAAGTTACAAAGCACTGGAGAGTTATCTTCAACGGAAACGGCTACGATTCAAGCTGGGTTGCTGAAGCTGAAAAACGCGGACTTTTGAATCTTCGCACTCTTCCTGACGCAATGGCTCATTACCTTGATTCCAAGAACGTAAAGCTCTTTACAGAAATGGGTGTTTATACAGATGTTGAAATGAACAGCCACTATGAAATCAAGCTTGAAAAATATGCGCAGATTCTGAATATTGAAGTTCAGACAATGCTTGAGATGATTAGCAAGGATATTCTTCCTGCTGCATTCAAGTACATGGATTCAGTAAGCAAGACTGCAATAGACCTCAAGGCTGTTGTTCCGGGAGCAAAGGCAAGCGCACAGGCAGAACTTCTTTCTAAGCTGGACACTCTTGTAAACAGCTTGGCAGAAAAAGCTGCAAAACTTGACAAGCTCCACGAAGCTGCACAGAATGCCGGCGACTGCATGAAGATTGCCCGCGCTTATGTTGATACAGTTATTCCTGCAATGACAGAAGCCCGCGATGTTGCCGATGCAATTGAGCCTTTGCTTGGAGAAGAATACAAGCCATTCCCAAGCTACGAGGATTTGCTTTTTAGAGTGTAATTTGTTGAATAGCATTTTGACTCCTTAAAAATACACTTTTCCCCGGTATGGTTTTTCTGTGCCGGGGATTCTTGTTTTAAATTTCCATGTTTTTGTGCTATAATCTTACGCATGAAATTCAATAAAATATTTGTTTTGCTTTTACTTTTGTGCGGGCTTTTCGTTTCTTGCGATGCCTTTGACGAGGACGATGAAAATTCTTCCGGGGGGGCGAAGCTACTTCCTATGATATGCAGATTTTTGACCTTGTGAATGCGCACAGGAAAAAAATTGGTCTTTCTGCCCTTAAATATGATGATGATATTTTTAACCAGTGTTATATTCATTCTAAAAATATGGCGACTGGCAAAACTGCATTTGGGCATGACGGATTTAGTGATAGGGTGAAAAATTTGACACCTTGTTATGGAGCTGCTGAAAACGTTGCGTTCAACTATTCCACAAACCCAGAAGATGTTGTAAATATGTGGCTTACTAGTTCGGGGCATAGAGCTAATATTGAAAGCACTCAGGCAACGCATTCCGCAGTGAGCGCAGTTAAAAATTCAGAAGGCGCATGGTATTACACGCAAATTTTTATAAAAAGGTAAAACTCTACAGGAGAAAAGCTTTATGAAAAAGCCTAAGGTTTCTGTTTGCATTCCGGTTTATGGAACGGAAAAAGTTCTAAGAAAATGTCTTGACTCTGTGGCGATGCAGGATTTTGCTGAAAAGGAAATTGTTGTTGTAAGCGATGCTTCATGTGGAGTCAATGAAAAAGGCGAGGATGCAAAAAAAATCGTAAAGAAGTTTGCCAAGGAAACAAAAGTTCCGGTTGTGTTCAAAGAGCATTTGAACAACCTTGGAATTCTTGAAACTAGGCGCGACTTGCTTTCGTTTTCCAGCGGCGATTTTATTTTTTATATTGACAGCGATGACTATTTGGAAGGAAGCAACGCAATTTCATTTTTATATAATGAAGCGCAACGCACAAATGCCGACATAGTAAATTCCACAGCTATTGCAGTTACAGAAAATCCTGAAAAAAATTCAGCGCAGCAAGAGCATCTTCAGAAAAAAATAGGCAAGATAACTTTGGGCGAGCTTTCTGGAAGTCAGATTTCAGAAGACTGCTTTGTAAACTGCAAGCACTGCGGTTTTTTGTGGGGCAAGCTTATAAAAAGATCTTTGATGGAAAAAGCGTTTTCTTTTATTCCGTTTACAGAATGCACCATGGCGGAAGATCTTTGCCTTTACTTTTTTCTTTCGGTTTTTGCAAAAAAATATTTTGGAGTGCAGGAACGCTTTTACAGATATTCCGTGGATTCAGGAATTTCAAGCGCGCAGTCGATTACGGACATTGGGCGGTGGCGGCGTGTGTGTTCCGCGGCATCGGCGTTTGTTCCAGTCGTGCAGTTTATACAGTCTCCAGAAGGAGCTTGTCTTAGCAGTTCCTTGGTGGAAAGCATGAAGGCGGCTTGCAATAATTTTGTGGCGAACAATTTAAAGCAGCTTGAACAGCGTGTTGCTCCGGAACTTAAAGAGCAGGCACACAATCTTCTTTGCGAATACTGGGGCGAAGACTACGTAAAAACAATTGAGCGTGCGCTAGAAATGCAAAAATAAATTTTATAAATATATTGACATTTTTTTTTCAGAATGATAAAACTAAAACATCAGTTGACAACGGAGTCACAGATTGCCTTGGGCAGTTTGTGGCTTTTTTTGTTTTAAACTGAACTATAACTTGTGAAAAGCGACAATGGTGTCGGTTAAGAGATTCCGCAGTGGAATTCTCTTGTCGGTATCACTGTCGCTTTTTTTATTTTTATTACCGTCTTTTTAGACAAGGGGTTTTTATGGAAGATGTAATGCAAGCTGTTCAAAGCGTCTCCAAGGATTTATGGGGCGTATGGTTCTTGCTTGGCGCTGCCCTCGTATTCTGGATGCAGGCAGGATTCGCAATGGTTGAAACCGGTTTTACACGCGCAAAAAATACCGGCAACATTATTATGAAAAACCTGATGGACTTCTGTATTGGTACAGTTGTTTTCATCCTTATTGGTTTTGGTCTTTTCCTTGGTGAAAATATGCTTTTTGGTTTTCTGGGAAAACCGAACTGGCAGATATTTACAGACTATGCAAACTTTGACTGGTCTGGATTTGTATTCAACCTTGTATTCTGCGCTACAACAGCGACAATTGTTTCTGGCGCGATGGCAGAACGCACAAAGTTTCTTTCATACTGTGTTTATTCAGCTGTAATTTCAGCAGTAATTTATCCGATTGAAGCTCACTGGACTTGGGGCGGCGGCTGGCTTGCTCAGCTTGGATTCCATGACTTTGCAGGTTCAAACTGTATCCACATGGTTGGTGGTATCTGCGCTTTGATTGGTGCTGCAATGGTTGGTCCTCGTATCGGAAAGTTTACAAAGAACGCTGATGGTTCTATAAAGGTAAACGCTTTCCCTGGACATAACATTCCTATTGGCGCGCTTGGTGTGTTCATCTTGTGGTTGGGTTGGTACGGATTCAACGGTGCGGCTGCAACTTCTGTTCCGCAGCTTGGAAGCATCTTTGTTGCTACAACAATTGCTCCGGCTCTTGCAACTGTTACTTGTATGATTTTTACTTGGATAAAATTCGGCAAGCCTGATGTTTCAATGTGCTTGAACGCTTCTTTGGCAGGTCTTGTTGCAATCACTGCTCCTTGTGATGTTGCGGATGCTTTGGGTGCTTCAATCATTGGTATTGTTGCAGGTCTTTTGGTTGTATTTGGAGTTTGGTTCTTGGACAACAAGCTCCATGTAGATGATCCTGTTGGTGCTGTTGCCGTTCACTGCTTTAACGGTATCTGGGGAACAATTGCGGTTGGACTTTTTGCAAGCCCTTCAGTTCCTGGATATTCACTTGCAAACAAAGCTGGCGAGCAGATTTCAGGACTTTTCTACGGCGGCGGACTTGAATGTCTTGGACTTCAGCTTCTTGGAATGGTCTGCACAATCGCCTGGACTGTTGTAACAATTACTATTTTGTTCTTCTTAATCAAGAAGATTTTTGGATTGCGTGTATCTGCGGAAGAGGAAATCATCGGTCTTGATAAGCTTGAGCATGGTCTTGATTCAGGTTATGCAGGATTTATGACACCTTACAGCACAGAAGAAATTGCCGAAGCTGCTGAAGCTGGCGTTGCAATTCCAATGCATGAAGCTGTTCCTGTTGTTGCT
Source organism: uncultured Treponema sp. (assembly GCF_945873775.1). Classification (GTDB taxonomy): domain Bacteria; phylum Spirochaetota; class Spirochaetia; order Treponematales; family Treponemataceae; genus Treponema_D. The sequence goes on along the minus strand of NZ_CAMCEC010000002.1, from coordinate 181,126 downwards.
CCTGCCACAACTCCTTCTTCTAAGGATGCTGCAGTTCACAAGGTTGTAATTATAACACGCCAGAACAAGTTCAATGCTCTTAAAGCTGCCATGAACTCCATTGGCGTAACTGGAATGACAGTTATAAATGTTATGGGCTGCGGAATGCAGAAAGGCGCAAGCGAATACTACCGCGGTGTTCCAGTTGAAATTAACCTGCTGCCAAAAATCAAGGTAGAGATTGTAGTTTCAAAGGTACCTGTAGCAACTGTTGTGGAAAGCGCAAAGAAAGCCTTGTATACAGGACACATCGGAGACGGAAAGATATTCGTTTACCCTGTTGAAAATGTAATCAAGGTTCGCACTGGTGAATCTGGATACGATGCACTTCAGGATGAAGAGTAACGTTTAGCAAAAAAAGCAGGCTTGGAGAAAGAAAAAGCTCCAGGCCTGTCTGTAGTTTAAAGCGAAAATCCGCGGAGCAATCCGCAGGTTATATGCCGGTTGTCTGCTGTATTTGTAACCCCGCAGCGGATGACCGGTTTCCTTTTGGAGGGAGGCTAACCCTCTACTTCGAAAGCGAAGCGATTCAATCGCCGGTTTCTTTCCCTCCAAACCTCCCTTCTTTCCCAGCATCGCTTAGGGCTGTCGCCCTAAGAACCCATTGTTTTGCACCTAAGATTGGCACGACATTTAGAACTTGGATATATCCATGACAAAAGCTATTCCCATGCTTTTGTATAAACAGTGCCGTTTATTGTGCCGCCGTTGCAGTAGATGTTTGCGCCTGCGTTATTTTTTGCTGTAGTATTGCCGTTCATGTAATTACTTATGTAACTGTCTATTTCCATAGTTGCGCCGCTTGCATCTTTTAGGAACAGATTTGCATCTGACTGTTCTATTAAAACAGCTCCGCCATAACCGTAAGCGTCATCGCTATCTGTTGAAGTTACGCTGTTGTTTTCAAATCTTGTGCTTTGCAAAGTAAGCGAGCCTTTCTTTATACTGATTGCACCTCCGCCAAGTTTTTGGAATTTTCCATTTTCTGTGACTTCACTTCCTGGATTATAACCACCAGCCTTATTGCCTGTGAATGTGCTGTCTGTGATTTTTACACTTCCGCCTTGAATAAATATTGCGCCGCCTCTTCTTGCATAATATCCGCCGTTAGAAGTGCACGTATTGCTGTCGAACGTTGAATCCTCAATTTCAAGAATTCCATTGTCATTGTTCATTATTGCGCTGCCTCTATTTGCTGTGTTGCCTTTAAATGTTGTATTGGTTATGTGGCATGAACCAGAATTTTCTATTGCTGCGGCGTTTGACATTAAATTTCCATCACCGTTGCTTTCAAAATTGCATGAAACAACTTCCACTTGCGCTCCATTTTCTATGCGTATACATTCGGAAAAAGATACATCACCTTTGTTTGTACTTGTGTTATTATAAAAAGTGCAATTTTCGAGAAGAAGTGTCCCGCCGCTTTTTACATATATAAGGCTTATTCCTTGGTTTGACATGGACATTCCATTTATATAGCATTGCTTTAAAATTACAGTTGCTCTGTCATCTACACAGATTAGAGCTCCGTCAAGCGTAGAAGTAGTTCCGACTGTTTTGCCTGAAACTGCTGTAAATGTAAGATTGTTTATTTCAAGGATTGTGGAGCTTCCGGTTACATTGAAAAGTTTTATCTGGCCGCCTTCTGTTGCAAGAGTTTTGTTGTCATCTGTGCTTTCTTGAACTTTTCCACCGTTGCCTCTTATAATTTTTGTGCCGGAAGTTATGTTTGCAAATTGATAGTTATTTGCTTGTGTAGCTTGATTCGTGCTTACAGAAGAATTTTCGCCCATAAAAATATATGCGTTTCCGTCTGATTCGCAAGCTTTTTTTAGTTCTTCTGCATCAGCTGAAATATTGTAAATTTGGCAGTCTTTTTTCTTTAAATTTACTTGGCAATCAGAATCTTGTCCTGCTGTTACTTTTGCTTCTTCTGATCCAAAATATAAAAGAACATCTTTGCTAGACATCCAACCTTCTGCTTCTACTGTGTATGTGGCAGGCTCAAGTTCGTCAAATACAATTGCCCCCCCGTGTCCGCGGTCTCTTTGCTTATGGTTTCTTCCTTTATGATTTTTTCATCTAGCAAAAGTCTTACCGTGAATGAATCCACATCGCCATGTCCTGATGAATAAAGCGCGCGTGAAGAGCTGGGCAGAACAACCCGGACAGAACCGCCTTCGCTTCCAGATGACATATTCATGCAGGAAACAAACGCGAGCAATAACGCTGGTAAAATTGAAAACGCAAATTTTTTCATAATTCCCCCTGTAAAAAAATTGTTAAGATAACCTATTAACCTTAATTTCGAGTTTTATAATTTAATGTCATTATCTAGTTTGACTATTTGTCATTATCGGACTTGATCCGATAATCTTTGTGTTTGTACACGAACAGATTCCCGTGTCGTAGCACGGGAATGACACTTAAATTACTGTTCTTATCAAAACTCGAAGTTTGGGCTATTACTATTCTATATCAAACTCCAGCTGATTTCCACTTTTGGCAGAAAATTCTTTAAATTTTTATTGATTTATGTTTGTGTGGAAAGATTCCTGTGTCGTAGCAAAGGAATGACAGACCTGTTAATACTGTAAAAGCCAGTCTGATAAAAGCATAATTTTTATTCCGTCAATAGTTCCAACGTCCATTTTATTTGATGTAAGAACATACTTTGGAAAGTTGTCTTTTATTTCTCTTAAATTTCCAATTTCCCGCTCATCATTATCAGGCAAACTTCTGCAAACTTGTATATAAATTTTTTCATTATTCTTGATTGCGACAAAATCAATTTCCTTGTTTCCGTCCTTTCCAATATAAACATTGTATTTGCGGCGAAGAAGTTCAAGATAAACAATGTTTTCAAGCATAGAAGCAACAGATTTTGGGTTGTATCCTAAGATACAATATTTTAGAGAAGAATCAGCAAGATAGTATTTTTCTTGCGTTTTTAATATGCTTTTTCCTTGAATGTCATAGCGGCTGCACTTGTAAATTATGAAAGCTTTTTGCAGATATTCAAGGTAATTGTAAACTGATTCAACATTTGCGCTTCTGTTCTGGCTTTTTAGAAATTTCACAATTGAGTTTGCTGAAAAATTCTTTCCTAGATTTTCAAAAACAAATTTTACAATTCTGTCGAAAAGTTCTTTGTTGGAAATTGTATGGCGAATGGCAATGTCGTGGTCTACAACGGAAAGATAAATTCCTTCTACAATCTGATAGCAAGTTTTTTCATCAAAATTATTTTTTGCAATAAGCGGAAATCCACCGAATCGCAGGAAGTTATCAAAAGCATCATCGATTTTATCTTTACTAGTAATATTTTTGAATTCAAGAAATTCAGAAAAAGAAAGCGGCAGCACATGGATAAGAACATATCGCCCGGAAAGATAAGTTGAAATTTCAGAGGAAAGAAGCTTTGAATTTGAGCCGGTTACATAAATATCCACATTCTTGTTTTCTAAAAGCGAGTTTATAACTTTTTCCCAGCCATCAATAATTTGAACTTCATCAAGAAGAAGGTAACATTTTTTATCTTTTGGTATTTTTTGCAGAATATCCTGATACATTTCATTTGCCGTTTCAACAGCGGAAAAATCCATGTCTGAATATGAAATAGAAATAATCTGGTTTTCTTCTATTCCGCTTTTTTGCAAAAGATTTTTGTACAAGGACAATATAGATGATTTTCCACATCTGCGGATTCCAGAAAGAATTTTTACAAGCGGAATGTCTTTGTATTTTTTAAGTTCTTCCAAATATTCTTTTCTTAAAAACAATTGATTTTCAGGCATTTTCATAAAAAAAGAATATCACGGAATGTAAAATTTTTCCATAGTTTTTACTGAGTTTAAATAAAAACTATGTAAATTTATAAAGTTTTTGCTGAAATGTAATAAAAACTTTTTATTTGTTTTGCTTTTCCATTTCCCAAAAATGAAAAAATGTTAAAAATGGGAAATAGAAATAGCGTTTCACTTTCCAAAATTGAAAAAATATTGATTTTGGGAAATAGAAACTTGATATTGTAAACTGGCTTATCGAGCAGGATTTTTGCGGAATTGCATTTTGCAAGGGGCACTGACATATACACGGCAGGGGATGTTGCAAGCATACGACAGTAGGGCTGCCGTGTGCTTGTAATCATCATAATGAAATGTCTTTTATTTATTCCTCATCTGAAGAAGAAGATGGAGTAAAGTCAGTTATATATGAAATGACTCCGCTTATAGAAAGGCTTTTGAAGTCTAGGTTGTTTAGTTCTGTAACATTGCTTATTGCAAAGTCATAAAGATTTACTGTAACAACTCTGTCGTGCTGGAACATATTTCCGTTCTTTTTGTTTTTGTAGTCTGGAAGTATTATGTTTGCGCCGCAGTCCGCAATTGCAAGTTCTTTTGGTTTTATTGCAACAAAACGTTCTGCGCCATAAAATTTCTTTGAGCTTTCTGAAAGTGCAGGAATATATGCGTTTATTGAATCTATCTGCTCGCTTACTCCGTTGTATGGATTGTTTTCGTCATTCAGTTTTTTTGACTTGATTGCTCTTGCGGAATTTGTCCAGCCCAAAATGTCTTCTACTTCAAATCCTGAATCTGTGCCTGAAATCTTTAAAATTGCTCCGCGGCTTTTTACGGTGTCGCCATCATTTATTGCAGAGCCGTTGAGTTTTTCCCTGTCTGAAACCAGCGCATAAACGTAGTCATCGTAATGGATAACAATGTCTGTTATTGTGCCGTCTACGCCCATGTCTTGTGTGGACTGCGGATTTCCTATTGCTGTTATTGTAAAGGAATCGTTTTCTCCTTCAATTTTGGCGCGCTGAAGATATGAAGTTCCGTTATTTGTATATGCAATGTAAAGCTCTGTTCCACTTGCAGCAAAAGCCGTGTATTGTGCATTCGGATAAATTGAAAGTCCTGAAAGTGTACAGGGATTTGAATAATTTGCTGTGGTTATTTTGTTTGCTTTGTTTATAAAATAAAATCCGCTTGAAGAATATGCTCCGAGCCAAAGGGAATCATTTATAGCATCATAGTAAATGTAGTCAGTTATAGGCTTAACATTATCGCCATTTATTTCGATTCCGGCTTTTGCAGCTGCTTGTTCTTGTGTAAATATATTAAAAGTACAATTTGAGGATCCATAGCTTTTATCTACAGTGAACTGCGTTCTGTTTATATCTTCTGCCCCAAGCCTAGCTTGTGTTGATGATATAGATGTTGTTGAATCTACGGAATTTACAAAATCTGTGTATCCGCTGGAGTCTGTAAGCACATAATAATCCGAGTTGAATACTTTTCCTTTATTGCCTGCTAGAATAAGTGTAATCGGGCAGTTTTGGGTTTCGCCGGCTGTAACTTCTACTTCTGCGCTGTTGCGGGCAAGGAATGTTCCGTCCTGCTGTCTTGCCGTAACAACTATTTTGTATGTTCCAGGTTCTAGCTCGTCAAATACAAAATCGCCCCCCCCCGGTGGATTCCGATGACAGGGTTTTAAGTGTTTTGTCGCCCTGCATAAGGCTTACTTCATATAAAGGATTATCTTTTGAAAGTGTATAAGTTCCGCGCGAACCGCTTTCTGGCAAGGTAACACGGATTGCTCCTTCTTTGCCGTTAGAGCCGTCAATATTCATGCATGAAGCAAATGCAAGAAGCAGCGGAAATAATGCAAGAGCAATTTTCTTTGTATTCATAAAAATCCTCCAGTTAGTGGTAAATTCTTTATTAGGTCAAATATCAAGTTTTGATAAAAGAAGTCATTTTACTGTCATTCCCATGCTATGACATGGGAATCTATTATAAAATTTCAACAGATTATCCTGTCAGGCAGGATAATGACAAATGCCGCTTTCTTTTTCTTACCGCATATTTATTTTTTTGTTAAATATGTCTTGTTTTTTCTGTATCGAATATTTGTTCAATCTATGTTATTATTTTATTGCGTTTATGGGGAAAAATCAAGTGAAAGATAAGATGTCTATGAATGCATTTTTTCATTCAAGGATTCAAGAGTTTCAAAAATAATTTTCTTATTTATATTTAGTTGCTGTGCTAGTAAAATAAAATCGTCTTTGTTGATTTTGTCCAAGTCATAATGCGTGCCGATTTTCATTGACATTTTTTTTGTTAAAGACGGAAAGGCTTTTGTAGAAACAATATCGTAAATTGGAGAGAGCCTTGCATTTCCTTTTTGGTCATAAAGAATTGAATAGTTTTTTGCATGGGCATCGCAGTTTCCAATAAGGTAGTTAAAAAGAATTTCAGTTATAAAAAAACGCAAATCAATAATCGGCACAACGGAATAGACTTTCAGCAATTCATAAATCTCTTTGATTCCAGGTCCGCCGTCAGACTGATATTTGTTTTCCGGCATAATTCCAAGAGCTTGGCACATATCTTCCTGATGAAGCCTTGTAATTTTTCCGTTTTTTATAATGCGGTCATATCGCTGAATTATAAAAACATCTTTTTCTGCGATTTTTTCGAGTCTTGATTCCGGCGCATTTAAGCCGCATTTTTTTGCAAGCTGCATACAGTCATATTCATTTTGCGCTAGCGTGGAAAGGCTTCCTTCTCGTGTTGGCTTTAAAATATGGGTTGAAGGCGCGCCGTTTAAAGGCAAATACCACTGGTTTTCAAAAAATGCCAACGAAAGTTTTTCCTGTGCGCCAGCAAGAGAAAGTCTAAGCTTGTCATCAGCTTTTAGAAATGGTCTTTGAGGAATGTTTAAAACAAAATCTTCCAATTGTTTATCTGAAATCTTTTCGTAATTTGAACTGTTTAATTCATATTCTGTTTTAAGATTCTTTGGATTAAAATCATCATCTGCAATTGTTATAAATCCCGCGCATTCCTGACCTAAAGCCGCAAGAAGTTTCATGTCGCTGAGTTCTGAAATATGGAGATAATCGGCAACTCTTTTCCTTGTAAATTCTTCTGGAAGCAGTCCTGAAAAAAAAGGAAGGCATTCTTTCTGCGAAAATTCTCCTTTTTTAAGCGGAAGGGAAAGTGAAATAGCCTTTGAATCTGGAGATGAAAGATATTCTTCTATATAACAGAATGCAATTCCTCTGTTTTCCGTAGTGAACAATTCACCGCATTTTTTTTCTCCAAAATAAACATTCAGCTTCATTCGTTATCCTCGCGGTTTGTCAAAGAAATGTTTATTCCAAGAATTTGAAGGCAATTTATTACTTTTCCGATGTGAAGAGTTTCTTTGCCGTTTTCAAGCTCGGAAAAAAAACGGTTTCCAACATTGCACATTACGGCGCATTCAGACTGGGTAATTCCTAGGGATTTTCTGCGTTTTTTTACAGCTTCTGAAATATCGCTGATAGAGTTTATTATCATAACGGCAATTATAGCATTCCCGAACGGTAAAATCTATGTATTTTAAAGGTAATTTAAATCTTTTGTTACCGTTCGGGAAGATTTCTGGCAAAGAAAAGCGGATAATGACATTCAGATATAAAACTGTTATTATTTTATTGCGTTTATGGGGAAAAATCCAGTGAAAGATAAAAATGGTTTTGTGCTAAAGGCGGCGGTTCCGCTTGCTGTTCTTTTTGCGGCGGGAATTTTTTTTCTTATGCGCATTGTCTCTGGAATTTCTACTCATGGCGCGGAATTTGAAGGCGAAGACAGAAACTACCATATTCTTGTTGTGGGGCAGGCTGACAGTTCCGTTTTCCTTAACCAGATTTTTGAAGGCGCAAAAAGCATGAGCCATGACTATAGCGCGCTGGTGGAACTAAAGTCCCCGGATTCCCTTGCGGAAAATATTTCGCTTCAGTCTTTAATTGACTACGGTTCGTTTGTAAATGCGGATGGAATCATTGCCTATGTAAGCCCTTCATCGCTTCCGTTTGAATCAGTAAGCCGCATTGACGGCACAGAAATTCCTGTTATAACAATCGGACATTATCTTGCAGAAAATCCGCAGATTTCTTTTATCGGAAGCAACTATTCAAATCTTGGGCGCAGAATCGGCATTGAATCCGAAGAGCTTTTTGAGCCAAGTGGAAAAGCATATATCGTTATAAGCGGAATTTCAGGCAGCCCGAACCACAGCAATCTTTTAAACAGCCTAATGGATTATTACAAAGCTAGGGGAATTTCAAATTTTGAAGTGTTTGACAAGTCGCTCAAGGAAAACAAAAAAAGTGTGGAAGAAGTTCTTCTGCATGGAAAAACTGACTGCTGCGCCGTTGTCTGTCTTACAGAAGAAGACACGATTATGGCTCTTCAGCTTGTTGCAGCCTCTCCTGCTTCTGGACGCATAAAAATTTTAGGCTATGGTGAAAATGAAACTGTAACAATGTATCTTGAAAAAGGAATTCTTTCTAAGCTTGTTTCGTTCAATCTTAACAAAATCGGAAGAACGGCAATGGCGGAACTTTTTGAATACAGAAACAAAGGCTATGCGAACAGCTACATTACAGCTGACCTTCAAGTAAGGAGGGCAGAAAAAAAATGAAGCTTGCAGAAAACAAAAGCCTTCGATGGAAAATCATGGCAAGCATAGTTGCCGCCTTTCTTATAATGAGTGCGAGCCTTGCGCTTACAATGCTTATGGAACATTACGTTTTAAAATCCGTGGGCGAATCCTACAAGTCAAATTCCGAGCTGAATGTGTTTGCAAATGATTTGGCTCGTCTTGAAAATTCACTTGAACTTTACATTGAATATAGAACATTTGAAAGCATTGACGCTTATTATGCAAGTTTAGCCAGAGTTGAAGATCTTTGCGATGCGATGCAGGATTCTCCGTCTACAAATGAAGTGCGCCAAAAAGAATATGTTGTGAATCAGCTTGCGCAGTCTTTTCTATATTATAGTTCTAAAGCAGTTGCGGAACGAAGGGCAAACAGCACAAGCGGAAATTTTTATTTGCAGAGCCTTGAATGCTACAGATTTCTTTTGGAGGAAATTCAAAAGCTGAACATTCTCTATATGCAGAATAACGCCGAATTTTACGCTACGGACAGAAACAATATAAATTTGCTTTTTAAAGTTTATGCAGTTTTCTTTGCGCTTTTCTTTGTTTTTATTCTTGCCTTGCTGAATCTTCTCATAGGAAAAATCACTCGGCCTCTTGCGGAAATTTCTTCGGTTGCGCTTCGTGTGGCTCAGCAAGATTTTGATGTTCCGCTTTTTAACAAAAAGTCGCATGATGAAATTGGAAACATCTGCCGCGCTTTTGACAGAATGATAATCAGCATAAGAGAATACATAGACAAAATTTGGGAAAAGGCTAGAACTGAAAACGAGCTTAGGGAACGCCAGATGGAAATGCAGGCTCTTTATGCGGATGCCCAGCTCAAGGCGTTTCAGAGCCAGATAAATCCGCATTTTTTGTTTAACACATTGAACACCGGGGCGCAGCTTGCCATGATGGAAGGCGCTGACAAAACTTGTTTTTTTATTGAGCAGACTTCGGATTTTTTTAGATACAACATTGCGCAAAAAGAAGATGCTAGTATTGATGATGAGCTTGGACTTGTGGACAGTTTTGTTTACATTATGAAAGTTCGTTTTGGAAAAAGGCTTGAGTTTGTAAAAAATATTCCCGAGCAGCATAAATTTTCTCAGAGGCTTCCTGCAATGACTTTGCAGCCGCTAGTTGAAAACTGTATTCAGCATGGCTTGCAAAATTCCATGGGTAAAGTTTTTCTTTCTGTAAAGGAAGCTGACGGATTTGTTGAAATTCTTGTGGGCGACAACGGCAGCAAATTTGATTCGGCTGTGCGTGAAGAAATTTTAAAAGCTGCAAGAAGCGGCGGAATGAAATCTCTTTCTGCAAAGGAAAATTCTTTGGAAGGCAAAGGCGGAGATCATACGGGTATTGGGCTTATAAATGTTTTTTCGCGGCTTAGAATTTATTTTCACCGTGACGATGTTTTTGATATTTTTTCTGAAGATGATTCAGAAATGAAATTTTTAATCAGGATTCCAAATGTATAACATTTTAACTTGTGATGACGAGCAGATTGTGATTGACTCGCTTCAGTTTATAATCAAAAAGAATTTTGAAGGGCAGGTGAATTTATTTTCTGCATTGTCTGGAAGCGATGCTGTTTCTATTGTGAGCCGGGAAAAAATCGACATAATTTTTATGGACATAAATATGCCGGGAATGAGCGGACTTGACGCAATCAGCTGCATAAAAAGTCTTAAGCCTTCCGCAGTGATTATTGTCTTGAGCGCGTTTGATAAATTTCAGTATGCGCAGGAAGCCATGAACATTGGAGCGTACAAATATATTACAAAGCCCGTAAACCGCAACATTGTAATTCAAACTGTTCGCAATGCCATGAATCTTGTTGACGAGCGCAACGGAACAACTTCTGGAAATTTGGAGCTTCAGAAAAAACTGGATATTGTCTACCCGATGATTGAAAGCGATTTTATTTACTCGTGCATTTTCAGCAAGGCGAAGAACGAGGATTTTCAAAGTTATCTTGACTATTTCAACATGAAGGTTGATGATTTCTTTTTTGCCTGCATAGAAGTTCCAGATTCTGAAAAAAATATATACGAGGTTTGCTCTAAAGTCAGAAAAATTGTTTCGCAAAAGTTCAAGTGCTTGGCCGGCTTGTTTATGACAAACCGAATCGCTGTTTTTGTTTCTATGGAAAATTCTGCGGAAAGTTTGCAAGATGATTTTCATTCTGCGGTCAAGGAAATATTTACACTTTTGACTTTGGAAATCGGGCAGAAGCTTCGGGTTGGAATAAGCAACGTTTGCGGCGAGCTTGAAGAAGTTTCTGACCGCTGCAAAGATGCGATTCAGGCTTTGAACAGAACTTCTCCAGACGGAGGACTTTTATTTTCTGATGAGCTTTTGAATTCTTCTAGCGGCGATGAAAAAATTCAGGAGTTGTGCGAGCGCATTTTGAACCGTTTAAAGCTTGGTGATGCTGCCGGAGTTCAGTTTTTGGCAGAGCATTATATTGGGGAGCTTTACGAGCAAAATTTTCCGCTGGATAAAATAAAAGGAAACATTTTTGAAATTTTGATTGAAGCAAAAAATTCTGCAAAGTCCGCAAGTTCTTCATGGAAAAATGCTGCGTTTGAAAATATTTTTTCTGACTTGAGCAAGATTGACTCCAAGACGGAGCTTTTGAATTTTTTTAAGAACAGGCTTTCCGAGTGCGCGGCTTTTATTTGCAGTTCAAAAGATGAAAAAGAAAATCCGCTTGTAAAAAAAGTCTTCGGATATATTCAGGAACACATCGCGGAAAATTTTTCGCTTGATGATGCGGCTTCTTTTGCAGGTGTAAGTTCTTTTTATTTGAGCAAACTTTTTAAAGAAGAAACAGGCGAAACTTTTATAAACTATGTGACGGACAGGCGGCTGGAAAAAGGTCGGCTCATGCTTTGTGAAACCGAGCTTTCTATAAAGGAAATTTCTGCGGAAATTGGCTACAACGATCAGAATTATTTCAGCAGAATTTTTAAGAACAAGTTTGGAATTTCGCCAACTGATTTTAGAAACACAAATAGAAATTCGGAGTCCTTATGAAAAAAACTTTTTTAGTTTTGGCAGTTTTTCTTGCATTTATTTTTGCCGGATGCGCAAAGAGCAAGAGAACTTTTTCTGTGCAGAAGCAAAATTCTTTTGTGGATGAAAAGAAAACTACAATCGGATTTTCTATAGACACTCTTGCAATTGAACGGTGGCAAAGGGACTTGGATGTTTTTATGGCGCGCGCAAGAGATTTTGATGCGGATGTTATTGTTCAGAATGCGGGCAACAATGTTGAAGTTCAGAAAAAACAGCTCATGTATCTTCTGGATAAAAATGTGGATGTGGTTGTTGTTCTTGCAAAAGTCGCAGATTCTCTTAAAGATGAAATTGAAAAAATCCGTGCAAAAAATATTCCTGTCATTGCCTACGACCGCCTGATTTTGAACACAAAAATTGATTTGTACATTACGATTGATTCTGGGCAAGTCGGCGTGATTATGGGAAAAGAGCTTCAGCGTATTGCGCCTTTGCGTAACTGGCTTTGTATTTTGGGACCGCAGGAAGACTACAACATGGAAATGCTTTTGCGCGGACTTAGCGGAACTATAAAAACTTCCTTGCCGATTATAAATGAAATTTTTTACACTCAGGACTGGAACTATGATTTGTCCCGTCAGAAAATGCTTGACGTTATTACAAGCGGAAAAATTCCAGGCGCGATTATCTGCGGAAACGATGCGGTTGCGGACAGCGTGATTTCTGTTTTGCAGACTTACTATCCGGATAAGCACATTCCTATTTGCGGACAAGATGCTGACATTGCCGCTTGCCAAAATATTGTGCGCGGGCTTCAGGACTTTACTGTTTACAAACCGATTGTGGATCTTGCCAGAACTGCCGCTGAAATTTCAGTGAGAGTTGCACGCGGAGAAAAAATCCAGTCGCTTTCTAATTTAAAATCAATCGATAATAATTTTGCAGAAATTCCTGCGATTCTTTTAAAGCCTGTGCTGGTTACAAAAAACAATATAGACGATGTTATAATTGATTCCGGTTTTCACACTTATGGTGAAGTTTACATGGAATAGTTTTATAGATATAATTGTTGCAAAAAGGAAAAGTTGGGGTTCAAATGAAAGTTGTTACAAAAGCTGAACTTGATGAATGTTTTGATTATATAAATAAATGCCGCGCGGAAGTTGCAAAGCGTGTTGTTGGCCAGAAAGATGTTGTGGACGGAATCATCACAGCTCTTATTGCAGGCGGCCATGTTCTTCTTGAAGGCGTTCCGGGGCTTGCAAAAACTTTGGCGGTAAAAACTTTTGCTGATGTTTCAGGACTTGAATATAAAAGAATTCAGTTTACGCCGGATCTTCTTCCTGCTGATGTTAGCGGAACGCTGATTTATGAGCAGGGCACTGGAAAATTTTCTGTTAGGAAAGGGCCTGTATTTTCAAATCTTGTTCTTGCGGACGAAATAAACCGTGCGCCGGCAAAAGTTCAGTCTGCGCTGCTTGAGGCTATGGCGGAACATCAGGTTACAATCGGCGAAACTACTTACAAGCTGAACGAGCCTTTTTTTGTTCTTGCCACACAAAATCCAATTGAGCAGGAAGGAACTTACAGTCTTCCAGAAGCGGAGCTTGACCGTTTCTTGCTTAAGCTTCTTATTTCATATCCTACGCCGGAAGAAGAAATTTCAATTATAAAGTCGGAAGGCAGGGCAGATGAAATTCCTGTGAACAAAGTTTTTTCTGCAGCAGCTCTTCAAAAATGCCGGGACGCTGTGGACGCTGTTACTGTTGCTGACAAAATGCTTGCCTACATAGTTTCGATTGTGAATTTTACAAGAGCCGATGTCGCATTAAAAATGAACCGCCGCAACGACATTCAGCGTTACATTTCATTTGGAGTTTCTCCTCGTGCTGGAATTGCTCTTTTAAGATGCGCAAAAGTTCATGCGCTTTTTGAAAACAGAAGCTTTGTTCTTGCGGAAGATGTTCAGGCTGTTGCAAAGCCGGTTTTAAGGCACAGGCTTGTTTTGAATTATGAAGCTGCTGCGGATAATATTTCTGCGGACAGCTTGATTTCAAAAATCATAGACTTGATGCCAGTTCCATGAAAAACGACATAAGCCGCCGTGCTTCCCTTTTGCATTTGTCTTCTCTTTCTCTTGCTGAAAAAATGAAAAGCGGTTCATTTCGTTCGCTTTACCGTGGACGAGGAATTGAATTCAGCGGAGTCCGTGAATATCTTCGCGGTGATGATGTGCGCGCAATCGATTGGAATGTTACGGCAAGAATGGGAAAGCCCTTTGTAAAAGTTTTTGAAGAAGAGCGTGAACTTGATGTCTTTATAGTTGCCGATGCTTCTCTTTCCATGTGCGTGGGAACAGGCCAGCAGACAAAACTTGAAAAAGCAATGGAGTGCGCTTCTCTTTTGACGCTTGCTTCGTTTTATAATTCCAGTCCTGTTGGCGCGGTTGTTTTTGACGGCGAGCTTGAATTTTTTTGTTCCCCAGAATCTGGAAAAAAACATTCGCTAATGCTTCTATCCCACTTTGAACTTGATAGGAAAAAACAAAAGCCTGGTTCTGTTCTTGACAGCGCGCTTAGAGGAGCTGAAAAACTTTTAAAGAAAAGAAGTCTTGTTTTTGTTATTTCTGATTTTAGAGCTGCGGAATGGCAGGCTTCTTTTGCGCGTCTTTGCCAGAAAAATGATGTTATTGCAATAAAGATTGTTGATTCTTCTGATGACAATATTCCTTCTGTTGGCTCTGTTCTTTTTGCAGATCCAGAAACAGGATACGAAGCAGTTCTTCCGACTTCAAGCCAGAAATTTATCCGTGGGTGGAGAGAAGAAAATGAACAGCGCAATGAAAACTGGTTTAAGGAATGCGCTCGCCACGGAGGAATCCCTTTGTTTATAAGCACTGTTCAAGATCCTGCTGCAGAACTTATAAAATTTTTCAGCAGCAGGCACAGACATTCGTTTTAGGAAAATAGCATGAAAAAAAATCTTTGCTTTGTTTTTGGCTTGTGCTTTTTTATTCAGTTTTTAGCTGCGCAGAATTCAAATGAAAACGCATCGTCTTTTGGAACGCAAGTTATGGTTCCGCGCGATGTCTTCATTGGAGACAGCGGACAGATTCAATATTCATTTAGAACGCCTGTGGATTTTTTTTCTTTTGCAGATCCATCAATGATAAAAGATGAAGTGCTTTCGCTGAATCTTTCTTCAAATGATTTTTTAGAAAACCCGGACGATTGTCTTGTTACAAAATCGGTTCTTGTTAGAAACGGCGTAAATTACAATCTTTGCATAACGATAATTCCATGGAAAACTGGAACAATAAAGTTTAAAGAATTCAGCTTGGAAAAATTTTGCAGCGGACAAAAAAAGAATGCGCAGGAAAATGTTGATTTTAGAATTCAGCTTGCGCCGGTTACAATTCTTTCACTTGTAGAAAAACTTGAAGTAAATAATTTAAAATCTCCGCAAGCTCCTCTTTTGCTTCCTAACACAAATTATTTTTTGTGGATTGCAGGCTTTTTAGTCGCCGGATTTTTTTCATTGTCTTGCATTGTCCTAATAAGGCTTCCGCATATTTTGAAAAAACTGAAATTCTTAAGAGAGCAGTTTGAGCTTTACAGAAATGCAAAACGGACAAAGAAAAAACTTTCCGCGCTTTTAAAAAAGAAAATTGACGACAAGGATTTTTGCGAAAAATGGCAGCTTGCAATCCGAGAGTATTTGGAATTTAGATTTGCAGTTTCATTTTGTTCTGTGCCTGGAAAAAATGTCGGCGCAAAAATATTTGATATAATGAACGGTCTTGCAGGAGAAAAAGTGTCCGAAGCAATTGAATCTCTTTCATGTTTTTTTGTGCGCACAGATTATATTCGGTTTGCAAGCGGTTCAATTGATTCTAAGCTTTTGCCCGCGGAAACTCATCAGGCTTTATTTGTTAAAAATGAAAAAAAGTCAATGGTCGTGGAAACTTGCAAGATAATTGATTTGCTAGAAAAAGGGGAATAGGAGAAAAAAGTGTTTGAATTCGAAAATCCTCCGGCATTTTTTCTTTTGCTTTTGATTCCGGTGCTTTATATTTTGCGCTATATAAAAATTTTTTCACGGCTTTCTTTGCCCTTGAATTTAAGCGATTGGAATGGAAGCAATTTTAAATGGAAAGGAAATGCAAGAAAATTTCTTTCTGTTTTTGGAAGAGCGGTTTGCGTCTTGTTTTATAATTGTCTTGTTTTTGCATATGCGGATCCTGTTTTTCATCTTCAGCAAAAAGTTTATTCTTCAAAAGGCGCGTCAGTTGTTTTCGTTTTGGATGTGAGTCCTTCAATGGCTGCAAAAGATATTGGTTCACAAAGCCGTCTTGAAGCCGCAAAAAATTCCATTGTTTCCATGGCGGAAATGAATGGCGGCGCGGAACTTGGGCTTGTTGTAATGGCTGAAAATGCCGCTGTTTTAGTCCCTCCCACAATGGACAGAAAATTCTTTTTGAACCGGCTTAAAACTGTAAGTGTCGGGGAACTTGGAGACGGAACTGCTATTGGAACAGGTCTTAGCTGCGCAATTTATCATCTTGAAAAATCAAAGTCGCCAAAAAAAAGTATTGTCCTTATCACTGACGGAGAAAACAATTCAGGCGCGGTTCATCCTCATACTGCGGCTCGTCTTGCCGTGAACAAAGATATTTCGCTTTACATTCTTGGCGTGGGAACAAGGGGCGTTGTTCCAATTGATTACGTAGATCCAAAGTCAAATAAAATTTATTCAGGCTATCTTGAATCGAAATTTGACACATCTTCAATTGCTCGGATTGCGTCAGAGGGAAATGGAAAATTTTTTGAGATTGAATCTCTTTCCGCATTGTCGCAGGCTGTTTCTTCAATTTCAAAAACTGAAAATGTTGCGCAAAGTTATTACATAAAAAATCAGGATATATTTTATTACAGACAATTTTTGATTGCCGCTGTTGTTTTGGCTTGTCTTGCCTGGATTGTGCGCAGATTTCTTCTGCAGGAGACTTTATGAATTTTTCTGTTGAAAATCCATTTATGTTTTATCTTTTTATTCCTCTTGTCCTTGCGCTTGTTTTTGTTGTGGCGCGTTATCTTCGCTTAAGAAAAAATATCTGCGGAAAAGTTTTTGAATTTAAAAACGGCTCTTTTAGAATTTCAGTTTGCTTTTGGAGCAGAACTTTTTTTAGATTTTTAAGCGGAATTTGTGTTGTTCTTGCGCTTGCAGGAATTTCGTTTGGAACGGATTCTGTGCCTGTCCAGAAAAATGGAAAAGCCGTGTCTCTTGTGTTTGACATTTCTTATAGCATGGAAGCAAAAGATGCGCCCGGCGGAATTTCAAGGCTTCAGGCAGTTTCAAGTTATGCGAGCGAACTTTTGGACAGAATGAACGGATGCGCGGTTTCTGCTGTTCTTGCAAAGGGAGATGGAATTATTGCAGTTCCGCTTACAGAAGATTTTCAGAGCGTAAGAAGTTTAATAGAAAATCTTTCGCCTTTGCTTATGACTTCCGAGGGAACGAGCCTTGGCAATGGAATAAAATCCGCGCTTTCTTCGTTTCCAGAACAATCTTCCGTAGCTTCGTTTATTTGGCTTTTTACCGACTGCGAGGAAACTGACAGCAGCCTTCAGTCTTCTCTTTCTGAATGTTTAAAAGCTGGAATTCCAGTTGTGATTATTGGATTTGGTTCTGAGCGCGAAAGCGAAATTTTTGCAGGCGATGGAATTACAAAAGTAAAAACGGCTTTAAGGTCTGGCAGTATTGAAAAAATGATTTTGTCTTTAAAAGAAAAATTTGTTTCATCCAAAAGAAATAGATCTGCGCCTTCTGTTGTTTACATTGATGCTTCGGAAATGGGATCTGCCGCCGCCATTTTAAAAATGCTTGACCTTAACGGTTCATTGCCGTCGGTTTCTTATGAAGTTCAGAATACTCAGCGTTACGGACTTTTTATTTCGCTTGCAATTTTATTTTTCCTTGCTTCGATTATTTTTGGCGAGCTTGATATTGCAGGCGGAAAGAAAAAATTAATTTCATCAGTTTCCGCAGCTTCTCTTGTTTTTTTGTTTACAGGATGTTCACCGCGCTTTTATGATGGCATGAGAATTTTTGAAGGAAAACTTGATTGGTCTAAGCAAGACTACCAAAATGCAGTCGGAGATTTTTTGGAAACAGCTTCAAATGCAGAAGCCCGCGGAGATTCCCTTGTTGAGCAATATGCGGTTTTTGGACTTGGCTCAACTTACCTTATGCAAGGTGAAACTGACGCCGCATTAAAAAGATTTTCGCAAGTGTATGAAAATTCTCCAGATAAAATAAAATTTGCAATTCTTTATAACTCTGGAATAATTGCGCATCGCAACGGAGATTATAAAGCCGCAACTGATTTTTTCAAAAAAGCTATTTTAATAGACAGCACAAGCATAAATGCAAAAATTAATCTTGAGCTTTCTCTAAGGGAAAATTCAGAGCATTCAAGAGACGCAGCGCAGGAACTTGTGCCTTTGTCGGAAAATAAAGAAGAGCAGAATATTCAAAATGCGCTTTATTCTATAATTCGGGAGGATGAAAGACAGCAATGGAAAAATATGCAAAAAGATTCAGAACGGACTTCCCGCGATTATTAATTTTTGTTTTGTTTTTTGCGCAGACATTTTTTGTTTTTGCAAAGCCAGTTTCATGGAACTATTTATGGAGCTTGCGGTTCAGGCAAAATCAGGAAACTTTATTTACAGAAACTGACAACTCATTTTATGTTGAAATAGAAGGCGTTACTCCAGACAGCATTCAGCTTGCAGTGAATTCTCTTCCGCATAATGTAAGTTTTGTTTCGTCAAAAAAAGAAACTGTTATGATTAAAAGCGGAAACGGACAGAACGAAAAATATTCGGCAGGAACAAGAATTACAATCTGGATGAAATTTTTAAAAACCGGATTTTATAAAATCAGTCCAATCGATCTTGTTATAAACGGAAGCTTTTATCAAATTCCGTTTAACCCTGTTGAAGTTTTTGAAAATCCAAAATTTATAAATCCGCAGGTTTCAGTTTCTTTCAATAATCTGAATGTTTCTTCAAGAGGAAAAACTACTGAAGCTTATGAAGGCCAGCACATTATTTTTACCGTGAATGTGAAATATGCGAATTCTGTAAAAAATATTTCCTGGAATATTCCGGAAGATTCTGTATTTAAAAAACTTCGGGAATTCAATTTTTCTAATGAAGATTCATTTTCTACGGAATTCAAGCCTGTTGCTGTGTTTGACTGGCAGCCTTTAAAATCTGGAAACTGGACTCTTCCTGAAATTTTTGTTACGGCAGTTTCGTATAATGGAACAATCAGCGATGTAAAATGTCCGCCCATTGCTTTTAAAGTTCATGAAAAAAAATCAGCAGTCAGCGAGCAAAAGCAGGAAAGTCCTTTTGCCTATGCTTTTATAGAACCTTCAAATTATGATAAAAATGTTTCCAAACCGGAAGCCAAAAATTACGACATTTTAAATTTGATTGAACTTCATAAAAAAGAACGGCATTCAATTCCATTTTTTAATTCAGCATTTAAAGAACGAAGGCAAATTGAGCTTTCTGTTGGACTTTCTCCGTCTGGAGTTGAACCGAGCGTTGTTTTCTTTGCCATAATGTTTTTTGCTGTTTTTATTTTGCAGGCTGTTTCAGTTGTGCTTTTTATTTTCAAGCGGAAAAAAACGTGCGCAATTTTTGTTTCTATATTTGTAACATTTGCGGTTTTCTTGTCGATTTACGGATACCATTTGTTCAGTTCTCGCGGAATTTATGCAGGCGGAACAATGAGTCCAATTCCAGAAAAAACAGCTCCAACTGGTGTAACCATTCAGGCTGGAAGTGTTGTTTCTATAATAAGAACTGCGGGCGGCTGGATGTACATAAGGCACAATGATACTTACGGCTGGGTTTCTGCGGAAAATGTTTATCTAATAAAATAGCAAGGAATTTAAAAATGGATTTTGGTGATATTTTGTCGCAGTGGGATTCTATTCAGAAGAAGCCTGTTCAAAAAAATAAAGGACCGCAAGTCTGCCGCAAAAAAGCAAATGCGCCTACAAAAGAAGAAAAAGAAGCTGCACGCCAAGGTTATTCTTATGAGCAGATTATGGAGCAGGATAGCAAGAAGCGCATAAATCCTATGGAGCTTTGGCTTAGACGATATGGCACGGTAGACAAAGACAAGGCGTTTGAAGAAAATGCGCGTCAGGAAAAACTGAATGATATAAATTATCTAAAGACGCTTGCTCCAGAAGCTACAATAGATTTGCATCAGCTTACAAGAGAAGAAGCCTGGGACAAACTTAAAATTTTTGTTGACAGTTGCTACATCAAAAAGCTCAAGAAAATTCTTATCATCCACGGAAAAGGAAATCACAGCCACGGCACAGATCCAGTTCTTGGACAGGTTGTGCGACTTTTTATTGAGCAGGACAAGCGGCTTGGAGCTTCTGGTCATCCAGACAGAAATCACGGCGGTTCTGGAGCGACTTGGGTAATAATAAAAAATTAGTTTTTTTTCAATTGATTTATTTATTGGATTTTAGTAAGTTTAATTTTAAGAGTTGTTTGCTGATATGGAAGATTTGTATAAAGTTTTGAATGTTGAAAAAAATGCCTCTGCGGAAGAAATCAAAAAATCCTATAGAAATTTAGCATTTAAATTTCATCCAGACAGAAATCCGGGCGATAAATCCGCGGAAGAAAATTTTAAAAAGATAAACGAAGCTTATTCTGTTTTAGGAGATGAAATAAAACGCCGCCAGTATGACCAGTACAACATGAACGGCTTTTCTGAAAATTTTCAGCAGAACGGCGGATTTTATCAAGGCGACCCTTTTGCGGATTTTTTCAACAACAGAAATTATCAGTACACTTACACTTATTCTTCAAAAAATTCAGAGAACAAAAAAGGCTTTTCTGTAATAGGATTTTTTCTAAGCGTAATTCAAATTTTGTTCTGCTTCTTGGGATTTACAACAGTTGGCAGGTGGAGCTTTTTGCTCGGCGTTTTATTTTTATCGGGCTGGTCAACGGAATAAAATCAGCTGCAGGAAATTTAAAGTGGATTCTTGCGGAATAACAAAATGAAAGGAAATCTTAATGGAAAATAATTCGGGCATTATTGTTTATACTGATGGCGGTTGCCGCGGAAATCCTGGCTGTGGCGGCTGGGGCTGCGTTATCATTGACGGCGAAAAAGAATATAAATTTTCCGGCGGAGAAAAATTGACTACTAACAACCGCATGGAGCTGATGGCGGCAATAAGCGCGCTGAATTCAATTGCTAAAAATGAGCTTTGGAAAAATCAGCATATTGCAGTTTATTCAGACAGCCAGTATGTAAAAAATGGAATAACTTCTTGGATTCAAAATTGGAAAAAAAACGGCTGGAAAACTTCCGCAAAGAAACCTGTTCTTAACAAAGATTTGTGGATTCAGCTTGATTCAGTTTACAATCTCCTTGACATCGAATGGAAATGGGTCAAGGGCCATGCGGGCGTAAAGTACAACGAAATTTGCGATGAGCTTTGCAACATGGAAATGGACAAGCAAGGATAAAATTTGTCCGCAAATTTTCTGTAAAGAGAATATTTTTTACTCTATAAAGATGTAATCGTTGAAATAAACTGCGCGGATTTGCCCCATTACAAGATTTTCGTTTATTTTTTGAAGCAATTCCTCTTTTATTAAATTTTCTCCTTTTGCCCGGATTTGGCTGAATGTGAGAGCTGAAAAATAATTTGTGAAAATCGATTTTATCTGCCGTTCCTTTAGCGAAAGTTCTTCAAATAAAGCCTTGTCTTCCGCAGGATACGCAAACCACGGGGAGACTACGATTACAGCTTGCTCGTCTTTTTCTGAGTTTTGTTTTGTGAAAATGCGCAGCTGCCCGATGTCCGTGAATGCGTCCATGCTTTTTTCTTTTCCTGCATTCATGTTTGTGATTTTCTTTGGGCTTGGATCTGATTTTCTGTATGCGCTTGCAGGATTTTCTTTTGTGAATATATAAAAGGCGATTGTAACAATTATTATTGTAAGAACAATTGCGGCTGCCAGTGCAAGAAGAATTTTGTTTAGTTTATTCAGATTCATACAATAAATTCCTTTAGCAAAGAAAGTGTTCTGGTTGTTGCGCTTCCGTTTTCATCGAGTGTTCCAGGAATTCTTGCAGTCAGCTCGATGAAGTTTTCAAGCCATTCTTCTTTTTCGATTGTTCCGTTTTTTCTTGCAAGCTCAACCAAGTCTGCTCTTTCCATTGGGATTTTGAATTTCCGCTCCTTGCCAAGAAGATTTTCTGTAAGCACCGAAATTATTTCTTCAAAGCCGAGTTCTGTTTTTGCGCTTGCATGGATTGCGTCTGGAAATGATTTGTTTAGCTGGGAAACAGTGATGAAATTTTCTTTTACAAGATCGAATTTGTTCAGAATGATTGCTTGCGGAATTTTTTCAGCGTGGATTTCCTTTAAAACTTTCTGCACTTGCTGATATTGTTTTTCGCAGTCAGGATCAGAAGCGTCAACTACAATCAAAAGAAAATCGGAAAGCGAAGTTTCTTCCAGCGTAGATTTGAATGCGTCGATTAAAGTATGCGGAAGATTTGAAATAAATCCGACTGTGTCCGTCATTAAAACAGATGATGCCTCTGAAAGCGCGAATTTTCTTGTGGTTGGATCTAGCGTTGCAAAAAGTTTGTTTTCTACAAGAACGTCCGCCCCTGTTAGCGCATTTAGCAGGCTCGATTTTCCGGCGTTTGTGTAGCCGACCAAAGAGCAAGTTGCGGTTGCTGTTCGTTCCCTTTGCTTGCGCTGAATGTTTCTGTTTATTGCTACTTGCGCAAGTTCTTTTTTTATCTGGACAATTTTGTCTTCGATTTGACGGCGGTCAAGTTCAAGCTGAGTTTCGCCGCTGCCTTTGTTTCCGAATGAGCCGCCTCTTTGACGCGCCATGTCTCCGTAAGTGTGGCTTAGCCTTGGAAGCGAATACTGAAGCTTAGCAAGTTCAACTTGAAGGCTTGCTTCTTTTGTCTGTGCGCGTGAATCAAAAATTCTTATTATTACTTCGTTTCTGTCAAAGACCGGCATATTGGCAAGTTTTTCCCAGTTGCGCTGCTTGGACGGATCTATTTCCCAGTCAAAAATTATGCAGTCCGCAAAAACTTCCTTTGCCTTGTCCACAATTTCCTGCGCTTTTCCAGTTCCCATTCCGTAAGCGGGAGTCGGCTCTATGCGCGTAAGTACGATTGTTCCGGCAGTTTCCATGTCCAGCGTCTGCACTAAATTTTGCAGTTCCTTTGGCTCTGGATTTCCATTTTTTTTATCTGGCGCGCCGACTAAAAGGCATTTTACTTTGCGTTCTTGCTCTTGCTGTATTTCAATCATGAAATTTATTATACATTTTAAAATAAACAAATGAAAGTGCGGCTTAATTTTTGCATTATGCTAACTTTACGCTTGATTTTTCTTTGGAATTTTCAGAAAATAAATGTGCTAAACTTTTTTATCCTTATGTCGAAAATTTATAAGTTCAGGACTCTAAAAGAAAATGCCGGAATTTGAAAAAGAACAAAAAATCTGTAAATCTTCCTCTTCTTCCTTGGAGCATGGACTTATGAAAAAAGCTCTTGAAATGACAAAGCAAAACAATGCTTGCAGTTCGGGACTTCTTTCAAAAATTACAAAATCATCATTAAGGACAAAAAATATGACTAAGGCGATTGTTGAGCAGAACGGAATCTTTACAATAAAAGAAAATCTTGAAACTTCATCGGTAAAGCAAGATCCGGGCTTAAAGGCTTTAGTTGACTCTGTGTTAAAATAAATTTTACGGGCGAAGTCCGTCCACGATAAATTCTTTTGGCAGGCGGGCAGGCGCATTGTTTTTTACAGAAGCCCAAGTTACATCAGCTTCCGCGCAAATGTGTCCGTCTTCTTTTTTTATAGTCTGATGAAAAGTTCCGCTTACAGCTCCAAGTTTTACAGGAGTTGTTTCGATTATCAGCTTGTCATCAAGAAATGCTGAATTCTTGTAAAAAATATCAATGTGCGTTACGTAAAGATAATAGCCGGCTTCAACAATTCCTTTGTAGTTGAATCCAATCTGGTGCAGATAATCCATGCGCGCCGTTTCAAGATAGTTCAGGTAAACCGCATTGTTTACGTGGCTGTAGCTGTCGCATTCGTAAGAACGGACTGTAAGATTTGTTGTGTAAGTCATAGATGCTCCGTGCTTTTTAAGCGTCTTCGTTTACTTCAATATGGAAATTCTGCATAAGGGAAACGAAAGAAAAAATTTCTTTGTATACACCGATGCACATCTGCTTGAGTTTTCCTTCTGCAAAATGATCTATGTCTTTCCAGTTTCTTATTAAAGTTGGATGCGGTTTTATGCAGTCTTCGAGAACCATTTTAAGGTTTCTTCCATAAGTGATGAAAAGATTTACAGAGCCAAGAATGATTCTTGCGGCGGATGTGTTTACAAAATTCAGTGTTGAATGAATGATGTTTCTTGATTCCTTGTCGCGTTCTGTACGCGGAAGATGAGTTTTCATTTTTAAGCCAAGATCAACGCTGTCGTCAAGGCTGTTGTCCAAAGCTATGATTTTGTCTGCGTTTTCAACAAGCTGATGGAAAGCTTCGCTCATTGGAGTTGCCAGCTGCTGGCTCGCCCATTCACCGCGGACAAGAAGAATGTCAGAAAGTTCTTTTACGTCTTTTTTTACGTAGTCAAGAATAAATTTCTTTAAATACGAAAGCGGTTCGCAATATTCAAACTTTCCGATTTCCTTGCGTTCAAAAGGAGCGCTTCCTGCTTCTGTGTAAAATTTTAGTTTTTCTATCTGAGTTGTTCCAAAAATTTGGTTCAGCAGAACCTCTATTTTTCCTTCTGTCTGCTTTTCTTTTAGAGCAGTCAAAGTGTTTTCCGCCTGCTTTTTTACTTCCGTGATAAAATCGTCAACGATGTACAAATCTTTTGCCGCATAAACTTCGTTGTAAGACGGATCTTCGGAAATAAGCTGAATGAGCATTTCCACAATTTTGTTTTCTTTTAAATAGCGGATTCTTGCAAGGATTTTTTTCCAAACGCCCGGCGATACCGGATCCACGCCTTTTACTTTCTTTATCAGCTTAAAAACTTCATCCCAAGAAGAATCAAACGGAAGCGACCAGGCGACATCCATGAAATTTTTCAAGTCTTCAAGAACATAAGTTCCGCTTATTGGTATGAATCTCGGTGGATTAGAAAAGTTGTGTTCTTTAAGCGAACTGTCAAATTTTTTGAGCATAAAGAAATAATCGAACTGCACAAAATTTACAAAGCTCATGAGTTTTGTGTAAACGCCGTCAATGGCAGAAATTTTGTTGCTGTCGAATTCTGAGGAAAAGGCGTCCATATAAAGTTTTGTCTGCTCGAAAACTTCTTTTAGCGGCTTTTTCTTTGCAGCGTCTATAATTGCAAGCTCCGAGATGTTTCCCAGTGATTCCAGTTGTTTATCCGAAAGGGAATTGTCGATTACAATCCGCTTAAATGCTTTCGGATTTATAGATTGAATCATTGCCTGTGCCGGCGAAATTGCTTTATATATTTCATAGAAGAATTTTGCAAAACTTGGATCTATTTCATTAGAAGAAGTCTTGTAAAAATGATATTTAGTTTTAGAAAGATTTTTTGCAATGTTTTTTAAGGCGCGTTTTTTTGCGGCCTCTGGACTGTTTCCTCCAAAGAATGAATTGAGCAAGTCCTTAAAAAAGTTTCGATTCCCCATGCGGAAAATATACCTAAATAAACGAGCTTATTCAAGGCTGTTGACTTGCAATGACAAACTTAAAAAAAACTTGTATACTGAAAAAATGACAGAATTATTAGCTCCTGCGGGAAATATTGAAGCGCTTGATGCTGCTATAGGCGAAGGCGCGGATGCAGTTTACATGGGTTTGAAGAGTTTTAATGCAAGGCTTAGATCTTCAAATTTTGCCTGGAATCAGTTTGAAGCTGCTGTTCAAAGCGTGCATCGGCTTGGCAAAAAAATTTATGTGACTGTAAATACTGTTTGTGAAGAAAATGAAACAGAACGTCTTTATAGATTTCTTTCATATTTAAATAAAGTTGGGCCGGATGGAATAATTGTTCAGGATTTTGGTGTAATAAGAATGTGCCAGGAATTTTTTCCGGACTTGGAGCTTCATGCATCAACCCAGATGAATGTGGAAAGCGCGGCGGCTGCAAATCTTTTGTGCAAGCAGGGGGTAAAGCGTGTTGTTGTTGCCCGTGAGCTTGGTCTTGAGGAAATCCGAGCGATAAAATCAAAGACAAATGCCGAAATTGAAATGTTTGTTCACGGCGCGCTTTGTGTAAGTGAGTCAGGGCTTTGCCTTTTTTCAAGCTATCTTGGCGGAAAATCAGCTAACCGCGGAGTTTGCACTCAAGCTTGCCGCAGAATTTATTCAGCTGAAATTCCCGGAACTGTTGCGAACGGTTATTATTTTTCACCTTGCGACTTGGAGCTTATTTCCCATGTTCCAGAATTGATGGAAGCCGGAGTTGACAGCTTTAAAATTGAAGGCAGAATGAAAAGCGCAGAATATGTTGGAGCTGTTACTGCCGCCTACCGCTATGTAATGGATCATTGGCGAGAAGATAAAAAAGGCTCTATTGCGGAAGGAAAGCGAATTTTAAGCACAGATTTTGCGCGTTCAAAAACTGATTATTGGTACGGTTTTAAATCCGTGGAAGAAGGCGTTGATTCTGCTGGCTCAAAAATTTTGAATCCAAAACAGGCGGGCGGAACAGGAATTTACCTTGGAAAAATAAACCAGACAAGACCGGCTTCTGCTTCTGAAAAAGAACAATATGCATCTTCTTTGGAAAAAAAGCAAGAATTTTCTATTCAAATGGCGACAATTTCTGGCGGCGACTACAGTCCTGATCCTGGAGACAGCATCCGGCTTCATAAAAAAGATGACACTGGCCGGGAAAGCCACAAAATCCGTGTTCTTTCCGAGGACGCAAAAGGCTCAAGGTGGATTGATATTCCTTCTGGATTTTCCAATGGAGACAGCGTTTACCTTTTGCAGACAAAATCTATGTCTAAGCGTTACAAAAGAGTTCTTCCGTCTGACCTTTCAAAGTTTAGAAAACAGCCTGGCCCGGAACGTTTGCCGATTTTGGATCTTACACCGCTTGCAAAAAATGAGCTTAGCTGGTTTCCGGAAGGACTTTACATTCAGGTTTCGACTGTGGCGGACGCGCATATTGTTTCTTCGCTTCATCCGGTGCGGCTTATACTTGAACTTAATTCTGAAACAGCTTATGACATTTTGAACAAAGATTCGCCTGCAAAACCATTGCTTCCGTACAGCAAAAAAATGCTTGTGATTTCGCTTGATCCGTTCTTTGCTGAAGGAAAATCCGAGGAATTTGAAAATGTTATTTCCGTGCTTGTGGAAAAAGGATATTCAACTTTTATTGTAAACAACATTGCGTACATAAATATCCTGAAAAAATACAAAGTGAATTTGATTGCCGGACCTTACCTTTACACATTTAACCGCTGGGCTGTAAGTTTCCTTGAAAACAGCAATATTATGGCGTTGCAGTCTCCTGCGGAAAATTCGGAAAAAAATATTGAAGCCATTTTTGAAAATTCTGCGGAACGTTCCCGTGTTCTTCTTAGCGTTTTCTCTTATCCGGTTTTGTTCCGAATGAGATTCAAGCTTCCGGGCGATTATGACTTTACTTATTTCAGCGACAAAGAAGGCATGGGATTTAAAGTGAATTCGACGCCGGACGGTTCGTTTGTAATGCCGGAATATCCGTTCAGTCTTTTGGATAAAATGGAAACTTTGAAAAGCAAAGGCTGGACACATCAGCTTATAGATTTTTCAAAGACAAAGATTTTAAAGAGCGACATAAGAAATCTCGTTTCTATTATCCAGAAGCATGAATTTATAGAAGGAGCTTCCCGCTTTAACTGGAAAAATGGATTTTATAATCCTGAAAAAATGGAAGCTTATCAGGCAGCTCAAGCTAGAAATGCCCAAGCTGCAAAAGACAATAAAAAGCGAAAATAGTTTTTGAAAAAAATGCCATTCCCGTTTCACAGTACTTTGTCATTCCCCGACTTGATCGGGGAATCTGCGATTTGTACATGGATTATCGGGTCAAGCCCGATAATGACATTAAAATTCCAAATCTTCTTCTGGAGGCTCGCAAAATTCATCAGGCGCGGCTTCAAGAGATTCTTCTTTTGTTTTTTTACCAGATGATTTTTTAGGAGCGGGAAGAGCTTTTCCTTCTTCAGTTTTTTTGGGAATCGGCTTAAAGTCAACGTGCTCAGCGATTATTTCTATTATGCTGCGTTTTTTGCCGTCTTCAGTTTGCATTGTTGTCTGCTTGAGCCTTCCAACTACGCGGATTCCTCTTCCTTTTGGACACCATTTTTCGCAAAGTTCAGCAGTCTGCCCGAAAGTTGCAACGTCAAAGTACGAAACTTCATCAACGTAGTTTCCGTCGCTGGCTTTGTACTTTCTGTTTACAGCGATTGGAATCCGACAGAATGAGGCTCCGTTTTTGCAGTTTTTTCTTTCTGGCTGACGGACGACATTTCCTTCCAGAATAATTTGATTCAAGGCGTTCATAAAATCCTCCATAAAATAAAATAATTTTTCCGAAGCTTTTTGCTTTCGTGATTTCAGTTAAATTTATTTCCGATTTTTTACAAAAAATGCCTTGTCTTTAAAAATAAAATTCAAAATTTCAGAAATTTCCTTTAAATAAAAACACCTGCTACATTTGCGTTATTTGTTTACTATTGTTGTTTTTCTTTATATAATATGCGGCATGGCTACGACCTCGAATATTTTGACACTTTTAAAATTCAATTGTTCCAAGCAGAAAACAGATATGCTTGAATACGGACAGTTCGCAGACTATGTTCACAGATATGCCCAGCATCATATTGAAGAAAATTCAGCGCTTGAAAGCTACTGCACCAGCGATTATAAAGTTGCGCTTGAGGCTGAAATAAATAGTCTTGTGGCTGACCGTCAGGTTGTAATCAGTTCTATAAGAAATAAAGACTACATTTTTGTTGTTCCGTATTTTATTGAAAAATACAACGATTTATTTAATCAGATTGATGCGAATATTTCGATTCCATTTCCAAGCATAAATGATATGCCGAAAATTGTTCCGATTGATGTTGTTACAAAAAAGCAGGCTGATGAAATTATTTACGGACGCTTGGACAAGGAAGAGCTTAACGACAGAACCCTTTACTGCATTGTTTTTTCAAAGACAGTTCCTTCGCTGATTTTTCCGTCTTCTTTCCCGATTGCAAATCTTATAAACCTTGCGCTGAAAAAGATTCAGGAGCTCATGCACAAGGAAGAGTCGCATGATTATTTTTTGAAAAAGCTTTCAATTTCAAATCCTGGAAAAGAACTTTCTATAAAAACATTTTTCAATCAGTTCTGCGCGAATCCGTCAACTGTTCTTGATATTTTAAAGAACACAGGCGACAACTTTTATTACTGGAGCCAGCTCTGTTATTTTATAAAGCAGGATTATACCAAACTCAAGGATTTTGCGCCGGAAGACATTACGATTTTGCAGTCAGTTGCTATAATTGAAATTGCGACTTCTTATTACAAATCTAAGGCTGCGGAAAAATTGCAGGCACAGGCGGCGTTTGAACAGCTGGATATTCTTATGAAAAATCCTCCATATTATTACAATCTGAATGACATCAGAAAAATGAAGGATAAAACTGGAATTCCGCTTTTGGGCCAGTACAAAGAAGAGCAGTTGATGAACCATTTAAAGGCGAAAACTCAGGAATCAATTGGAAATCAGATGCCGGAGCTTTTGATTTTTAAAGTGAATGACGGAAACGGATATTATATTTTCAAGGAGCGCGTCATTCCGCTTATAATCAGGCTTGCAAACGATGTGCGCATTTTGGTGCGAGAAGCTCTTATAAAAAGCTGGTACAATAATCTTAGGGAATATGAGCTTTTGCCGGAAATGAAAGAAAACGCGGCCTTTGAAAGATGTCTTGAACGCGAAGTTTCTTCTATTGAACCTGTGCTTTCGGCTCTTTTGAACGCTTCGTTTTTGCCGGTTGTCGCTTTTGAAGACCAGACTCCGGGGCATATAACTTTGTTCAGAAACGATTCCCTTATTTCTTACAGCGAGCTTCTTATGCTTAGCAGGCAGGAACTTCTTGCGGACGCAAAGCTGAAACTGCCTTTCTGGTACGCAATGCCGATTGTTTCATTTATAATGAAGCTTTTGTTTAAAAAGCCTAAGCCAAAAACAAGAAAAGACGCTTCCGCAGCTTTAAAAATCCAAAATGAACTTAAAGAAAAAGAAAGCGAAATTCTGAAACGCCGCGATGAAGATGACAGCATAGATCCAAAAAACACAAGGCGCAGGGAATTAAGAAAACTTGCCGTTGAAATTGAAAAGGAATTTGTTCCAGAAAGCAGCACTTTGGACCGCGAGCTAAAAGGCTATATGCACGAATGGAACGACAGAATTGGAAAGCAGAATTACGAAAATCTTGGCGAAGATGTAAATTCATTAATCCGCGATTATTTTAGAAAAGTTCTGCGCACTTTAAAGGCAGACACTTTCAATGCGGAACGAATCCAGCGGCTTGCAGAATCTTTGGTGGACACTCCGAGCATGATGAAAATAAAAAATCATCCGGCTTTAAAAAGATACGTTGAGCTTTACATCATAAAGATTGTAAAAAATTTGCCTTCAAACTAAAATAGAGTCGGTTATGGATAGCGGCAGTTGTTATCAACGTGGATTAGAAAAAATTACGGCAGTTTCAGTTTTGCTTGCATAGAATTTTGGAAGCTGCCTTTTAGCGGGGATTTGCTATGATTACATATTGGCAGCAGGAAAACGGAAAACTTGTAAGCAAGGAAAAAGAAGAGCTTGTCCCGGAAATGAACACTTGGGTTGACGCAAGATCTGTTACAAGAGACGACATCCGCGAGCTTGAAGAAACTTACGGAATCGACTCTGAAAATATGCTTGATATTCTTGACCCGGACGAACTTTCCCGAATTGAGCGGAATGACGATACTGGATATACTTTTACAATTATAAAGCTTCCTGTTTTTTCTCCGGGGGACGATGTAAGTTATTTTACGGCTCCGTTGGGAATTATTACATTCGATAAATTTTTTATAACAATCTGCTGGACTGACTGCGAGGTTTTAAAGGATTTTGCCGCAAACAGAATCAAAGAACTTTCGCTTAACGATTTTCCAGCTTTTACAATTCGGTTTATGTCCCGCGCTGACCTTACATTTTTGCGCTACTTGAAGGAACTTAACCGACGCGCCACAACAATTCAAAACGAAATGCTCCGCTCTGTTCAGAACCATGAATTGATTCAGCTTTTGAACATTCAAAAATCGCTCGTGTTTTTCACAACATCTTTAAAAAGCAACCAGATGCTTTTGGAAAAACTCCGCAAGACAAAAATTATCAAGCTGGACGAAGAAGATCAGGACTGGATTGACGACGTTGAAATTGATAACAAGCAGGCTTTGGACATGGCTGGAACTTACACGAATATTATGGCAGGAATGAACGATGCCTTTGCTTCTGTTTTGTCCAACAACTTGAATATCGTTATGAAAACAATGACAGCATGGAATCTTGTGCTTATGCTTCCTACTTTGGTAACAAGCTATTTTGGAATAAATGTTCCGCTTCCTTGGGCAAATTCAAAATGGGTTGGAGCAGTTGCGATTGCGGGGCTTTGCGTTTTTACTTCTGTGTTTGGATATTTTATGTTTATGAAACGCCGGATTACTCCGTCTGTTGAAGCAAGAAAAAGAGTTTCATTTAAAGCTCGGCGCGCGGAACGAAAGCAAAGACGCTACATAAAAAAGCAGGAAAAAATAGCGGAGAAAAGAAAATGAAATTTACAAAAATTTTTGCATTGATTTTTTTTGCGGCGGCACAGATTTTTGCGCAGGAATCTTCCGATGATTTTTTTAATGATATTGATTTTGTTGAATTCGGCTCTTCAAGAAAAAAAACTGAATATGTGATTGGAGAAAATTCCCAGTCAGTAACTGCAAAAAGAAGAGTTTTTCCGTTCAAGCTTAACCGTTACGAAACAACTTACAATCTTTGGTATAAAGTCCGTTTGTGGGCGGAAGAAAATGGATACGTTTTTGCGAATCCGGGACAGGAAGGTTCTTCTGGCTCAAGAGGAAAAGCTCCAACACAAATGAATTGCTATGAACCAGTTACAAATATAAACTGGTACGATGCCGTTGTCTGGTGCAATGCGTTCAGTGAAATGGACGGAAAAGTTCCCTGCTATTTTTATAACGGACAGATTTTAAAAGACGCCACGGACACAGCTTCATGCGACTTGGCGGAATGCAACTGGAAAAATAATGGCTACAGGCTTCCGACAGAAACTGAATGGGAATATGCGGCAAGAAAAACTCCGGGTGGACTTCAGTCTGGAGCTTTGGCTAGCGGTCAGATTGATTCAAATGGAAAAGATGATTCTTCAGTTCCAGTTGAAGAAGTTGCCTGGTATTTTGAAAATTCAAATGGAACAAAACGAGTTGGAACAGCCGGAACTCCATTTTCCACAAGCGCGCCTCCAAGTCCTTCCAGCGGAAATCCAAACGGAGCCGGAATTTTTGACATGAGCGGAAACGTAATCGAATTCTGCTGGGACTGGGAAGCTCCTTATGAAGCCGGTGATTTATCCAAAAGATATTCAGGTCCAAAATATGGCGCTGAACGTGTTATGCGCGGCGGAAGCTGGAATGAATACACGCTTTTTGTTTCTGCAGGAGACCGTTATTCTTATGACCCGAATGAAGCCTACAACTTTTTTGGATTCAGAATTGCAGCCAGCGTAAAATGAATTTTCAGAATTACAAAGAGCTTTTGATTTCTTCACTTTCGCAAACTTACAAAATTGATTCTTTTTATCTTGGCGAAGAATACGACATTGCAGGAACGTTTTCTAAAAATGATGACGGCTTTGAGCAAAAAGAAGCGTGCTTGGTTTCCTTTTGCAATGATGAAAATTTTGTTTTGTCCGAACTTCAAAGATTGCCTGAAATAACTCTTTCTGGCGCGGATGGTTTTTCAAGAAACAGGCGTTCTGTTGTTTTGCGCGTGTTTGTAATGCAGGACGTTTCGTTTGAACTTGTAAAAAAAATTAGGTCGTTCAATTTCAGCAGGGCAAAAAAAGGCCAGTTTTGGAGCTATGCGGAAAGTCAGGTTGTCCTTGTGGATTTTAAAAACCGATGCACATATTCAAATTTGGCCGGAGAAGAAAAAAGAAAATTGTTTAAATTTACGGAAAGTTAATTCGCAAAAAGTCTGCGCGCCAAATCCGCAATTGAAAATTATTCCAAGATAAACTACAATATTTTTTCATGGAAACACGTAATATTTTTGAAAACATTTCTTGTATCGACCACAGATATTCATTGTCAGAGGCCGAAGTTTTTAACGGTCTTTCTAAGTATATTTCAGAAGAAGCTTCAATCCGTTCATGCGCAAAATGCGAGGCTGCCCTTGTAAAAAGCCATTTGAAATTGCGCGGAAAACTCACGGATGAAATTGCGCAGAGTCTTGATAAAGTCGCTTCGAAAATTGATCCTGCCGAAGTTTATGCGGAAGAGGAAAAAACAAAGCATAATATCCGCGCGCTTGTAAACGTCATGAAGACAAAAGTTTCGGCGGAAATCGGACCTTTGGTTCACCTTGGAGCAACCAGCGTTGACATTCTTGATACAGCTCTTTCGTGCAGAATGAGAGATGTTACAAAAAATGTTGTTCTTCCTGAACTTAAAAAACTTGAAAAGCATCTTTGTGCTATTGCAGACCGCGATTCAGAAGTTCCGCAGGTTGGACGCACTCATGGACAGCACGCAGTTCCTATTACTTTTGGCTGGAGCATTGCAGAATTCGTAAGCCGTTTGGGAAAATCGATTTTGCGCATAGAAGAGCTTTCGAATCAGCTCGTAGGAAAACTTGCAGGACCTGTCGGCTCTTACAACGGACCTTCAATGATTGTAAAAGACCCGGAAGAACTTGAGCGCGTCTATGTTGAATTTCTTGGACTTTCTGCCAGCGAATATTCAAATCAGCTTGTTGAACCGGAATATCTTTTGCGCCTTCTCTTGGAAATGAATGTTGCGTTTGGAATTATTGCGAATCTTGCAGACGACCTTCGCAATCTTCAGCGTTCAGAAATCGGAGAGGTTTTTGAATATTTTGCTTCTACGCAAGTTGGCTCTAGCACAATGCCGCAGAAAAGAAATCCGTGGAACAGCGAGCACGTAAAATCCCTTTGGAAGGCAATGTGTCCGCGTGTGATTACATTTTATATGGATCAGATTTCTGAGCATCAGCGCGACCTTACAAATTCGGCAAGCCAGAGATTTATGGCGGATTACGTTGCAGGTTTTACAATGGCAGTTGCAAGAATGAACAGCGTTGTTTCTGGACTTCAGGCTGATAAAGAAACAATGGCGCGCAATCTTGAAAATGCCGGCGGAAAAGTAAAAGGCGGAGTTCTTGCCGAGCCTGCTTACATTTTGCTTGGCGAAGCTGGAATCAATGACGGCCACGAAGTTATCCGCAAAATTACTTTGGAAGCTGAAAAATCTGGAAAAACATTCTTTGAAGTTCTAAAAACCCACAAAGAAGCGTTTGAAAAAATAACTGCCCAGCTTGAAAAACTCGGCGTGGAAAATCCAGAAAACTTCTTTGAGCATCCTGCGAACTATTGCGGACTTGCTGCAAAAAAATCCCGCAGGCTTGCAAAGAAATACGAAAAGCTGATGGACTGATTTTAGCTTATGCAAAAATACACGGCGGCTTTGGTTGGCTTGGGCAGAATCGGTTACAGTCTTGGACTTGACAAAAACCGCGAGCAGCCCGCCAGCCACACAATGGCACTTTTGAATAATCCTCGGATAAATCTGATTGCCGGTTGCGACACTGATTCCATTGCGCTTTCAAAATGGCAGGACGCAAATAAAAAAGCCGTTGGATATTCGGACAGCGCAAACCTTTATGCGCGATGCCGCCCGGACATTGTTACAGTCGCCGTGAATGAAAATGCCCATTTAAAAGAAGCTGTTGAAGCAATCCACGCAAAACCGAAACTTGTGATTTTGGAAAAGCCTGTTGCGCTCAATCTTTTGGAAGCGGAAAAAATTCAGCAAGAGGCGGAAAAATTTCAAGTGCCAGTTCTTGTAAACCATGAGCGGCGTTTTGCGGAAGATTTCAAGTTGGCAAAGAGCTATATGAAAAAAATCGGGGAGATTCAAAGCATTCGTGCGGAGCTTTGCTCAAGTCTTTGCGTTTATAATCCGGCGGAAGAAAAAACTGGTGCCTACAGTCTTATTCACGATGGAACACATTTGGTTGACGCAGTTCTGTTTTTCCTTGAGGACGATTTGCCTTCAACGCTGAAAAAAATATCCTTGGAAAATCCTTCTGAAAAAAAAGGCGGACTTCTTAGCCGTGCTTCGGATTTAAACACTTGCGAAAAAAAAATCAAAACTGTAAATTCGCTTCTTAGATTTCCTATTGTAACTGGCGTTTTCCGTGATGAAGAAAAAAACATCCGGCAGTTCAGCGCGCATTATTCAACTTCAAAATGTCCAGATGTTACAATTGGAATTAGCGGACGCTCTCGTTTCTTTGGATTTGAAATTTCCATTACGGGAACAGAAGGCAGAATCTGCATTGGAAACGGATATTTAAAATTGTATCACCGGGAAAAATCTTCTCTCTACAGCGGATTCTATTCACTTTTAAATGACCGTTCCGAAAGCCTGCCAAAAAAAACTTTTTACTTTTCAAATATGATTCAAAACGCGGTTGACTTTTTAGATGGAAAAGCAAACTTGCGCTCGACACTTCAGACTGGAATAAACGCGCTTTCAGTTCTTGAAGAAATAAAAGAAATAATCAAATAAAATTCCCCAAACTTTTTTCTGAATAAAAATCACTTTTGATATTTTTCGCAGTTTAAATATGCCTGTCAGGGCAAACGCATTATAAATAATTTAAGTAAAGTTTGCGCGAAGGAACGGTTCCTGGGGCAAAAACACTCTGATTGTTGCGACCGCGTGAGCGGGCAATTCTATAGTCACTTTGCAACAGTCAGCGTGTAGCGCATTATTGCGCGATTTTGAACCACGAAACCGTGCCTGGGAGCCAGTTTTATGCTGAATACATTTATAATACGTTTGCCCTGATATGCCTGTTGACGATAAAAGATTATTTTTCTACAATATATCAGTTTGGAGTACTTTAAATGAAAAAGTTTTTGTGTGCCGCAGTTTTTGTGTGCGTTTTTTGCACGGCGGTTTTTTCACAGGAAATTACAACGGCGAGCGATTTCTTTAAATCTGTCAGCGACCGTTATGCGGAAATAAAAGACTATGAAGCCGACATCGACATAACAATCGGCAAAAGTGAAATGAAAGGAAAAGTCAGCTTTAAGCGTCCGGAAATGCTTAGGATAGATTTTTCAGATCCGGCGGAACAGGTTGTTGTCTTTAACGGTGATGACCTTACAATTTATTTGCCAAGCCCGACTTCCGCAATCCTTGAGCAGAACGTTACCGCTTCTGGTCCAAATGCGGCTACATCCCAGGGACTTTCTCTTTTGCGCCGTTATTACACAGTTGCCTACGAATCTGGGCAAAGCGCGGTTCCTTTGGATGAAAACAGCGATGAAATGGTTGTGAATCTTTTGCTTTCAAGAAGATCCGCGGCAGAAGCGTTCCGCACAATAAAACTTTCAGTAGATCCTTTGACAAAATTAATCCGCCGTGTTGCTGCGGTTTCTTCTCAGGATGTGGATTACATTTTTGATTTTCATAATTACAACTTGAATGTGAATATAAGCGATCAGCGTTTTATTTATGATCCGCCGTCATCTGCAAACAACTACAACAACTTTCTTCTTTCGGAGTAATAAATGGAAAGCTACGGAGAAATTTTGCGCAATGCCCGTGAAGAAAAAAAAGTTTCCATGGAAGCAATTGAACGTGCAACTGCGATTACAAAAAATTATATAGATTCACTGGAAAATGAGCGTGTTGAAGATTTTCCGGGAGAATCTTATTTTATAGGATTTCTTTCAAATTATTGTGAATTTCTTGGGCTGGACAAAGATGAGATTTTGCGGCTTTATCATGCAAAAAAAATTCAGGAATCTCCAGTTCCAGTTGAACTTTTAAAAAATCAGAAGCCGGTTTTTCTTGTTCCTGTAATTGTTGCTTCGGTCATTTTGGTTTTGGCGGCGGTTGGAATTTATGTTTATTTCAGCGTGTTGAAAATTCCGCAGAAAAAAGAACTCAAGGCAAGAGAGCAAGTTGAAAAAGAAAAAATCCATCAGTATCAGTTTACTGGCAAGCCTGAAACAAAGCGTCTTTACAAAGGCGACCAGATTCTTGTTCCCGCAAAACAGGGCAAGGGAAATGTTGTCTTGACAGTTGGCGGAACTTTGGGAAATCTTTCAATTCTTACGCCTTCTGGAAATCAGATTGTGGAGCTTAGCGAGGAACGCGATATAGACATTGACGGCGACGGATTTGCGGATTTGATTATTTATTTGAGCGATGTTTCAAATGACAATGAGGCTAACGGCGCGGAAGTTAGAATTCTTGAAAAATCTATTGAAAATTCTTTTGTCGCGCTTTCAGATGGAAAATCCGGAACAGAACTTTCAGAAATTCCTGCGGCTTCAGCTGTAAAAAATAATGCAAACAGAACGGTAATCCATGAAGACACGCGCGCTTATCCGTTTACAATAAATGTTACATTCCGCGGTTCTTGCCTTTTCAGATACAAAAGCGACCGTCAGGATTATGTTGAAGGCTATTACAAAAGCGGCGAGCTTGTTACGATTACTTCAAACAACGGAACTCGGCTTTGGATGAGCAACATTAACGCTTTGAAAATTCATGTTATCGCAGGACTTTCTTCTTATGACCTTGAAGTTGGACGTGCAGGCGAAGTTCAGGCGGAAGACATAAAATGGGTTCGCGACAGTGACGGAAAATATCGTTTAGTGGTGCTTGAACTTGACTAGTAAAAAATTTTTTCTTGACCAGCATGGCTGCGCAAAAAATCAGGTTGATGGCGAGCTTATAATGAACCGGCTTTCGAGCCTTGGATTTGAGCAAGTTTTTGAACCTGAAAAAGCCGACCTAATTATTGTAAATTCCTGCGGATTTATTGAGAGCGCAAAAAAGGAAAGTTTGGATTCCCTTATGGAAGCGCGCTCTGCATTTCCGAATGCGAAAATTCTTTTGGCGGGCTGTCTTGCCGAACGTTATGCGGATGTCTTTAAAAATGATTTGCCTGAAGCAGACGGAATTGTTGGAAACGGAAATTTAGAGCTGATTGATTCCGCTGTAAAAGATTTGTTTGAAGAAAAGCGTCCGGTTTTAAAAGCTGAACAAAAAGGAGTTTGCTGCGGCGAGCGGAATTCACTTTTATCTTTTAAAGGAAGCGCGTTTGTAAAAATCACAGAAGGCTGCGACAACAGATGTTCGTTCTGTGCAATTCCTGTTATACGCGGAAAACTTCGTTCAAGAAATTCAAATGAAATTGTTGCGGAAATAAAATCGCTTTTGACCCGTGGAATTTTTGAAATCAATTTGATTGGCCAGGATTTGGCGGCTTATGGCTGCGGAGAAGAAGACAAAGAATTTTCTTCTGAAAAAAACTGGCACGAAATAATTTACAAGAATTTAAAAGTTCCTGTTTGCGCAGAAGAAAATTTTTATGAGAAAAACGGCGAGTCTCCTTTGTGTAGCTTGATAAAAAAAATTTCTGCGCTTGAAGGAAAATTTTGGATTCGGCTTTTGTACATTCACCCTGATCATTTTAACAAAGATATTCTTGAAGTTATGAAAAAAGATTCAAGATTTCTTCCTTATTTTGACATTCCTTTTCAGTCTGGAGATGACAAGATAATCCGCGCCATGAACCGAAAGGGCAGCTTTGAAAATTATACTTCGCTCATAAAAACAATCCGCTCTTATTTTCCTGAAAGCTGCATACGCACAACTTTTCTTACAGGTTTTCCTGGGGAAACAGACGAAAATGCTTTGCGCACAGAAGAATTTTTAAAGTCAATAAAAAGCGACTGGTCCGGCTGTTTCCCTTACAGCAGAGAAGAAGATACTGCCGCCGATAAAATGAAATCGCAGGTTTCTTCAAAAAAAGCAAAGGCGAGAGCTTTCCGGCTGGAAGAAATTCAGCATGAAATAACTTCTGAAAGTTTAAAAATGCGTTGCGGAAAAATTTACGATGTTCTCATTGAAGAAATAATCGAAAATAAAGACGGCTCTGATGAAGGTCTTGCAATCGGACGTGCTTGGTTTGATGCGCCGGAAGTTGACGGAGCTTTTGTTGTGCGCTATGACCTTGATAATGAAAACGCTGTGAAAAAAATAATTCCGGGAGCTGTTGTAAAGGCAAAGGCTCTTGCCGCATCCGATGTCGATGTTGACGGAGAATTTCTTGAATGAATGCGGAAGATTATCTTTCAGTTTTAAATAAAGAGCAGCGGGAAGCAGTTGAGCATGAGGGAAGTCCGCTTTTAATTTTGGCTGGTGCAGGCTCTGGAAAAACCCGCGTAATCACAACGAAAATTGCGTATATGATTTCGGAGCTTGGAATAAATCCGGCTTCGATTCTTGCTGTTACATTTACAAAAAAAGCCGCGGAAGAAATGAAAGAGCGTGCAATAAATCTTGAACCACGCGCGCAAAAATCCCATATAAGAACATTTCACTCATTTGGTGCTTGGTTTCTTCGGCTCTGTGCGGAAGATTCTGGAATTGGAATTCAAAATAATTTTACAGTTTATGATGATGATAATGTGTGCTCTCTAATTTCAAAAGCAGTTCCTTCGCTTACAAAAAAAGATGCGTCGCATTATGCAAAAAAAATTGCGCTGGCAAAAGATTATTGTCTTCTTCCCGGAGATTTGGAATTGAGCCGGATTTGCGACGAGCCGATTTTTCCTGAGGTCTATGAAAAATATCAGCAACGTCTTAGAAAAACCGGAAATGTGGATTTCGGCGATTTGATTTTGCTTCCGTATTTGATTTTAAAAGAAAACGATTTGATTAGAAAAAGTTTTCATGCGCGTTATAAAGTTATTTTGGTTGATGAATATCAGGATTCAAACGTTGCGCAGTTTAAGCTTTTGAAGGAACTTTCCGGCGTAAATGAAAATTCTGGAACTTATGTTTGCGTTGTTGGTGATGATGACCAAAGTATTTATAAATTCCGCGGAGCTGAAATTCAAAACATATTGAATTTTAAAGATGAATTTCCGGGAACAAAAATTATCCGTCTTGAAACAAATTACCGTTCTACTTCTGAAATTTTAAATTGCGCAGGAAATGTTGTAAGAAATAATTCCGGCCGTCTTGGAAAAGAACTTGTGTCTGCGCGCGGAAAAGGAAAAAAGCCGGCATTGGTTTTTCTTCCGTCGCAAGATGACGAAACTGAATTTTGCTACAGTCTTATTGAGCAGGCTTACGAGCATGGAATTCCTTACAGCGATTGGGCAATTCTTTACAGAACAAATGCGCAGTCGCTTGGTTTTGAAACAGAATTTCTGCATAAAAAAATTCCTTATGAAGTTGTAGGCTCTTTGAAATTTTATGAGCGTGAAGAAATAAAAGATATTATTTCGTGGCTTTCATTTATTGTGAATCAGCGGGATGAAATTTCTTTTAGGCGGATTGTAAACAAACCTGTGCGCGGAATTGGAAATACAACGCAAGATAAAATAATCGAAGCTTCCGATGGAAATTCAATTTTAAATGGCGCGGAATCTTTAAAGCTTTCAAAAAAGGCAAAAGAAGGATTTGATTTTTTTAAGTCGCTTGTTGAAAAATTTTCCGCCGAGCTGCCAGATGTTCCTGTAACTTCAGAAGCGGCATTGCTTGCAGGTCAGGCGATAAATGAAAACAATGTTGTTTCAACGGATGAAAAAAAACTTTCAGAGTTTGTTGAAAAAGTTGTAAAAGAAAGCGGACTTGAAGAATTCCACAAGGACCAAGATGAAGAAATTGGCACGCAGAAAATTGAAAATCTTCAGGAGCTTGTGAATAGCGCAGTTTTGTATCCGTGCACAAAGCAAGGTCTTTTGGACTTTTTGGATCACATAAATCTTGACCGCACTTTAAAAACTGAATCCGAAGAAGAAAAGCAAGAAGACAAAGTTACTTTGATTACGCTGCATAATACAAAGGGACTTGAGTTTAAGCGTGTAATAATAACTGGAATGGAATCTGGAATTTTTCCGCGCGAAGGAAAAACAGAATCGGAGCTTGAAGAAGAGCGCAGGCTTTTTTATGTTGGAATTACACGCGCAAAAGATGAGCTTTATTTTACTTCATGCGGAGTACGTAGGCTTTTTGGAAGAACCAATTTTATGATTCCAAGTCCGTTTCTTGCTGAGCTAGGAAATGAAGTCCGCATACTTGGACAAAAGCCAGAGTCATTTTCCGCCGGCCGAACAGAAAAAAGTCCGCTTGAAAAAAAATACTGCATGGGAGCTTGCGTTTTTCATGATGATTATGGGCACGGACAAATTATAAGAACCAGCTACAGCGATGAAGGCGAGTATGTTGTTACGGTAAGTTTTGAAACTGGAGGAATTAAAAAGTTTCTTCCAAAGTATCAAAAAAATTCTTTGCTTGTTGAAAACGATTTATGAAATTTATTTTTCATATTTGCCTTGCTTTTGTTTTTTTATTTTTTTCATGCTCTGGAAAAATTGAGCCAAGAACGCAAACTGCAATGGACACACTTTGCACAGTCAACGCTTTTGAAGACGGAACAAAAAAACTTTATGATGAAATTTTTGAACGTCTTGCGCAGATTGAAAAAGAATTCAGCGCGACTTTGCCAGACTCTGAAATTTCACAGATAAATTCAATGGCGGGAATTTCCGCAGTGCAGACAAATGAGGAAGTTTTAAATGTTATGGACTTTGCATTGAAAACCGCCTGGATTTCTGACGGCGCATTTACTCCGGCTGCAGGTCCGCTCGTTGACTTGTGGGGCATAAACACAGATCACCAGAGAATTCCTTCGCAAGCTGAAATAAACAAAGCTCTTGAACTTGTTGATTTTGGCTGTGTGGGACTTTCCAGAGATTCAGTTTTTTTGCGGAAAGCAGGAATGAAAGTAAATCTTGGCGGAATTGTAAAAGGCTTTGCCGCTGATGAAGTCTGTAAGATTTTAAAAAAACACAACGTTAAAAAAGCTGTTGTGGACTTAGGCGGAAACATTTACGTTTATGGAAAAAAATCTGATGGCAGCAAATGGACTGTTGGAATAAAAAATCCAGATTCTCCTTCATCTGCTCCCCTTCTGCGTCTTTGCATAAATGAAAATTCAGTTGTTACAAGCGGAAGCTACGAACGTTTTTTTGAAGCGGACGGAAAAAAATATCATCACATTTTTAATCCTGCGACTGGATTTCCTGCGGATTCTGGAATTGTTTCCGCAACTGTAATTTCACCTTCGAGCATTGCGGCGGACGCGCTTTCAACTGCGACTTTTGTTCTTGGCGTGGAAAAATCTTTTAAGCTCCTTGATAAATTCAAAAAAGAATTCGGAACAGATATTTCATTTGTTTTTATCTGTAAATATGGTTCAGTTTTTGCTTCCGAGAATTTAAAAGGTTCTTTGGAATTTGTTCAGGACGATTCAAGAAAAATAATTTTTGTTCCTTAAGACTTGCAATCTGAATTTAAATACTGAAAAATTTTTATACACACCGCCCCGAAATTTTGATAAAATAGGACTTATGGCTAGAGAAAGATTGAGCAGCAGACTTGGATTTATTCTGCTGAGCGCAGGCTGCGCTATTGGGTGCGGAAACGTCTGGAAATTTCCGTGGATGGTCGGTCATAACGGAGGCGGCGCGTTCGTTCTTGTTTACCTTGCTTTTCTTGTTGTGCTGGGACTTCCAGCGTTGACAATGGAATTCGCGCTTGGAAGGGCGGCTCAGGCAAGCCCGGTCAAAATGTATCAGAAGCTTGAAAAGCCCGGCTCGAAATGGCACATTCACGGCTACGTCTGCCTGCTTGGAAACATTTTTCTGATGGCATTCTACACGGTCGTTACGGGCTGGCTGATTTACTATTTTGTCTCGTTTGTCGCGGGAAAGTCAGGCGAGCTTAGCTTCGGCAAGATGATTTCAAATTCGAAAATAAACGTGGGCTATCTTTTTATCGCCGTTGCGGTCTGCTTTTTGATTCTCACGAGGAATCTCCAGAGCGGACTCGAGCGGATCACAAAATATATGATGGTTCTTCTTTTGGTTTTGATGACGGTTCTTGCGGTGCGGAGCATTTCTCTTCCGGGAGGCGCAAAAGGACTTTCATTCTATCTCGTTCCCGATTTTAAGAAGCTCACAGTTCCGGTTGTCGTTGGCGCGATGAACCAGGCATTTTTCACGCTTTCTCTTGGAATCGGCGCGATGTCGATTTTCGGAAGCTACATCGGAAAAGACAGGAGCCTTATGGGCGAGACTGTAAAAGTCATCATTTTGGACACTTTTGTTGCCGTGACTGCAGGCTTGATAATCTTCCCGGCGTGCGCGTCGTTCGGAATCGCAGTTGACGCAGGTCCGTCTCTTCTTTTCAACACGATGACGACAGTCTTCAACAACATGGGTGCTGGAAGACTCTGGGGAAGCCTTTTCTTTCTTTTTATGGTTTTCGCGGCGTTCTCAACGGAGCTTGCAGTCTGCGAGAATATTCTTGCGTGCGTGCGCGAGATGACAGGCTGGTCGCGCAGAAAAGGCTGCATAATCTGCGGAACAGGCATTTTCTTAATTGCGCTAACAACCGCGCTCGGCTACAGCGTGCTTCATTTTCATCCGTTCGGCGAAGGCTCGGCGTGGCTTGACTTCTGGGATTTTATCGTAAGCAACAACCTTCTTCCGCTAGGCGCGCTGATTTTCGCAGTTTTCAGCTGCAGCAGCAGATTCGGCTTAGGCTGGGAAAAACTCGTTCAGGAAGCGAACGAGGGCGAAGGCTTAAAAGTCAAAAACTGGATGAAGCCAGTCTTCGCGTACTTTGTTCCGCTTTGCATAATCGCAATCTACATAATCGGGCTTGCGACGTTCAAGTGGAAATAGAAATATAATATTAACAACGATTAACTCCACTATGTGGTTTTCCAAGCATAGTAGAGTTAATTACAAAATCACCGCTTTTATTTTACAGTGACAATGTCAGACACTGCGGAAACAAAGGTCTTTTTGTCCTCATTTCCTTTTCGGCTGTTTGTGCGCAGGATTATTCTGTAGCTTTTGCCGATTTCAAGGCTTTCTGGCAGGAAGAATTCGAGCGTCTTTGAAAGGTTTCGCATTATGGACTCCGGGTTCACCTTGTGCCACAAGCTTTCATCTTCGGAATAAATCCCGTCTGCGCCACATTCGGCAAAGAAAATTCCGCCATCACTGCCAGAAATTTTCAGTCTGCCGCCGTCAAGTCTCGCGGCTTTTTTAGATGTAAGAGTTCCGTCATTAAGCCCCGTAAAAAGGTCAGTGACAGAATCAATTGAAGGACTTGAATCCGCAATCACTATTTTGTT
Organism: uncultured Treponema sp.; assembly: GCF_945873775.1. GTDB lineage: Bacteria > Spirochaetota > Spirochaetia > Treponematales > Treponemataceae > Treponema_D. The sequence goes on along the minus strand of NZ_CAMCEC010000002.1, from coordinate 136,886 downwards.
TATCCCAAGTTTTGCGACCGCCTCGTTTGTCTCCTTTGACGATGTGAATTTTACAAAAAGCTTCTTTATCTCGGCGGTTTCGGCGGTGTTTCCGCTTGTGCCGCTTGCCGCAATATAGAAAGTTCCCAAGTCCATGAGGTTCACGCTTTCGCCGCGCTGCAAGGCTTCTATTATTTCCGCCTTTATTAAGGAAAGAATGTGCTTTGCGGTTATGGCGTTCACGCCTATGTCTTTTTTCTGCGTGCGCGCTATAAGATTGTCAATCGTAACATTGCGCCGGTCAAAACGTGCGTAATATTTTCCGCCATTGTCAAAGTAATTTTTGTACAGAGTGAGATTTCCGCTTCCATCTGTGTCCGAATAGTTAATGTTTGTAGTTGTACTCATAAGTAAGTTCCTTGTCCGTTTTTGGACTGTCTGTTATAAAAAGGTGAGTTTCCTTTTCCACACTGAACAGAATTTCCGCTTTTCGCAAGATTTTCTGTTGACCAGACACGAAAGACAGGAGTATACTTCTAAAATCAGATTTGAAGATTCTCCGTCTGGAGTGTCTTTTTAAAGCCCTTAAGAAATGCCTTACGCACCGCAAATGTTTTCGGCAAATCCTAAGGGCTTAATTTTTTGCTTCATTTTTCATACAGCCTCCTCCAGCACTTGTTCTGAACTGAATAAATCAAGAATCCTGTTTGAAAGAATTCTTCTCACAATGTTCGGGTACTGCCTTATGCGCATATAACTGTCAAAGACATAGTTTGCGCAAGTCCAGCCAAGCCCGAATTCCTGCATAAGCTCATCCGGACAGCACGGTGAAAGCTTTATCACGAACGGCATTGCAGCCTGAGCATAAGTTGCAAAACGGTTGCATTCCGCTTTCATCCTGGCCGCCGACTTTCCCTGATTCTCGTACAAGTGCCCGAGCTGTATATGGGCAATCTCATACCAGATTGTAAAACGGACGGTACAAGGCGGAAGCAAGTCATTGTAGTAAATCGCGTACCTTGACTTTGCCGTCATCGTGGAAAACCCCTCCTCATACTTTGAGGTCATAAATTTTCTGTCCTCATCTGAGGAATCTGAATATTTTACAAGCTCAATTCCAAGCAGGCGAGCAACCTCAAAGCAGTCCACCGGATATTTTTTTATTCCCAAATCCTCAAAAAGACAATTCGCCTCTTCTTCTATCTCATCATATTCACTTCCCAAAAGCTGAACCGCTCTTTCCATTCATACCTCATCTTACGAAAAAAGAATTTTCGCGAACTTTTTGCGCTCCTCATCAGTAAGGGTCTTGGCATTGCGCGCGATAAGCTCGAATGCCTGTTCAATTTCCTGTTCTGATGAGAACTTATGGGCATCGTCGCTTTTTCCAGTAAGATAATCGACCGTCGTACCCAGCGCATTTGCTATGTTCAGAAGGATTGCACCCTTCGGAACCCTATCCCCTTTAAGGTAGTGGGAAACCGCACCCTCGCTCAAGTTTGTTGCATCGGCAAGAGCCTTCTGGCTCATTCCTGTTTCCGAAAGCAGTTTACCGATTCTGTCTTTAACAGCCATGCTTTCCATAATTATTTCAATTCCTAATTCAATTCTTGCCTTACGGCACATCCGCCGCAATCGCCATTTTATTTTGCGGCACTTTCTATTCGTTTTTAGCATTAACCTCCTAAAAACAATATAGATTACAAACTTGTCATTGTCAAGTATAAAATTGTCAAAATTTACATATATTTTAAGAATGGATAAAATTCAAAGAACAGCTTATTGCTTAAAAGATTCCGGCTTTTACAGGAAAGACGTTCCGCTTAGAACAGGAAGATGCTTTTTGCTCTAGCAGGAAAGAAGTTCCGGCTGGAAGCGGAAAGGAGGCAGGATTGGAAGCGGAAGAAAATTTACACCAGTTTTCCACATTACTTTATAGAAGAAATCAGTCAGCAAAATAGCAAAAATATGTTATAATTGTGTATTATGTCATATCAGAGTGAAGCACAGCTGGAAGAGCAGCTGGTTAATCAGCTTGAAAAACAGAACTATACGCATACGGTACTGGCGGATTACAATGCGCTTATAAACAATTTCAGGATGCAGTTTGAGGCTTTCAACAAGGACAAACTTGCTGGAAAGCCTTTAAGCGAAAAGGAATGGGAACGCATTCTGAATTATGTAAACGGAAAAAGCGTATTTGAGAGCGCGAAAATTCTGCGGGATAAATTCCAGATTGAGCGCGATGACGGCACAAAGCCATACTTCAAGCTTCTGAGCAACGACTTTACAGAAAACATTTATCAGGTTACGCATCAGGTTACAGTTACAGGTCTTTACACAAACCGCTATGACGTTACTCTTCTTGTAAACGGTCTTCCGCTTGTGCAGATTGAGCTAAAGCGGCGTGGCGTGGACTTAAAGGAAGCCGTGAATCAGATTATGCGGTACAGAAAACATTCATATCAGGGGCTGTTTCACTTTATTCAGATTTTTGTAGTGTCTAATGGAGTGGACTCAAAATATTTTGCGAACAGCGACAAGGATATTTTCTATTCAAATACATTCTTTTGGACAGACGACAACAATATCAGAATCACAAACTTAAAGGAATTTTCCGTTGTCTTTCTTGCGCGGGATTTGCTCATAAAAATGATGACAAAATTCACCGTTCTGAATGACACGGATAAAATAATGATGGTCATGCGTCCTTATCAGGTTTATGCAGCAGAAGCCCTTATCCGGCAGGCGACAATGACAAGCCGCAACGCATATATCTGGCACACCACAGGAGCCGGAAAAACTCTTACCGCATTCAAGACAGCGCAGATTCTAGCCTCAAATCCCGCAATAAAAAAAGTGGTTTTTCTTGTTGACCGCAAAGACCTTGACACCCAGACAACGGAAGAATTCAACAAATTCGAAGCTGGCTCGGTGGATGCGACTGACCGGACTGACATTCTTGTAAAGCAGATGAAGGACAAGAACCGCCAGCTGATAATCACGACTATTCAGAAAATGGCGAACGCAGTGAACAATCCCCGCTACGCTTTTGCAATGGACTTGTACAAGAAAGAAAAAGTTGTGTTCATAATAGATGAGTGCCACCGCTCTCAGTTCGGGGAAATGCACAAGGATATTGTAAGGCATTTTCAGAACGCACAGTTCTTTGGCTTTACCGGAACACCAAGGTTCGAGGTAAACGGCAAAGTGAACGGAAAAATTGTGCAGACAACAAAAAGCCTTTTCGGAGAATGTTTGCACTCATATCTGATAAAGAACGCGATTTTTGACAACAATGTTCTTGGATTTCATGTGGAATACATAAAGACGATGGACGGCGACTACGACCTTGATGACAACACGATGACGAATGCAATCGACGTGAACGAGCTTTATATGGCGGACGAGCGGATGACCATGATTGCAAACCACATAATCCAGAACCACAAGGCAAAAACTCGCAACCGCCAGTACACAGCAATTTTTGCAGTCTCATCAATTCCGGCGCTTGTAAAATACTATGACATATTCAAGGGTATTGACCATGACCTGAACATAAGCGGAATTTTCTCTTACGGAGCAAACGAGGACTATGAAAACGCAGACGAGCATAGCCGCAGTTCACTTGAGCGCATAATAAAAGACTACAACGAAATTTTCAGCACGAATTTTTCAACGGAAACATTTTCCGCATATCACAAGGACATAAGCGACCGTGTAAAGGGCAAAAAGACAAAGAGCCTTGACATCCTTCTTGTAGTGAATATGTTCCTTACAGGTTTTGACAGCAAGCCTCTTTCGGTTCTTTATGTGGACAAAAAGCTTGAGTACCATGACCTGCTCCAAGCATACAGCCGCACGAACCGAGTAGAAAAAGAAACAAAGCCGTGGGGAATAATAATATGCTACAGAAATCTTAAGAAGAACACAGATGATGCGCTTGCTCTTTTCTCCCAATCGAACGACACGGACGGAATCCTTGCAAAATCATTTGAATACTATGTCCAGAAATTCAACGAGCTTGCAATAAAACTTAAGGAAATCGCCCCTACGCCATCCTCTGTGGACATGATTATGGATGAAGAAACTCAGAAAAATTTCGTCGTAACGTTCAGGGAACTTTCAAAATACCTTCTTTCGTTGCAGACTTTCGTGGAATTCAAGATAGAGCGCGATTCAATTGAAATGAGCGACCAGGAATTTCAGGACTACAAGAGCAAGTATTTTCTTCTTTACAGAAAAGCACAGAACGAGCGCGAGGTTGTTTCCGTTCTTAATGACGTTGACTTCTGCATTGAGCTTATGGAAACCGACAGAATCAACGTGGCGTACATCATGAACCTTATACGGAACATAAGATTCAACTCGCAGCAAGCAAAGAACGATGACATTGAGCATATAAAATCGGAGCTTGGACGCTCGGACAATCTTCAGTTGCACAAGAAGATTGACATTCTGCGCGCATTCCTTGACGAAGTCGTTTCCGGCATGAACGGAACAGAAGACATCGACGTAAAATACAACGACTTTGAGAACAGAAAAAAACAGGAAGAAATAGAAGCGTTTGCAAAAAACGAGCACATAAGCGCAGAACTTTTAGGAGATTTTATCTCGGAGTATGCGTTTTCAGGAGTAATAAACCAAGGCGCAATAAGAGACAGCCTTACGCAGCCTATGTCGCTTCTGAAAAAACGCTCGCTTGTAAGCAAGATTGCGGACTTTATAAAATCCCACGTGGAAAAATACAGCAGCTAAAATGCTCCTCTAGTAATACGACAGAGGACAGCCTTAATTTATAAAACATTGAACTGGAGAAAATAAAATGGAAAACGACATTCAGCAGCACCAGAAAGAACTGTGCCAAAAACTGTGGGCAATGGCGAACGCGCTTCGCGGAAACATGGAAGCCTACGAATTCAAGAACTATATACTTGGAATGATTTTCTACTATTATCTTTCCGACCGCACAGAAAAATATATGGCAAAACTTCTGAAAGACGACAATATTTCTTATGAGGACGCATGGAAAAATGATGAATACCGCGAAGCCGTAAAAGAAGAGTCATTGCGGGACTTAGGATTTGTAATTGAGCCTCAGTTTCTTTTTTCAAACATGATAAAAATGGTGGAAAACCGCTCGTTCGACATAGAATTCCTGCAGAAAGGAATAAACGCCCTTATGGAATCCACCATCGGAAACGAGAGCCAGTCCGACTTTGAGGGGCTTTTTTCAGATATGCAACTGGACTCCACAAAACTCGGACACACCGTAAAAGACAGAAGCGCGGTAATGTCAAAGATAATAGCCTCTCTGGACGAAATAAATTTTTCTGTCGAGGACACAAAAATCGACATTCTAGGAAATGCCTACGAATATCTTATCGGACAGTTTGCCGCGACTGCCGGCAAGAAAGCTGGAGAATTCTATACGCCGTCTGGTCCTGCCGAGCTTTTGTGCCGCCTTGCCTGTCTTGGACTTACGGACGTAAAAGCCGCCGCAGATCCAACCTGCGGCTCAGGCTCGCTTCTTCTGCGCCTAAAAAAATATGCGAACGTGCGTCTTTACTTCGGACAGGAACTTACTTCCACAACATACAACCTTGCAAGAATGAACATGATTCTGCGCGGAATTCCATATACTAATTTTGAGATTTTTAACGGCGACACCCTTGAGCACGACTATTTTGAAACTGCAAGAGAAACAAAATACCGCGTTCAGGTTGCAAATCCTCCGTACTCCGCAAACTGGTCGGCTGACCCGCGCTTTATGGAAGACGACAGATTCGCCCAATACGGAAAACTCGCCCCAAAGTCAAAGGCAGACTTTGCGTTTGTTCAGCACATGGTCTACCACATGGACGAGGACGGAAGAGCTGCAGTCCTCCTGCCGCATGGAGTTCTCTTCCGCGGAGGCTCCGAGGAGACAATCCGGAAATATCTGATAGAAAAACTGAACGTGCTTGACGCCGTAATCGGACTTCCGGCAAATCTTTTCTTCGGAACAGGAATTCCTGTCTGCGTGCTTGTTCTTAAAGCCCAGCGCGAAGGAAATAAGGACAACATTCTTTTTATAGACGCGTCAAAGGATTTTGAGGCAGGCAAGAACCAGAACATTCTGCGAGACTGCGACATAGACAAAATTGTACAAGCCTACGAAAAGCGTGCAGATGTTGAAAAATATGCCCACGTTGCGTCCATGAAGGAAATAGAAGAAAACGCATTCAACCTGAACATTCCGCGCTATGTGGATACATTTGAAAAAGAGCCGGAAATTGACCTTGCGGAGGTTTCTATGAATATCCGAAATCTTGAGAAAGACATAAAGCAGATAAACAGCGAGCTTAAGCCGTACTTCAAGGAACTTGGACTGGATTTTCCTTTCGAGGACTAGAAAATACTTTTATAATTTTGATTTTTGAACTTTAACGATTTTGGAGGAATTTTATGGAAAATGTATCATCAAGGTGCGGCAACAGGGACAATGCGCCCCGCCTCAGATTCCCGGAATTCAGAGGGGAATGGGTGGAGAAGAAGCTGGGGGAGATTTTTAAGAAAAACACTGAAAAGAATACAGAGTTAAAAATAACCAACGTAATCTGCAATTCTGCAAAAAATGGACTTATTCCTCAAAGAGAATATTTTGACAAGGATATTGCCAATTCTGAAAACATAAATGGATATTACATAATCCAAAAGTATGATTTTGTTTATAACCCACGAAAATCAACAGAAGCTCCATACGGACCTGTAAGTGTATATAAATATCCGGATAAAGGAATCGTTTCACCATTGTATTTATGTTTTCGGGCAACAGAAAAAATAAATTCCGACTTTTATGAATTCTATTTTAAGTCATCTTCTTGGCATAGATATATTTATTTATCAGGTGATAACGGCGCAAGACATGACAGGGTTAGCATGCGAGATGATGTTTTCTTTGCTATGCCTGTAAACATTCCCTCCCTCCCCGAGCAGAAAAAAATCGCCGCCTTCTTCACGCTCCTTGACCGCCGCATCCAAAAGCAGCGCCAGCTCGTAGAGCGCCTAAAGACCTATAAAAGAGGAGTGTCCGAAGCTATTTTCGAAAGAAAATTTGGTTTTCCTAATAAAACAAACTGGAAGAAAATAAAAATAGAAAACCTGTTTTCTGAACGTTGTGAACGTGCCATTGGAAACGAAGAACTTTTAGCAGTAACAATAAACGGTGGAATACAAAAAAGAAACGAAATTCAATTAAAAGATAATTCAAGTGAGGATAAATCAAATTACAAACGAGTTCATATTGGAGATATTGCCTATAATACAATGCGTATGTGGCAAGGTGCTAGCGGTGTTTCATGTTATGCTGGAATTGTGAGTCCTGCCTATACAGTAATCGTATTAAAAGATAAAGAAAATCAATGTATTGATTTTTGGGGGCATTATTTTAAGCATACGAATCTTATAAGAACATTTCAAAAATTCTCACAAGGATTGACTTCTGATACTTGGAATTTAAAATATGCACAATTATCACAAATAAACTTATATGTACCAGAATACAAAGAGCAATGCGCGATTGCAAATTTTCTGCATAAATTTGATAGCAAAATATCTATTGAAGAAAAAAAACTGTCTCAGTTATCTATGTTGAAAAACGAACTTTTACATAGAATGTTCATATAAACATCTTCTGTAATAATGCAAGTTTCAATTTGTCCAAATTGAGCAGTTCTTTTTTTACAACATCTTCGTATGAGGTAATATTACTCATAATATTTGCAATTTTATTTTGAATATCCTCAGAAGGAAGTAAGACTTCAAATTTTTCAAGTTCCGATTTTTGTATATTTGGAAGCCCTGAGCCAACTCGCAAAGACATTATTTGTTTTTCATGAAATTTCAGATAATGAAACAAATACTGATTATTTATATTTTGTTTTAAGTTTTGCAGCGTATAACAATGACCTCCGCTCCAAAATTTTTCTGTATTGAATAATACAAAACCGCAGGAATTTCCGCCCTCACTTATGGATATTGTGTTTTTATCAGTATTAAAATTATCGGTACGTCCTGAAGCAGCAACGCCTCCGTTTAAGACATAGTATTTTCCATTTTTAATCATGTCCGTTTTATTCAACTGTTCACCTTTTTTTATGGAAGCACAGTTTTCTAACAACAAGGTTTCATATTTAGAAAAACTGTTTAATAAGACTGAAAACACTCCTCTTTTATAGGTCCCAAATATTTCCTAAACTATATCTCTCCGTAAAAAAATTACGGTAAACTTGATTTTTTTATTATTTTTGCCGATAATCACTATTGAGGTGCATAATGCTTAGAAAATTTGCAGTTACCAACTACCGCGGCTTTGAAAAACGCATTGAATGGGATTTGACTAAAATCCGCAACTATGAATTCAACGACTTTGCAATAAAAAACAAGACTGTAAAAAACGGAATCATAGTCGGGCAGAACGGCTGCGGAAAAAGCAATTTCGGGCTTTCTATTTTTGACATTGTGAATCACCTTTCGCAAAAATGGAAAAAGCCGGACTACTATGTAAACTTTGCATTCGCCGGCGCGCAAAAGAAGACTGTCGATTTTGAATATACTTTTGACTTTAGCGGAACAGCTGTTGAATATAATTATTCAAAAACTGCTCAAGGCGTTCTAAAAAAGGAACAGCTCAAAGTTAATGAAATACAAATCTTTTTCCGTAATGAGTCATCTTTTGAGATTGATGAAAAACTTTTTCCAATGGAAGAGAATACACGCAACAATCTGGCGCAGAATGCAAACAGCGTTTCAATTGTTAATTTTCTTATAACCTCATATCCGCTTGCAGAAGACAATGCTCTTTTGCAGATGCAGAAATTCGTGAATTCAATGCTTTGGTTCAGATGTCTGGAAGAGAGGGAATTCATCGGTCTTGAAACGAACGCATCGCTTCTTGATGAATACATAATAAACAACAATCTTGTAAAGGATTTTTCAAACTTTCTAAAAGAAGTAAGCGATCAGGAATTTTCTTTTGTTCCTCCGAATCCGCATGACAAGCAGCTTTTCTGTTACATAAAAGGCGCTCCAATACCATTTTATCTTATAGCCTCGACCGGAACTCGTTCTCTTCAGCTTATGTATTTTTGGATTAAGCACATGGAGCAGGCTTCATTCGTTTTTGTGGACGAATTCGATGCGTTCTACCATTTTAAACTCTCTCGCACGGTATGCAGATGGCTTTTCAAGCTCGACTGCCAGGTTTTTCTAACTTCCCACAATACGCTTTTGCTCACTAACGACCTTTTGCGTCCGGACTGCAATTTTCTTATTGAAGATAATACAATCCGCTCTTTGCACGACTGCACGCCTAAAGAACTCAGGCAGGGACACAACATTGAAAAGCTTTACCGTGGAGGCACATTCGGCTTATGATGCTTTTTGTCTTTGAGGGAAAGAAAACTGAGCCTTCGATATTCAGAACACTGGAGAAACTTTATTTTCTTCAAGATATAGAAAAGACAGTCTGTTGTTTCGGATGCAATATCTATGAACTTTACAGGCTTATGAATGATTCAGACTTTACAGAAGATATTGTCTCGGTTATAAAAAACAGGCTTCCAGCCACTCAAAGCAGTCCATTAAAGAATTTTACAGATGTGGCTGATTTTTCAGAAGTGTTTCTTTTCTTTGATTATGATTTTCAGAACAAGAATCTTCCCCCTGATGAAATAAACCGGCAGCTGGAAGAAATGCTGCGCTTCTTTGATGATGAGACAGAAAACGGCAAACTGTATGTGAACTATCCTATGGTCGAGTCAATAAAATGCACAGACAAACTTCCTGATTCAAATTTTATAAACTATAGGGCGACAAGAAGCGAATGTCATAACTTTAAGCTTTTCGTTACAGAAAAATATCCGTTTTATAAAAGCATGGATTTTATGATAATACCCCATGATAAAAAAACAGGTCTGCTCAAAGATATTTCAGAAGAAAAATACAATTTTATAAAAACCAACTGGAAACTTCTGTGCAGCCAGCATATTTCAAAAGCAAACTATATATGCACAGAAAATTACGCAATTCCTGAAAAAAAGGATTTTGTAAATCAAAGGCGAATATTTTCAAGCCAGCTGGAAAAATATGTTGAACCGCAAGATTCTGTTGCAATTCTGAACAGTTTTCCGCTTTTTCTTTATGAATATTTTTAAGAGTGATTGTATAAGTTTTTTTCTCTTAATGATTCTGAAAGTTCCTTGTCGGCGTCAATTTCTCTTGTTACTGAGCCTTTTATGCTGTTGAAATAAGCAAGCCCATTTTTTACAACATCATTCTCTTTCGCTTTTTTCTTGAAAATCAAAGATGTAATTTTTTGAGACAGTATTTCCAAATCATGCAAATCAAGTTTGTCAACAGAATTATAATATTGCAACGCCAAATCAGACATATTTGCCTCCAAGAACGTTTTGATATAAGCAGAAAATATTTCTTTAATGAATATAACATAAAAATCAGGAAATCTCTATGTTTTTTGTTTTATAAGAATTGAAAAACTGTTTTCCGAAAGCGTGCATAAATAATCCATAACAATTATATGAACATTTTCTGCAGAAGAGAGGATTTTTCCATACTCATATTTTTCAAAGCAGATTCTTCTTTATGAATTCTATTTTCAAGTCCACTTAAAAATTCTGCAATTTTATTTTGTCCGATTATGTCAGGTAAAAGGATATTCAGATTTTTCAGTCGTTCTGCGGACAGGTTCACTCTCGTTGCTCCTTGTCCTTCTTTCATTATTGCTTTTCTTATATAATTTGACCGCATATAATGTGCAATGAATATTGGATTTGTCATAACACTGTCATAAAATCTATATCCAAAACAAAAACTGTTTAGATATGGTTGCGACGAATGAGTCCAAACTGATGTGTAGCCGACTTCTTCCAATGTTTCTGATGACTGAGTAAAAAGAACATCGCTATATTTTACTGGATTTTGTTTCTCCTCTTTTTTAATTTTTACACTTTCGCAAAGTGATTCATCAGCTATAATATTTTTATAAACATTCATATAAGTTATGAATTTGCAATTCCCATTTCCAAAATCTTCCCTGCTTTTTCCTGAAAGACCATTGTAAAACTCTCCAATCTGTCCTAGTTTATATTTTTTCCATTCTGTGGCTACAAGACTTGAAAAATTAAGTCTCCTTTCAAAAATAGCTTCGGACACACCTCTTTTATAGGTCTTCAGGCACTCGACAAGCTGGCGTTGCTTTTGGATGCGGCGGTCAAGCAGCGTGAAGAAGGCGGCTATTTTCTTCTGCTCGGGGAGACCAAGTGGCAGTTTATGTTTTGTTTCAAAAAAATCTTCTGTGGAAATATTAAGAAGTCCATGATTTCTTGCTCCTTCTGCGGCAATCAGATAAATTTCACGGTACCATTTCAAAGAATCAAAATAGACTTTCATAAAATCAGAATCAAAGTTCTTTATAGAAAAGCATATATAAAGAGTTGAAAGCGCGCCCATCGGATATTTATCCAGTCTTTTTATAGAACCAAAATCATATCCTACCGAATAACTTTTGTTGTATGCAAATTCGCCATTTTTCAGAAGGTAGTAACCAGACATATCTTTGCTTGCCACTGTTTTATTGAAATATGTTACCTGGTCAACAAGTCCGTCTTTTGAAGAAATTGTTAACGGCAAATCAGTCTCATTATTTTTGTTTTTTCTAGTAACCCTTTCCGCAATCTCCCCCAGCTTCTTCTCCACCCATTCCCCGCTGAATTCCGGGAATCTGAGGCGGGGCGCGTTATCGCTCTTGCCGCACCTTGAAGAGTTTTTTAAGCCTGTTTTTCTCCATAATGCAAAATGGAGGTGTCAATTATGACAGGAAACACTCAATACAAAACTCTTGTGAACGAATGGCTAAAGTGCAAGAGACCTATGGTTGCCGCATCAACCTATGCGAATTTTGTGCTTATTTCAGAAAATCATCTTGTTCCTTACTTTGGAAAAAGAAAAATCAGTCTGATAACAGAATCTGAAATTCAGCATTTTATTCTTCATCTGCATTTAAATGGCAGAACAGACGGAAGAGGCGGACTAAAACTAAAGACAATCCGGGACATAATTCTTGTGCTGCGGCTTTCGCTAGTTTTCGCCTACAAGGAAAAACTGACTCAGCCCCTGAACTGGGAGCTAATTGAATATCCGAAGGACACGACGAACAGAAAAATAGTTTCCCTTTCAAAAGACGAGGAACAGGAACTGATTCAGCTCATTTATCTGAAACTGAACCGCAAGACAGCAGGAATTCTAATCGCCCTTATGACAGGAGTTAGAATCGGTGAACTGTGCGGACTAAAAATGAAGGACATCTCGCTTGCCGAAAAAACTTTGGCAGTGAACAGAACTGTGCAGCGCATATATAACAAACAAAAACAGAAGTCGTACATAAACGTCGGACTGCCAAAAACTTCCAGTTCCGTCAGGACAATTCCGCTTCCATCATTGCTTGTAAATATAGTCAGAAAATTCTATACGGAAAATCCGGAACATTATTTTCTGACTGGAAAAACAAGCCCGACAGAGCCAAGAACATACAGGCAGTTTTTCTTCAGGTTTTTAAAGCGGAACAATCTTAAACAGGTAAAGTTCCATGAAATCAGGCACACATTCGCCGTAAGATGCATCGAAATTCCGGACTTTGACATCAAGTCGCTTTCAGAAATTCTCGGACACAAAAACGTCTCGTTCACGTTGAATGTTTACGGAAGCGCAAACCTGAAACAAAAGATCCGCTGCATGAACCTGCTGAATGACTTGCTGTGATTGATTAACGATTGCGGACAAAAAAACGATTTGTCCATCTTTGATATTTTCTTCATTATTTATTTTCTTTCGTTGTTCAAAATGCCGAATAGCGAAAGACAGAATTTTCTCAAAATAAATTCTGTTCAGATTGCAGCAGATTATTATCTTTACAAAAAAATCCTTGGAAAGCTTTAGAGCATCAAGCTCCGCGCAGATTATCAGGTCGCCGCTCTGCACGTGATTCAGCAGGCCTCCGAGCTTGCGCTTGTCATAATTTTTTGTTCCGCTGATTGTCTCCTCAATCCAGCCGTCAATCTCAAGATTCTCTTTTCTGCAGAAATTTCCGATTTCAAAACGCTGATTCTCAACCGTCTGCTTGTCCGTGCTCACGCGGATATAACCATATGTCATTTTGTACCTCTACGACTATTGTAAATGAAAGATTGAATCCGTCTCCGAAAGAATCTACAGCCGCCTGAAAGACGACCTGAAAAGCGGCATCATCGAGGGAATCGAAAAGGCGATTGAAGAGATTTAAGTGCAAAATATTTACGGACAAGGATTTTAGCACAGCTTCATCGTTTTTTCCGATAAACTCCAGAGAGATTCGCAAGTGCTGCAACCCTTAGCACATCAGGTTCTTTCCATCAAAAAACAACACAAGCCCCAGCTTTTCACAAAAAGTTTGGATTATATTCCAAACTTTTGCTTGTTTTTACAAAAACTTTGGAATATAATCCAAACTATGAGTGATATATTGCGTCTGGAATTTCTAGAAAAACTCAAAACTTACAAGGACAAGCACATTATCAAGGTGATTACGGGAGTCCGCCGCTGCGGAAAGTCAACGCTTATGAAAATGTTCCGCAATTATCTTCTTGAAAATGGAATTTCAAAAGAGCAAATTGTCTTTCTTAATTTTGAGGATTTCGACAATTACGAGCTTTTGAATCCGAAATCGCTTTATGAATTTCTGAAAAATAAAATCCAAAAAGACAAAATGACATACATCTTTTTCGATGAAATTCAAAACGTAACGGATTTTCAGAGGGTTGTGGACAGTCTTTTTCTGAACGAAAAAATCGACATCTATATAACAGGCTCGAACGCATATCTTCTTTCGGGCGAGCTTGCAACGCTGCTTTCAGGCAGATACATAACGATTGAAATGCTTCCGCTTTCGTTCAAGGAATTTGCCTCCGTGCAGAATCCGTCGCTTTCGCTTTCCGAAAAATACAGGCTTTACGTTGAGCAAAGCTCTTTTCCCTACACGATGAACCTTGACGGCGACAAAAATGAAATTCTCGACTATCTCGGCGGTGTTTACAGCACAATCGTTCTGAAAGATGTTGTCTCGCGCTATAAAATCAGCGACACAAAAATGCTTGAAAGCGTTGTGCGGTTTATTTTTGACAGCATAGGAAGCCCCGTCTCGACAAAAAAAATCGCAGACACAATGGTTTCATCAGGAAGAAAAATCGACTCAAAGACAATCGAAAAATATATCTCAGCTTTGCAGGACTGCTACATTGTCTACGAGGCAAAACGCTACGATGTGAAAGGCAAGCAATATCTGAAACTTCTCGAAAAATATTACGCTGTTGACATCGGGCTTCGCTACCTGCTTTTGGGGCAAAAAGCAAACGACACAGGCCACATTCTTGAAAACGTGGTTTATCTTGAGCTTATCAGGCGAGGCTACAAAGTCTATGTCGGAAAAATCGGCGACATGGAAATCGATTTCGTCGCACAAAATCAGGAAGGAAACACGTACATTCAAGTTTCGGCGAGCGTAAGAGATGAAAACACGCTTCAAAGAGAACTCCGGCCGCTCCAGCTTGTGCGCGACAGCTACCCTAAGCTGCTTTTGACGCTGGACGACGACCCGACCGCCGACTTTGACGGAATCAAAAAAAAGAACGCAATTGAATGGCTTATGGGAATTTAAATAAAAAAATGACAATTATAATAGAAGAAATCAAAAAATCTGAACGTTCTGAAAATCTTGTGACGAAGCTTTTGGAGATTTGGGAAAAATCTGTCCAGGCGACGCACGCATTTTTGTCGGAAGAAGAAATCCTGAAAATTAAGGAATATGTTCCGGGCGCGATTTGTGGTGTTGAGACGCTTTTGGTTCTGTTTGATAAAGGCGAAAATTCTCCTCTCGGATTTATGGGAATCGAGGGGGAAAAAATCGAGATGCTTTTTCTTTCGCCTGACGCGCGCGGAAAAGGATTCGGCAAAAGGCTTGTTCAGCGTGGAATCGAAATTTTTTCGGCGGAGGAAGTTACCGTGAACAAGCAGAATCAAAAGGCAAAGGGATTTTACGAGCATCTCGGGTTCAAGACGTACAAGACAAGCACGACCGACGAGCAGGGAAATCCGTATCCGATTGCATGGATGAAATTGTGAAAGCGTTTGCGGCGTAACTTTTTGGGAAATTACGTCCGCTCGACGGGCGTTAAAATAACGTAAGGCGAAATTGCTTGCGGTCAAAGAAAATCAAAATAACGTTTTATGAAATTGTTCCAGTTCGGCGAGCGTTAAAATAACACAAAGCGAAATTGCCTGCGGTCAAGAAAAATCAAAATAACGTTTTTCAAACTCGCTACATTTCACCGAGAATTACTTTAACAATTCAAAAAAATCACGAAAATTCACAAGTCATCATCTTGTTTCTGAAAATCATAAATTTTCATCAAAAATCAAAACCGAAGAGACTCTTTTTTTTCTAATTCAAATCTTGACTTTTAACTTTTCTGTCATTATCTTCTTAATTGTAACAACAAAGATTACAACACTATCTCTCATACAAACGGAGGCTTTTATGGAACTTTGCGAACTGGCGGCTTATCTTGAAAAAGTTGGCTTGCAATATATGGCGACAGTCGGACTGGACGGAAAGCCGAAGGTGCGGCCGGTTCAGTTCATGGCAGAATACGACGGGCGGCTTTGGTTCTGCACGAACAGTAAAAAATCGATGTACGCGGAGCTTGTGAAAAATCCCTGGATTGACTTGTGCGGCTCGAAGCTGCTTGAAAACGAAATTCAGACGACATGGATTCGTCTGAGCGCGGAGGCGGTTTTTGAGGAAAATCTTGAGGTCAAAAAAATAATTATGGAAAAAAGCGCGATTGTGCATGAGCTTTACGAAAACAACGCGGAGCATACGCTGTTCAAGGTTTTCTATCTTAAAAATATCAGGGGAAGCCTGAACAATCTTGGACACGTAAAAGGTCTTTCTAAACGCGCGGATTTTGCCAAGCCGAAGGAGTTTGAATTTTGAGCGGATTTGAAAACATCTCAAACGAAGAAATCACAAAATTTCACGAGATTTTGGATTCTGCGGAATGTGTTGTGGTTGGTGCCGGGGCCGGACTTTCTGCAAGCGCGGGATTTTCTTACAGCGGCGGGCGGTTCAGAAAATATTTTTCGGACTTTGAGGCGAAATATCACTTTCATGATATGTATTCCGGCGGTTTTGCGGATTTTTGCTCGCTTGAAGAAAACTGGGCTTACTGGAGCCGGTTCATCTACATCAACCGCTACATGCACGCTCCTCTTCCGGTCTACGAAAAACTTCTTGAACTCGTGCGCGCCAAGGATTATTTTGTAATCACCACGAACGTTGACCACTGCTTTCAGAAGGCAGGCTTCGACAAAAAGCGTCTTTTTTACACGCAGGGCGACTACGGACTTTTTCAATGCTGCGTTCCGTGCCACAAAAAAACTTACGACAACGAAGAGATTGTAAAAAAAATGCTCGTCTCGCAAGGATTCGAATTTAAGGACAGCGAAAACAAAAAAGACGGCGGCCTTATTTTTCCGGAAAATCCTTTGAAAATGGAAATTCCATCAGAACTTGTGCCTCACTGCCCTGTCTGCGGAAAACCGATGTCGATGAATTTGCGCTGCGATGAGACTTTTGTTGAGGACGACGGCTGGCACGAAGCGGCAAGACGTTATCAGGATTTTCTTGAAAAGCACAAGAATGCAAAAACGCTTTTTCTGGAGCTTGGAGTCGGCGGAAACACGCCCGGAATAATAAAATATCCGTTCTGGAATCTAACCTACAAAAACAAAAACGCGTTTTATGTTTCGCTAAATATGGAAAAGGAAGAAATCCCGATTGAAATAAAAGCGCGCTCGGTTCTTATAAAAGGCGATATTTTCAGGACGATTGGGAATCTTGATGGGATGATAGAGTTTTAATGGATAAATTTTGAAGAAAAGCATAATTTTTGCTTATACAATCTTGAAGAAATGCACAAAATGACATGTATACAAATTGAAGAAACGCACATTTTATGATACAACATAATTATATCCGGGGTGTAATTATGTATTTTGAAAGAAAAGCCTACCAAAAACTTTTGGAATGGAAAAAGAATTATTCCTCTGAATATGCTGTCATGCTAGAAGGCGCGAGGCGTGTCGGAAAATCGACCATTGCGGAAAACTTTGCCAAAAATGAATACAAATCGCACATTCTGATAGATTTTTCGAAGTCGTCAGCAAATATTCTTGAATGTTTTGACGATATAGGAAATCCTGATGTGTTTTTTCTGCGTCTTCAGGCGGAAACAGGAACAACGCTTTATGAACATGAGTCTCTGATAATTTTTGACGAGGTGCAGCTTTTTCCGAAGGCGCGTCAGGCAATTAAGCACCTCGTGGCGGACGGAAGATACAGTTATCTTGAGACCGGCTCGCTCATTTCGATACGGAAAAATGTAAAGGACATTCTGATTCCGTCAGAGGAAATGAAAATTCAGGTTTTTCCTATGGATTACGAGGAATTCTGCGATGCGACAGGAGGAAATTTTGAGCTTCTGCGTCAGATTTTCGGTTCCAAAAGAGCAATCGGTCAGGCGACAAACCGCAAACTGATGAGGGATTTGAGAGTTTACATGGCGGTGGGCGGAATGCCTCAGGCGGTAGAAGCATATATAAATGGAAAGAATTTTTCGGAAATTGACATGATAAAAAGGCAGATAATCAGTCTTTATGAAGAGGATTTCAAAAAGATTGATCCATCGGGAAGAATATCGGCATTGTATCATGCGGTTCCGGCTCAGCTGGCAAAGGACGCAAGAAAATACAGGATTACCACGGCAATCGGAAAAAGAAATAACACCAAAGCGGATGAATTGCTGTATGAGCTAATCGATTCCAAGACAATTCTTCCGTGCTACAATTCCACAAATCCAAGAGCAAGCCTTGCCGACACAAAGGACTTCAACAGCTATAAATTGTATCTTTCCGACACAGGTTTGTTTGTAACGCTGATGTTTATTGACCGACCGGTGACGGAAAATAAACTTTACGCAAAACTTCTTTCGGATAAATTGCCGGCGAATCTTGGCTATCTCTATGAAAATCTTGTTGCGCAGATGATTGCAGCGTCCGGAAGGGAACTTTATTATCACACTTGGGAAAAATCCGGAAGCACTCATTATTACGAGGTCGATTTTCTGATTTCCGACGGAAGCAAAATAGATGCGTTTGAAATTAAATCTTCCGGCTCAGGAAAGCATGAATCAATAAGCGAATTTTGCAGGAAATTTTCGCAGAATATCAGCAAGGCATATTTAATATCACAAAAAGACGTGGGAAACGAAGAAAATCTGCTGCTGAAACCGTTTTATCTCGTGCCGTTTCTGGCGGAATAAAAAGGTTTAAGATTTTCGTTCATCTCTAAAACAGTATTCTTCCAACTATCCACAAACCACTGCGGACTTCTCGGTATTGCGTTTTCTCCCTGTGCCAGAATCCATTCTTTCACCTTTAGCCACTGTGCAGCAGAAAATTCAATTCTCGTTTTTTCTTCTTTCGCTATATCTGTAATTTTTTGGTTATCCGCCCAAATACAATCTTTCACATATTGTCTTGCATCGCCGTAAAAATCGATTACAAAATCAACAGAATCTTCTGTCATAAACGCTCCAAACTTTCCGCCGCCACTTCTTGAATGAAATTCAAAATCTTCCGGCAAATCAAAATGCTCTTGTGTAATAATAAGATTTTTGATCCTGTTTAAGTAAAACATTCTTTCAGCATCTTTGTTCAAATCATAACCGAATAAAAAGCACATTCCGTCATCCATAAGAATCTGGTACGGAGCAATCCGACGGCGTGTTGTTTCGGAATTCCATCTGCCGTTGTAGTCAAATTCGACAATCAGGTTTTCTTGCAAAGAACGCAAAACTTTTTTCCATACTTCTTCATCTGTTATAACTTTTGGAACTGGCGGAACTGCGATTCTTTTCAAAAGGCTGCTTTTCCCAATTCTTTGTGTGTCGATAACAAAATCAATGACATCAGAAATCGCCTTATAGACAGGGCTGCCTTCAAAACTAGAAAGCAATGTTTTTGCGGCTGAAAGATAAAAAACATCTTCGGAAGAAATATTGTTCAGCGCGAACTCAAAATTATCATCACTGTAATAATAGCCGCCTTTCTGCCGGTCAAACTCCAAAGGCGCATTAAAATAGGTACGAAGCATATCAATGTCGCGGTTGATTGTAGCCTCTCCGACTTTGCTGTAGCCTGTCTGCTCACAATAAAGCCGCTGCAAGCACAGGTTGTCGGGATAAAGTCCTGATTTAATAGCATTGTGAATAATAATAAGTCTTTCAAGCATTTTTTTATTCAACTGGCGTGTCTGTTGTTTCTGTTCCATATTGTTATTATAGCACGGTTCGCTATCATTTCGTGATAGCGGAAGAATTAATTTTTCATAATAAGATTGTGATATTGTGTTATAATAAATATATGGTTGAAGTAAGTTTAGAACCGTTATTCCAATCAATCAAACCATTTGTGATTGAAAATCAAAAACAACGAAAAGAGAAAGAATTAAAGGGTGAATTTTTTAATATTTTCTCCATATTAAATATGGAAAGGGATGAAGTTCATACACATTCATCATTTATTGCAGAATTGTTAAATCCAAAAGGTTCTCATGGATTAAAAGATGAATTTTTAAGATTATTTATACAATACATTCCATTGAATGATATAGATGTTACTACATTAAATACTAAATCCGCAATCGTAAAAAAAGAAGAATATATTGGCAAAAAAGATGTTATAAAAGAAACTGGCGGAGATATTGATATTCTAATTAATTTTTTCTCTCCCAATTACACGATTATCATAGAAAATAAAATTGATGCTGGAGATCAAGAAGCACAATTAGCTCGTTATAATAATTATGCTAAACATCTAAATCATAGTTTTACTCTGTTTTATTTAACAAAAGATGGACATGAACCTTCTTCATGGTCTACAGGTTTAAAAACAGAAGAGCATTATTGGGAATGTATTTCATATAAAAATGAAATATTTAAATGGCTTAAAAGATGTTTAGATATTTCAAATAGCTTTCCACTTATTAATGGTTGTATAAAACAATATCAAAATTTAATTTTAAAACTTACAGGTCAGGAGCTTAATCAAACTATGGATAAAAATATTACGCAACAAATGTTGAATCATAATCTAGAAATGTTAGCAATTTGGGAAAATTGGGATAATTGGATTTACAGCATTGCTGAACAAGTAATAAAAGAAGTTGCGAAAAAAACAGATTGTGAATGTAAAGGTGATAATGAATCATATCCATGGTGGCTTTGGGATAATGATTGCTGGGTAGCTTTTATACCGAAAAATAATCCAGATATTAAAATATGGTTTGGCAAAGAAAAAGGAGATTCACCATATTATTATCTTGAAAAAAAAGGTATTACAACTCTTCAAACAAAGTTAGAATGTATGGAATATAAGTCATCAAAAGGTACTCCGTTCGGCTCTAAATATTTAGATTCAAAATATCTGAGATGGGATTTATGTGTAGCCCAAGCGATTGTTAATGGAGAGTTCAGAGATTATTTGTGTAATTGTATAAATGAAGTATTAAATGACCCAAACTTTCCAAAATAATTTCTTTTCTATCATGATTTGATAGCATTATCTGTTATCATTTTTTTAGAGGTTCAGAATTTATGTCTAAAAAATTTAAGTATTCAGACTTTGAAAAACAGAAAAATAAAGAACTTGAATCCTTGTTCTCTGATTGGATAAAGCAGCTTTCAAAAAATAAAACTCCCATAGATAATGGGAACAAAGATAAAACTTCACCAGCTGCTTGCTTTGCAAAAGATGGTTTCTTTCCTGGTTATTTTGATGGAAACAATTTAAAAGTTTGCTTTATCGGACGAGAAACTCGTTTAATTGGTGGCTATGATTTCAGAGATACCACTAAAGAGTTTTTTGAAGAATATTATAGCAATAACAATAACTGGTGGCGGCATCTTCTTTATATCATCTATGGAATTAAAACTAAGGGTGAATATAAGTTTGAAGAAATTCCAGATGCTTTGGAAATACTAAACGAAATGTATGATACTAATAAGTATGGTTTTGCTTCAATCAATATTTCAAAATACAGCAATGATGATGAAAACAATTGGCAGACAAACGTTAATTTAGTTCACCGCTTCTTAAAAGATTCTGAACTGGAAAAAACAAATTTCTTTCAAAAAGAATTAGAGATTTTAGATCCAGATGTTATTATCACCGCAAATTTATGGGACATTATTGAAAAAGAGTATATGAATCTTTGTTTGTCAGAGTCAAATTTTCCAGAAACCAAACACATTATCCATGATGGAGAAAGTGTCGCTGAATATGGTAAGTATAATTTAAATGGCAAAATGATTGATTTCATAGACTTATATCACTTTTCCGCCAAGAAAAGCGACAAATACTGTTATTATAATCCTGTTATGAAAGTATTATTCAATAAAAACAGAAAATAAATTTTCTCCGTTATCGCGATATGATAGAGCACTGTGGTATTTTCTATCACAGTGCATTTTTTTTACGGAGGCTAATATGACTGGAATTGAAATGAGTATCATACAAGCATTGTCAAAATGTGGCGGAAAATCCAGATGTGTATCTTCTGCTACTGTAATAGGAGAAGTGCTTGCTAAGTATTGTGCAATTGGTGATGAAAAGATTTATTCGGCAATACTTAATATGGCAAAACAAGATGATTCACCAATACTGATTCAAGCAAAAGATAAGAGCAAAGAAAATGTCTTTGAATTAGCTTATAGATATACTGAGGTTAAATTATCTAAATTTGGTGAAAAATCAAGATTTTCAAAAATTTAAAAATATTTTTTTCCGCTATCGCGATATGATAGCGGAATCTGTTATAAGTAATCCAACATTAAATAAATAGTTGCTTTCGCAACGTTGGAGGACTTATGAAAAAACTCATTTCTTTGTTGGGGCTGTTGCTTATTGCTTCAGCAGTATTTGCACAAAAGTTCGAGCTGAAAACTGCGGATAAAACGCCATGTACAATTACTCTCAATGGTGATTTTATTGTCATTGAAGAAACTTTATTTGGCGGTTATATAAACCGTATCACAATCCCTAAATCACAGTTTACTTCCACAAAAGCAAAAATCGATTCTGAACAAGGCGGTAAATCTGTAATCAATAATCAGCCTTTTATGGAATCTGGTGATGTAATTTACATCATAGAAGACCAGAAAAATCCATCAATCGTTGGATTCCTTTCTGGAAGAGCTGTTTATCAACAGAATCCAGTTATTGGTATCTGGCTTTACAAAAAAGATATAGCTGCAATAGCTAAAAAATTGAAACTGTAAGCATTTCTACTTGCACGCGCTTCATTTTTCTATGTGAGGCGCATAATCAAGGTGGTTTCTATGAGCAAGATTTATCTGAAAAAAGTGAACCTTATTGGTTACAAAACTTTTAGTAAATCCGCAACAGTTGAATTACAGAAAAACCTAAATATAGTATTTGGTCCATCCGGCTGTGGAAAATCAAATCTTTTTAGTGCTATAAATTGGGTTTTATTCGATAACAATACACCAAAGAAGTTTGTAGATAAAATTCTTTTTCAAGGTAACGAAGAATTGCAAAAAGCAGACTTTGCCGAGGTGTCGTTATTTTATGGTGAAAAATGTGAGCCGTCTGATGAAGATATAATCATTACCCGTCGGTTAGAAAGAAATGGCAAGGAAAGTTTCTTCATTAAGAATAAGCGATTATCAGATTTTGAAAGTTTAAAAGAACAAGTAAGTAAACTTAATTTGCCAACTTTATGTATTCTCGATAATTTTGATAAGAATAAAAAACATTGTAAAACATCAAAAATTTATTCAGAAATCGCCTTTCGAAGCCAATGTGAGCAGACTGTTGTTGTTTATATCGCAACAAGAATATACGTAAATTCTCAATTGGCGGTTTAATTGGCATTTCTCATTGCGAAGGTACAACACAGTCTTATTGCATGAATATTGTTTTGTAGTTTCAGGGAAGTCAAACTATGAAAATTTTTTTTATTTCAATTACTAATTATTTTAAAGCATTATTCGCAATTATTGCAGGAGTTTTATTTCCTTTGTCTCTTATTTTGTTTGCATATCCAAAACTATTAGGTGAAATAATAGTTTTCGGGTTTTTCCTATTGTCCATAATTATTTGTGCTCTTATCAGGAAAAGAAAAATCAAACTGGATGTTTTGGAATTATTGACAATTTTTGCATTGATTGTTTATATCCAAGTAATTCATATTACCCTTTTAGCCCATGAATCAAATGTTCATCTTCTGATAGTAAAACTAGCTGAATTCAAACTTGGCACAAATGATGAAATAACAGCTGCTTTTTCAAATTTAATTATTGTCAGTTATTTGGTGATTTCAATCTTAGGTATTACCTGTCGGCATATTTCAGAGGCACATAAAGAATTCTCTCAAGATACATTAAATACAATGTTCATTGATATTGATAACAGATTAAAGAAAACTCAATTAACAGAAGAACAAGCAGTTTATGAAAGAGAAAAGATAAAATCAAATGCAGATTATTATTCAGATCGTGACGGTGTATTCAAAACAGTTTTCAAATGCATGGTTGCTTATATTATCTTAACTGCAATTCATTTTTTTGCTGGAATAGGTTCTGATATGTATATTCGTAAACTAATCCTCTCGGAAGCTTTTGGTAAAAATATTCCATTAACAATTGGCGCAGCATATCCTTTTATTGTCTTGTTTGTTCTTTTTGCAATTACTTGTTTCTGGAGCAAAAGTGAACAAACGTAATAAAAAGAAACATCTTCAAAAATTATGCTTGCGTTTTGTATGACTACATATATCAATTATTTAGGCGAGATAATTTTATATCAATAAGATGGGAGAATAATATGAAACATTTAGAATGGAAAAATTTTCACAGTGAGATTTTATTTTCATTGTTAAGCCGCAGCTACACAGTCTCAGATTTACAAGTTACAGAAAATTTTTATAAACAGTTTTATAATTTTATTGGATTAACAGAAGACGAAACAAATGTTTTTTGTTCAGATTTGGAAAATATTGAATACACAACAAATGAAAAACAAACTTTTCTTTTTATTCAACGTGCAAACAAGGGAGTTCTTTTTGAAAACAACCTTGATACAAAATATTCAGATGAAACAGAACTGAAAAAAAACTACAAAAGAGTTATTTCTGATGGTACAAATATTATCAAAATTGTTCGTTTTTTTCATAAAAAAGATGATTGTAAAAAATGTTCATATCAATTAAATAATTCAGTCTTTATTACTGCAGAGCAGTTATCTGATTTCTTTATAGATTGGTGTTATTCACAAGAATATGAATCGCTCGCTACAGGTATGTACCGTCAATATGCAAAAAAATTATTGAGAATGTAAAAAAATCCAAATTCTCTCCGCATAGTCATAAGAATAAGCCAGTTGCCTTTGGGATTACATTACAGAAAATATAGTTTCTTGAAGAAAGTTACAAATTTGAATTACAAAATCTCTAATAAAACCACAAATAAAATCCGTGTTTTTCATACCAAAAAATCTTTGCGTTTCTGATAAAAGTCGATATTTTCGATATAATAAAAAAGTTGAATATATGCGGTTGAGTTTTGCGTATACAACTGCGAAGCAGATGAAGCGGACAAAAAGCCATCCGGAAATTTAAAATCTGAACAAACTCAAAATGGAGCAAAAAATGACAATACGAAGAGCGAACGAAAAGGACATTCCTAGAATTATTGATTTGTTGGGACAGGTTCTGCAGATTCATGCGGAGATTCGGCCGGACATTTTTATTCCGGGAATGACAAAGTACACAAACGCGGAGCTTTCGCAAATGCTAAAGGACGAGTCGAAGCCGATTTATGTTGCCGCAGACGAGAACGGCATTTGCATTGGCTACGCTTTTTGTCAGATTCGCGAGCAGCCGTTTTCAAACAACATGGTGCAGTTCAAGTCGCTTTTTATTGATGATTTGTGCGTTGACAAAAGCACTAGAGGCCAGCACATCGGTGAAAAACTTTTTGAACACGTGAAAAGCGAGGCGAAAAGTCTTGGCTGCTACGAAGTTACGCTCAATGTGTGGGCAGGAAACACTTCGGCGGAAAAATTCTACGAGAAAATGGGGCTAAAGACAAAAGAGCGGCAGCTGGAATATATTTTGTGAGTGGGAAAATTTTGGATTTGGAATGACGGCAAGTTGCCGCTCGGTTTCGACAGGCTCAACCAGCGTGACGACTTCCAAAAACTTGATTGAAAATTAAAATCGAATCGGAAAAGACAAAATGACACAGACTGAAAGACGCGAATGGCTGATAAAGTATCTTCTTAACGAGCCGAATTCGCCGGATGAATACAAAAAAATCGAGATTCCGCCGAACGAAGGCAAAGACGTGCAAAAAGATTTGCTACGCTCGCTGATGAATGTGCGTCCGCCGCGGCCGGTTTCAGAAGAATTCTTTAAGATTCAGGATGAATATTTAAAAGAACGCAACAAAGAACGCGGAATCACCGATATTGCCACGCTGAAAAGCGTTCCGTCGGACAAAAGGCTTTTTTTGTGGCAAGGCGACATCACAACGCTGAACGCAGACGCAATTGTGAACGCCGCAAATTCCGCGCTGCTCGGCTGCTTTGCCCCGCTCCACGCGTGCATCGACAACTGTATTCACACATTCGCCGGAATTCAGCTGAGGCTTGCGTGCAACGAGATTATGCAAAAACAGGGCGCGTCTGAAAAAACTGGAAGCGCGAAAATCACGCCGGCGTTCAATCTGCCTTCAAAATACGTTCTGCACACGGTCGGTCCGATAATCCGCGCCGCAGTAACCGAACGCGACAAAATCCAGCTCGCTTCGTGCTACACAAGCTGCTTGAACCTTGCCGCACAAAACGAACTTGAAAGCGTAGCGTTCTGCTGCATTTCAACAGGTGTTTTCAGATTTCCGCAGAAGCTCGCCGCACAAATCGCCATAAAAACCGTGAAAAACTGGCTCGATGAGAACAAAAACTCAACTGTAAAAAAAGTAATTTTCAACGTGTTCGCAAGCAAGGATTTGGAGATTTACAGGGAAATTTTGGGAAAAAAGCCGGAACTGGCACAAGGCGAATGCTTAGGCTAGTCCGGCTTATTTTTTATGTGAGCTATAAATTTGAATATCCCATTAGGTATTCATCTATCTCCCTTGCGCATTCTCTTCCTTCCGCAATTGCCCAGACAACAAGCGACTGGCCTCTGTGCATGTCGCCTGCGGTAAAGACTTTGTCCGTTCCGGTGAAGTATGAGTTTGCGCCGGAAGTTGCGACTGTGTTTCTTGCGGAAAGCGGTGCGCCGAATACGTTTGCGGTGTAGTCCTCGCAGCCGAGGAATCCCGCGGCAATCAGAATCAGGTCGGCCGGAAGTTCTTTTTCGCTTCCTTCGATTTCGCAGAGAGTGCGTTTTCCGTCCACGTTCTTGAATTCAACCTGAACTGTTTTTATTCCGCAGACTTTTCCGTCTTTCTGATAAACTTCCTTGATTGTCGTTTTGTAGACGCGCGGGTCATGTCCGAACTTTTCGATTGATTCCTGTGCGCCGTAGTCTGTTTTGAGGACTTTTGGCCACTGCGGCCACGGATTGTCTGGCTGGCGTTCCGTCGGAGGGCAAGGCATCATTTCAAGCTGGGTTACGCTTGCCGCTCCGAGCCTTATGCTTGAGCCTGTGCAGTCGTTTCCCGTGTCGCCACCGCCAAGAATCACCACGTGCTTTCCTTTAGGATCAAAGAAATTCCTGTCCGAAAAGTCTGAGTCCAAGAGGCTTTTTGTAACGCTCTTGAGCCAGTCCACGGCGAACATTATTCCCTGCGCCTCGCTTCCCTGGGCAGACAGAGGACGCGCTTTCTTTGCTCCGCAGCACAAGGCGACCGCATCATATTCAGAAAGAAGCTGCTTGGCATCCACATTGCGTCCGACATCGGCGTTTGTTATGAACGTGACTCCTTCCGCCTTCATAAGCTCGACTCTGCGCTCTACAATTTTTTTGTCCAGCTTCATGTTCGGAATGCCGTACATCAGAAGTCCGCCGATTCTGTCATCCCTCTCGTAGACGGTTACATTGTGTCCGCGCCGGTTCAGCAAATCCGCGACAGCAAGTCCGGCCGGTCCTGAGCCGATTACCGCGATTTTTTTGTCACTTCTGACTTTCGGAATCTGCGGTTTCATGTAGCCTGACTCGAATGCCTTCTCGATTATGTAAAGCTCGTTGTCATGGATTGTTACGGCTTCATTTATGTCGCCGCCGTTTCCGCAGTTGCAGGCTTTTTCGCACAACGCGGGGCAGACTCTTCCTGTGAATTCCGAGAAGCTTGAGGTTTTCAGAAGCCGCCATGCCGCCATGTCGTACTGGCCTTTGTAAAGCGCGTCGTTCCATTCAGGAATAAAGTTGTGCAACGGACATCCCGTCACCATTCCTGCAAGCTTGATTGCGCTCTGGCACATCGGAACTCCGCAGTTCATGCATCTTGCCGCCTGTTCCCGCCGTTCCTTGTCGTCAAGATAATTGTGGAATTCCTTGAAATTCTTTATGCGTGAAGATGGCTCAATCCAGGAATCCTCAACGCGCTTGTATATCATAAATCCGTCGTTTTTACCCATAGTGTACCCCTGACTTTTTCCTATGCAGTGAGCTTTTTAAAAGCTTCAAGAACTGCCTCATCGTGATTCAAACCGCGCTCTTCGCCTTTTGCGATTTCCGTCATCATCTTCTGATAATCATTAGGAACGATTTTCTTGAAGTGCCTGATGTAGTTGTCGAAGTCCTTGAGAATTTTCTTCGCAAGCTCCGAGCCGGTCTCCTTTGCATGGCGCTGAATCAAGTCCTTTATGATTTCAATGTCGTGGCTGTCTGAAACTTCTGTCATTGAAACAAGCTGCTTGTTCAGTCTCAAATACAAATCGTGGTTCATGTCCAGAACATAAGCTGTTCCGCCTGACATTCCGGCGCAGAGGTTCTTTCCTGTTCCGCCCAGAATTACTGCGGTACCGCCTGTCATGTATTCAAGTCCGTGGTCGCCGCAGCCTTCTACAACCGCAACCGCCCCGGAATTTCTTACGCAGAACCGTTCGCCGGCAATTCCGTTTATGAACGCGCTTCCGCTTGTCGCTCCGTACAAGGCAACGTTTCCGATGATGATGTTTTCTTCGGCCTTGTAAGCTGCTTTTGCTGAAGGGTGGACTACGATTTTTCCGCCGCTCAAGCCTTTTCCGAGGTAGTCGTTTGCGTCTCCTGTAAGGTTCAGCGTGAGGCCTTTCGGAATGAACGCGCCGAATGACTGTCCGCCGCCTCCCATGCAGTTTACAACGTAGCTGTCTTCCTCAAGCGATGAGCCGAAATTCTTCTGGATTTCCGAGCCGAGTATTGTTCCCACGGTTCTGTCCGTTGAGGAAACTGAAAGCTCAAAAACACCTTTCCTTGCTTTCTTTGACTTTTCAAATGCCTTTAAAAGCTTTGACTCGTCTACGGTTTTTTCAAGCTGGAAGTCGAAAATGTCCGCTGGCTCAAAGTGTGTCTTCGCGTCTTCCGGAGTTTTCCATCCGATGATTCTGCTCATGTCCACAAGGTTTGCCCTAGGGAACGCACTTTTTTCCTTGAGAGCAAGAAGCTCCGTGTGTCCGCACATCTCGTCAATGCTGTGGAAGCCGAATTTTGCCATGATTTCGCGCAGCTCTTGTGCAATGAACTTCATGAAATTCTCGACGTATTCAGGTTTTCCGGTGAAGCGTTTTCTAAGCTCGCTGTTCTGGGTCGCCACGCCGAAAGGACAAGTGTCAAGATTGCACACGCGCATCATCGCGCAGCCCATCGTAATCAGAGGAGCTGTGGCAAATCCGAATTCCTCCGCGCCCAAAAGACAGGCAATTGCAACGTCGCGGCCGCTCATAAGTTTGCCGTCCGTCTCAATCACAACGCGCGAACGGAGTCCGTTCTGAATCAACGTCTGGTGAGTTTCCGCGAGCCCTAATTCCCACGGAAGCCCCGCATGGTGAATTGAAGAAATAGGAGCCGCTCCGGTTCCTCCGTCGTGTCCGGAAATCAGAATTACCTGTGCGCCGGCCTTTGCAACACCAGCCGCAATCGTTCCGACGCCCGCCTCAGAAACAAGCTTGACGGAAATTCTGGCAGCACGGTTCGCGTTCTTCAGGTCGTAAATCAGCTGCGCCAAATCTTCAATTGAATAAATATCGTGGTGCGGCGGCGGCGAAATCAAAGAAACACCAGGAGTTGCATAACGGGTCTGCGCAATCCAAGGATAAACTTTTTTTCCAGGAAGATGTCCGCCTTCTCCGGGCTTTGCTCCCTGCGCCATTTTAATCTGAATTTCCTTTGCGCTCAGCAGATATTCTTCCGTAACGCCAAAACGTCCAGACGCAACCTGTTTGATTGCGGAATTCGCCTCAGTTCCAAGACGCTCAGGTTTCTCACCGCCCTCGCCGGAATTTGATTTTCCGTGCAGATGGTTCATCGCCAAAGCCATGCAGCGGTGCGCTTCCTCGGAAATTGAACCGTAGCTCATCGCGCCAGTCTTGAACCGTTTTACAATTTCAGAAACCGGCTCAACTTCATCTATGCTGATTTCTTTTCCTTCCGGGAAACTGAATTTGAGCATCGCGCGCAAAGTGTGGGGATGAGAATTGTCGTCAACCAGTGCCGTGTATTCCTTGAATCTTTCGTAGGTTCCTGTGCGGGTGGCTTCCTGCAATGCGATAATCGTTTCAGGTGAATAAAGGTGATCCTCGCAGGTAGGACCTCGGCGCAGCTTGTGGTTTCCGACCGAATCAAGGTGGGTGTTCACGGCAAGTCCGAGCGGATCAAATGCCTTGTTGTGATGGAAGTTCACGTCCTCGTCAATTTCTTTAAGTCCGATTCCACCGACGCGGCTGACTGTGTTTGTAAAATATTCGTCGATTACGTCCTTGCTGATTCCGATTGCCTCGAAAATCTGCGCGGACTGATAGGACTGGATTGTCGAGATTCCCATCTTTGCGGCGATTTTTACAATTCCGTTTATGATTCCCTTGTTGTAGTCGTCGATTGCGGTGTGGTAATCCTTGTCCAAAAGCTTCTGGTCAATAAGCTCGGCGATACATTCATGCGCAAGATAAGGGTTAACCGCGCGCGCTCCGTAGCCCAAGCACATCGCAGCCTGATGGACGTTTCTGACTTCCGCAGATTCAAGGATAATTGAGATTGCCGTGCGCTTTTTTGTGCGGATCAAATACTGCTCGACTCCGCTTACAGCAAGAAGGCTTGGAACGGCAACGTGGTTTTCGTCAACTCCGCGGTCGCTCAAAATGATTATGTTGCTTCCGTTGTGATATTCACGCTCGATTGCGACAAAAATATTGTCCAGCGCCTCTTTAAGCGAAGTGTTCTTATAATACAAGAGCGAAACAACTGCGGTTTTCAGTCCGGGGCGGTTCAGGTTTTTAAGCTTGAGCATATCGACGCCGGTCAGAATCGGATTGTTTATCTCAAGAACCGTGCAGTTCGCGCTTTTAGGCTCAAGGAGATTTCCGTCTGTTCCCACATAAACTGTCGTGTCTGTGACGATTTTTTCACGCAGGGAATCAATCGGCGGATTTGTAACCTGAGCGAACAGCTGCTTGAAGTAGTTGTAAAGCGGCGGATGCTTGTCGCTCATAACCGCAAGTGGCGTGTCTATTCCCATCGCTCCGGTCGGTTCAACTCCGTTCTGCGCCATCGGAAGAATCATCTCGTTCACATCTTCGTAGTTCCAGCCGAACGCACGGTACATTATGTCGCGCTCTTCCTGCGTGTAGACCGGAATTTTCTTGTTCGGAATCACAAGATCCTTCAGCTTCAGAAGATTCAGGTTGAGCCATTCGCCGTAAGGATAAAGATTTATGTACTGCTTTTTTGCTTCCTCATCGGAAATAAGACGCTTCTGGACTGTGTCAACAAGAAGGATTTTTCCGGGCTGAAGGCGAGATTTTTTCACGATGTTTTCTTCCGGAATGTCAAGAACTCCCACTTCTGAAGAAAGAATGAGCATATTGTCTTTTGTGATGTAGTAGCGGCTTGGGCGGAGTCCGTTTCTGTCAAGAGTTGCCCCGACAAAATCTCCGTCGCTGAAAAGAATTGCGGCAGGTCCGTCCCAAGGCTCCATCATCGTTGCCCAGTAATGGTAGAAGTCGCGCTTCTGCTGGCTCATTGTCCCGTCGTTTTTCCATGGCTCAGGAATGCAGACCATGACGGCAAGCGGAAGAGGCATTCCGTTCATCACAAGGAATTCCAGAGTGTTGTCGAGCATTGCGGAGTCAGAGCCGGTCGCGTCCACCGCCGGAAGAATCTCACGCAGCTCCTCGTCCTTGAAAACCGGGGAATCAAGAGTTTCTTCTCTTGCCAGCATTCTGTCAACGTTTCCGCGTATTGTGTTGATTTCTCCGTTGTGCGCGATGAATCTGTTCGGATGCGCCCTCTGCCAGCTCGGCTGTGTGTTCGTGCTGAATCTTGAGTGGACAAGCGCAAGGGAGGAAGTGTAGTCCTCGGACTGAAGGTCTTTGTAGAAAGTCCTGAGCTGCTGAACAAGGAACATTCCCTTGTAGACAATCGTGCGGCTTGAAAGCGAAGCGATGTATGTGTTCAGGTGCGAATGCTCAAACTGACGGCGCAGAATGTAAAGCTTGCGGTCAAAGTCAATTCCGCGGCTGATGTTTTCCGGACGCTCGATAAAGCACTGCATTATGCAAGGCATACAGTCTCTTGCGCGCTGACCAAGAACATCGGGATTTACAGGAACTTTTCTCCAGCCGAGAAATTTGAGGTTCTCCTTTTTTGCAAGGACTTCAAGCATTTTCATCGCCTGCGAGCGGATGTATTTGTCCTGCGGAAAGAAGAACATTCCGACGCCGTAGTCGCGCGCTTCCTTCAGCTCGATTCCCTCCTGCTTTGCCGCCTGCTTAAAAAACTGATGCGAAATCTGAACAAGAATTCCAACGCCGTCGCCGGTCTCGCCGGTCGCATCTTTTCCCGCGCGGTGCTCCAGCTTTTCAACTATGCAAAGCGCGTTGTCCACGATTTTGTGAGTCGCCGTACCGTCAATGTTTACAACCGCCCCGATTCCGCAAGCGTCATGCTCAAATGACGGATCATACAAAGTTCTGTTTTTTTCAGTCATAGTAACCCCTTGCATAAAAAAAAGGCGCTTTGCAAAAAACAGACACTTAGCCTGTATTTTACAAAACGCCTTCGTTTCGTTCTTTAAACTATATAAAAAATCAAATAATTTATCAAGAGATTGACAGAAAATATTGTCAAAAATATTGCTGGCGGATTTAATTTGAAACTGCGTCAAAACCGCTTTCTTTGCTTTTTCCTTCTATATTAATGAATATTCCGTTTGGCAGACAGGCGGCCCATTGTCCGTGCGTGCTTATTTCTCCGCTTTGAATGCAGTTTTTATTTTCGCAAGGTGAATCTATGAATTTTGCTTTTCCGCTTTCAACTTGAATTGAGCTTTCTCCAAGAAGTCCTTTGAATTTATAAATTCCATCTTTTGAAAGGCTGTAGATAAATTTTTCGCTTGGAGTCTGCACAAAAAGTTCCGCCGCCTTTTCATTTTTTTTGCTGAACAAATTGAAAAACGAAAGAAAAATCACAATTAAAAAAATCAAGACAAACACAATGTCGAATGGTTTTAAGCGCAAGTTCATATAGATTTTTTTATAAATTCAAGAATTGTTTCTGCGTATTTTATGGCATTTTCGGTGTCAATTTCTGATATTTCCAAAGGGTATGGGTAGCGAGATGTAACAGAGTAGTTTTTTAATACAGCGCATTCAAGCGTTAAGGAGTCAAAATAATTCGAAATATTTTTACAATCGTTTTGTAAAAGCATTAAGTCATGGGTTCTTTTTACTTCGTGGTTATTTTTTATTAAAAATGCTTTTAATGCTTTTTCGGCACATTGCTGGCAGTGATAGCAAATGATTTCTAAAGGCTTTGGATGCATTGAGCAAAGATATTTTGCGGATGATATATCTTTGTTTGCATATTCAATCCATTCTTTGGCAGTTCCGTATATTTCATTAGGCATATATTTTAATTCCCTTGTTGAAAACTTCTTTTTCAATATATGGCAATGAACTTCGTTTTTTAAAATCACTTTGGCTGCCTACTAGAATGTCTACTGGTCGTTTTTGGTTTTTGCTTACCGCTATGTTTATTTTGGTCATTGCATCTAAAGGCCGCATTGTGTTGTCTGGAATTACAACATAAATATCAAAGTCGCTGTTTTCTGAAGGAGTTCCATTTGCATAAGAACCAAAAAGAAATATTTCTTTTACAGAAACTACACTTAAAATTGATTTCGTTATTTCTTCTAGTTCTTGCTGAATTTCTTTTGTTATAACTTTTTCTTTCATTAAATCAAATATAACATATATCGAATGAAAAATATAGTTTAGTTTTTTCACCTGGTAAACCGCAATGTTTTTACGCTGAAATTTCCGCGGAAATCTGCCGAAATATTTAAAATATGGCTAAGAAAAATTCTTTGAAAGTTGTTTTTGATTCTCCTGTTGTGCTTGTTTTTTCTGTTGTTTCAGCGGCGGTTTTTGTTGCTGATTTGATTTTAAAGCTCAATGTTTCCGAAAAAATTTTTGAATGCCATGGAGCAAAATCTGTTCCTGCGTTCGACTTTAAATCGGCGTTGGATTATGTAAAGCTTGTTATTTATCCGTTAGGCGGCACAAATTCAACTTCTTTCTTTTTGAATACTGGATTTATTCTTTTGCTCGGCCCTGTATTGGAAGAACGTTACGGCTCGGTTATGCTTGCCCTTATGATTTTTATAACTTCCCTTGTGGGCGGAGTTTTGACGGCTTGCGTTTCAACATTTGGAATTTCTGGATGTGGCGGAATTGTCTTTATGATGATAATTCTTTCGGTTCTTTCTGTGTTTATAAAAAAGCAGCTTCCGGTTTCATGGGTTTTTATTTTTGCCCTTTATCTTGCGTTCTCTCTTTTCAGCGGAAAAAAAGTTTCAGGATTTATGCCATTTATGCAGGAAAGCATTCCCGTTTTTATTCAGCTTGCGTCTGGAATCTGCGGAAGCCTTTTTGGATTTTTTGTCTGCCCAAAGAAACGTTCTTCGCAAACCCAGAAAAAGCAGCAGGAAAAAACAATTGAAAATGAGCTTGAATATTCTTCCAGCAGCGATGAAACTATAGTTGGAAACATCAGTTTGTAGCAAATTTTCTTTTAACCTTTTTTTAACTTTTTGCGCTATGGGTTTGTCTTTTCTAAATGCAATAATTGATATATAATTCAGTTTATGGAATGCAAGGTAAAAAGATTCGGAATTCTTACAAGTGGCGGAGATGCTCCTGGACTTAATGCTGCAATAAGGGCTTTGTGCCGTGCCGCAAAAAATAAGTATAATATGGAAGCTGTGGGAATTTTCAACGGCTACCGCGGGCTTATAAACGGAGACATGAAGGTTCTTTCTGAAAATGAGCTTTCTGGTCTTATAGCTCAAGGCGGAACAATTCTTGGAACTTCAAGGGAAAAGCCTTTTAAAAATCCTGTTGTGAATGAAGCGACCGGTCTTTTGCCAGTTGAAGCCATAAAAGAAAACTACAAAAAATGGAATCTTGATGCTCTTGTTTGTATCGGCGGAAACGGAACGAACACAACTGCAAGCCTTTTGTTTCAGTCTGGATTGAATGTAATTGGACTTCCAAAGACAATTGACAACGATATTGAAGGCTCTGATGTAACATTCGGATTTTATACAGCTTTGGATGTTGCGACTGATGCGATTGACAGAATCCACACTACAGCCTGCAGCCATGGCAGAGTTATGATTGTTGAAATCATGGGACACAAAGCTGGATGGCTTGGACTTTATTCAGGAATTGCTGGCGGCGGAGATGCTATTTTGATTCCAGAAATTCCTTATGATATAAACAGCGTTGCAAAAAAAATAAAGGAACGCAAAGCTTCTGGAAAGAATTTTTCGATTGTTGTTGTTGCAGAAGGCGCAAAGTCAAAAGAAGAATCTTTGCTTGACAAAAAAGCTTTTAAAAAGGCGAGGGCGGCAATGCAATGTTCTATAGGCGCAAGAGTTGCAAAAGAACTTGAAGAAGCAACTGGCTTTGAATGCCGTGCGACTGTTGTTGGCTACTTGCAGCGCGGAGGAACACCATCTCCTTATGACCGCCTTCTTTCCACACAGATTGGAGCTGCCGCCGCTGATTTTCTTGCTCAGGAAAAATTCGGAAATCTTGTTGCGGTTCAGAATGGAAAGATAAAGCCAGTTCCGCTTGACTGTGTTGCTGGAAAAGTAAAAAATATTCCTCTTGATCATCCTATGCTAAAAACTGCCAGAGACTTGGGTATTTGCCTTGGAGACTAATTTTAAATGCCGGTTCTGCGCTGAATGCCTTGGATTTGGCTGCGCTGGCGAGCTTCCCGGAATGGGCGGTGTAAATGTAAATAAAAATTTCATTTTGAACTGTGCCACTTGGAAGAAAATAGATTTCGGTCCGTTTGACTTTGGCAAAAAAGAAATCCGACTTGCTCCTATGACTGGCGCGGTTGAAAATGTAGGCTACTCTGACGAAAAGCAATTTTACTTTGACTTGATAAATGAATGTTCAAAGTTTGGAACAAAGCTTAGCATTGGCGATGGCGTTCCAGACACAAAGTTAAAGTGGGGAATTGAAGCCGTTCAGTCAGCAGGAAAAAAAGCGGCGGTTTTTATAAAGCCTTACAGCAACAAAAAAATTCTTGAGCGTTTTGAGTGGGCGCAAAATATTTCTGAATATTGCGGAATCGACATTGACGCATACAATATTGCAACGATGCGGAACAAAGTTTATCTTGAAAAAAAAGATTCGTCTTTACTGATTGAACTGAAAAAATATTTTTCAAAAAAAGGAATTCCATTTGTAATAAAAGGAATTTTTACAGATGAAGATTTAGAGCTTGTTAAAGAAGTAAAGCCGGATGTTGCTTTTGTTTCAAATCACGGCGGACGCATTGAAACACGTGAGGGCAGTTCCGCAGAATTCCTTTGTGTAAACTTTAAAATGCTAAAGTCAAACTGCGCGGAGCTTTGGGTTGACGGCGGAATACGTTCCTGGAGCGATGTGTTTAAAGCCCAAAGCTACGGAGCTTCAGAAGTTCTTGTTGGACGACCTTTTGCTTCTGCTCTTTGCAAAAAAATTTCTTTTGATAATATTTTAAAAAATTGAGGTAATAAATGAAAAACGAAAATAATTCCATGAACTACAAAATTGCTATGGCTGGCGTTTTTTCTGCGCTTAGCATTATTTTGAGTTTTACGCCGCTTGGATACATTCAGCTTGGAAGCGCAATTCAAATAACTTTAATGCACATTCCTGTAATTCTTGCAACTCTTTTGGCTGGGCTTGTTCCGGGGCTTGCAACTGGATTTATCTTCGGTGTTTCTAGCCTTGTAAAAAATCTTATGACTGGAGCCGCCGCGAGTCCGTTTTTTATGAATCCGCTTGTTTCTGTTTTGCCGAGGCTTCTTTTTCCTGTTGCTGTCTGGGGAATTTTTACTTTGCTCAATTTTATTCCGCGTATGCCAAAAATTATAAGCGGTGCTGTTGCTGCTGCACTTGGAACTTTTATTCATACAGTTCTTGTTATGGGCGCGATTTTTATTTTCTACGGAAACATTTTTCTTCCGCTTGTTCTTGGCGCAATTGAAAAAATCGGAATCAGCACAGAAAATATTTCAGGCTTCAAGGCGTTTGCCGCGATTATTGCAACAACGATGATTACAAACGGATTTTTTGAAGTTATTTGCGCGGTTGTCCTTTCATGCGCTGTTCTTGGAAGTGTTTATGCTGTCGGCTCCAGAAAGTCAAAGATTTCAAAATTTGAAGAATAGTTTTTCAACCTTAAAACAGAATTGACTTTTTATTTTCTTATGGATATATTTTTGCTATGAAAAACACTCAAAGAAATGAACTTGCAGTTTGCGGTTTTGCAGCTGTAAAAACATTGGAAAAAATCAACAGCCAGAAAATCCGCCGCTTATATTTTATGGAAGAAAAAAGCTCCTTTGTTTGGCGGACTTTGCAAGAAAATGGCTGCTTCAAAACGTCCTTACAATAAAGTCGCAGATTCTGTTGAGCTTGAAAAGCTTTGCGGAAGTGTTCACCATCAGGGCGTTGTTGCGATGATTGACACTCCTGTAATTCTTCCGCTTAATACAGAGATTACAGCGCGCTGGGTTGAACAAAAAGAAGATGCTGTGATTCTTGACCGTGTTGGAAATGCAAATAATCTTGGCGCAATTGTAAGAAGCGCGGCGTTTTTCGGCATAAAAAATATTGTAATTCCATTGGACGAATCCCAGTCTTCAATCACAACCAGCAGCTACCGGGTTGCAGAAGGCGGAATGGAATTTGTAAACATTT
The DNA here is from genome assembly GCF_945873775.1 of uncultured Treponema sp. GTDB lineage: Bacteria > Spirochaetota > Spirochaetia > Treponematales > Treponemataceae > Treponema_D. The sequence goes on along the minus strand of NZ_CAMCEC010000002.1, from coordinate 99,269 downwards.
ATTCTGTAAGGTCAATTCCGTTTTTGCTCAAAGACATGAAAGGAAAAATGGCTCGTTTTGGAACTTCACTAAAGGCGCAGAAAAAAGTTTCAGAAATGAAATCGCTTTGCCAGGAAAAACCGGCGTTGGTTGTGCTTGGAAACGAAGAAAACGGAATCAGTGAAGAAGTTGCCCAGAACTGCGATTCACTTGTAATAATTCCTTTTGCCGGAATGGGAGAAGCCGGTCCTAAAGTTGACAGTTTGAATGTTGCGCAGGCGGCTTCTGTAATAATGTACGAGCTTAAAAAATAAAATGAAAAGGTATTTGTTTTTAATTTCTCTTCTTTTTCAGCTGCTTTCCGCGGAACTTTTTGCACAAACAGAAAAATCTCCGTTTAAACTAAATCCTGTTGCGGACGGAATTATTCTTGGAGCCGGAATTGCTTTTACAACTTCTGCGGTTATTGCTGAAAAAACTCTGGACTTTCCTGAGTATACAGAACGAAGCTATGATTTGGATTCAGTAAATTTCATAGACAGAAAACTTTCCCAAAAATACAACCGTACTCTAGACAACCTTGGAACTGCAACTTGCACCGTGAGCCTTGCTCTTCCGTTTGCAGTTTATGGTGCTGGATTTTTTAATGATTTTCTTTCCACGGAAGATATTCTTACGCTGACTACGATGTATGTTGAAGCTTATCTTTTTGATTATGGTGCGAAAAATTTTTTGAAGATGGGAATAAGAAGAGTCCGCCCTTATATGTATTATGATGGCTACCCGAAAGACAAACTTGACGACTATGACTTTGAGTTTTCAAGTCCAAGCGGACACACAACGGATTCTTTTTTGGGCGCAGGATTTCTTTCGTATACATTTTGCCGTTATTTTCCTGAATCAAAATGGAAAATTCCTGTAATTGCGGCATCTTACTCAGTTGCTATTGGAACGGCGGGGCTAAGAATTGCAAGCGGAAACCACTTTCTTACTGACACAATTTTTGGCGCGGCTTTGGGCACTGTCTGCGGAATTGGAGTTCCGCTTGTGCATGAGCTGATTGCCTCGCATTCAGAAAAAAAAGAAACTGCATTCAAAAAAGGAAGCGTGCGTTTTTCTGTAACGCCAGTTTCCGTGAACTGGAAAATCGCCCTTTAAAACATTGTCATAAATATAGATTCCCGCATCAAGTGCGGGAATGACAAAAGTTCAAATCGGGAATGGCAGAACTTAAAGTCTGGAATGGCAGGAAAATGTATTGTCATTGTTGGGCTTGAGCCGATCGGCAATCTAATGAATGACATTAATAATTTTCTTTTATCACAACTGACCATTCTTTGCCTTTGTAGGAATTGTAGCCGGGCGTTTTTGAATATCCAAAAACTTCAAGCGCTCTGCTGGTTTTGTTTGTATAGAATCCCATTTTTTGTCCTTGCGAAATATGCTCAAATGCTTCCCAGTCTGTAAGCCGCCGTTTTAAAATTTCATCCTTGTTTTTTGAAGCTATTACAAGTCCGTCACTATTTATTATGAATATTTCGCCTGAATGGGAAACTTTCGCGCTTGAAATTATGTTCAGTATGAATTTCCAGTTGAACCTTGTTGAAATTATTCCGACAATTGTTCCGTCTTGGGCGCGCACAGGACAACTGTACGAAACTGTCCAGTCTTTTACCGATTCAGAGTAATACATATCTGAATAAGTTGTACTTTGTGATTCAGATGTTTCCTTGAACCATTTTGTGTTCTGCATTGAACGTCCGCGTAAATTTTTATTTACACCTACGCATACAACAATTCCGCTTGTGTCCGTAAGAAGAATATCATGGTAAACTTCATAAATTCTTACAAGACTTTCTATTGTGTGTTCTGCTGAAATTCTTTTTTCTTCAGTGGGATTTGCAAGGCAGTCGATTATTTTTCCGAATGTTGCCCAGGCTTGAACATCGCAGTAACGCTCAAAAAGGTTTCGGTCGACTTTGTCGATTGTGTCGAACGCCATTTCCGCAGTTCTTATTCCAATCAACTTGTGCATTTTTATTTCAATCTGGTCAACGACTTTTTGGCATGTCTGATTTTGCGTGTCGTTTTTTTCGGATATGTTTTTAATTTCGTTTGCAATTACGCGGAATCCTTTTCCGACTGTTCCGGCTCTTGCCGCTTCAATTGAAGAGTTAAACGAAAGAATTCTTATGTTTTGCGACTCGTTGTATATTTCATTGAGCGAGCTGTGCAATGATTCGTAGTCTTGAATAAGCCCGTCAAAAACTGTGCTTAGCTTTTCTGATTTTGTGTCTTCCATTTTGTTCCGCCTATATCTGCTGAAAAAAAAGGGACTGCGCACCAAGTGTACACAGCCCCATTGCTATTGTTTTCTATTATAATGAAAATAGAATAACTTTCAATAGTCAAGCTGAAGAATGACACAAACCAATTTGTCGTTGTTGGATTTGAATTTTCATTGTCATTGTCGCGCTTGACGCGACAATCTCTTGCAATAGATCTTCGGGTCAAGCCCGAAGATGACAGAGGAATCAATTCGAGTAATGACAGAGACTCAAGCGTGTGGGAATTGGCAATTTTTAATATACAAAAAGCCGTTAGGCTTTTCAAATCCGTGTGTCAAAAGAACCTGCCATTATTGAAAATTTAACTTGTCTGGTTTATACTCATGCCTATGGCGGAAAAGAATACAAAGAAAAAGAGAACGGGAATAGGGCTTGCGCTTTGGCTTTTGGCTGCTCTGCTCATTCTTATAATTTTCCTTATAAATCAAGATAAAATTGCAAGCAACTTAAAGGCGACTGGATTTTTCAGTAAGACCGGCTTAAAGACTCCTGAATTTGTAGAAAAGGCGGAAGCAAAAAGTTCTTCTATTGCTGACAAAAATGAAGTTGCACCTATTGAAACTATTGAAATTGACTTGAACGGCGTTGGCTCTCATGTTGAAGAGGAAAATGCGCAGTCAGCGGCTCAAGAAAATATATACGAAAACATAAAGGCGCAAAATGACGCTGCAAAAAAACAGCAGGAAGCCGCAGTTGAAGAAAAAGTAAATTCCAAAACAGAAAAGAAAGAATCCGCGCAGAAGTCTGAGGAAAAAGAAACAACAATAAGAAAAGAAGTTTCTGTAAAGACAGAACCAAAAACTTCCAGCATGAAGCTAAAACTTTATTTTATGACAATAAACAGCGATGGTTCAGTTTCAAGAAAAGAAATCACCCGCGAAATGAAAAAGTCCGACAGTCCGCTCATGGATGCAATAAACGCTTTGATAAAAGGTCCTGTCGCTTCTGAAGAAAATTCCGGCTGTCGTTCGCTCGTTTCTGAAAACACAAAACTTATCGGCGCTTCTGTAAAAAATGGAACTGCCACTTTGAATTTTAGCGGCGACTTTGAATTCAACCAGTACGGAATTGAAGGTTTGCGCGGACAGCTTCAGCAGATTGTGTTTACTGCGACCGCGTTTCCTACTGTTGAAAATGTTCAGTTTTTGGTGGACGGCGAAAAGAAAGAGTACCTTGGCAGCGAAGGCGTTTGGATTGGCACTCCGCTGAACCGCAACAGCTTTTAGCTTCTACTCGGAAACTTTGTAGCTTTCCAAAATTTTTGTAAAATAGCTTCTGTTTTTTTGATAGACGCTGTCGAATATTGTAAGCGTAAGAAGCGAAATTGTGCTATTGTTTTTATTCTGTGTGATGATTTTAAAATCGCGGGTTACATTTTCTGATTCAGGCTGATAAAAAACATTCATCACAGAAATTTTATTTTCGTTTACAGTTATTTTTCTTTGCGGCGCAATTGAATACGACAAGTCTGTGCTTTGGCAAAGGCGGCGCAAAAGTGTGTCCATCGCATGATTTTTTTGTTCTTCTGGAACTGTCATTGTTGTCATTGAAAGAATTGCAAAATCCTCAAGAATCCACAAGTTTTCCATTGACTGCTTCCACATTGAGTCCAGCGTGATTTTTTGCGAGCCGAACTCTGCCGCAATTTCTTGCGATTTTGTTTTCTTAAAGCTGCGTTTTTTGTCTTTTGGAAGTCCTTCAATTCCTTTGAAGAGTGAAAAGCTTTCGTCAGTTGAAGACACAAGATGGCCGGCTGTTTCCATTGAAAAAATGCTCTGTCCGTTAGCTTCTTTTATTTCTTCAATGTTGAAAATCGGAACATAAGGATTGAACAGAATGCTTACGTTTCCGCCGAACTGATGAAAATCCTGCTGGCTATTGATTTTTTTGCATGAATCAAGATTTTCTTTTTGCCTGCGCGAAGTGAATTCGTAAAACAAATCGTGCAGGTAGTTTATGATTTCTGTGTCTTGCTCGGAAGTTGCTCCCTGAATTTTTTCACCTGTAAATTCCATTCCGGCTTTTGATTCAGGATTTACAGAAACATAAATTGTTATGTCCTTTTCCGGCGTGCTGTTTTTTTCATCAGCAGGAGAATAAAAGCGTGCGGCGTAAGTGCTTTCATTGTAAAAAAGAAATCCGACTATGGCTTCATTTTTAAAGCTTCTGTCTCTGTAGTAAACGTATTCACCGGAAGTGTCGGGAATATATTGCTTTGCTCCCGGAAGAGAAAATGCAGAGAATGATGCAATAAAAATAAATGTCAAAGCCAGAATTATTCTTTTCAATGTTTTTTCCTTTGTATCAGTTTTTATGAATTCAATTTGTCGAATTCAGCCTTTACAATTTCACTAACTTTTGCAGCGGCGTTTTCAAGCGGAACAAGTTCTGCCTGTTCGCTTGATCTCATTTTTATTTCTACGTTTGGAAGATTTTTGTCTCCAACTGTAATTCTTACCGGGAAGCCGATTAAATCCATGTCGTTGAATTTTACACCAGGACGTTCATCGCGATCGTCAAGCAAAACTTCAACACCAGCTTTTAAAAGCTCGTCATAAATTTTGTCTGCCGCTTCTTTCATTGCTCCGCTGTATTTTATTGGAACAATTGCAACTTGATAAGGCGCAGTTGACATCGGCCAGATAATTCCGCGGTCGTCATGGAAGGATTCAATAATTGAAGCAAGCACGCGGTCAACTCCGATTCCGTAGCAGCCCATTGTCGGAACAGCGGACTTTCCGTTTTTGTCAAGGTAAGTTACGTTCATTGACTCTGTGTATTTTTTTCCAAGCTTGAAAATGTGTCCAAGCTCGTTTCCTTTTGTTGTGTAGAACGGTTTTCCGCAGACAGGACAGATGTCTCCGGCTTTTGCAGTTCTAAGGTCGGCTGTTTTCCATGCTGAGAAATCTCTGCCGTATTCAACGTGAACAAAATGAGTGTCGGCTTTGTTTGCTCCCACAAGGAAGTCATGCATATCAAGCACAGAATTGTCCGCGATTATAGGCACGTTTGAAAGGTTTATAGGACCTGCGAATCCGACTGGCGCGCCTGTGATTTTTGTGTCTTCTTCGGCGGTTGCAAGTTCTACTTCCGACGCTTTTAAGAATCCTGCAAGCTTTGCTTCGTTTATATCAAGATCGCCTCTTATGCAGACAGCAACAAAGACTTCTGGATAAAATTTTATGTTTCCTTCTGTAACTGTCTTTAAATTTTTGCAGCAGTCAAGCTCCCTAAGATCAAGGCAGACGTTTGTGGCTTTGTAAATCAAAGTTTTTAAAAGCTGATGCTTTGAGCATTTTAAATATTTTTCCAAGTCGTCAATTGTTCCAACGTTTGGAGTACTGATTGGCTCATAGCTTTTTTCTGTTGTCTTTACAGGATTTCCGTCTATATCAACTGGAACGTCTTTTGCGCATGAAGCTTTTTCAACATTCGCCGCATATCCGCATTTGCACAAAATAAGCGTGTCGTCTCCGATTTCACTTTCAACCATGAATTCTTCAGAGCCGCTTCCGCCCATTGCGCCGGTGTCAGCTTTTACAGTTATTACATCCAGTCCAAGCCTTTTGAAAATTCTAAGGTATGCTTTTGCGTAAGCCTGATATGACTGGTCAAGGGATTCATCGTCAGCATTGAGAGTATAGCCGTCCATCATATTGAATTCACGGCCGCGCATAACTCCGTATCTAGGACGGATTTCATCTCTGTATTTTGTGTTTATCTGATAGCAGTTGATTGGAAGCTGCTTGTAGCTTGTAAGACCCTGGCGCATAATTGCTGTGTATGCCTCTTCAGCCGTCGGGCTTACAACCATGTCCTGCTGCTGGCGGTTCTGCGCTTTGAGCATTTGTGGTCCCATAGTTTCCCATCTTCCGCTTTCTTTCCAAATGTCTCCGGGAACAATTACAGTCGGCTTAAATTCCATTGCGCCCGAAGCTTCAATTTCTTCCTTGATGATTTTTTCAAGTTTTCTGTATGCTCTTAAACCGAGCGGCATATATGTGTAAAGTCCGTTTCCGAGTTTTCTGATTAAGTCGGCGCGCATCATAAGCTGATGGCTAGAAATAATTGCTTCTGACGGAGAATCGCGAAGTGTCCTGAATGGAATTTGTGAAGTTTTCATAATCGGATATTTTAATGAAATTCAAGCCTATGTTCAATATTTTGTCTTCTATAAAATGCGCGCCGTTTTGCTAAAGTCGTTTTCTAAAATTCCGATAATCGAAAGTAGCAGTCTTGTTTTTGCAAAGCAGAAGCAAAGCTGTGGGAGGAAAAAATGGCGTATGGAAGCAATCCTTATGGCGGGTTCAGTGCTTACCGTGAAATCGGAGTAAAAACTGCCAGCCAAGGAAAACTTGTTGTAATGCTTTACGACGGTGCTGTTTCAAATTTGGAAAAAGCGATAGCCCTGATTTCTGAAGACGGAAAAATTGCACCAGGCAGCATTGAAAATTTTGGAAACTATCTGCAAAAAGTTATGGACATAATCACGGAACTTGAAGTGAGCCTTAATATGGAGCAGGGCGGTGAAATTGCAAAAAATCTTATGTCGCTTTACGTTTTTTTTAACAAGCAAATCTTGGATTGCACAATAAGCCATGACAAGAAAAAACTTTCGTTTGTGCGTGATATGCTTTCCCAGCTTCAGGATTCCTGGATTTCGGCTTCAAACAGCACTGCAAATGCCCAGACAAAAATTCCGGGAACTGCGCCGTCGCTTAACATAACAGGATAATTTTAGCTGCAAGTTTGCTTTGAATTTGCTGAATTATTTTTGATGCGGAGAAATTTTATGGAACAAAAAATTAGTAAAGAAGAACTTGACGAGCGTGTTGCGATTCTTAAAAAATTCAAAATGCTTCTTGAGCAGCAAAGAAAAAAGTTCCAGGAATATTTAAAAGTTCTGGAAGCTCAGGAAAATAAAATTTCAGAAGAAGATTCTGATTCCTTGATTGCGCACAGTGAGCTTGAAGCGCAGATTGTTCAGGGAATCGGTTCGTTGCAAAAAGTGATTGTTCCGATGCAGGAACTTTACAATAAATCTGGAGCGGCTTTTTATAATCCAAAGGAAGCTTTGCCGGTTTCACAGATTCAAGATGATTTGTCCAAACTTCAAAGCCAGGTTCTTGCGCAGAATGAAAAAAACCGTTCGCTTTTAAAAGTTAGAATGGTTCAGCTTAAAAAGCAAATTTCAGAATTTAGAAATCCGTACCGTTCTTTGAATTCAATCTATGCGCAGAAATCTTCTTCGTCTGGAACAAGAATTCAAATTGAAGTTTAACTTTTTATAAAGAGAAAAATTATGTCGGCAACAAAAAGAATTACCAAAAACATGATAGTTGATGCTGCCCTGGAAATTTTTAGGGCAGAAGGATTCGATGCTGTTACATCTCGCCGTGTTGCTTTTAAACTTGGATGTTCAACACAGCCGATTTATTTTGAATACAAGAATATGGACGAGCTTAAAAACGACATTGTAAAAAAAGTTGTCGGTCAGCTTAATGAGATTTTCAGTTCTGTATCTAATGAAGGTAAAGAAGAGCCCGATGAATTTGTTTACCGTTCGTTTGGACTTTCGTTTCTTAAATTTGTTCAGGCAGATCCTTTTGTTTTTAGGCAGATTTATATTGTGGACGGAAAAATCGGAAGGCAAGTTGACAATCTTAGAATGCCTATAATTCTTGACATACTTGAAAATAAATATGGCTATAAAAAAGAAACTGCGCTTGCAATTCACAAAATGGCATCTTGCTCTTTAATGGGCATGGCGGTTTTTGTCAGTTCTGGATACAAAAAAATTAGTGAAGATGAAATGCAGAAAAATCTTGGAATTCTTTTTGCTTCCATTTGTTCTGTTTACGGGCCGCCTCCAAAACTTATGAAAATCGAAAAATTTAGAAATCACTTTGAAAAGCTTATGACAAGCTTAAAAAAATAAAAATCCAACTGAATTTTTTCTTACATTGAAGAATTTTATTTTATACATTAAAATAGAGCGTTATGGGTGGAAAAACTGAAAAAAAAACTTCGGCAGTAAAAAAAACATCTGCAAAAATTTCAAAGGCATCTAAGCCTGAGCCAAAACAAAAAACTTCAAAGACAGCGGCAAAAACTGAAACAAAGACTGCAAAAAAAACAACAGCAGTAAAAAAATCCGCTGCAAAAGAAAAAGTTCCCGTAAAGAAAATTCCTGCATTAAAAAAATCAGAAATAAAAAAAGAAACAAACGTTGTTTCAAAAACTCCTGACGTTTCCGTTGTAAAAGCTTCCACAAAGCCAGTTGCCTTAAAAAGCAAAGACTACGGCGATGACAAAATTATTCACCTTGACGCGCTTGAGCATATCCGCTTGCGTTCTGGAATGTACATTGGACGTTTGGGCGACGGTTCAAATCAGAATGACGGAATTTATATTTTGCTAAAGGAAGTTGTTGATAATGCCATTGATGAATTTATCATGGGCTTTGGCAAAAAAATTGAAATCGAAGTAAAAGACAACCGTGTAAAAGTTCGCGACTATGGACGTGGAATTCCGCTTGGAAAAGTTGTTGAATGCGTTTCAGAAATTAATACCGGCGCAAAATACAATGACGATGTTTTTCAGTTTTCAGTTGGAATGAACGGAGTCGGAACAAAAGCCGTAAATGCGCTTTCTTCTTATTTCCGTGTGGTTTCTGTTCGTGCAGGTCAATGCGCGGAAGCTATTTTTGAGCAAGGAAAACTTGTAAGCCAGCGTTCTGGAAATTTAAAGCAAAAGCAGCCGGACGGAACTTATTTTGAATTTGTTCCTGATGAAGCGATTTTTGGAAAATACAATTTCAACATGGAATTTGTTGAAAAGCGAATTTGGAATTACGCTTATTTAAATGCAGGGCTTACTTTAAAACTTAATGGTCAGGAATACAAAAGCGACAACGGACTTTTCGATTTGCTTAACAAGGAAATTGAAGGAACTTCGCTTTATGCGATAGGAAGTTATCAGGGCGAACGATTGAAGTTTGCTTTTACGCATACAAATAGCTACGGTGAAAATTATTTTTCATTTGTAAACGGCCAGTACACTGCGGACGGAGGAACTCACCTTGCGGCTTTTAAAGAAGGATTTGTAAAAGGAATAAATGATTTTTACGGAACTTCATATAAAAGCGAAGACATACGCGAAGGAATGGCGGCAGCGGTTCTTGTAAAAGTCAAGGATCCTGTTTTTGAAAGCCAGACAAAAAACAAGCTTGGCAACACAGATATTCGCCAGTGGATTGTTTCAGAAACACAAAGCGGACTTGATGACTGGCTGCATCATAATCCTGAAGCTGCAAAAAAAATTCAGGAAAAGATTCAGGCGAACGAAAAGCTCCGCACAGAACTTAGCGCGGTAAAAAAAGAAGCTAAGGAAGCCGCAAGAAAAATCAGCATAAGAATTCCTAAATTAAAAGATTGCCGTTTTCATATTCAGGATGGCGCAAAAGGCGAAAACAGCATGATTTTTATAACAGAGGGAGATTCTGCTTCCGGCACGATGACGCATTCCCGCAACGCTGATTACCAGGCGATTTTTAGTTTGCGCGGAAAGCCTGAAAATATGTACGGAAAAAAGCAAAGCGAAATTTATAAAAATGACGAGCTTTACCAGCTGATGATGGCGCTTGGAATTGAGCAGGATGTTGAAAATTTAAAATATTCAAAAATTGTAATTGCAACCGATGCCGATAACGACGGCTTCCATATTAGAAATCTTGTAATGACATTTTTCCTTGGATACTTTGAAGAGCTTGTAACTTCCGGCAGAATTTTTATTTTGGAAACTCCGCTTTTCCGTGTAAGAAATAAAAAAGAAAATATTTACTGCTACAGCGAAGAGGAGCGAGACAAGGCTCAGAAAAAACTTGGGGCTTCTGCGGAAACAACGCGATTCAAAGGACTTGGAGAAATCAGTCCGTCAGAATTTAAAGACTTTATTTCGCCGGAAACAATTCACCTTACGCCTGTTGAAATAAGCCAGCTTAAAATGGTGCCAAAGCTTCTTTCATTCTACATGGGAAAAAATACGCCGGAACGAAGGGCTTTTATTGAAAAACATTTGCTTAGCAATGCTGACATCGATGCATGAGGATTTTTAAATGGCATTTGTAAAAAATTTATTCGACAAGAATTTTATAGAATATGCAAGCTACGTTATACGCGACCGTGCGATTCCAGATTTGGAAGACGGACTTAAGCCTGTTCAGCGCAGAATAATGCATACGCTTTTTAATATTGACGACGGAAGAATGCACAAGGTTGCAAGCGTTGTAGGCGACTGCATGAAATTTCATCCGCACGGAGACGCTTCAATTGGAGCGGCGTTAGTTGTTCTTGCAAACAAAGAAATTTTTATTCAGCGTCAGGGAAACTTCGGAAACCTTTACACTGGCGACACAGCTTCTGCTTCCCGCTATATTGAATGCTGCGTTCATCCTCTGGCAAAAAAATTTTTGTACAATCCAAACATTACGGAATATGTTCCAAGCTACGACGGACGAAGCAAAGAGCCTGTTGTTTTCCGTGCAAAAATTCCAGTTGTTCTTCTTGGCGGAGCGGAAGGAATTGCAGTTGGAATGTCCACAAAAATTCTTCCGTACAATATAAAGGAAGTTCTTGATGCTGAAATAAAAGCTTTGCGTGGCGAGCCGTTTGAAATCTATCCTGACTCTCCGACTGGCGGTCTGATGGATGTAAGCAATTACAATGATGGAAACGGAAAGATAATTACACGCGCAAAATTTGATTTGAGCGACGAAAAGAAGATTGTTATAACGGAACTTCCTCTTGAAACAACTTCCAAAGATTTGCTTGATTCAATTGACGCGGCTTATAAAGCTGGAAAAATAAAAATCAGTTCAGTTGAAGATTTTACAACTGACCACTGCAATATTGAAATAAAACTTCCGCGCGGCGTTTATTCCAAAGATGTAGAAAAAGCTTTGTATGCTTACACTTCTTGCGAAAAATCAATTGCCTGCCAGATGCTTGTTATAAAAGACAATATGCCGGTGGCAATGACGGCTACAGAAATTATAAAATATTACGCAAAAAAACTTACCGGCATTATAAAAGACGAGCTTGAATTTGAACGCGGTTCTTTGACAGAAGAACTTCATCAGCGCACGCTTGAACGCATTTTTATTGAAGAGCGGATTTATAAATCCATTGAGCAAATGAAAACTGCGGAAGCTGTAAACAAAGCTGTTAAAGATGGATTTGTTCCTTTTAAAGATGAGCTTATAAGAGATGTTACGGACGAAGATGTTGAAAAGCTTTTAAAAATTCCAATCAGGCGAATTTCACTTTTTGACATAAATAAAAACCGCGATCAGGTAAAAGCCATCAATGAACGTTTAAAGGAAATTGCGCGCCGGCTAAAGCATTTGACTGATTGCGCTGTTGAATATCTTGGCGGAATTCTTGATGAGCTTAAGAGATTTTCCGCGCTAGACCCAAAGCAGGATCACACGGCAATAAGCCCTGCGCTTCTTGAACGTCAGACAAAAATAACTTCATTTTCTGCAGTTGATGTAAAGCAGATTGTTCAGCGCGATACTCCGTTACGTTATGATGAAAAAGGCTACCTTGGAACTTCTGTTAACGGCGGAAGAGAAATTTTAAAAGTTACGCCTTTTGACAGAATCCTCATTGTGCGCAAGAGCGGACTTTGGAGCGTTTGCGATGTGCCGGACAAGCTTTTTGTTGATTCTGGAATTTGGTTTTGCAATTATGCGGACAAAGATATTATCAGCAAAATTCTTTTTACAATAATTTACCGTGATCCAAAAACGAAATTCTGCTTTATAAAACGCTGCCGAATTTCCGGCTGGATTATGAACCGCGATTACAATTTTGTGCCGGACGGAATGGAAGTTCTTCACGTTGATACAAGAGCTAAATTTAAATTCACTTTGAATTATACTAAAAGGCCTCGTGTAAAAATCACAGTTCAAGAATTTAAAGCGCAGGATTTTGAAGAAAAAGGATTAAAGACTAACGGAGTCCGGCTTGAGTCCAAAGAAGTTGATTCTATAAAAGTTGAAGATTCAGGTTTGCAGACAAAACTTGATTTATAAAATAAAACAGGAACAAAAAATTGGATAAGGAAAAATTAAAAAATCCTGAGTATAAAAGAATGTATCAGGTTTTAAGGGAGCGGCTGGCAAAAAATATTGCGCGTTCAGTTTTGCTGCTTTTGCTTTTTAATGTAATGCTGTCTTTTTTGCTTACAAGCGGATTTTCTCCTGCGATGCTTTTTAACGGTTCTGCTGCCGGATATGCAATTTCGTTTGTGTTTACTTCGCTGATACTTATTGTTGTTTTTACGCTTGCTTATGGAATTGTCGCTGACTTTACAAATGTTGTTCTTGGCAAGAAAAATTCTCCAGGCGGAATCTTCTGCGGATTTTTTGAAAAGTCAAAACGTATATTTTATTCTTCAGTTTTTTTTACGCTTGTTGTAATTTTTGTTGCATCTGTTTCTGCCGCACTAGTTTTTGTTTTTAAAGAGAAAATTATTTCCTGTTCAAGTTTTTTTGCTCAGGCATTTTCAAATGAAAATTTAAATCAGCTTGATTTTGAAAAAATTGCAAAGGCTTTTACGCTCGCTCTTTTTTACACGGGAATTTTCTTTTTGGTTTTTGTATTTTGTTTTCTTCCATTTATTTTTGTTTGGAATGCGCTTCTTGAAAATAAAAAAATCAGTTTGAAAACTGCAATTGAAAAAAGCCTTTTCATTGTCCGTGGAAGATATTTTCATTATTTAGGATTTGTGATTTTTGTCTGTCTGAAAAATTTTGCGGTTTTATTTGTTGCGGTTTTCCTTAATGCAATTCTCTCTGGAAAGAATAATTTCATTTCTCTTTTGCTCGGATTTTACGCATTCCTTCAGTATTACACAATTCTTGCAAAAATTTATTATTGTATTCCAATTTACTATTTTTCATTTTTGAGCGTTAACGGAATGATTGGCGGAGATAAAAATGAAGGTTCTTCTTGAAGAATCAAAAGCTGAGCTTGTCATAAAAAATTCCCGTTTTATTTCAGAAGTTTTTCCAGTTGAAACTCAAGCGCGGGCAAGGGAAAAACTTCACGAAGTTAAGCAAAAATATTTTGATGCGACTCACGTGGTTCACGCTTTTTCTGTTGGCTTAAAATCTGAAACTTTTGGCATGAGCGATGATGGCGAGCCAAGCGGAACTGCAGGGCGTCCTGTTCTTGATGTTTTAAAAGGAAGCGGAATTACAAATATTTTGCTTACGGTAACTAGATATTTTGGCGGGACACTTTTAGGAACAGGCGGACTTGTCCATGCGTACAGTGAAAGCGCAAAGCAAGTTCTTTCTATTTGCAAGGCGGAATCTTATGTTGAAAAATCTTCATTTTCGTTTTCATGCGGCTACGATTTGTATCAGACTATAAAACATTTATTTGAAGGCTTTAACATTTCAAATCTGACTGAAAATTTTGGAACAGATATTTCAATTCAAGGTGAAATCTTTTTATCCGAAAAAAATACATTTCTTGAGCAAATAAAAAATATTTCAAAAGGAACAATAAAATGCATTTGATTTTTATTCGTCATGGAGATCCGGATTATTCAATCGATTCTGTTACAGAAAAAGGGAAACGTGAAATAGAACTTTTAGGCAAGCGCATTTCAAAACTGAATGCGACAGAATTTTTTGTTTCTCCGATGGGACGCGCTCAGGCTACAGCAAAAGCCTGCTTGGAAAATATTCAGGCGGATTTTTCAAAGCCTCCGATGAAAGTTTCAACGTTGCCTTGGCTTAGAGAATTCAGCTACGACATAAAAGATTTTAAAACTGGAAAAAACAGAATTGCATGGGACTGGCTTCCGCGTGATTATTTCGGCGAAAAAAAATACAAAGACGTTCAAAAGTTTTTCCAGACGAAATCAATGAAAAGCGGAAACATAGAATTTCATTACAAGGAAGTTTGCCGCGGACTTGATGAAATTTTAGCATCTTATGATTACAACCGCATTGATTCAAAAATTCCTTTGTACAATTGTTTGCCGCATATTTCAAAAGAAGAATTTTTGATTGATACGCATCTTGAGCCTGAACAAAAAGATTTGGATGAAAAAAATCTTGTTTTTGTCTGTCATTTGGGCGTGATGTTCGTTATGCTGAGCCATCTTACGGGCATTAGTCCTGTTCAGCTTTGGCAGGGATTTTTTGTTGCTCCAAGTTCAGTTACAATTGTTGGCGCAGAAGAAAGAGTCCCTGGCGAAGTTGTTTTTAGAATTCAGCAGATGGGAGACGTAAGCCATTTAATCGGCGGAAATGAAAAAGTTTCTGCGTCCGGATTTTTTGGAAACTGTCTTTCTATTTAAATTTTTATTTTGGGAAAAATTGAATTTTTCATTGATTCTATTTATACTTGCCTTATGAATTATAATTCAATGACTTATGAAGAACTTGAACTTCCGAAGAAAGGCGACAGAGTTGTTGTTGGACTTTCTGGCGGTGTTGATTCTACAATGACCGCAATGCTTTTAAAAGAAAAGGGCTGCGATGTAACTTGCGTAACAATGTCTTTGTGGCAAGAAGCGGATTTAAATCTTCCCGATGATTATAAAATTCCAGACAGCTGCTACAGTCCCAAGGAAGTTGAAGATATAGAAGAAAATAAAAAGTTTTGCGCTGAACAAAACATTCCGTATGTTGTTGTTGATGTAAAAGAAAAATATCAGCAGGAAGTAATAGAATATTTTAAGCGTGAATACAGAAACGGCCGCACGCCGAACCCGTGCATAAGATGCAACCGCTTTATAAAATTTGGCGCAATGCTTTCCGGCTTAAAAGACTTGGGAATTGAATACGATTATTTTTGTACAGGACATTATGCAAAAGCCGTGCGCGGAACAGAACCGCTTTTTTCACTTTATGGAGAAAACGCTTCAAAAGATGAAAGGGGAAAATGCCGTCCAGTTCAAATTCACACTGCGCTTGATATTACAAAAGACCAAGCTTATTTTTTGTACAGAATCCCGAGTGCGATTTTAGAGAAAGTCAGGTTTCCGCTTGCAAGTTTCAGCAAAAAAGAAGTTTTTAAAATGGCTCGTGAACGCGGATTAAAGGCTGCTGAAAAAGAAGAAAGCCAGGATTTTATTCCAGCTCCGATGCTTGAATATATGTTCAAGGACAAGCCTTCTGTGCCAGGAGATTTTATTGATTTGGACGGAAAAGTTCTTGGCCGCCATAAGGGAATTGAGCATTATACAATCGGACAGAGAAGGGGACTTGGAGTGAGCGCGCCGTATCCACTTTACGTTGCTGAAATTGACAGGGAAAAGAATCTGGTGGTTCTTGGAAAAGACAGCGACTTGTTTTGTTCAGGGCTTATTGCGGACGATTTAGTTTGGCCTGCAGACTACGATCCTTGCTGCGAATTTGATGCAATGGTAAAAATCCGTCTTGCTTCAAAACCTGTAAAAGCTCATGTTGCGCCGTACCAGCCAATGGAAAATGAAGAGTTTTGCGGAAAAGCTTACAAGGTTGTGTTTGATGAACCGCAGAGGGCAGTTGCGCCAGGCCAGTCCGTTGTTTTTTATAAAGACGGAATAACACTTGGCGGCGGAATTATTTCAAAAGCAATCAAAGCCTAGTAAATGTCCAGTTTGTAGGAAATTGTTGAAGCTGAATTTAAAATGTTGACAATTGTAATTGTCAGTGTTGAAGAGCCTTTGTTCAGCTGAACAATTCCTGCCAGCTGCTTTGTGCTGTCTGGATAAATTTCTTTAACGCTGTAATGCTCGTTTCCTTTTACGCAAAGTTTTCCGTTGCTTTCTTTTAAAACATCGTAGGAAATATTTTCTACAGTCGCTCCGTTTACCGCTGTGATTGTTTTATATGGAACTGCAACATTTTGACGGGTTCTGTAAACATAATATTTTCCTGCTGGCAGTCTTCGTTCATTCAAAAGATTGTGCGAGACTCCGTTTTTGTCTGTTAAAGTTATTGTTCCCATTGTGAGCGGAAGCTCTCTTCCTGCACGCGGCATAAGAATTCTTGGGTTTACAGCGGAATTATTTTTTGAATCAAAGACTTTGAATTCCAAGCAGCTTTGTCCTTCCTGCCAGCCTGTGTTTCCGCTTGTTCCAAGATATTCGCCAGATTCAACAAACTGCTTTTCTTCTAATTCTTTTGAAATTGTGCTGTCGTCAAGATTTGCGTAAACTGTAGAAAGCCCGTCTTCGTGCGAAACAATCACGGAAGTTCCCAATGCGGATTCAAACCAGCCAAAGTCGTCGCTGTGGTCTGAAATTATGGCGGTTATTCTTCCCTTGTCTGCCGCCTTGACTTCGGAAGGATCTTTAAAAATCAACGATGAATTTATCGTGCCCCCGCGAAGCTGCCCAAAATATGAATAGAACGAATCTGCCTGAGTTTCTTTTTGCGGCCAGTCGAATGAAAATCCGCAGAAACCAAAAAATGCGCAGACCAAAGTTAAAATTATTTTTTTCATTTTTTTCTCCGCAAGAAATATTTAAGTTCAATTTCAAGCTTTTGTAATTTTATGTCATTATCAATCTATTGAAATTTTATAACAGATTCCTTTGTCGTAGCACAGGAATGACAAAAAACTTCTATTTTTTTGAAATTGAAATTTTTGAAATCTTTGTGTTTCTTCCAATGAAAAGTGAATTTTCATAAGTCTGAATAAACGAGCATTCGCCTTCAAAGCTGAACGATGCCATTGGATAAACAAAAGATTCAAGAATTGTTACTGTATATTTTTTTCCGTCTTTGCTAAGAACAAAAACAAGCTCGTTGTTGTCAGAAAATTCTATCTGGGAAATTTTTCCTTTAATTGGAATTTTTTTGCTTGTGGATTTTTTTGAGTTGACGATTCCAAGAAAATCTTTTCCGTTGAAATAAACGTAATCAGAATTGTTGTTGAACTTTACAAGCGTCTGGCGGGAAAGGGAATTCTCAAGATACTCATGGTAAATTACTTTTGAATGTCCGCCGTTTTTTTCTGCAACAATAAATCTTTGCTGGTCTTGCCCTGAAACACAGGCGATTTTGTTTCCGTCTTCGGAAATTGCAACGCCAAGAATTACATCGCAATTGCTTCCGCCCGGCGCAAACTTCTGGTCAATTTTTCCGTCCGGCAAAAAAGAAATAACAGTTCCGTCTGCATATCCTGCGGCAGTTCCGTTTTTGCTCGATGAAAAGGCTGTGATTGGCGAATAATGCTCGTAGTTCCATTCGCGTTTTCCTTCCGAATCGCATTTTACAAAAGAAGTTCCGCCCGGCTGCATTACAAAAATTCTGTCTTGATCAAAAAACGGAAATCCAGCTTCGTTGATTGTTCCTGCCAAAGTTCCGTCTGCGAAAAAAAAGTCAGTCTTCGTGCCGCTTGCCCCGAATGTTGCGTACCATTTTTCTGAAATTGCCGACTTGAAAGGAAATGTTATTGATGAAACAATTTTTCCGTCAGTTGTAAAATATCCTATGTTTTGTGAAAGCTTAAATGGAATTTTTTTTGCGTCATTTGAATTTTCTTGAATATGTGAAATGTCCTCTGTCCATTCCGGCGTAAAATGAATTTCCGAACCCATTGGCTGCACTGAAAAAATAATGTACAAGGCGCAAAATATAACAGCTATAGGAACAAGCAGATTCTTTTTTTTCTTATTAAAATTCATAATAGGCTATTTTATAGAAAGCAATGATAATTTTCAATGCCATTAGAATTTTGCAAATAAGCCGATTTATTTATAAACAGATTGCGCAATAAAAAAGTTAAAAAAAATGCCCTCCAATGCTGACAAATAGAATATTTTGAATCATAATTATAATAGACTGTTGCTTTACGGTGCAGATACTCCGGTCAAGCCGGAGTATGACATAGTGGCAAGCCCGAAGATGACAAAGAACAACTGCCATTACCGTGCAAAAATGAAATGTCATTACCGGGCTTGACCCGGTAATCCATGTGCAGTTTTTATAAACAAATTAAGGAGGAATCTTTATGAAAAAGCTAATTTTTTCTATTTTACCAGCATTTTTATTCGCATTCATTTCGTGCATGAATATGAGTTCGGGCTCTGGCGAAAACGGCTCTGTGCGTGTCGTTCTGCCCGGAAGTTCTCGCGCCGCCTACAATAAAGACAATGCAGACAAATTCACTGTGCGCCTTTATAATGATGATTTTGACAAAACAGAAGAAGGTTCTCTGGGGGGGTAATAGAGTTTGGCGACCTGGAGCCTGGAAAATACACTGCAGAAGCTGAAGCTTGGAACACAGCTGAAAACCTTCTTGAAGGAAGCGGAAGTGCAAAAATTACTGTAAAAGCCGGCGAAACTACAGACTGCAACATCAAAATGATTCTTGAGGGCATTTTCTATTCAAAGTATATGCTTCTTCCTGATTATTCCGGCAATATGTATGCCTACGACTATTTAACTTGCACTGAGAAGAAAACATGGTCTACTGATTCTATTTCTCCTCAATATTCCTATTTTGCAGAAGGCAATGATGGAAGCATTTATTATACGAAACTTGACCAATCCACTAGTAACTACAAAATATATAACTACAACTTTACAACTAATAACGAAGGAATAAAATTTACTATTACTAAAACAAATACAGGATTTTTTGACGGTTGCTATGACAGCACAACAGATATTTATTGGCTTATTCGTAATACAGACGGTGGTAATCTATATTTATACAAAAAAAATGCAGAAGGCGCTTCTGAAGAAGAATATAACACAGGAATTACCCAGAATAGTTTTGGAAATTGCGCAGTTAGAGGTGAAAATCTTTATTATTCATTTGATAATTCAATTGAATATGCGACATTCGACTACGCGAGTGGAACAACCGAAGTAAAAGCGAAAAAAACTTTAGCTGATTTTGGTGTTTCAGGCACAATAACAGACATGGCGGTTCTTGAAGACGGAACAGTGGCAGTCCTTGTGCGCTCTGTTGGCGTGGGTACTGAAACAGAAGGCTTTGGCAATATGTCGCTTAAAGATAAAGGCACTGTATACAGCCGCGGCGCGCTTGTTCTTTTGTCTTCGGACTTGTCAACTTATGAAGTTTATGGATGGAAAGATTCTTCAAGAGAAATAAGAGCAACTGGCAAAGATACTCAAACTGGCACTCTAACAGAGTGGACATCAATAACAGCATACATTCCAGAATATGAAGAGCGCAACTCGCACTTTTACGGACCGGTTAAAATTGTAGCAATCCGCCCTAAGGAGCTTGTGATTGCAGACTGCGGCGCAAACTTTGTCCTGCCGGATTATGACGGCAAAAAGAACGGCAAAAGGAACGGCAAAATGTACGCTCACAACAGGCTTATGACCGTAAACCTGCGCAACTTTGCCATAGGCTGCAAAAAAGAATTCAGTGAAAGCGAGCTAAAGTTCAAAGACCTGATGATCAGCGGTGGCAGCACAGACTCGTATACAATCCAAGCAAGCAGCAGTTACAATGCATGTGAAGGCGAAAAATAAAGCAACTATATTGCCTGAAAACTGTCATTCCCGCAGTTGATGTGGGAATCTGAAATAGATACTCCGGTCAAGCCGGAGTATGACATGGTGGCAAGCCTGAAGATGACATAAAAGATACCTTTACATTCTGTCATAAAAGCTGTTAGATTTTTCAAATTATCGCGGCAAGTATAACAGCGAATTTCCTTGTCCTGCTGAAAACCCTTGCGAATATAGGCAAAAATCAATTTATGTGTTAAAATCTGCAAATTGAATTTTATGCGGCACACACCAGTGTCGAAGATGAGGTTTTTATGGCAAAAGAAAAAGATGTGCATGCTTGCACTTTGGACAAAATCATCAGTCTTTGCAAGAGAAGAGGATTTGTTTATCAGGCTTCTGAAATTTATGGCGGAATGGCTGGCGCATGGGATTACGGTCCTCTTGGCGTTGAATTCAAGCGCAACATTCAGAACGAATGGTGGCATTATATGACTCAGCTTCATGATGATGTTGTTGGTCTTGATTCTGCGATTTTTCAGCATCACACAACTTGGGAAGCTTCCGGCCATGTAGGACATTTTTCTGATCCGATGATTGACTGTACAGAATGCAAGGCAAGATTCCGCGCTGATCAGCTTATTGAAGATTATTTTGACAAGACTGGCGAAACTCCTTCAAAGCCGGTTGATACAATGAGCCACGAAGAAATGAAGGCTTTTATTGATGAAAAAATCAACTGCCCGACTTGCGGAAAGCATTCTTGGACTGATGTGCGTGAATTTAACTTGATGTTCAAAACTCATCAGGGACCAGTTGCCACAGAAGCTTCTTTGGTTTATCTTCGCCCGGAAACTTGCCAGGGAATTTTTACAGACTTCAAGAATATCGTTCAGTCAAACAGAATGAAAATTCCGTTCGGAGTTGCCCAGGTTGGAAAGTCGTTCCGCAATGAAATTATCTTCAAGAATTTTATTTTCCGCACTTGCGAATTTGAGCAGATGGAAATGGAATATTTTTGCAAGCCGGGAACAGAAGATGAAACTTTTGCACGCTGGAGAAAAGACCGCTGGAATTTCTATTTGAAATACGGAATTGCAGAAGACCATCTTAACTGGCATCATCACGATAAGCTGGCTCACTACGCAAAGGACGCTTACGACATTCAGTACAAGTTCCCGATTGGCTTTGAGGAAATTGAAGGAATTCACAGCCGCACAGACTTTGACCTTTCGCAGCATGAGCAGTATTCAAAGAAAGATATGCACTATATCGATCAGGACGACGGAAACAAACGCTACATTCCTTACGTTGTTGAAACTTCCGCCGGACTTAACAGAAACTTCCTTATGTTCCTTTGCGAGGCTTACGAAGAGCAGAATGTTGCAAAAGAAGGCGAACCTGAAGACTTTAGAACAGTTCTTCATCTTGATCCTCGTCTTGCGCCTGTTACAGTTGCGGTTCTTCCTTTGATGAAAAAAGACGGACTTGCAGAAAAGGCAAAAGAAATTCAGCATATTCTAAAAGAAGATTTTGTTACTGATTACGATCAGAGCGGAACAATCGGAAAACGCTATAGACGCCAGGATGAAATTGGAACTCCATTCTGTGTTACAGTAGACCATGACACGCTTGATTCTTCCAGCGCGGATTTCAATACTGTTACAGTTCGCTTCCGTGATTCAATGGAGCAGAAAAGAGTTTCTCTTGACGATTTGATTCCTTTTATTCAGAAGGAAATAAAATCTTACGTTCCTGTAAAACGCTAACTGTTTAACTGTCATTTGTCATTGCCGGACTTGATTCGGTAATCTTATTTCAAATGACAGTTAGTAGTTGTATTGGCAAAATTCGTCATTAGACTTATTTAAGGCTGGTTGCAAGTTATGGAATACGTTGCTCTCGGAAAAACAAATCTTCTAGTTAGCCGCACTGCTTTTGGCGCGGAAAGCCTTGACTGCAAGGAAATCGAAAATTTCGGTGAAGATGCAGACGAAAAGGCTTGCGCTATTGTTCATCAGGCTTATGCTGGCGGAATGAATTTTTTTGACACATCGCATTCCAAGCCAGTCTGTGAAAAACGGCTGGGAGCTGCCTTGCATGGAATAAGGCATAATGTAATTCTTGCAACAAAAACTTCTGGCCAGGACTTGCATGAAATCCGCCGTGATTTGGATGAAAGCCTTATGTCGTTGGAAAGCGACACTCTTGATTTGTTTCAGCTTGAAAATCCGCTTATTGTTCCAAAGAAAAACGGCATGGACGGAATTTACAATGAGCTTTTGTCTTTAAAAGAAAAAGGAATTGTAAAGCACATTGGAATTGCAACGGAAAATTACGACATTGCAAAAGAAGCTATTGAAAGCGGACTTTATGAAGTTGTTCAGTTTCCGTTCAACATGATTTCTCCGGATTCAGTGAAGGCTCTTGTAAAATTGTGCCAGGAAAAAGAAGTCGGCTGCATTGCTTCACAGCCATTGAATGGCGGAGTTGTAAACGACATTCCTTTGGCTTTTGGCTTTTTGCATCAGTTTGAAAATGTTGTTCCTGTCTGGGGAACTCATACTCAGGAAGAGCTTCAGCAAATTCTTTTTTTTAACGACCATCCGCCAGTTGTTGACAAGTCATTTAAAGAAGAAGTACAAAAGGTTCAGAACTTTTTCAATTAACAAGTTAGAGCAATGTCATTATCGGGCTTGACCCTGCGATGTTTCTGAAATAAACTTGGTTAATAATTTGTTTTTTTTTGTCATTGCCGGACTCGATCCGGCAATCTAAAAATCTGCTAGATTTCCTAACCGAGTTTGCTAAGCAACCATCGCAGATCAAGTTGGAGAATGACAATTGACGTAGCATGAAAATGACAATTGTCGTGGCACAGGAATGACAGTATTAAATCAACTGATTTTACAAAGTGTCGCCAAGGGCTTTCCGCAAATCTGCGGACTCTTCTTTGTTCATTGTGCGCACAATTTTTATCGCATTGTCATCTGTCTGAATTCTTTTTGGCGTTCCGTCTGGATTTACGCTTCCCACAATTTGAACAATAGGATTTTTAGGGCTTGTTGGAGAAACATCAACAACTTGTCCGACTCTTCCATTTGAAAGAAAAACAAATGCTCCGATTGGGAAAAGCGAAATGCTGTACAACAGCGCTTTGATTACAGTTTCGTCATAAAGATGATTGCTGTTCTTTAGCATTTCAATCATGCCTTCGTAAGTTGTTCTTGCCTCTCTGAAATTTCTTGGAGCGGTGATTGCTTCAAATGAGCAAGCCACGCCGATTATTTTTCCGTAGAGCGAAATGTTGTTCTTTAAAAGATGCCGCGGATAGCCAGTTCCGTTTTCGCGTTCGTGGTGGTCTAAAACTCCCAGCTGAATTGTAAGCGGAAGCCCTGCGGTTCTCACAATATTATACCCGATTACAGTATGAGTTTGCATCTGCGCTTTTTCTGAATGGCTAAGCGGATTGTTGTTCATGTAAAGCTGAGGCGGAAGTCTTATCTGTCCTATTTCATGCAGAATGCTTGCGACTCCAAGTTCTATAAGTTTTTCATAAGGCATTTTTATTTGCAGTCCGATTATGATTGCAAAAATCGCAGTTCTAAGGCTGTGGCTTATTAAAAAGTTTTTATTTCTTGCTTCAAAGCTCGGTGAAATTCTAAGCAGGAATTTTTTATTTTCCCTTACAAAGTTGCAAAGCTCAAGCACTTTTCCGTTTAGCTCTGGCAATGAAATTATTTTTTGAGTCGCATATTTTGTGTAGACATAATTTATAAATTCCATAAATTTGTCGTAGGCGTTTTGTGATTCTAAAAGTTTTCTATTGTCTTCTTCTTTTGAAATAGAAGCCGGCTCGGAAGGGAAATTAAAAGGCTGCTGTGCTGTCTGCTGATTTGCGTTTGCAGAAAAATTTTGGTAAGCAGGTTGCACTTGCGCAGCTGGATTCTGAAAAACTGGCGTTGGGTTTTGCTGCTGAAAAATCTGCTGTGGCTGAACTTGCGGCTGGACTTTTTTTTCTGGCTCTGGAGTGTCTGAAGTAAATTCTGAAAGATCTACTTCTTCGCTTGTTTTAAATTTTTCAGGAATCTGTTCTTCTGGAACGGAATCTTCCTCATCTGTAAATTCAGAAAGATCTACTGATTCCGTTTCCCCAAGTGAAATTTTTTTGTGTTCTGTTTTTTCTGGATTTTTATCTTCTTCAATTTTGGAAAGAATTTTTTCATCTTCGCTGTAGACTTCAAGAAAGCCCCACTTTTTTAAACATGAAAGTACTTCTGGTGTTACTGCGCACGGTGGAGTTGCCAGCAAAAAAAGAGAGTCAAGCATTACATCTGAGTTGAAATGTGTGTCAGGTTTTATTTCTGCAACTTTGTATTTGACCATAATTCTTTCCTATTCATTTTATTATCGGCAGAATTTTAGAAAAGTTAATATATAGGGTATCTATAAAAACTCACTTTACAGTTCGCTTTTATAGATACCTGCAAGTTTTAATTCGTTATAATATCACGAATTAAAACATTGCATTCTCAGAGTTGCCTTTAAAAACTGAAGTTTTTAGAGGCTATTTATAAAAACTGGTCATGCAGTTTTATTTAAAAAAATGAAAAGACCAAAGGCAACTTCCTCTGATCTTTTCTCACGGAGATATTTAACATCTTTGTTTAGATGTATGTAAATTCTTTACAGGCGTCTGGATGTCCTCTAAGATTTCTCAAAGAACCGCCCGTAGTAAATTTCTATCACTGCACGTTTATATTATCGGTGAGGCTTGGAAAAACTTTAATTGGAATTAGGAAAAAATTTTTTATATAGGTTTATGGATTTTAAGAGTTCAGTGTAAATCAGATTTGAATAACGTATGCTGTAAAGTTTTTTTTCTGCTTCTGAATTATTTGGAATTTTTTCTGAAAGTGAATCGAGCTGTCTTTGCGTTGGAAATACAAGGGCTGCCGCATCTTTTGCGGAAGACGATGAGATTTTTTGATCTATTTCATTTAGCTTGCCAAAAACTTCTGGAATTGCAAGAGGAGAGCGGAGCGCTTTGTTGCAAAGATTGATTCCTCTTTTTGCAAAGGACTCAAGGATTTTTAAGTTTTCACCAAATTGACTTTTTTGCTGCTCAAAAGAAATTCCTTTTGAGTTTGACAGTTTTTTCTTATTCTCTTGGGCCTTTTCAAAAAATATTTTTTTTCTATCTTTTGCAATTGGCTTTAAAAGAAATTCTTCCAAGCTGAATTTTTCTATTCCATTTATTGCAAGGCTTTCTGGTGTAAGTGAAAAAGTTTTTATTCCTTGAGCAGATGCGCTTGTGCAATTTTTTTCAAACCACCATGAAAAAAGCTGCATTTTTTTATCTGTTAGAATTTCGTTTCCGTTGTAGTCTTTTGCGTAAAATGGCGCGGCGGAAAACAAAGTTTGAATATTTTTTGTTTCAGCTGTTTTTGTGCGAATACTTTCGTAATGAATTTTTTCTTCAAACTTTGAGCCTCTAATGTGAGTTTCTTTGTTTGGAAATCCTAAGTCCATTCCTGCTAAATAAATTTCAGAAGCTCCACACATTCTTGCAAAGTCCCATGCAGTTGTTGTTACGCTTCCTCCAGCCGCAAGCAAGCCTTTTTCTCCAATGTTCTTTTCAAAAAATTTTCCGATTGGAAACATCGAAGAAAACAAGACAATTTCTTTGCACTGAAACCTGAACACGGAAGGGTAAACTGCGATTTCTGTAACAAGAATAGATTCAGGTGATTTTAAAAATTCAAGATGAAGAGAGCAGTAATACTGCGGGTCGGCAAGAATTATAAAATCCGGCTCAACATTAAATTCCAAGCACGAATGAAGAGCCGTGTCTACGCAAACAATTATTGCTCTTTCTTTTATTTCGTTTAAATGCGGAAGAATTTTTTCTAGGCTAGGACCTGCCGCTATAATTACAAAAGGAATTCCGTTTGCTGTGTTTAAAAATTTATTTACTCCGTCCAGTTTTTCAATGTAGCCTAAATTTTTGCAGCTGTTGCTTAGCCAAAGCCTTGAAAATTTTTCGAGAGTGTTTGTGTTGACTTCTTCCTTTTGCTTGTTCTGAAATATTATGTTTTCAACTGAATCAAAATATTCTTGATTGTGTGCTGTATGAGATTTGGTTTTAAAAATATGAGTTTTAGAATATGAGCAATTTGAAATTAATGCGGCGGTTTGTTCAAGTGAAGCTCCAATTATGAATATCAGTTTTTTATGCTCAAAAACTGGCGACCAGTCTATTGCGTTTAATGCGGAAAAAAAAGATGCAGTGTCTTCTTCAATGATAATCAAAGTTGGCTCTGGAATTTTTTTTGCAAACTCTACAGGTCCGTAGCCTAAGCCAAACCCAAGAAAAATCGCAGTGTCTTTTTTTTCTGAGTCAAAACTATTTACAAGACTGCCAGCTTCTTTTTCTGGATTATATTTTGAATGAAGCAAAAGATTTTTTCTTTTTGCAGTAAGGCTTCCGTTTTTTGCAGTTTCAAATTCAATTTCATTTGAAAACTTAACTTCTAGTGAATTTGAAAGTTCCGGAAAACGCTCTTTAAACAAAGAATAATTTTTATTCCAAATCGAGTTCAATAGTCATATTCTCCGTTATTGGTGTTCCAGGCTCTGGGTTTTGATCGGCAACCCAGCCTTCGCCTTTTATTACAAAGTTTAAGTCATCTCTTGCCAAAAGCGGAATCAAATCTCTTTTTGGGCGTCCTGTAAAATCTGGCACGACTTTTCCAATTGAAAGCGGCAAATTTTCTTTTATTGTGATGCGGCCTGAATGTTCAAGGCTTGCGGCTCCTTCACGGTTTATTCCCAGATGATCGATTATTTCATCAGCGGCTTTTGCAATTACTGGAGCTACAATTCTTCCTGCGTAAGTTTCGCCTTTTGCTTTTTCAATAACGATGTACAAAACAATCTGCGGATTTTCGATTGGGAAAATTGCCATGCAGTTTGAAAGAAAGTCCGTATTGCTATATCCGCCGTTTACGGTATCTGCCATTTGCGCAGTTCCTGTTTTTACACCGATTGAAATGTCTCTTAACGAAGCTCTTGTTCCCGTTCCGCTTTTTGCAGTTGTTTCCATGCAGCTTAAAAGATAGTCCGCTGTTGAACTTTTTAAAACGCGGTTTCCGTAAGTCGGCTCATGCTCGTATTCAGTTTTTCCGTCTATGTCCGCTATTTTTTTTATAAATGTAAGTTTTATTTGAACGCCTTTGTTTGCAAGAACTGTTGCCGCCTGAACCATTTGCAGCGCGCTCACGCTTATTTCCTGGCCGATTGACATTGTGGGCTTGCTTCGTGCAGACCAGTATCTGTCGTTCTGATTTTTTACAGAGCCTCTTGTTTCTGACGGAAGCTCAACGCCAGTTCTTTCTCCAAATCCAAACCGCCTGATGTAAGACAAAAATTCTTCTGTTGTTATTTTTTCGCTCATCTGTGCCAGCGCATCATTGCATGAATATTTCAGCGCGCTTCTTGCGTTAAGCCAGCCGTGATGGTCAAGACAAGTTATTCTGATTGTTTCGCCTGCGGTAGTTTTTCTTTGATAAATTCCATCGCATAAAAAACTGTCATCAGCGGTAATTGATTTTGAATCAAGGAACGATGCCACTGAAAAAATTTTGAACACGCTTCCCGGCTCGTAAGCTGTAACAGATGCTCTGTCTGTCATTTCCTGTGTTGAAGCAGAAGTGTATTCATTTAAATTTGCGGATGGCAAGCTTATGTATGAGAGTATTTCTCCGTTTTTTGCATCTGCAGCAATCAGCATCAGACTTTCAGCTTGAGTTTCTTCCATTGATTGCTTTGCGATTTTTTCAAGTTTATACTGAAGCCCTGAGTCGATTGTTAAATAAACGTTGCTTCCGTGGATTGTTCCAGTTGCATCGGGATTTGGTTCTGGAGAAAGAATGTTTTGCTTGGAATATTCAATTCCGCTTAATCCAGTTCCGTCATCGCCCATGTAGCCTATTAGCTGGCTTGCCAAAGAATTTTCTGGATAAAGCCGGCCGGGAATTTTGTCAAAGCGGGTGAAGTTGTAGTAATTGTTTTCATCAATTATTTTTATAAGCTCGTCGTATTGTTCCTGGGAAATTTTTTTCTTGATATAAATGAAATTTGCGTTTTTTGCATTTTGAATTTTTTGTGTGATTTCTTGTATTCCCATGTTTAATGGAGAGCAAATTCTTTCAGCGAATTCATCTGGATATTTTATGAGTTTTGGAGTTACAACAAAGTGGTAGAAATTTGTCTGGACTGCGAGCGGTTTTCCGTTTCGGTCTGTGATTGAACCGCGCTCAATTGTTACTGGAGCTGTAATTGTTTTTTTCTGCGGATAAAAAGCCAGCTTTGCAAATTTCACATAAACATAAACTAGCCCGACTGCGCATATAAAAAAAATAAATCCAATGCGGAATTTATTAAAAAAAACACTCATTTAAAAATCACCTTGCCCAAAATATTTTTCTGTGCCACAAAGCCGTAAGTTCTTGAGTCAATTGAGTTTTCAAAATTATCTCCTATTGCAAGAATCATTCCTCGTGGAACACAAGGGCTGTTTTTTATCAGATTATACTGAAGTTCTGTAAGCGAGTAATTTTTTTCTCCTACGTGCAAAGTATATCCTGAATCTGATGAATATTCTAGGGAGTCGCCTTCTGTGGCAACACACCTTTTTACAACAAGACTGTTTTTATAAAAATAAATTACAATGTCTCCAGTTTTTGCATTTTTCCATCTGATTAAAGTTGAGTTGCCGAATGGATTTACGATTCCGTATGAAAGCTTGCAGGCTAAAATTTTTTCGTTGTTATGAATTGAAGGTTCCATTGAAATTCCTTGCACAGAAAGAATGTCAAAGGCGAAAATTTTTATTGCGGCTCCTATAAAAATTCCTGCGAGTATATATTTCCAAAAATTTGATTCTGGTGAGTTATTTTTCATTACTATATTCATCGTCAATAATTGCTAATATCAAAAACTTTTTTTGTCGATATTGAAAATATGGAAATAATAAATTGCTTGGAATCTTCTGCTTTTAGAAAAAATACTACACACTTGATTCGACACAATGTTTTGCGTAGCGTTCGTACTTCTGCAAAGCCTGTTTATAGAACACGAAATGTTTTTAGCGCAAATTCAGTTAGATCTGATTTTAATATTTTCTCATTTATTCAGAATCTTCGTGGGCAGATTGGAGTTGCAGGAAAGAGGATAAAAATTGCTTCCCGGTTTGCATGGCTTGTTCCTGTTTTTGTTTTGTGCGCGGCTTCACCTTTTTTTGTTTCCAAGTTTATTTCCTTTTCTGAAAGCTTTGCAAAAAATATAAATTTAAATCCTGTTTCAATGGACGAGTTTCAAGTTCTTGACAATGCGATGAGCGAATTTGCTTTTGACCGGACTTCGTACTTTGACAGTGAAGGAAATATTTTTTCAGAAGACGGAACTAAGGTTGTATCTAATTCTGTTTTATTAAAGCAGCCTGTTGTTTTTCAGAATTACACAGTAAAGCCGGGAGACACGATAATCGGAATTAGCTCAAAGTTCGGGCTTTCAAATATTTCAACTTTGATTGCTGTAAACAATATTGGAAACGTCCGCTCAATTTATGCAGGCCAGAAACTTTCCGTTCCTTCTGTAGACGGACTTGTTCATTCGGTTTTAAAAAGTGAAACTCTTGATTCTATTTCAAAAAAATATTCTGTTTCTGTTTCTGATTTGCTTGACATAAATGACTTGTCATCTGAAAAACTTCAAGAAGGTCAGAAAATTTTTATTCCGGGCGCAAGGCTCGACAGCAATTCTTTACGAAAGGCAATGGGCGAGCTTTTTGTAAATCCGCTGAAAACAAAATACAGGCTTAGCTCAAGGTTTGGCTCGCGCGCAGATCCGTTTACAGGCGTTGCTTCCCATCACACTGGAATCGACATGGCTTGTCCTACGGGAACTCCGATTTATGCTTCTATGAGCGGAAAAGTTGCATACACAGGATTCTCTTCTGTGTTTGGAAACTATGTGATTATAAATCATTATGACGGCTATCAGACTTTGTATGCGCACATGAGCAAAATCATTGCAAAAAAAGGCGAGAGTGTTGGTCAGGGCGCAAAGATTGGACTTGTTGGAAACACCGGATATTCTACTGGCCCGCATCTTCATTTTACGGTTTATAAAAATTCAAAGCTTGTAGATCCGCTTACAGTTTTAAAATAAATTTTAGAGGAAATTTATATGAACAAAAATTTCAAGTTGCGCAGTTTTGCTTTTATAGTTTTCTTTGCATTCATTTTCCCGGCTTTTTCTCAGATTGAATTTGGCAGTCTGGATTTAAATAATGATGATTTTCTTTTATTTTCTGCAGAACAAAATATTCCGGGAACGCCTTCTTACAAGTCGCTTTTTTTCACTCAGCTTGATGAACAAAAAATAAAAAAAGAGCCTGTGATTTTGACTTGCTTCCCGGAAAAAATGGAGTTGCTCAATGAAAATAAAATTCTTCAGATTAGAAACAGATACGGAACTGCAAAATATTCTGTTGAAGATAAAAATTTAAAATGGACTTCTCTTGCTTTTGGAATTCCAGAAAACTATAGCCGTGCGAATTTAATTTCTGCAAGTCCAGACGGAAATTATTTTTGCTATGTGAAGAAAACAAAAAACACAACTGGAAAACTTTTTGTTGTTGACTGCAAAACTCAGGAAGAAAAAGTTCTTCTTGAAAAAACACCTTTTAGCTATAAAAACATAAATGCAAAATGGTCGCCAGACAGCAAATTTCTTCTTTATGAAAAAGATGGCTGTGTATATTTTATAACTCCAAGCGAGCTTTTCAAAAAAATAAATTTGCCTGAAAGCTATAGAAAAATTGGAAACGGAACAATCAACAATGTTCAGTGGACTCAAAATGGAAATATAATTTACGTTTCAAATGATCTTGTTTTTTTAATTGAAGAAAATGAGCTTTACACAAGAGGTCTTTACGCATCTCTTATTGGAAGCGGAAAAATTATCGGGCGAATTCCAAATTCATTTGATCCGCTAAAAGATAAATTTTGGACAAATGAAGACGGAACAAAATTTGCGATAGTTTCAAGCAAAAATACTCTTTATATTTATTCTGCCACGGAAAGCGAGGAACTTAGCTATTTAAAGCCTGAAGGTGTTTTTCCTTTTTCAGAAACAGACGGAAGCGGCTATGATTTTAAAATCTTCTGGAGCGGAACTTCTTCACCTGTTTTGTGGTGCGATTCTTTTTCTTTTGAAAATCCAAAGAGAGTCAGCTATGCTTATTCTGTAAAAGAAAAAATGGAGCTTTTGTTTAAAGCTGAAAATTCCATTTCTCCAGTTGTTTCGCCGGATAGAAAAAAAATCGCTTATACAGATTCTGGAAAATTTTTTGTGTACGATATTTCTGCGCAGAAAATTGTTTTGTCAAAGCCAGCGGAAAAAATTGTCTCAGCTGTCTGGAACGGAAATTTTTCAATTTATATTGGCGGAGAAGAAACTGTAAGACTTGTAAATTTCCGCGGAGATGAAAAAGTTCTTTTCTTATCTTCTGCTTGCCAGCCATATTGGAGCAACGGAAAAATTTTATGCAAGTCTGAAATTTCAAAAGAGACATTTGTTTACGAGGCGGACAAAAATACTTGGAAAGCAACATTGCCGTCCTCTACAGAAAATTTTTCACGGCTAGAAAAAAATGGAAGGTACAGAGTTTTTCTTGGATCTTCTGTGAATTCAAAATTTTCAAATTCAATTTATGTAAGATCTCTTTCTGGAAAAACAAAAACATATTCTGTTTATAAAGAAACTGAAAAATATTCAGAGCCTCTAAAGAAAGCATCTATTGTTTTTGACGCATTGAAAAATTCAGAAGGACTTGCGGAAGTTCTTTATACGCTTGATGATTTTAGAGTAAAGGGAACTTTCTTTTTGAACGGAGAATTTATCCGGCGTTATCCGCACAAAGCAAAGCAGATTGCATTTTCTGGAAATGAATGCGCTTCAATGTTTTTTAGCTGTGCCGATTTGCTTGAAAATAATTTTATAGTTGATAAAGATTTTGTTCAGCGTGGACTTGCAAGAAATGAAGATGAATTTTTTACTGCGACAGGAAAAGAACTTTCGCTTTATTGGCATGCTCCGTTTTATCATTCAAATCAGCTTATGAAAAATGCGGGCGCAGAGGCTGGTTATAATTATGTTGAAGCCTTTAGCAAATTCAATGACAGAATTACATTTGAAGAAAGCAAGGAAAGCGGCAAAGAATATTTAGATGCAAGTTCTCTTGTGGATTCATTTGCTGAAAATCTTTATGACGGAATTGTGATTCCAGTTTCAATTGGAAAAATGGACGGAACACGCCGAGATTATCTTTACGAAAAACTGGATTTGCTGATTTCTTCTATTTTGGAAAACGGCTACGAAATTGTTTCGTTGAAAGATTTGCATTAAATAGAATTCAAGTTTTATGGTTTTCTGTCATTATCAGACTTGCCCCTGCAATGTTTCTGAAAAAACTCGATTGATAATTTATTGTAAGTTTATAAAAGATTCCCGTATCGTGGTACGGGAATGACAGTTTAGTAATTATTTTGAATCTATTTGACTAAATGTTTTCAATAACGTAAAGTTAAGTATGTTTGTGACTAACAAATGTCAGTGCAAGGAATGTCAGAATCCTGCGCTTTCAGTAATCCGCGACAATGAAATTATTCCGCATGAGCCAGGTTTTTGCTTTGAACATACGGAAGATAAAATCGGTCATCTTACATCGCTTTTGAATTATATAAATTCGCATGAAAAAATTATAGGGCTTTGCGCTTACGGAATATCCGTGAACGGCGTTGATCTTTCCGGCAAAAAATTTTACGGCTGCAATTTTCAGCATTCAACTTTTTCAAACATACATTCAACAGGCTTAAAATTTAAAATATGCACGCTTGATTTTTCAACATTTTCAGATTGCGATATGCTGAACAGCGACATTCAGTTTTCCTCTTTTTCCGGCTCGAAATTTATTCACGTAGTTTTTACAGGAAGCGATTTGGTGCATAACAATTACAACGGAATAACTGCTTACCAATGCAGTTTTGATGATTCTGATTTTTACAACAGCCGCTTTATCCGCGCAATTCTTATGAACACATCAATGAAAAACTGCAATCTCAAAAAAGCGATATTTTACAATTCAGCAAGGGAACACGTTTCGTTTAAGCTTTCAAATACGCGGGAAGCTTTAATTGACAGAAACAAAAGCGGCTTGATTGAAGACTTTTCGGAATCGGAAGGAGAAGACGAGCTATGAAACTTTATTTCCATTTGTGCATAGACGGATTTACAAATAGCTACACGATTTTAAATGACAGTCCAGATGTAAAAGAAGCGATTATTGTCGATCCCGGAAAAATCGACATGGAAACAATAAACTTAATTGAAGAAGGCGGTTACAAACTGTCTGCGGTTTTGATTACACATAAACATACTCATCATATACAAGGGCTTAGAACTCTTAAAAAAATTTATACTCCTGTAGTGTATGCGGCTGATGCTGGAATTTACGGAATGGACTGCTCGATTTTAAATGGAGATGGAATTATAAAGATTGCAGGTTTCAATGTTGAATTTTTTTCTGTGCCGGGGCATTCTCCAGACAGCATGGTTTATAAAATTGAAGACGTGATTTTTACAGGCGACACTTTGATTTCTGGAGTGACGGGAAGCACTTTGAGCCAGTATTCCCATAAGCTTCTTTGCAAAAAAATAAAAGATAAAATTTTTTCACTTCCTAATAGAACTGTTGTTTTCCCCGGACACGGTTCTCCAAGCACTATTGAAAGTGAAAAGCAATTTAATATCGATTTGATTTAAAACTATTCCAGCCTTTGAACAAGCGCAACTCTTCCGCAGGCAAGTCCCCAGTTGTCAAAAGCATAGCTGTTTAGAATTTCTGCCGCGTCAACAAAAGCCTGAGCATTCGTGCTTTGAATATATTCCGCGCTTTCTGGTTGAATTCTGTTTACTGAGCCGCGTCTTGCAACTTGAAGAAAATAATTTCTTACATTTGAAAAAGACTGCTGCATTATGTAAGCCATGAATTCATTTTGCATCAAGTATTCATCGTTTGTGTCATAACCAAGTCCCGGTTGTGTTTCCCAAAATTTCTTTAGAAAATTCAAAGAGCCTTCGTCGAACATATTATAGCAAGTTGCAACGATATTTCTAAAATCTTCATCAGTAAAATAAATTCCGTGCCAGCTTTCGTGCGCCATAAAAGTATGCCTAAGATATTCTGGAGATTCTCTGCTGAATGAAACAACCGCGCCTTTTCCGGCTTTAAATCCGTTTTTGTCTTTTTGTATGATTTTATTTGCAATAAGAATTTCTTTTAGGATTTCTTCGTAGCTGTTTATCTGGAAATTTTCCTGTTCAACTAAAGAAAAGAAATTCGCCAAGTCATCGGCTTTGTAGTCGTGCGCATTGTAGCCGTGCTTATTTTTTACAAAATCATCAGAAACTAAAGTTCCTTTGTAACCGGCTTTTTCAACAAAATATGCGATTCTTGTAAAAAATTGATTTTGAATTTTGTAATCTGAAAAATCAAAAAACAAAACTCCGGGAAAAAGCTCCCATTCAAAAATCTCATAGTCGCTTCGTCTCCAGTTTTTTTCCGGCCAGTTGTTTACAAGTCCCAAGTCAGTTTTCAATGGATACAAAACTTTTCCGGCTGTGTCTTGCGCAAGAATTGAATCCGAAGATTTCATTATGAATTTTTTTACAAGTTCTTTGTTTTCTTGCAGCGTAATTTTTTCAAAGGGATTTTTTAACGCAGATGCTTGCAATGTTTTTGAGCTTGCGTTTTTTGAAAGCCGGATTGAAAGTTTTTCACTTCCAGCTGTAAAAGTTATTCTTTCTTGATTTTTAAAAGTGCCGATGTTGTCTGTAGCTGAAATTCCAATTTCAATTTTTGGCATTATGCGCGTTGGAATATTTTGGTCTGGAAAAAGATTTTTTGCATCACTGAAATCCGCGGAATCAAAATCCCATTTTATTTTTCCTCCGCTCGGTCCGAATGCAAAAAGCGGAATATTTTCGTTTTCCCAGCCAAGAGCCGCTTCTGTTATCTGCGCTTCGGTTACTTTGAATTTTGCATTTCCGTATACAAAAAATCCGGCTGGCACAATGTCGTTTTGCGCAATTGAAAATACAACTCTAAAATCTTCGGATTCAAACTCTGAAAAATTTCCGGTTACAAGTTTTCTTGAATATATTGATGTCTTTAAAGTTCCGTTTGAAAAATCATCGTCAAATAAAAAGCCCAAAGCAAAAACGCTTTCTCCTGATTTTGGAATTGAATTTTTTGCAAATGAAATTCTTACAGAAAGTCCTGCGCCTGATTTTTTGTAGCGGACGTTGCTAAAATGCGCCTTTTGATTTTCTGTGAATTTAAAAAACATATATTGTTTTTTCTGCGGATTAGAAATTTTTGCTTCCGCCGCAGCTTTGTTCAATGCAATTAAATTTTCTCCGCTCATTCCGATTGAAGAATTTTTAGCTTTGAATGCGCAAGATGAAAATGCAATAACCAAAAACAATATTAAGGATTTAAAAAAAAATTTCTGCATGGAAACATACTAAACTTTTTTTTTAGTTTACGCTACACTGATAAAATGTTCGCTTTTGTTCCAGGAAAAGACGCGCTTTTGTTTCTTGCAAAAATTCAAAAGAAAATTATTTCTAATTTCAATTCAAATTGTTCTGCGGAATTTTTTGCAGTTCCTGTTTTTCCGCTGTGGGCATTCTTTGACTTTGCTTTGCCTGAAAAAATAATTTCCTGTGAATTTCTTGAGCCGATTCTAAAAGATGAGAAATTTATTTTTCCAGTAAAAATTATTTTCTTAAAAGATGGAACAGAAAATGAAATAAATCTTAAAGTTGTATTTGTAAAAATTCTTGGGGAAAGAAAAAGCAGCCTTGAATTTCATCTTGATTCAGACGAAATAAAAAACTGCTTTCCATATAAAATCAGAGTTTTTAAAACTGGAAATGTTCTAGTTCAAAATAACAGCTGGCAGTTGTTCGATGAAAAATGGGGCAAATGCCAGCCGCTTTAAACTAGCGCATTACTTTTTCGCCGCGATCCATTGCAATCAGTCCGGACTTTAAGAATTCAAGAATTCCGTAAGGCTCAAGCAACCGCTTCAATGAACTGATTTTTTCTTCGCTTCCAGTTGCTTCTACAATCAAAGTGTTTTCTGAAACATCAACGATGTGTGCGCGGTAAATGCTGCAAGTTTCAATAATTACGCCCCTGTTTTCTCCGGCGGCTTTTACTTTTATCAATGCAGTTTCGCGCTGGCAAGTTGAAGAAGAATCGCAGTGTTCAATAGAAATAACTTCCACAAGTTTTGAAAGCTGCTTTTCAATTTGCTCAAGAATATATTCGTCTCCGCGCACAACGATTGTCATGCGGGATTTTTCAGGATCTGCCGTTTCGCAAACTGTGAGCGAGTCTATGTTGTATCCGCGGCGGCTAAAAAGTCCAGACACGCGGCTTAATACACCTGCATGGTTTTCAACAAGAACAGAAAGCACATACTTTTTCATTTTAAACTCCTATAAAAAGTCAATGAGGAAATGTTATTTTCCTAATTCAGAGTAAATTCCAAGAAGCCGAATTTCTTCAACTTTATCTGAAAGTTTTTCCATTAATGATTTTACATATTCCGCCGCATTTTGATTTTTGATTTCAGCGTCCGCATAGAACCAGTATCTCCACGGCTGTCCTGCAATCGGGCGGGATTCAAGGCGTGTCATGTTCAGTCCGCAGTCGTTGAAAACTCCAAGCACGTTGTACAAAGCTCCCGGCTCATTTTTTGTCTTGAAGATAAAGCTTGCCATGTTTGCAGGAACATTTGCTTCTTTTGCTCCAGTTGGCTTTGCAGTGTGGTTTGCCTGAATTACAACAAAGCGCGTAAAATTTCCCGGATCATTTTCAATATCTTCCGCAAGAATTTCAAGCTTGTAAAGAGATGCGTTGAGTGAACTTGCGATTGCGGCATTTTCCTTTGAATTCTTTTCCGCTACAAACTGAGCTGCGGTTGCTGTGGAAACTGCGTCTATGAAATTCCAGTTTTTGTGGTTGTCCAAAAATTTCTTGCACTGGCTTAATGCCTGCGGATGTGAGTAGACATTTTTTATGTCAGCAATTGTTGCGCCTTTTATTCCAAGCAAAGCGTGGCGGATATTTAATGTTACAGCTCCGGCTATGCTTACGTCTTCAAATCTGCTGAAGTTGTCGTAGTTTTGGAACACGCTTCCTGCAAGGCTGTTTTCAATTGGAACCATTCCGTAGTCGGCTTTTCCGTCCACAACGCTTTGGAAAATTTCTTCAAATGAATCGACTGCAACGGCTTCAACATCATGCGAATCAAAGTAGCGTGAAATTGCCTGTTCCGCATAAGCGCCTCTTTTTCCGCTGTAAACGCAGACAATTTTTCCGCTTGAATTTTTTTGCTCGGAATGCACAACAGAAGAATTTTCTTCACGGATGTGTGCAACTGATTTTCCGATTACTGGAGCAAGTGCTTCAATATCATGCATCATTTTGTCGAACTGGGCAGGAAGCATGGACTGCGCTCCGTCGCTCATTGCTTTTTCAGGATGATTGTGAACTTCTACAATTATTCCGTCTGCTCCTGCCGCAATGGAAGCAAGTCCCATGGAAGGAACTTTGTCGCGGATTCCAACGGCATGGCTTGGGTCTACAATAATCGGAAGGTGAGTTAGAGAACGCAAAACTGGCACTGCGGAAATGTCCAGTGTGTTGCGTGTTGCGTGCTCAAATGTTCTTATTCCGCGCTCGCATAAAATTACGCTGTCTGTTCCGCTTGAAAGCAAATATTCCGCGGACATCAAAAGCTCTTCCAATGTTGCGGTGTAGCTGCGCTTTAAAATTACAGGCTTGCCGATTGCTCCAACTTTTTTTAGAAGATCAAAGTTCTGCATATTGCGCGCGCCAATCTGATAAACATCAACATAGCCTTTCATCAGCGGAATAAGAGATTCAGAAACTATTTCTGTAACAATAGGAAGTCCGAATTTTTCTCCAGCTTCTTTTAGGTATTTTAATCCTTCTTCGCCCAATCCCTGAAAACTGTATGGGGACGAACGCGGCTTGTATGCTCCGCCTCTGAGCATGACTGCTCCACTGGAAGCAACTGCAGCTGCAATTTCCATCATCTGCTCACGGCTTTCAACGGCGCAAGGTCCTGCAATGGAAACAACGTGCTGTCCGCCTATTCTTATTATTTGTCCGCGATTGTTTGGAACTTCAATTATTGTGTTTTCTTTTTTAAATTCCCGGCTTGCAAGTTTGAACGGCTTGCTGATTGGAATGACATTGTTTACGCCCGGCAGAAGCTCAACTTCTCTTACATCCATAGAAACTTTTCCTACGGCTGCAATAACGGTGTCTTCTTCTCCGACGATTTCGTTAAGCTTGAAATTTTTTTCTTTTAGAAACTGGCAGATGTGTTCTTTCTGTTCTTCAGTTGAATCTTTCTTTAATACAATAACCATTTCAAGAAAATCTAGCACAAACAGTTGAATTTTTCAATTCCTGCTTTTGTATAAAAAAAAGCCACTGCCGGTTTTATTCCAGCAATGGCATCTTGAATTTGGTGCCTGTATTGCAGCGAAAATTAACTGTGGCTGTTCCAGCTTACGGTTCTAAGAATGTCGCCAAAGACTCCTGCCGCTGTAACTCCTGCACCTGCGCCGTATCCGCGGACTGTAAGCGGAATTGGTGTGTAGCGCGCTGTGTGGAATACAAATGCGTTTTCTCCGCCGCGTACTCCAAAAAGCGGATCTTCTGGCCCGACTTCAAGCATTCCAACGGAAACTTTTCCATCTTTTATGCTTGCTCCCATTCTAAGAACTTTTTTGTCTTTTCTAAGTGAAGCCATTTTTTCTTCAAAGTAAGAATCCAGCTCAGGAAGCTTTGCAAGGAATTCTTCCACAGAACCTTCAAGAGAAAATCCTTGCGGGAAAATTGAACGCATTTCAATGTCTTCAAGCTCAATGTTCATTCCGCTTTCACGGGCAATGATTAAAGCTTTTCTTGCAACGTCAGTTCCCTTTAAGTCATCGCGCGGATCTGGCTCTGTGTAGCGCAGCTGCTTTGCTTCAAGGACGGCTTCGCTGAATTTTTTCCCTTCATCAAGTTTTCCAAAGATGTAGCTCAAGCTGCCGGACATAATTCCGTTGAAGCCTGTGAGCTTGTCGCCCGACTTGAACAGATTCTGCAATGTGTCAATAATTGGAAGTCCTGCGCCGACATTTGTTTCGTACAAAAATCTTACGTGCATTTCGTTTGCAGTGTCGCGGAGTTTTTTGTAGAAATCCATGCTCATTGAATTTGCGCGCTTGTTTGGAGTTGCAATGCTCATTCCAGCCTTGAAAATATCAAGATAGCGTTCCGGCAAATCATAGCTTGCAGTGCAGTCAACAAAAATTGGATTGATAGGCTTTGTCTCTTTTACAAAGTTGATTATCTCATCAAGGTTTGTCTTTGTTCCGTTTTTCTTAACTTGATCTCTCCAGTCGCCAAGAGAAATTCCTTCCGCATTGAAAATCATTCCATCGATATTTGCAATTGCCATAACGCGGATGTCGATTCCCTGCTCCAAAAGCATTTTCTGCTGCTCGCCAATCTGGTCAAGCATTGTTCCGCCGATTGTCCCAGCTCCGAATGCAAAAACCTGAATTGACTGAACTGTGTTAAAGAAGAACTGGTGGACAACGCGCACTGCCATGTCGCCGTCTTCAGCTTTTATTACAGCTGAAATTGAACGTTCGCTTGAGCCTTGCGCAATTGCAAGAATGTTTACATCGCGGCTTGCAAGTGAATCAAAGAAAGTTCCTGCAACGCCTCTTTTTTCTTTCATGCCGTCGCCGATTATTGAAACGATGGCGCAGTCAGCCTGGACTTTTATAGGATTTATAAGTTTTGTTGAAATCTCAAGTGAAAATTCTGATTTAAGAACATCCTGAACTTCATTTGCAAAAGCTTTGCGCACGCAGAATGAAATTGTATATTCAGAAGACGACTGGGTAATCAAAAGAATTGAAATGCCTGCATTGCTAACCGCAGAGAAAATCCGCGCCGCCATTCCTTTGCGTCCCTTCATTCCAGAGCCGCTTACAGAAATCATTGCGCAGTCTTTAAGGCAAGAGATTCCGCAGACAGGACCTTTCTTTGCGGAGTTTTCAAACGAACCTTTTCCGATTCTAGTTCCGCGCGCAGAAGGATTGTGAGAGTTCAAGCTCCAGGCTTCAATTCCTTTTGCGGCAAGAGGCGCCAATGTCTTTGGATGAAGAACTTTGCTTCCGAAGAATGAAAGCTCCATTGCTTCTTCGTAAGTCATGTCGTCTACAAGAACAGCGTCTTTTACAACTCTTGGGTCTGCTGTGTAGATTCCGTCAACGTCAGTCCAGAATTCAACTTTAGAAGAGCCAAGACAAGAGCCAACAATCGCCGCGCTAAAGTCAGAGCCGTTGCGTCCCAAAAGTCCCATTACAGGTTTTGCGCCAGTTCCAGAAATCCAGGAGCAGATAAATCCTGGGAACAAAAGAATTTGCGCTAAAGGAGCTGAACCGTCTCTGTAGTCAGCAAAAGCGTCCGCGCAGTGAGCATAGTCCGGCTCGCCTTCTTTCTGGTCGCCAGTTGTATAAATGAATTTGCGTGAATCCAAAAGTAAAACGCTCTGTTTTTTTGCAAGAAGGACTGCTTCAACAATCGGAGCGCAGATTAATTCGCCCATGCCCATGATGCGGCAGTGAACGGTGTCCGGACATTCTCCAAAAACCGTAAGGCCTGCAAGAAGTTTTTCAAGTTCAGAAAATAGCGGCTCGATTTTTGCATTTACAGATTCTGTGCTGAATTCTGGCAATGCTGATTTTATTTCTGCGCAAATGTCCGCGTGA
The DNA here is from genome assembly GCF_945873775.1 of uncultured Treponema sp. Lineage (GTDB taxonomy): Bacteria > Spirochaetota > Spirochaetia > Treponematales > Treponemataceae > Treponema_D. The sequence goes on along the minus strand of NZ_CAMCEC010000002.1, from coordinate 58,433 downwards.
ATTCTACGAAGCTCGCTTACAAAAGATTCAGCTGTTCCGCCGGAAGCGCAGCCGTCAATGGCAGATTGAAGCTTGTTTGAAACTCCTGCAACAGCACTTACAACAACACTGATTCTGTCAGACTTTGCACGTCCGACCATAATTTCCACGCTGTCAAGAATACGGCGGGCAGAACCCATGCTTGTTCCGCCAAACTTTAATGTAAGCATAAAAATCCCCTGCTTAAAAAATATTTCGTTATACTACCATTAATAGAATGAAAATTCAATCAAGGGGAAATTTTACTGGGAAAAGAGAGGGTGCGGTTTTTCCGTAGCAGGATTTTTTCTTCCGCAAAAGACAAATTGCGATTTGCCAATATAAGCACAAGGACATTGCAGAATAACTTATTGCTCATGGAAAATAAAATACTCTCAGTCTTGAATGAATACATTCTCCTTTCCCTTTACACAATCGAGATGTCAAACAGTGAAGAGTTTGGCGGGGCTTCGTTGTTTATAAGCTGAAGAAGAATTCTTGCGTTTTGCGCGCCCATTTGTTTTATTGGCTGCCTTGCTGAAACTACAGGCTTTATGATGTAGTGAATCGGCTTGTAGTCATCGAAAACTGCGAATCCGATTTTGTCAAGGTTAAAGCCAGCTTTTCGCATTGTGTCAAATATAAAGAATAGAAAGTCTCCGCCGGCGGTTATAAAAACTGAATCAATCTTTGGATTTTGCTTTAGAAATGCGCTGATGTTTTTTACGGTTTCTTCCTCTGTGTATGGGCTGTGGACGACTGGCGGATTTTTTATTCCCTGCTCTTTGAGCGCGCTCTTGAATCCTTCAACACGTTCCTTGTTGTAAAGAAATTCTTTTGGCCCGGCAATGCAGGCTATGTTTTTTCCGCCGTTTTCAATCAGTCTTGAAGTTAGAAGATACGCGCCTTCTTTGTTCCGCACGTCAACGCAGTAGTGGTTGCAAAGCGGAGTCCGTCCTTGAATGACAAACGGAATTCCAGAAGTGTTTAAAAGCTTGATTAAATCCGCATGGACATATTCGGCAGGAACTACAAGTCCGTCTATTGATTTTTTGAATATTGCGTTTTCAAGCGACTTTAGCGGATCGTCTTTGTCCTGGGTAATGACAAGAAGGTTGTAGCCGTTTTTTTCAGCCTCGTACGAAACTGCGGAAATTATTTCTATCCAGTAGGAAGTTGAAAGCGTATATTCGTAATCCGCGGAAATTAAAATTCCTATTGTCTCGGACTTGTTGTGTGAAAGCGCTCTTGCCGCCGCATTTGGAATATAGTTATATTCTGAGGCGAGCTTCATTATTTCAATTCGCTTTTCTTCGCTTACGCCTTTTTGTCCGTTAAGGGCTTTTGATACTGTGCTTTTTGCAACGCCTGTGAGCTCTGCGATTTCTTTTATCGTATACTTCATATTCATTTTTTTGTAATAGTTTAAATGTTGAGCTTTTATCAAGTGCCATTCCCGTGCAACAACACAGCGATGTTTACGCAGTAAACTCGGTCAGGAATCTGTTGTTATAAGATTGCCTGGTCATGCCGGACAATAACATAAAAATTTTAAATCCGACAATGGCATTAAAATATAAACCCAAATTTTAACTTAATATTTTTTATTAAGGAAAATTTAGAGAAACTGTTTTCCTTTTGTTTCTATAAATATACAGGAAAATCCGTCTTGGAGCAAGAAAAAAATTTGTTAGCCTGATTAACTGTCGTTGCCGTATTTGCCCCTGCGATGTTTCTGAAAGAAAATCGGTTAACAATCGCTAAATGATTGTAGTATATACAGTCAGATTATCGGGTCGAGCCCGATAATGACAAACGCAGTAAAAAAAATGCTTCCCTGGAAACTCCAAGGAAGCAAGTGTATGTTAAGTTTTATTAAAATAGGAGGCTAAAATAAAACTTAAATTCTAAAGTCTAAAGCTGAATGTTCCTGTGATACATCCTTTGTCAGTGTCGTTGTCAGTGCTGTTTGTGTAAAGCTGATCCTGACGTTCATAGCGGAAGTCAACATTGAACTTTTCAGAAGGATAGATAACAAGACCAAGTCTTGAGTCCACTGTATACTGTCCAGTTCTCTGGAGATTTGCACCGCATCTCTGAATGCAGCGTCCAAGCGCATAAGGTTTGATTCCAACAGAAAGTCCGCTCTTTGTTACAGTTTTAATCATGTATTCAAGCTGGGCTGCTGCAAAGAATCTTGAATCTCCGCCGTCCTGCTCCGCAAAGTTTACCCATTCAAACTCAACGAATCCGCCGAGGTTTGGAATAAGCGCATTTTCATCAGGTGTTTCAAATGCTGAAACTACAAGGCTTGCGATTCCGTTGTTGTCTGTGTTTACACCAACAGAAGCTCCGATTGGGAACTGTCTGCCCCAGAAGTCAAGAGAGTCGTGTCCGGCTTTTGCGTCTGCACCGCGTGGATACCATGCCAAGCCGCCGCCAACTTCAAACTGGCTGTTCTGCTCTTCTGTCTTGCTTACTCCGTCATCGTAGTAAGTTCTTGTTCTTCCATCGCTATAGTTGTAGTCAATTCCAGCATAAGGAGCGATTACGCCTTTAGAAGTTTCAATGTTGTAAGTAATGTCTGCGCCGAATGCACGGATATCTTTTGCTGTGCTGAGTTCTGTGAAGTTGATATTTTCATTCTTTCTGTCTTGACCTTTGCGTCTGGACTCATAAGCTTTTTTGTAGTTGAAAGTTGTAAGTCCGCTCAAGTTAAGCTCAAGCTGCTCTGTTGGCTTAAACATAACATCGAGCTGAACTGCTCCGGCGTTTCCTTCGTTGAGCTTCTGATAAGTTTTTCCTCTCTTGATGTTTGCGCTTGAAGTGTAAGGACTGTCTGCGCTTCCGTAGCCGTCTGGTCCATCAAGGTTTGGATCCTGTGAGCTTATCCAAGAACCTGCCGCTCCTGTAGAAAGCTGAACTTTAAGATTGTCGAATTCAACTCCTGTGGAAATAACGCCTGTAAGTCCAAGGCTTCCAGTGTCTTTGTCAAGGAAGTTTCTTGTGTCCTGAATTCCGTTGTAGTACAAGAAGCCAAGAGTGTTGTCCTTGTCTGTGTCAAATGCCTTGTCGCTGCGGAAGTCGTCAAAGATTGACTTTAAGCTTGCGTGGTTGAATCCAACCTGAGCTCCGTCTTCGTAGTTGAAGTTGTAGAAGTCCATGAACCAGTTTCTGTATTTTACGCCAGCAACAATGCTTGAATAGTCAAAGTAGTTTGAAGCTTTGTCGTTCCAGTTTCCAGGACGTTCTTCCCATCCTGTTGACTGTTTTTTTGAATCTACAGTTCCTGACTGTGAATCGTCTCCGCCGTTGTAGCTGTCAAGGTAAGTTTTCTTTTCGTCATAGAATTTGAAAACGTATCTCAAGTCTTCAACTCTAAAGTAAACAGAAAATCCGTCGTTTTCTGAGCTGTAGCCGCGGTTTGCTCCAGGAAACAAGTCCCACCAGATTTGCGCTTGGTCAACTGTTGATTCCATTCCGTAGATTTTTTCTTCAAGGTTGTAGCCAACTGTGTTGTGCATTTTAAGGTCGAACCAGGCGTTCTGTTTAACAGGAGCATCATCTGCAAAAGCTGCCCCCCCCAGTGAAAGAAGTAAAGCCGATAAAGCCACAGGCATTTTTTTAATCTTCATAAAAACCTCATAAAATTTCGTTGTTCTAAGAAACCGTTTTCTCTTTTGTATGTTTATGATAAGCACGGAATTCTTGCGCTGTCAAGTTTTTTTTTCGCAAGTTTTAAATATTTTTTTGTGAATTTTGCACTTTTTTCTATTAATTGTTGTGCAAAATATAAATTTTTTCTTCAAAAAGTTTAAAAAATCTGTAAAAGGCTGCGTTTTTTCAGGAAAAAGCCAGTTAAAATTCTGTTAAAAAAATAATAAAAAAAAGATTGACAACTGGGTTTTCGGTGCTATAATAAAATAAATAAAGAAACCGTTTTCTCTATTTTCAAAAATTAACAAACAAATGGATTGGCTTAATCTTAGTTCTTTTATGTGAAATCCGTTTTAAAAACTGCGGCTGCTTCTGAATATTGGAAGTCGGCATTTTGGAGGAAAAATGAAAAGAAGTGTAGTTTTGTGCACAGCGGCGGCTTTGACGCTTTTGGCTTCGGGCTGCTCAAAAAACAATGGCGGTGAAAATTCCATTCACGGAAAAATCGGTGGAAACATTATCGTTCTTACAAACAGAACAGACATTGTAGACACTAAGCTTCAGGAATACAAGGAAGCCTTTGAGGAAAAATATCCGGGAACTTCTGTAGAGTTTGAGGCGATTACAGATTACGAAGGAACTGTAAGAACCCGCATGGGAACTCAGGAATACGGCGATGTTCTTTGCCGCCCGAATATTCAGTCAATTGACTTTGAAAAATATTTTGAGCCGCTCGGCAAGCTTGAAGATTTTGATAAAATAATGAACTTTACAAGAACTTCAAATGCAATTTCTTACAAGGATGTTGTTTACACATATCCGATGGTTGCAACTGTAAGCGCGGGAATTGTTTACAACAAGGCTGTTTTTAAAAAGGCTGGCGTTGGAGTTCCAAGAAACACAGAGGAATTCTACGAAGCAATGCAGAAAATCAAAGACAAGACAGATGCAGTTCCAGTATTTATGAACTATCCTTCTGGCTGGACTTTGAATCAGTGGGAAGGCGGACTTTTGAGCGCGTCTGGAGATCCAGAATACAAGAGAAAGATTATCCATGAGGATTCTCCTTTTGTTCCTGGCGACGGACACTATGAGCTTTACAAAATGATGTACGAAGTTGTAAAGCGCGGCTTGTGCGAAAAAGACTTGCTTGCTTCTGAATGGGAGCAGTCAAAGCAGGATCTTGCTGACGGAAAAATCGGATGCATGGTTCTTGGCTCTTGGGCAATTCAGCAGGTAAAAGATCTTGCAGCCCGCCCGGAAACAATCGGATATATGCCGTTCCCATTTGAAATCGACGGAAAAAAATATGCGGAAGCTCAGCTTGATATGCCTCTTTGCATTAACAAGTACAGCAAGAACAAGGCGACTGCTTATGCTTGGATAAAGTTTATGTCAGACGACACAGACTGGGTTCAGTATACAGAATCTATTCCTGTAAAGAAGGGCGAGCCTTATCCTGCAGTTTTGGATTCGTTCGGTGAAATGGGCGTTCAGTACATTGAGTCTGCTCCAGCAGAACCACAGTACGAAGGCGTTTACGATAAGATTGACAAGGAGTCTGAAATCGGCTTCTGGAACGATCCTGAAAAGAAAAGAATTATCGACGCTGCTATTGGAAGCACAAAAGAAACATTTGAAGGCATCATGGCAGACTGGAACAAACGCTGGGCAAAAACCAGAGCAGAATATTTAAACTAAAAAGTTTCAAGAATGCCATTGAAGATTGGGGAATGTCCAATAAGTTCTAAAAGTCATTGTCGTACTTGATAATGAGATGTTTCTGAAAGAAACTCGGTTAACAATCTCTAAATACGTTTAGATTTTCGGGTCGCGCCCGAAAATGACAAAAAGATACTTTTGGAACATCCCCAATAACAGGAAATTTCATGTCTTATAATGGCATTCATCTAAAAAAACAGTTTCATCTTTGGGCGCATAAAATGTTGTGCCTAAGGATGAAATGTAAAAAACTTTCGTGCATAAAGGCATTGGAATTTCTTTGTGGAAGTTCCGGTGCAAGGGAGCCACAATGAAAAACCAGATACAACTTTCAATTAAAAAACAGCAGAAAGTCGTGATTTTCACATTTTTGCTAGTTCCGCTTGTGCTTGTAATCGTCTTTGGATTTCTTCCAATCATAAATATGTTTGGCTACAGTTTTCTAAAGTGGGACGGTCTTGGACAGAAAAAGTTCATTGGAATTAAAAACTATATAGAAGTTTTTTCACGCCCGGAATATTTCAAGGTTTTTGCAGTCAGCATTTACTATCTTGTGGGCTCTTTTATTCAGCTTGCTCTTGCGCTTTTGTTTGCAGTTATTTTATGCACAAAAGTAAAAGGCGTTAACTTTTTTAAGGGAGTTTTGTTTTTCCCGAATCTTATAAACAGCGTAGCAATCGGTTTTATTTTTACATATTTTTTCAAGGACACAGGAACTCTGAATTCATTTTTGAATTTCCTTGGAGTAAAAAACACACCTCTTTGGCTTACAAATCCTAAGCTTGTAAACTACTCATTGTCGTTCACGTCTATTTGGCGATACATGGGATTTAATATTGTAATGTTTGTGGCGGCGATAGAATCTTTGCCAAAAGTTACTTTTGAAGCTGCAGCCTTGGACGGAGCGAATGCTTGGCAAAAGTTCCGCTTTATAATTCTTCCTGGAATTGCCCCAGTTCTTCAGATTAACGCAATTCTTGCTGTAAAAGGCGCAGTAAGCGTATTTGAAATTCCTTACATTATGACTGGCGGCGGAAACGGCTCTTCAACTTTTGTAATCAAGACAATGGATACAGCATTTAAATTCAACAAGATTGGACTTGCTTCTGCCATGGCGATTGTGCTTACCATTATGGTTCTTTTGATTTCGTTTATTCAAAATGCGGTTTTCAATACAGACGAGAAAAACTGACATAATTTTTAAGGAAGGTTGATTATGAATTCAAAAATCCACGAACGCCAGATTTCAAAATGGCTCAAATATATTTTGCTGTGCTTTTCCGCACTGACTGTTATTCTTCCGATTCTTGTTGTTTTCCTTGGCTCTTTTAAGACAGGCGAGGAATTCAACAGAAGCCGTCCGTTTGATCTTCCAAGGTTCAAGGCGAACAATGAAATATGGAAAGGCGCGGAATCTTTTGAAAACGGAAATAAAATTGCGCTGAATTCTTCTATATTAATGGAACACAATTTAAAAGGATTTTCGTTCCTTTATGACAAAATAGAAGACAGCTCAAAAGAAAGTTTTATTGTTGTTTCTGATTCTTTGGGAAACGAAGTTGCAAGAGTTGAGCTTCCGCTTGATTCCGAAGAAAGCTCTGTTTCCGTTGATAAAAAAACAGCCGCATCTTTAATGGTAAAAGGCGCTTATGTTTCTGGAGAAAACTGTACTGTGATTAGAGTAAAAGTTACAGAAGGATTTTTCCTTGAAAACTACAAGACTGCGTTTATAAAAGGAAACATGCTTCTTGGCTTTTGGAACACATTTATTCTTATTTTGTTTTCCGGCGTGGGAACTGTAATAACTGGTTCTATGACAGCGTTTGTTTTGAGCCGCTTTGATTTTAAGCTCAAGAAAATTGTCCGCCAGATGTTCCTTTGGATTTCTCTTATTCCTACAATAACAACTCAGGTTGCAACTTTCCAGATAATTCAGAAACTTGGAATGTACAATACGCATTTGTCTGTAATCATTCTTTCTATGGGCACTGATATTATTGCGATTATGATTTATCTTCAGTTCTTGAACAATATTTCAAAGTCTCTTGACGAGTCTGCGATTATTGACGGAGCCGGATATTTTCAGGTTTTTGCAAAAATAATTTTCCCTCTGCTTCAGCCTGCGACAGTTACAATTTTGATTTTGAAATGCGTAAACCTTTACAATGACTTTTACAATCCGCTTTTGTATATGCCGAAAAAATCATTGCAGGTTATTTCAACTTCGCTTTATAAATTCAAAGGTCCGTTTGGAACTAACTGGCCTGTAATTTGTGCCGGCGTTGTCATCGCTGTTATTCCGACTCTCATAGCTTTTATTTCTTTGCAGCGTTACATTTACGGCGGAATGGTTACTGGTTCTGTAAAAGAGTAGCGGAGGATTTTGTGAAACTTATAAAGAAATTGACTGCGGTTTCTGTTTTTGCCTGCTTTGGTCTGCTTGCTTCATGTTCTGCTTCCGGCGCAAAAGGATTTGTAACAGTTCAAAAAGACAAGTTTATGCTTGACGGAAAAGAATTCCGTTTTGTAGGCACAAACAATTATTATATGCATTATTCCCCGGACAAGATGATTACTGATGTTCTTGATGATGCGCAGGAAATGGGCGTAACAGTTTTGCGGTGCTGGGGATTTCAGTTTGGACCGAATGCTGATCATAATTCGCACGGAATGGATGAGCCTGGAATTTTTGGAGTTCCTCAAAAATTTATAAAGGAAAACACAAAAACGCCAGATCAGTTTGGCTATCCGCGTGATATTTTTGAACGGCTTGACTTTACAATTGCAGAAGCTTCCAAAAGAAACATTAAGCTTGTAATTGCCATGAACAATTACTGGGATGCTTTCGGCGGACTTATGAATGCGGCTACTTGGCAAAAATGGTTCGGACTAAAAAGCGCGGAAGAATTCTACACAAATGAAAATTGCCACAAAACTTACAAGGAATTTGTGGAGCATCTTGTTACAAGAAAAAATTCTTACACAGGAATTCCGTATAACGAAGATCCTACGATAATGACTTGGGAGCTTATGAACGAGCCTCGCAACCAGAAAGATACAAGCGGAAAAATTGTAAAAAACTGGGTTGCGGAAATGAGCGCTTTTGTAAAAAAACTTGCTCCAAACCAGTTGTGCGCAGTTGGCGATGAAGGCTTTATGAGGCAGCCGGGATTCACTCCTTATGCTGGTGAAGGCGGAACTTGCTACAACGGCTATGAAGGAACTGACTTTGATTCTCTTATCCGTATAAAAAATATTGACTACGGAACTTTCCATCTTTATCCAGAAACTTGGGGAATTCTTGACAGTGCGCAAATAAACTGGGGCGATGAATTTATAAAAAAACACGCAGCTTCCGGCCGTTCTGCAAAAAAGCCGATTGTGCTTGAAGAGTATGGAACTTCTTCCGGCGGAAATTTAAATCGTCTTGCGGCTTACGATATTTGGAATTCAACTGCATACAACGAAGGTCTTGCAGGCTCAATGTTCTGGATTCTTACGTCATCAAACACTTATGAAATTGCAGAAGGCGGAGATGGAATATATGATGACTACGACGGATTCAGAATAAGAAATGACAAGTCCAGCGTTTCAAATCTTTTGAGCGATTATGCAGCTTTGTTTTCTGGAAAAAATTCTCCTGAATATCTTTCCAAGCCTCGTGTTTATCTTTTGAATCCTGCACGTGATCAAGATGCAAAAGGTCTGTTTGAAGTAAGCGCAAAATTCATGCCGGGAAAAAATTCTTCTGTAAAGGCAAAGCGCGCGGAACTTTATATAAATGGAAATCCTGCGGCTTCTCCACGCACATTGAATTACAACGTTGCCTCGGACATTTATAGAATCAACTTTGACACGCTTGCTAATGCAAAAACTTTCCCAGACGGAAGTGTTCTTTCTATAAAAGTTGTGTTTACTTTGAGCGACGGAACAAAGCTTGAAACTGAATCAAATTCAATAACAATTTCAAATAAAATAACCTACAGCGTCATAAAACATTACGATTTTAAAAACGACATTGCGGACGCTTCATCTTTGGGCGGCTACATGGCTGAAATAAAAAGCATAAAGCACACAAAGCTCAATGGCGGAATGGTTGAAGTTGACGGCTCTTATTCAGGCGAAAATACTTGGGAAGAACTTAAAGTTAAGTTTGGAACAATGAAAGAATTTGCAGATGCTTCAAAACTTGATTTCACTTTTTACTATGAAAAAGACAAGGCTGTTCCTCATGCTACAAAGAAAAGCGAAGGGGAAAAACTTCCTGGAGTTCAACCTTATGTTGCCTTTGATCCGGGCTGGGTAAAAACAGGCTTAAAGGAAAACAATACTTTCTTAAAAGACTTGCCGGTTGTAACTCTTGACGATGGAAAATCTTATTACAAGGTTTCTGTTTCGCTTGAGTTCCAGCAAAATCCAACATATACATTTGTAACAATTTGTCCTACCATGGGTTATGTGAAGTATGACGGACCGATTTATATCGACGATGTTATTCTTTATAAAAAAGACTGAAAATTGGAGTAATGCAATGCTTGAAGAAATGTTTGCTGAAGTTGAGAGTGAGCTTATTTATCATATCATTCCTTTCTGGAAAAAAATGAAGGATGATGAGCGCGGCGGATTCTACGGACTTCTTGATTTCGACTTAAATCTGCACAAGGATGCTGAAAAAGGCTGTATACTTAACAGCCGCATTCTTTGGTTCTTTTCTAACGCATACAAACTGCTTGAAGATAAAGAACTTGTGGACTATGCCAAGCACGCTTATAAATTCCTTTGCGACAAATTCTACGACAAGGAAAATGGCGGAGTATTCTGGTCTGCAAATGCTGACGGAAGTGTTCTGGATTCAACAAAGCATACTTACAATCAGGCGTTTGCAATTTATGCCTTGTCTAGCTACTACGACATTTCGCATGACAGAAATGCCTTGGACAAAGCGTTTGAACTTTACAAGACAATAGAAACTAAATGCCGCGATTCCGAAGGCTACCTTGAGTCATTCACTGCTGACTTTAAGCCTAACGAAAATGACAAGCTCAGTGAAAACGGTGTAACAGCTGAACGTACAATGAATACTTTGCTTCATGTTCTTGAAGGCTACACAGAACTTTACCGTGTGAGCCGCAGTGCTGATGTAAAGAAAAATCTTGTTTTTATCTTGAATCAGTTTGCTGACAAAATTTGGAATCCAAAGGAAAAACGGCAGGAAGTTTTCTTTGATAAAAATTTCAATTCGCTGATTGACTTGTATTCTTATGGACACGACATAGAAACTTCTTGGCTTGTGGACAGAGCTCTTGAAGTTCTTGCCGATGACGAGCTTAGAAAGAAAATTGCGCCAATCACAGAAATCATTCCGTACAGAATTCTAAAAACCGCCTACAAAGATAATTCTGTTATGAATGAATGCGAGCGCGGAAAAAACAACGAAACTCGCGTTTGGTGGGTTCAGGCTGAATCTGTTGTCGGCTTTTTGAATGCATATCAAAAAACAAATGACAAAAAATTCCTTGATGCCGCCCAGTCAGTCTGGAGCTATATCAAGAATTATATAGTTGACAAGCGCGATGGCTCGGAATGGTTCTGGTGCGTTGATGCAGAGCGCAAGCCTTCAAGCCGCCAGCCTATAGTTGAGCCATGGAAATGTCCTTACCACAACGGACGAATGTGCTTTGAAACAATTTCAAGAATTAAGGTGATAAAATGAACTTTGAAGAAAAAGTAAAAATTCAGACAGAAAAATATGAGTCGCTTATTGCAATGAAAAATGAAAAGAGCGATTTTTACAACGGAATTTTTGACCGCTACAAGAATCCAGTTCTTACAAGAAATCATGTTCCGCTTTTCTGGAAGTACGACATGAATCCTTTGACAAATCCATTTTTTATGGAACGTCTTGGCGTAAATGCTGTAATGAATTCTGGCGCACTGTATATAGACGGAAAATTCTATCTTGTTGCCCGTGTTGAAGGCGCGGACAGAAAATCATTCTTTGCCGTTGCAGAAAGCACTTCTGGTGTAGACGGATTCAGGTTCTGGGATTATCCTGTTCAGCTCCCGGACACTTGCGCAGAAGAAACAAACGTTTATGATATGCGTCTTACTCAGCACGAAGACGGATGGATTTACGGAGTTTTCTGCTCAGAAAGCAAAGACACAAAATCAAAGGACTTGAGCGCGGCAGTTGCCTGTGCAGGAATTGTGCGCACAAAAGATTTAAAGAAGTGGGAGCGTCTTCCAAATCTAAAGACATTGCATTCTCCTCAGCAAAGAAACGTTGTTCTTCTTCCTGAATTTGTAAACGGAAAATATGCGTTCTACACACGCCCGATGGATGACTTTATCGATACAGGCAGCGGCGGCGGAGTAGGCTTTGGACTTTGCGACGACATAACAAATGCTGTGATTGATGAAGAAAAAATTTCAAGCAAAAGAAAATACCACACAATCACAGAAGTTAAAAACGGAGCTGGAGCAGTTCCAATAAAAACAGAGCGCGGATGGATTCATATTGCGCATGGAGTCCGCAACACTGCCGCCGGTCTTCGCTACGTGCTTTACTGCTTTGCAACTGATTTAAAAGATCCGTCAAAAGTAATCGCTGAACCTTCAGGGCTTTTCCTTGGACCGCTTGGAGAAGAGCGTGTAGGGGACGTTTCTAATGTTGTGTTTACAAACGGAGCTGCGGTTACGCCGTCGGGCAATGTATATATTTATTATGCTTCGAGTGATACTAGGCTTCATGTTGCGACAACAACGCTTGAAAAACTCACCGACTATGTATTCAACACGCCGTCTGACCCTGGACGTTCTGCTGACTGCGTAAAACAGCGGTGCGATTTTATTTCAAAAAACCTTGAGTTCATAAACAAAAAATAAATTTCGGAGAATAAAAAAATGATTAAAATTAAAGGCGAATCAATTCCAAATATGCCGTGGGAAGACAAACCAGCCGGCTTTGACAAACCTGTTTGGCGCTATTCAAAAAATCCTGTTATCGGAAGAAATCCTATTCCGAATGTAACCCGCATATTCAACAGCGCAGTCGCATTGTGGAAAGAGGGAGGTTTTGTCGGCGTGTTCCGTGCTGAAACTTGCAACGGAATTCCTTACCTTTACTACGGATTCAGTGATGACGCTCTCAACTGGAAATTCAGCAGCGACAAAATTAAAATCACTGACGAAAACGGAAACGATGTAAGCCCGAACTACGCTTATGATCCGCGCCTTGTAAAAATCGATGATGTCTATCACATAATCTGGTGCACGGACTTCCACGGAGCTTCAATCGGAATCGCAACAACAAAAGACTTCAAGACTTTCACTTCTAAAGGCAACGGTTTTCTTCCGTTCAACAGAAACGGTGTCTTGTTCCCAAGAAAATTCAACGGAAAATATTATATTATGACACGCCCGTCAGACAGCGGACACACTCCGTTTGGCGATATTTTCCTTTCTGAAAGCGATGACCTTTTGCACTGGGGCAACCACAAATGGATTATGGGAAAATCAAGCGAATGGTGGCAGTCTGTAAAGATTGGCGCGGGCTGTGCTCCAATTGAAACGGAAGAAGGTTGGCTTTTGTTTTATCACGGCGTTACAGGAACTTGCTCAGGCTTTGTTTATTCAATGGGCGCAGCTCTTTTGGATTTGAATGATCCTTCAAAAGTGATTCATCGCTGCGGAAACTTCCTTCTTACGCCTGAAGTTGAATACGAAGAGCGTGGTTTTGTTGCCAATGTTGTGTTCCCTTGTGCGGCTCTTGTTGATGCTGACACAAACAGAATTGCAATTTACTACGGCGCGGCGGATACAAACACGGCTTTGTGCTTTACCACTGTTGACGATGTTATTTCTTACATCAAAAAATATGACATCGTAAAGTGAGATGCAAAAATGTTAAAGCTTAATCCTATTCAGTGTGATAAAATCTGGGGATACGAAAGATGGATAGCTTCCACACATCCTGATGGCTGCCAGAAAGATTTTCTAAATGCCATCGGGAAGGACTATCCTCTTATTGTGAAAGTAATTCAGGCGAATGAAACGCTTTCTGTTCAAGTTCATCCTGATGATGAAACTGCAAAAAAACTTGAAGGGGATGGCGTGCGCGGAAAAACTGAATGCTGGTATGTTCTTGATGCAGAGCCTGATGCCAAACTTGCTTACGGAATAAAGGAAAATTTTTCCAAGGAACAGATTGCTTCTTCTATACAGCAAGGAACTTTTCAGAATGAACTGAATTTTGTCAGCGTAAAGAAAGGCGACTTTGTTTTTATTCCGTCTGGAACAGTTCACGCTATTGGAAAAGGAATCCGCGTTCTGGAAGTCCAGCAGTCAAGCAACATAACTTACAGAATGTATGACTGGGGACGTCCGCGCGAGCTTCATGTTCAAAAAAGCCTTGAATCTCTTAAGAACAACAATCTATTAAAGGCAGGTCCTTTCCCTGGAAAGTTTGAGTGCGAATACTTTTCACTTGAATTGTTTGAGGAAAAAAGTTTTGCTCCCAAGAAACTGACTTTGCTTTACTTGCTTGAAGGGCAGAATGCTGAGCTTTGCGGTTCTAATGGAACAAAAATTCCTATGGCTCAAGAAGATATTGCTGTTGTTTTCCCTGACGAAGCAATTTCTATAAGCGGAAATGCAAAATTCATGAAGATTTGCTAGTTCTGCAAAGTGTTTTATGGCTAGAAACAACTGTTTCTGGTTATAAAACACTTTATTTTTTGTTAAAACAAAGTGTTTTTATTAAAAAACTAGATGATTTTAGTTCAAAAACAACTAGTTTTTGTCAAAAAACAGATGAATTTTGTGCTAAAACAAGTGTTTTTGACTAAAAACTAGATGAATTTAGTGTAAAATGAAGTGTTTTTGGTTAAAAAACAGATGAAATTTGTGTAAAAACAAGTGGTTTTAGCCTAAAAACAGATGAATTTAGTGCAGAATGAAGTGTTTTTAGTCTAAAAATAGATGAATTTGTGTCATAAACAAGTGTTTTTCCTTTAAAAACAGATGAATTTGCTTATAAACAAGTTCTTTTTACTCTCTGACTAGAACTTAAATGCGTGCTGCTATTTAAAAGTGTTTTGAAGTATTTTTCTTTTAAATGTGTCCTATTTTTATGGACAAGTTGCCTTTGTTTTTTCCCTTGATAAATTCAGTCAAAATTTTATAATTAGAATTGAAATGAAGAGAATTTTTTTGCTTTTCGGTTTGATTTTCTCCTGCGCTTTTTGCTCCGCGTTTCCGCGCGTAACGCAGTTTGTCGAGGCTGGCACCGGCTACGTCGCGGCAAAAAATGTGGAGCGCGAATTCAATCCTTTTAATTTCACTTACGGATTTCAGGAGAAAGAAAATTTCTCGCCGGATTACAAGGCTCTTGCTTCCGTCCAGTTCTCCGACAAAATTTTTGACTTTGCAATGCTTGGAAATTATTTTTTCCCGCGGCTGAATCAGGAGACTGAAAACCAGAAAATCGGCTTCGGCGCGGAATTTGTCTATCATTTTCAGCGTTATTACGATTTGTATTCTGAGCACGACATTTATCTTGAAGGCGTTTTCCGCCTTGCCTTAAAAAATCGCTTTGACTTTCGTGCGAATCTTGGCTCTGGCTTGAAGTTTGCTCGAATTGA
This sequence comes from uncultured Treponema sp., assembly GCF_945873775.1. Lineage (GTDB taxonomy): Bacteria > Spirochaetota > Spirochaetia > Treponematales > Treponemataceae > Treponema_D. The sequence continues at coordinate 43,395 of NZ_CAMCEC010000002.1, read as the reverse complement.
CGCTGTTGACCGCGATTTTCTCTGGGATTTTTCTTTGAGCGGCTCTGTCGCCTTGAATTATTATTTTGATTCCGGCGCGGAAATTTACGGTTCTATCGTTTCGCACGAGCTTTACCGTTATCCGCTTGCGTTCACGCCGCTTTATTCTCTCGGATTCGCGTGGAATTTCAAAAGCGGACTTAGAATCTCTTCCGATTTTGGCTTGCGTTTGCGCGACCAGTTCGTTGTTGCGCCTTACATCGACCGCTACGAATGGAATTTGAAAGCGAGGTTTTCATTTTGAGAAAATTTAGAAGATTTTTCATCTTGGCTTCATTTTTGATTCCGCTTGCATTTTCTTCATGCGCGAACTACGGATTCTACCAGCTTTTGTTCGGCGAGGAAGACGTTGACGAGCGTTTCAGCGGATTTTCAGATTTGAGCGGTGAAACTGTCCTTTCTTCGGATTTAGGATTGGGCGGAAAATACAGCTTTATCGTTGTGACGGACGTTCACATTGGCGCGAGCGACGTTCATTCATCAAAAATGAGCGAATTCTTAGACGAGATTTCATCGCTTTTTGAAAGCAGCGACAAGACAAAAATTCCGAGGTTCATAATAAATTTGGGCGACACTGCCGACGGCGGGCATTTGTCCGAGTGCAGCGACTACAATTCATATCTTGAAAGAATCAGAAATCTTGCAGTGAAAAAAAATGTTGTGGATTCGGCGGAAGACTTTAAGATTTACACGATTCTTGGAAACCACGACCTTTACAACAACGGCTGGACAAACTGGAAAAAAACGATTTATCCGTACAAGTCAACGTATTATTTTTCGCTTTCGGCTGGCTCAGACGATTCTGATTCGTTGCCGTTCAGCTTTTATTTTGTGGACACAGGAAACGGCGCGTTTGGAACAGACCAGCTTGATGATTTTGAAAAACTGCTGAAATCGGATTCAAATCCGAAAATGGTTTTCTCGCATTATCCTTTTTACAGCGACAACGTTCCGTTCATGGCTCTTGAAGATACAACCGAGCGCAACTATCTTCTTTCGCTTTTTGCGAAAAACAACGTGAAAGCACTTTTCGGCGGCCACGTCCACACGGTTTTTGAGCATGGATTCGGCGATTTCTCGCAGATAAACACTTCCGCGCTCTTTAAGAACGGCGCGTTCCGCCTTGTAACTGTGGATGAAAGCGCCGCGAGCATCTCAACCAAGCTGATTGAGTTTTAGCTTGCGTTGTTTGCCATGTTGAAATGAAAATGAAGCTCAGCATTAGAACTTAAATGCGCGCTGTTGTTTTAAAAGCGATTTGAGTTTTTTAGTTTTAAGACGTTTTTCTTTTGAAGCTGCGGTTGGCTTTGTTTTTATTCGCTTTTTGTTGATTTTTACAGCTGAAACGATTTTTGATTCGAGCCGTTCCAGTGCAATTTTTCTGTTTTGCTCTTGAAATCTTGAGTCTTCACAGTCAATGAAAATTTCAAAGTCCTTGTTGATTGAAGATTTTAGTTTGCTTGTTAAAAGCTCCAGTTCTTTTTCAGAAAGTCCTGAAAGTTTTGCAAGCGGAATTGCGATGTGGACTTTTGTATTTACTTTGTTTACATTTTGTCCGCCCTTTCCGCCAGAACGTGCAAATGAGAAAAGCGCGTTGCTGCAAATTGAATTATGAAGTTCTTGTTTATCCATTGAATTTTTCCGTAAAAATATTTCAGCCTGAAAAAAAAGAGCCGCCTGTGTTCAGACAGCTCCATGTTTTTTATTGAAGATTTTTCTGCTAGATTGCCCGGTCGCGCCGGGCAATGACACAAAAGTTCTTGCCAGTCAATGACACGAAATTTCATGCTCGGCAATGACATTGAAGTTCAGTCTTTATGTCATTCCCGTGCTGCGACACTGCGATGTTTACGCAGTAAACTCGGTCAGGAATCTGCTTTTAGAGATTGCCGTATCAAGTACGGCAATGACAAAACCGGAATTCTTCCTACAGATTGTCAAAAAATCCTTTTGCCTTGAGCAATTCTGCGTTCAGTATTCCGCCAAGTGCCGCTCCGCGCTTTGTGTTGTGGCTAAGCGAAACAAACTTTATGTCAAACACATTGCATGGGCGAAGGCGTCCGATTACGCAAGCCATTCCTTTTTCTGTCTCGCGGTCGCGGCGTGGCTGCGGTCGGTTTTCTTCGTGGCGAACAACAATCGGATGTTCCGGCGCGCTCGGAAGATTCAATTCCTGCGGAACTGATTTATAAGAAGTCCAGATTTTCTCAATTTCTTCAAGGCTTGGCTTTTTGTCCGCAAATTCAAGCGAAACGCAAGCTGTGTGTCCGTCAATTACAGGAACGCGTGTGCAAGTTGAAGAAACAACCGGATATTCAGCGTTAACGATTTTTCCGTCCTGAACTTTTCCAAGAATTTTAAGACATTCTTTTTCAGTCTTTTCTTCCTCGCCACCAATAAACGGAACGATATTATCAATCATGTCAAAAGAAGGAACGCCCGGATAACCTGCGCCGCTTGTTGCCTGCAAAGTTGTTACAATCATTCTTTTAATCGGGTAGCCGGCCTGAATCAGCGCGTGAATCGGCATCATGTAAGTCTGGAGCGAGCAGTTCGGTTTTACTGCAATAAAACCTTTGTCCCAGCCGTGGTGCTTTTTCTGTTCAGCAATCACATCAAGGTGGGAATAGTTGATTTCCGGCACGAGCATTGGAACGTCTTCCGTCCAGCGGTTTGCAGAAGCGTTAGAAACAACCGGAATTCCTTCCGCAGCGTAAGCGGCTTCAAGAGCCTTTATTTCTTCCTTGCCCATTTCAAGCGCAGAAAAAACAAACTGGCATTTTCCAAGAGCCTTTTTCTCGTCATTTGCGTCCTCAACAATCAAATCTGCAACGCCAGCAGGAATTTCAGCGCCAATAAGCCAACGGTTCTTTACCGCATCTTTATACGCTTTTCCTGCAGAACGAGGACTTGCCGCAACATAAGTTACTTCAAACCACGGATGATTTTCCAACAATTTTATATAACGCTGACCAACCATTCCAGTTGCGCCCAAAACACCTACTTTCAATTTGTCTGCCATAATATTTCCCCTAAAAACTGATTAAATTTATAATTTACATTCAGCCAAAGCATCTTTTATAATCTCTTTAGCTTTTTCTGTAACTTCAACAAGCGGAAGCCTGCACGGACCAGCTGGAAGTCCTTTGAAATTCATAGCGTACTTTATTGAAGTCGGGTTTCCGTCACAGAATTCAGCTTTAAAGAAAGGCGCAAGTCTGTAGTGAATCTCACGGGCTTTCTCAAAGTTTCCTTTTAGAGCCGAATCCGCAAGCTCGTGCATCAGGGCTGGAATTAAATTTGAAGCAACAGAAATAATTCCATCTCCTCCAGCTGCAATAAGCGGAAGCGTAAGTCCGTCGTCTCCAGAAAGAACTGCAAAGTCAGGCTTTTTTCTCTTTATCTGCCCGATTACTTCCATCATCTGAGCCACATTTCCGCTTGCTTCTTTTACACCGGCAATATTTGGAAGTTCCGCAATTCTTTCGAGCAAGTCTGTAGGAATATTAAGTCCTGTTCTTCCTTGAATGTTGTAAACGATAATCGGAATTCCGACTTTTGAAACTGCTTCAAAGTGGCGGAAAATTCCTTCTTTTGAAGGTTTGTTATAATACGGAGTTACAACAAGCGCCGCGTCTGCCCCGGCTTTTTTTGCTCTTTCGCAGTAAAGAACCGCGTCCTTTGTGTTGTTTGAACCAGCTCCAAGAATTACAGGAATTTTTTTACCAGAGGTTTCTTCAAATTTGCGGACTTCCTCGAATACAATTTCGATAATTTTGTCTTCTTCGCTTCCAGGTTTTTCATCAAGAGTCGGAGTTTCTGCCGTTGTTCCAAGAGGAACCAGACCGTCTATGCCCTGTTCAAGCTGAAATTTTACATTTTTTCTGAAGCCCTCGTAATCTATTGAACCATCACCGTTCATTGGTGTAATCATTGCTGTAAAAGCACCGCGCAATTTAATCATAGGGACCTCCAAATATTTTTGCGTAATTATTGCATTTTTATAGAAAAAAAGCAACGCAATGAAAATTCCATCATTGCTTTATAAAACAAAAAAGACCGCTCTGAAAAACGAAGTGTGAATTGCACTTCAATCAGAACGGCCTTTGTTTTTCAATTTATATGTGAAAAACTATATATTTAATCTCTTCAACTTTATTGATTTGAATGATAGAGATGTGAAAAACCGCTTCAAATACCATGCAAATGGTAGTTTTATACCTAAAATATGGTAAATTTTATTTGATTTTAAAATAACTTGGGTTATAATTCAGTTATGAAAAACAAAAAATATCTGCTTTTTTTATCTGTGCTTTTGGTATGCAGTTTGTTGCCTTTATTTGCAAAATCAAGAAAATCAGCAGGAAAGGAAATTCCAATTCATGTAAAACAGTTTATCGACGCAACTGCGCAAAAAGATGTTGATGAGCTTGATGACAATTTGTTTAAGACTGCAAAAAATCCTATAAATCCGGGATTTTATGATGGAAACTTATGGATTGAAATAAAGCCTGAAATTTCAGAAATTCAGCATTGCGTCATAAGCCTTGGAAATGAATATATAGATTCCGCGGAATTTTATGAAAAGCGTGGAGGAAAATTTTTTTACATTGGAAAAGTCGGACATAAAATTTCAACAGATAAAATAGAAGCACCAGACAGTTTGCAGGCGTTTCCGGTTTTTAGAAATTCAGGATACGATGATGACACTTGCTTTAGGATAAAAATAAAAAATCACAATGGAAATTTTATATATATCAAGTTTGTTACGGAGCTTGATTTTTTTAATTCACGGAGAATTTATTTTGCAAAACTTTATATTGTTTTGGGAATAAGCTTTTGCATTTTTGCCTTGCTTTTTATATATGCGGTTGCTGTGCGCCAGCCAATGCCGTTTTTCTTGTCAATGGCGGCTTTGTTTTATATTTTGCTTCAGCTTCAGTTGAAAGGAATCGGGCCTGTATTCTTGTGGAATTTTTTAAATCCGTTTTCATTTTCAACAAGGCTTGCGTATTATTTTGAAAGTTTTATCCTGATGTTTTTAATTCTTTCTGCTGATACAGTTTTAAAAGGAAATTCAAAATCAGTTTATAAAAAACTTTCTCCAGTTGAAATTCAGCTTATAGTTGTTATGTTTTGTGTTCTTTTAACGGTGAGGGCTGACCAGACAATGCTTTATTCTTACGCCGCGCTTTCTATAACAACAAAAGTTTTTTTTATTGCTTCTATATTTATGTGCTTGAAGTCGATGCAAAAAAGCGCACGGATAATTCTTTTGCTTTGGATTCCGCAGATTTTGTTTTCAATGCTGGCTCAAGTTGTAAGGATTTTAAGATTTAAAGACAACAATGTTTTTTTTGATTTTATATGCGCTGATGAATTTTTAATTTTGTTTTTATCTTACTTGCTGATTACGATGCCTTCGCTTTGTTTTATAACTTATAAAATTCGGCAGGAGTCTCATAGTTCAAAAGTTGAGCTTGAAAAAATAAAGGCGCAGAATTCAGATCTTCTTAAGCAAAAAAATCTGATTGAACGTCTTATGAAAAATATTTTATTTGATTCAGCACAGACTTTGAGCATGGCAGATATTCTTTCTGGCCAGGTTTTCACTCCGAAAAACACTTCCTATATAGAAAGGATTAAAATCAATTCTGCAAAAATAAGCGACACGCTTGCAACTCTTAGAATGTGCAATGATGAAACTGAAATTGAAAACCAGCCGATTCTTCTTGCGGATTTTTTTAAAAGCTGCATTCAGGCTTCTAAGATTTTTTGCTCAGCTAAGCCAAATGCAATTTCTTATTCAATGGACATTCAGCCGGAAACGGTGATTCTTGCGGACATGAGAGTTGTGGAGCTTTTCTTTATATCGTTTTTGAATTCTGTTATTGAAGTTTCTGTTCCGAATACTGAAGTTTCTGTTTCGCTGAAAGGCGATGAAGAAAATTTTGTTTTTTCAGTTTCGAATACGATGGATTCCCAGACAGTTGAAGAAGCTCTTTCGCGCATGGAAACTGAAAATGAAAAACGCAATTTTACATTTCTTATGCGCATTGCAAAATTTTACCGAGGAGATTTGTCTGTTTCAAAAAATGACAGCAAGTTTAAATTTTCAGTTGTGTTTGATTTTAAGCGTGTTGAAAATTCAAAAGATTCCAGCGTGATAATAAATAAAACTAGATTTTCTCCGTCTAAGAAAAAAGAGCAAAAACATGAAAAGAAAAAGGAAGTAACTTTAATAAAAACTGGCGAAGAAAAATCCGAGGACTTTATGAAAAAATTGTCTTCAAGAGAAAAGCAGATTGCAGAACTTATAATTTCTGGAAAAAGCGACAAAGACATTGCAGAGGAACTTTTTATAAGTCTTGGAACTGTTGCGAGCCACAACAAAAAGATTTTCAAAAAACTTGATGTTCATAGCCGTGTTGAGTTGATGAATAAATTGCGTTAAAATCTTTTGAGAATTTTGTATTTATTTTAAGGAAAAATTATGTCAGGAAATATATTTGGAGAAATTTTTAAAGTTGCAACATTTGGAGAAAGTCACGGCGCAGGACTTGGCTGCATTATAGACGGATGCCCTGCTGGAATTTCTGTGGATGAAAAATTTCTTCAGCATGAAATGGAACGGAGAAAGCCTGGAGCAAAAAGTGCGGCGGTTACTGCAAGAAAAGAAGATGACTTTGCGGAAATTTTAAGCGGCGTATTTGAAGGAAAAACAACAGGAACTCCGATAGCTATTTTAATCAGAAATTCAAATCAGCATTCATCAGATTATGAAAATATAAAAGACAAATTTCGGCCTGGTCATGCTGATTTTACATATTATAAAAAATACGGCGTAAGAGATTACAGGGGCGGCGGAAGATCCAGCGGAAGGGAAACCTGTGCAAGAGTTGCGGCTGGAGCTTTTGCAAAAATGTTTTTGAAAAATTTAGGAATTCAAATTTTTGCATATACAAAAGAAACTGCGGGAATAAAAAGTGGCAAAGTTGATTTTTCTGAAATTGAACAGAATGCGATGCGCGCCGCGGACAAAGATGCTGCCGTTTTAATGCAGAAAAAAGTTGAAGAGTTTAAGCAGAAAAAAAATTCTTGCGGCGGAATTGTTGAGTGCGTTGTAAAAGGCGTGAGCGCTGGGCTTGGCGAGCCAGTTTTTGACAAGCTTGATGCAGTTTTGTCCCATGCGGTTATGTCTATTGGCGCGATAAAAGGAATTGAATTTGGAAGCGGATTCAACTGTGCGGATTCAAATGGACTTGAGAACAATGATTTTATGGAAAGCAATTTTTCATTTAAAACAAATAATGCTGGCGGAATCCTTGGAGGAATTTCCAGAGGCGATGATATAGTTTTTAGAGCTGCCGTAAAGCCAGTTCCAAGCATTTATCTTTCGCAGGAAACTGTTGATGTAAACGGAAATGAATGTGATATTCTTATTGAAGGAAGACACGATGTTTGTCTTTGTCCAAGAATTGTTCCTGTTGTAGAAGCCATGACGGCAATCACTTTAGCAGATATGATTTTAAGAAATAGGAGCAGCAGAGTTTAGTAATGGAAACTTACACATCAGATTTTTTTAACAGCATAGAAGAAAATAAAAATTTCAATAACAATAAAAAGAAAAAAAAACGCATAATAATTTTTTCTGTTTTAGCTGTTGTTTTTATTTTATTTTCGGCGCAAGCAGTTTCTGTTTATAAACTTTTAAATCCCAAAGAACCGGCTCCTCTTTCTTTGGAGCAGCAGAATTTTCTTGAGCAGTCGCTGAACAAAAAATTTCCTGAGCGCGCAGATATTGTTTCAGAACTTCCGTTTCAGTATGTTCCAGCGGATTTATTTGTAAATGCAGAAAGCGCAATTGTTATTGACTTTGCAACAGGAAATATTCTTTTTGAAAAAAATGCTGATGTTCAAATTCCACCGGCTTCAATGACAAAGCTTGTGGAAATGTATGTTGTTTTTGAGGCTGTTGAAAATGGTGAAATTTCCCTTGACGATGTTGTTCCGCTTCCGCCTGAAAGCTGGGCCAGAAATCTTCCAAGCGATGCTTCAATAATGTTTTTGGACGAAGGGCAGAAAGTAACGCTTAGAGAACTTTTGCTTGGACTTGCGATTGCCAGCGGAAATGATGCTTCGATTGCTGTTGCCAAATATGTCTGCGGAAACATGGATTCGTTTGTTGAGCGGATGAATCAAACTGTAAAAAAAATGGGCTTGGTAAAAACTGAATTTGTGGAATCAAGCGGCTACAGTGAAAAAAATATTACAACTGCAAAAGAGTTTTCAGCTTTCTGCAGAAAATACATAGAAAGATTTCCGTTTGCAATCACTGAATTTCATTCCCAAAAAGTTTTGCGTTATCCGCTTGCAAAAAATCTTCCAAGAGAATCTGCGCAACGAGTCGGCGACAGTCAGGCTGTGATTCAGTACAACACAAACAAATTGCTTGGCTCTCTTGAAGGCTGCGATGGATTGAAAACTGGTTTTATTTATGAAAGCGGATTTAACATTGCTCTTACTGCGGAACGAAACGGTGTCCGCTATATTTCTGTTACGATGAAAGGTCCTGGAATTGGAAGCGCGCAAGGAAATATTTACAGAGTGAAAGACGGAACTAATTTGATGGAATATGCGTTTTCAAAATTTTCTCCGTATATTGCAAAACGGCCTCATAGTTTTTGTGTTGGAGTTGCAGGCTCTTCTTTAAAAAGCGTTTGCCTTGTTCCTGCAAAAAGTGAAAATTTTTCTGTTCCATTTATTTCTGGAATTTCACCACAAGAAGCGGCGCAGAAAATTCATGTTACGGCAAATATTCCAAAAAGTATTTTTGGAGAATTCGAGGAAGGAACTCAGTTTGGAACTTTGTCATATTCACTTGACGGAAGAGTTTTAAATACAGTTCCTCTTGTTGCTGACAGAAAAAGTGAAAAGATAAATTTCTTTGCGAGAATCTGGGGCGCACTTGCATATAAAATTTCATCTTTAAAATAAAAATATTCTGTGGTTTTTATGAGTGAAAAAATTGACTTTGCATTTTTAGACAGCGGAACTGGCGGCATTCCGTATATGCTTTTGCTGAAAGAAAAATCTCCTGGCTCAAGATGCGTTTATCTTGGCGACACTGTTCATTTTCCTTACGGAGAAAAATCAGCGGAGGAAGTAACATCTTGCGCTTCTGAATCAATAGAAAAAATTCTTGACTTGTGGAATCCGCGTCTTGTTGTCATTGCCTGCAACACAATCAGCGTAACGGCATTGAATCAGCTTAGAGAAAAATTTCCTGATGTTCCGATTGTTGGAACTGTTCCTGCAATAAAGCTTGCTGCGAAAGTTACGGAAAACAAAAAAATCGGACTGCTTGCAACTAACGCAACTGTAAAGCATCCTTACTGCAAAAAACTGATTTCTGATTTTGCTTTTGGATGTGAAGTGTTCAATCGAGGCGACCCTGACTTGATAAGTTTTATAGAGCACGATTTGTTTTATGCTTCAAAAGAAGAACGTCTTGATGCGGTAAAGCCTGCCGTGGATTTTTTTTGTTCATGCGGCTGCGATACTATAATTCTTGGATGCACGCATTTTACGCATATGGCGGAAGATATAAAAGAATATTTTTCTAGTGCGGGCGGAAAAAAAGTTTTTGTTGTGGATAGCAGGGACGGAGTTTCAAATCATGCTCTTGAAGTTATAAAAAATACATCGTTAAAAAATCAACATGAGCCAAAATTTCTTCCGCCTGATATGAGCTTTTTTGTAACAAGCCTTAAAAATAAAAATGACCAAAAAGAATATGAAACTCTTTGCAGAAATTTCAATATTCCTTTTGGCGGACTTTTAAAGCTTTAAGAAGTTCATAAAGTTAAATTTTATTTTGCCATTCTTGTCGCAATTTCATCGATGTATTCCCAGCTGTTTACAATTTTCTTTGCTGGCGGATTTGCAAGGCGGGCAAGATCTCCTGTCATTGTTCCTTCTTCAATAACATCGAGAGTTGCCTTTTCAAGTTTGCGGGCAAACTCTGCAAGTTCTGGAGTTCCGTCTAGTTCGGCGCGTTTTGCAAGTGCTCCTGTCCAGGCAAAAATCAATGCGACTGGATTTGTAGAAGTTTTTTCACCTTTTAAATATTTGTAGTAGTGCTTTTGAACTGTTCCGTGGCTGGCTTCGTATTCAAATTCTCCATTTGGGGAAACAAGAACTGAAGTCATCATTGCAAGGCTTCCGCAGGCAGATGCAATCATGTCGCTCATAACATCTCCGTCGTAGTTTTTGCAAGCCCAGAGAATTCCGCCTTCGCATTTCATTATGCGTGCAACTGCGTCATCGATGAGCGTATAAAAATATTCTATTCCGGCTTTTTCAAATTTTTCCTTGAACTCGGATTCAAATACTTCATTGAAAATTGCCTTGAAGTTTCCGTCGTAGATTTTGCTGATTGTGTCCTTTGCTCCGAACCATACATCGATTTTTTTGTCCAAGGCGTACATAAAGCAGCAGCGCGCAAAGTTTCTTATAGAATCGTCCAAGTTGTGAATTCCCTGAATTATTCCTGGACCGCGCATAACTTGAATTGTTTTTCTGATTTCTTTTCCATCGTCGCCTGTGAAAACAAGTTCGGCTTTTCCTGCTCCTGGAGTTTTTATCTCACAGTTCTTGTAAACATCGCCGTAAGCGTGGCGGCCAAGAACAATCGGCTTTTTCCATGAAGAAACATTGCACTGAATGTTCTTTACAAAAATCGGCGCGCGGAAAACTGTTCCGTCAAGCTCTCCACGGAGAATTCCGTTTGGTGAAGGTGTAAGCTGCTTGAGCTTGTATTCTTCCATGCGGGCGGCATTGCTTGTGATTGTGGCGCATTTTACTCCAACGCCAAGACGCTTGATTGCTGCCGCGGCTTCATAAGTTACTTTGTCATCTGTGTCATCGCGGTTCTTTAAGCCAAGATCGTAGTATTCAACATTAAGCTCAACGTAAGGCTCAAGAAGTTTTTCCCTGATGACCTTCCACAGAACTCTTGTCATTTCGTCTCCGTCAAGCTCGGCGATCGCATTTTTCATTTTGATTTTTTCCATAATTAAACTCCTGAAAATCTATTCAAATTTTTATGTCTTATTTTAAACATGAATTTCCGTTGTAGTCCAAGTCGGTGAGAACTTCCGTGTGGTCTTTAAAGACTGCTACAGTGTGTTCTTCGTGGCAGCTCCAAGAACCGTCCGCAGTAACAACAGTCCAGTCGCTTCCTTCTTCAATGTCAACGTCAGCAGTTCCTTCGTTAATCATCGGTTCGATTGCAAGAACCATTCCAGCTTGAATGCGCGGATTCGGACCAGTTGAAGGACAGTTGCAGACGCTTGGATCTTCGTGGACTTCAAGGCCGACTCCATGTCCGCAGTATTCATAGACAACGCCGTATTTGTTCTGGTTGTACGCAATGTCATATACTGCGTTTGAAATGTCGCTGATTCTGTTTCCTGCCTTGCAAGCGTCAATTCCAGCCAAAAGACATTCGCGTGTAACCCGGCAAAGTTTTTGGTGTGCAGGTTTTACGTTTCCAACAAGAACTGTGTGCGTGCTGTCTGAAATGTAGCCTTTTAAATTCAGCCCGATGTCAAGCGAAACAATGTCGCCGTCTTTTACAATCCGTTTTTTGGAAGGAACTCCGTGGATAACCTGATTGTTTATGCTTATGCATGCGCATCCCGGAAAATCCTCTTCGTACCATGCCGGAGTCGCCCCGAACTTTCTTGCAAAGTTTACGCACCAGTCGTCGATTTCTTTTGTGCTTACCCCGGGCTTTACCTTTGGAATAATTTCGTTGAATAAATCAGCAAGCAAGTGGCAGCTTTTTCTGATTCCATTGATTTGCTCTTCATTTTTTAAACGTATCATATATAAACTCCATGATTTCCTATTTTGTTTCCGCGGAAATTCTTGCGGCTTCGTTTCTGCATATTTTTGCAGTCTGAAAATCCCCAATCCGCTCATAAGAATCCGCAATCTTTAAAAGAAAAAACGCGTCATCATTTTTTCCGAACCTAAGCTCAAGCGCGCGCTCCCATGCGTCTATTGCAAGCTCGTCGTTCACGGCTCCTTCAATGTTGTTGCGCAGAATATGGCGTGCAAGGCTCTTTACTTCCGGAAAAAAAAGCTTGAAATATTCAAACGAAAATTCCATCCGTATAATCTGATCCAGAAGAATGACAGCATCGTAGTATTCCTGCCGCAGAACAAGTTCTTCCGCAAGAATAAATCCGTAGTCCATAAAGTCTTCCCGCGTGAACCACCTTGACAGTCTGAATCCAACGCGCTCCATGTTCATTCTTTTGAATTCCCTTACAGCTTCGTCCTCGTTGTTGTGCAGAAGATCAAAAAAAATCAGCTTGGCGCGGCTTTCATCATCTGTGCGCTCCAAAAGCCATTTTCTGTAGTCGAATGATTCAAAATTTTTTTCTCGGTGGAAATTGCTCTGCTTGAATAAAACTGACTCGTCAAAAAGTCCGCGTGATTTTATGTCGGACAAAACTTCGTAGGCTGCCACAAGCTCGCGGAAGGCCTTTGAGTCTTCACCCGTTATGTCCGGATGTAGAATCTTCGCCTTCTTTCTGTATGCGCGCCGGATTTCTGCGATTGTCGCTGTTCTTGAAACGCCTAGGATTTTGTAATAGTCTTTCATCTTTTTTTTCAGGCGGAAAAAATTCACGCAAAATGAAGTTTACATTTTTTTTTGCATTTAAGCAATTAAAGCCGTTTTTCATAAAAGAAATGCTTCTGTCCTTAAATTGCTTAAACGTTCTAAATTTTGTATAATCGCAACATGAGTGAAAATAAACGTACCGTTGACGAATCAACATTGGAAAAACTTTTATACCTTTCACGTCTTTCCCCGGAAAGCACAGATATGGCTACTTTAAAAAAGCAGGTGGACGAGATTGTAGGATACTTTGATATTCTTTCTAAATACGATGACAGCGAAAATCCCTATGACGCTTATCCTACAACAAAGGCTGAATGTCTACGCGAGGACGAAATTGTTCCAGGGCTTGAGATGCACGATGTCAAGAAAATAAACGAGCCGAATTTCATGGACGGATATTTCCAGGTTCCAAAAGTTCTGGGAGAAGGTGCGTAAGATGAAGTACAAGACTATAAAAGAAACTGTAGAGGCGTTAAAAAGTGGAGAAACTTCAAGCGTGGCTTTGGTAAAGGAATCCAAGGAAACTTTTGAAGCTGACAAAAATTCAGCATTGCCTCTTAATGCCTTTCTTGAGATTTATGACGATATTTTAAAGTCTGCGGAAGATGCCGACCAGAAGATTGCAGAAGCTAGAAATAACGGTTCTCTTGAAAAGCTTTTTGATGAGCAGCCTCTTCTTGGAATTCCGTTTGCGGTAAAAGACAATATTTCTGTTCGCGGAAAAAAACTTACCTGCTCAAGTAAAATTCTTGAAGGCTATGTTGCTCCGTACAGCGCGACTGTAATAAACCGTCTTGAAAAAGCCGGCGCAATTCCGATTGGAAGATGCAATCAAGATGAATTTGCAATGGGTTCTTCCACTGAATATTCTGTTTACGGTCCTACAAGAAATCCTATTGACCGCGCTTATGTTTCAGGTGGATCTTCCGGCGGTCCTGCTGCTGCAGTTGCTGCGAATCAGGCTTTATTTGCTCTTGGCACTGAAACTGGAGGTTCTGTCCGTCTTCCTGCAAGCTACTGCGGAATCTACGGTCTAAAAACTACTTACGGTGTTCTAAGCCGCTGGGGAGTTGTTGCTTACGGCTCTTCTTTGGATCAGGTTGGAATCCTTGGACACACTCCGCAGGACATTGCGCTTCCGTTGAGCGTTATGAGCGGCGTTGATTTTTATGACGACACTTCCGCTGATTTGCCTGATGCAAAGCCTTCTGTTCAAGCTTTCTCTGATTTTTCAAAACTGAAAATAGCAGTTCCAAAGCAGTTCCTTGAGTCAAAAGGAATGGACGCGGATGTTGCAAAAGTTTTTGAAGAAACCCGCGGCTGGTTTGAGTCCAAAGGCGCAAAAATAGAAGTTGTTGATCTTCCGATTCTTGATGCCGCCATTGCAAGCTATTACGTAATCGCTTTGTCTGAAGCCGCGTCGAATTTGAGCCGCTTTGATGGAATTCGCTACGGAAATAGAATTGACAACGGCAAGGGATACGATGAGCTTTATGTGGACACAAGAAGCAATGGTTTTGGTCCGGAAGTCAAGCGCAGAATTATAATCGGAAACTACGTTTTGTCGGAGCAGTTTTCAGGCGACACTTACAAAAAAGGAATGTCTGTGCGCGCCCGCATTCAGAGTGAAATTGCAAAGCTTTTTGAGCAGTTCGATTTGATTCTTTGCCCGACTTGCCCGACTCCAGCTTTTAAGCTTGGACAGAAAGTTGACGATCCGCTTGCCATGTATCTTAGCGACTTGTTCACGACATTTGTAAACCTTGCCCGCATTCCGTCTTTGTCTGTTCCGGCTGGAAGAACTTCGGCGGAAAACGGAAATATGCCTGTTGGAATTCAGTTTGCAGGACCTATGTTCAGCGAAATGAAAATTCTTGAAATTGCCCAAGCCTGGGAAAACGAGCATAAGGGATGCGGAATTCCTGTTGCGGAGGAAAAGTAAAAATGCCTTCTATTGATAAATATGAAATTGTAATCGGCTGTGAAATTCATACGCAGCTTTTGACAAAAACAAAGGCGTTCTGTGCCTGCGAAAACCGTTACGGAGGAATGCCGAATACCCGCGTTTGTCCTGTTTGCCTTGGACTTCCGGGAGCGATGCCTCGTGTTTCAAAAGGATATGTTGAGCTTGGTTCTGTTGCGGGGCTTGCTCTTAACTGCGAGATTTCACGCTTTACAAAATTTGACCGCAAGCATTATTTTTATCCTGACCTTGCGAAAGGCTATCAGATAACGCAATACGATATTCCGCTTTGCCACGATGGATATGTAGACCTTCCGATGCACAAGTATCCAAAGGAACAGCAGTTCGGTTCGGAAAAATGCCGCGCAAAAAATTTCATCGGTCAGGACTGCATTATTGAAAACGGAAAATACCGGCGCGTCCGTGTTGAGCGCATTCACCTTGAAGAGGACGTAGGAAAGTCATTGCACTTGCAAGGCGCACATTCTTACATCGACTACAACCGTTCTGGAACTCCGCTTATTGAAATTGTAACAAAGCCGGATATGACAAGCCCGGAAGAAGCCGCTCTTTTTATGGAAACTGTTCAGGAAATTCTGCGCTATGTGAAAGTTACAAACGGAAACCTTGAAGAAGGAAATATGCGATGCGATGCCAACATCAACTTGAATGTTTGGGAAGACGGAAAACTTTACCACACTCCAATTTCTGAAATCAAGAACCTGAACTCGTTCCGTTCAATCCGTGATGCCTGCACTTATGAAGCACAGCGTCAGCTTAAAGAATTTCAGGAAGACCGTCAGGAATTCAATCCGGGATTTAAAGTTACAATGGGCTGGGACGAATCAAAAGGCCAGACTGTTGTTCAGCGCACAAAAAATTCTTTTGTTGACTATCGCTTTGTTGTTGAGCCGGACATAAAGCCGTTCAGCGTAAGCGAAGAGCTTATTGAAAATGCAAGGTCAAAAGTCGGAGAGCTTCCAGAAGCAAAGCGCACAAGATTAAAGAAGGACTACGGACTTTCTGATTTTGATGTGGAAACTTTGACTTCTAGCCGCGACTTGGCTGTCTGGTTTGAAGAAGCTGCTGCCGGAACAAAAAATCCAAAGCGCACTGCAAATATAATCCTCACCGAGCTTCTTGCAAAACTGAATGAAGACAAAAAAACAATCAACGATGTTTCTATAACGCCTGCCCATATTGCGGAACTTGTAAATGCAATTGACTTAAAGAAGATTTCAAGCGCGCAGGGAAAAGTTGTTTTTGCAAAAATGCTTGAGACAAATAAAATGCCGGCGGAAATTATAAAATCTGACGGCATGGAAGTTGTAAGCGACAGCGGAGCAATTGAAGCGATTGTTGACAAGGTAATTTCAGCAAATCCAAAAGCTGTAGCTGACTTTAAGTCTGGAAAAACAAATGTTGTTGGCTGGCTTATGGGACAGGTTATGAAAGAATCCAAAGGAAAGGCGAATCCTGCAGAAGCAAGTTCTCTTGTTCAAAAGAAACTTTCAGAAATCTAATTTTTCTTGAAACGTAAATTTTTGAATCCGTTGTTCTGTTTTAGAATGGCGGATTTTTTTTGTTTAAAATTTTTCCCAGAATGATTGACAATCTTTTTTAGTTACTATATGCTAACTTTTGTAAGTTAGTTTAGTCTAACTTATATTTATTACTAGCGGGCATATAAACTTGCGGTTCTTAATCCTAAGTTTACATCTCCTTACACAGCCACTGATGTGATATGCCCGCATTTTTTTTGAGGTTGTATGAAAACTTTTGAGCAGACAGTAATTCACTTGGGGGCGCCGACTTTATGCGGAGCAAAGCCTTCAAGTCTTGTTTCTGTTTCAAAAAAAGTGCTGTTTTGTGAATACAAAAAAATCCTTCTGTGGAATAAAATCCTTGAGGGCAGCCAGAAAAAAATAAAAATTGCAAGAAGGGGAGAGAATCTTTTTTTGCTTTTCATTTATGATGAAAAACTTGTTCAGGAAATTCTTTCAAAGCCTGAAGTTTTGTCGTACTTGAATTTAAAAGGCTATTTTACAGACAAGGGGATTTCAAATGTTCTGAATGAGCTTTTGAATCGCCTTTCTTATTGCGAAATTTTTCCGCATGAGATTGGAGTTTTTCTTGGTTATCCTTTGGAAGATGTTGTTGGATACGAAAAATATTCCGGAACAAAAACAAAATTTTCCGGGGCTTGGGCGGTCTACGGAAATGTCGCGGAAGCTGTAAAAAAAATGGAGCTTTACAAAAAATGCTCTGCTTTGTGTTCAAGCCTTTTAGAAGCTGGAAATAATTTTGAAGCAATTTGCAAAACAATAAATTTTATGTGAGGTAAATATGAAGAAAGCTGTAATCTATGCAAGCACAACTGGAAACACAGAGGCAATGGCAAACGCTGTAGCTGAAGGTGTAAAATCTTGCGGCGCGGAACTCTTGATGTCAACTGCAAGTGAAGCAAATGTTTCGGATGTTCTTGCTTGCGATGTTATTATACTCGGAAGCCCTGCGATGGGAGATGAAGTTCTTGAAGATTCGATGGAAGAATTTTTCACAAATCTTGAAGGCGGCTTGAGCGGAAAAAAAGTTGCTGTATTCGGCTCTTATGACTGGGGCGATGGACAGTGGCTTAGAACTTGGGTTGAACGTCTTTCGGCAGCTGGCGCAACTGTTGTAAATGGCGAAGGCTTAAAAGCTCAGCTTGCTCCAGATGAAGCTGCTCTTGCTGAATGCAAGTCTCTTGGCGAAACTGCATAAAAAAAATAGACTGCTTTGCATTTGCATTGCAGTCTTATAAAAAGTGCCAGCAACAGGCACAGGTTTAAACTAATTCCTCGAGTTGGTTTAAAAGTGTGTGTGTTTGGTTTTAACTCCATTCTGAGTTTCAGACTGGAGTTTTTTATTTTTAAATTCTGTGCATTTCAGAAAAAACTTTCTCGTTCATTATGTTGACTTCAACGCCAAGTGTTCCCAGCTCTTCAACAAGTTCTTTTCTTGCAGTGTCAATTCCAATGTCTGAATTGTCAAAATCAACCATCATCATCATGACGAAATTTCCGCTTAAAATTGTCTGAGAAATATCCGCAATGTTTATAGAATGCTTTGCAAGATACGCTGAAACTTTTGCAATTATACCGACTTTATCTGCGCCAACAACAGTAACTATAGCTTTCATAATGAAATTATTTTAATAAAAAAAAAAGTTATATACAAGAAGCCGCAATGGAAATTGTGATGAGTGGGTTTTTCAAATAGTGGCATATTTTGAAACTTCCACTGCGGCATTTTTTTACTCAGATTTTAAATAATCGATTCCAGATGAAACAGAAACATCTCTTGACAATGCAACGAATTTTATTTCGATTCCGGGCTTTGTATGCTCAAGCGAAATTTCATAGTTGCCTTTTTCAAGCTGAACCTGCCCGATTACAGCGCCTGTTTCTTTTCCTTCTGTGGAACGACATTCAAATGCGAATGTTGGTTTTTCATCGATAAGCACATTGCATACAGACTGCGAAACTTTGTCCACTTCTGCTGGCTTTGAATAAACTCCAAGCACATTGTAAACTCCATTTTCTGGCGCAAAGAAAATCCTTTTTGTTTCCCCGTTGCAAAGAAATCTGAAATTTTCCTGCGCTGGATTTTTTGCGTTCTGATTTTCAGCTTTTGGAGCCAAGACTGGAATATTGTTTAACGGACGAAGCTTGCGTTCAGCGACAAGAGTTTTTGCAAGGAATTTTATAATGTCCATTGCGCAAACTTGAAGTTCCGCAGTTGTGAGCTCGCCGTTTTTTAAGCTTGACTTTATATTGTCGTTGTTTCCGTCTTTTTCCGCAGTGTCGTTGTTTACAATCATGTAGATGTCGTTTCGCGCGCGGACCATCGAAGCTGTAAGTTCAATTTCTCCTTTTCCGCCTTTTACGCAGTCGTTTATTCTTGCCCACCAGTCGGTCATAACAATGCCTGTGTATTTCCAGTTTTTGCGGAGAATTGTTGAATTTAAATCATAGTTGCTTGCCGCAAAATGTCCGTTGATTTGATTGTAGCTTGTCATAATTGACTGGGCATTTCCACGTTTTACGGCGGCTTCAAACGGCTTGAGATAAATTTCTCGTAACGCGCGTTCTGAAACTATTGAGTCGTGCTCGCGTCTTTGCGTTTCCTGGCTGTTCGCGGCAAAATGTTTTATTGTTGCAAACGGTCCTTCTTTTGAAACACCTTTTAAAATTGCAAGCGTCATTTCGGAAGTTAAAAGCGGATCTTCGGAAAAATATTCAAAGTTTCTTCCGTTGAGCGGATTTCTGTGAATGTTTATTCCAGGCCCAAGAACTGTGTCAATTTGATTTTGCATTAGCTCTTGGCTTTCAAATTCAAAAAGCTCCTGAACAAGAGGCGGATTCCAAGTGCAAGCTAGCAAAGTTCCTATCGGCATAAGAGAAGCTTCTTTTCCTGTGTCAAGTCTTATGCCAGAAGGTCCGTCCGCGCATCCTGCAACAGGAATTCCGTAGTCATAAAGAGATTCGCTTACGCCCCCGAAAACTGATGCGATTCCCATTGTCGCTTTGCGGCTCATCATCCCTTCTCCGCGCACAAGAGTTGCAAGCTCTTCATTGTTCAGCTGCGCAACAAATTTTTCAAGCAGCTCAGGATTTTTCTTTACGTCTTGAAATTTTATTCCTTTGTTTCCCGTGAACGGAAGTTCTTTTGGAAGATTTTCTTTTATGCGCTGTTCAAGGCTGAATGATTCGAGCGGAACATTTTCTTCTTGAATTGAATAATTTCCGTCCGATTTTAATTGCGCTGGCTTGATTCTTGAAAAAGCTTTTCTTGGAGGAAGAGCCTGGCAAAGTTTTTCTGTGGCGTAAGTTTTTTCAACTGAAATAAAATCGCTGCTTCCCACAGGAATTTTTTTTGCGCTTTCAGAATCAGTTCCCAAGAACACAAAATATTTTCCTTCTTCAAGAACAAATGAAAATTCAAATCCAGAAATTCCAGAGTCGTCATAAGAAGCTGTGGATTCCAAATTGAACGAAAGCTCAAGCTCTTCTGACTGTCCCGGTTTTAGCAAATTTGATTTTTTGAATGCGACAAGAACTTTTGAAGGCTTTCCGAGTTTTCCTTGCGGAGCTTGAATGTAAAGCTGGACAATTTCTTTCCCGCTGAATTTTTTTCCAATGTTTTCTACGCGGACTTTTACGTTTACATTTTTTCCGTCCACAGAAGAAGAAACAAATTCAGTTTTAAATTCTGTGTAGGAAAGTCCGAATCCAAATGGAAACAAAATTTTTTCTTTTGCGAATGTTGAAAAATATCTGTAGCCGACATAAATATCTTCCATATAAAAAGATTCATTTGGCGTTGCGAAATTTTTTGTGGAAGGATAGTCGTCTATTGATTTTGCGATTGTGTCTGTGAGTTTTCCGCATGGAACTGATTTTCCGCACAGAATGTTTGCGCAGGCTCTTCCAGATTCTTGACCGCCTTGCCAAGCATAAACTACGGATTTTATTTTTCCAGAAAATTCTTCATCGTCAATCCAAGCTGTGTCGATTATTCCGCATGAATTGAAAACAATTATAACGCTTTCAAATGCAGCGCAAATTTCTTTTATTGCGTTGCGTTCTTCGTCAGTTAAAAACCAGCAGCCTTTTTCTTTTGTGAAGTCTTTGTCTTCGCCGGCATTTCTTCCTACAACAAAAACTGCTTTTTTTGAAACTTTTGCGGCATTTTTTGCAAGTTCCGCTGAAACAGGAAATTCCTTTTGAAAATAAGGTTCCATTGCCCAGCCGCCTCCGCCATTGTCAAACGGATTTTCTTTTATCCAGTTTCTGTAAATTTCTGCAAGCTCCTTGTTCGCCATTGGAATGTTGTCTGTTAAATTTGTGGAATAAGGCGCGCGTACTGAACCTCCAGAACCCATTCCGCATTTGTAAAAATCAAACTGGCATCTTCCAAAAATAGAAACAGTTTCATTTTCTTCAAGCGGAAGCGTATTTCCATTGTTCCTAAGAAGTACGATTCCTTCCTGTGCGGCTTCAAGAATTTTTTCTGCAAATGTCATAAAATCCCCCGTAATAATTTTTAAGTAAAAAAATGCTATAAAAACAACACCTGTTTTTTATCAATATTACCACTGGTTGCTTTCAAAATCTTTAACTATATGCTAAATTAATATAACAATCTTCCATTTTTTTTTAAGAGGCAGTTTTTGAAGCGTTATTCAACTTTCAATGTGGATTTGTCAGAAAATGTTGCGTACAACGATCCGGCTTTTCCTGCGTATATTACAAGCGGATTTTTATCTTGCTATCCTGATTTAAAAGGCTGCACTCACTGGCATGAGGACTGGGAATTTATAGTTGTTCTTGAAGGCCTTGAAACTTACAACGTAAATGGAAACTTAATTGAAATTGAAGCGGGAGACGCAATCTTTGTAAACAGCCGGCAAGTTCACTACGGATTTTCAGCAGACCGCAAAGACTGCGAATTTATCTGCATTTTGCTTAATCCTTCGTTGCTTTGCTCCAATAAGGATTTTGATGAAAAATTTGTAAAGCCGTTTACGTACAATGCAAATTATCCATTTATAAAATTGAGCCGGAAAATCCAGTGGCAAAATAAAATTATAAAACTTCTAAAAGAAATTCATTTAAAAAAAGACACAAAGACTTGGCAGTTTGTAACGCAGCGGAATTTTTTCAGCATATTCGAGCTTGTCTATTCTAACGTGGACATAAAATCTGAAAGTTCGGCACAAAATTCAGCGGGACTTAACGCTTTAAAGCTGATGATAGTTTTTATTCAGGATAATTATAAGAAGAAAATTTCACTTGAAGACATTGCTTCCGCCGGATTCTGCTGCAAAAGCAAATGCTCTTCAATTTTCAGCCAGTATTTAAAGGAATCTCCGATAATTTATCTTATAAAATACAGGCTAAAAATCAGCACAGAGCTTCTTTGCAAGACTGACATTCCGATTACTGAAATTGCCTATGAATGCGGTTTTTCTGGAACAAGCTACTTTTGCGAAACTTTTCACAAATATTACAAGACAACGCCTCTTGATTTTAGAAAGGATTCCGCGCAGATTTCCTGAAAAATTTACATTTAGGTTTTGCCCAAACTGATTGTTAAAAATTTTAACATTGCATATTTAAACCTTGACAAATTTTTCATGTGAACATAAGATATTAATATGGACTTAAGAACTGTATTAACACCTGACACAGTAGACCTTCATTTAAAGGGAACTACAAAAGAAGAAATTATTGACGAGCTTCTCGATATTCTCGTGAAAGCCGGGAAAGTAACAGATAAAGCAGTTGCAAAGGAGTGTGTTCTTGACCGTGAGCGCAAGATGTCTACCGGTATGAAGCATGGAATTGCAATTCCGCATGGAAAAACTGACACAGTTTCTGACTTGGTTGCTTGTATTGGAGTTTCAGACAATCCTGTTGATTTTGACAGCTTGGATCAGGAGCCTTGCCGTATATTTATTATGACATTGTCGCCTGTAAACAAAACTGGTCCGCATCTTCAGTTCCTTGCTGAAGTTAGCCTTTTGTTTAAATCTGCTGACAAGCGCGCTCAGATTCTGAATACTCAGGACAAAGCGGAAGTTATAAAGATTTTAACTGAATAGTTTATTTTATCTATTCTATAGAAGCTCTTGCTAAATGCAGGGGCTTTTTTTGTTTTTACTGAATTTCATTTTTGCACAGAAAAACAGAGGCTCGTTTAAAAGAAAATACTTGACATTTTGTCTTTTTTTGTCATAATAAAATAAAATTTATAGAAGAGGTAATTATGGCTGAAAAATACGCATTTTTGTTTCCAGGACAAGGCGCACAAGCTCCAGGAATGGTAAAAGACGTTGCTGAATCTTTTTCTTCGGCAAAGAAAGTTATTGATGATGTTTCTTCCATTGTAAATTTAGATATGGCAAAACTTTTGTGGGAATCAGATGCGGCGGAACTCAGCCGTTCTGACAACAGCCAGATTGCCATAACAGCGGCTTCTCTTGCTTTGATGGCTGCTTTAAAAGATAAAAATATTGAGCCTTCTGCGGCAATGGGATTCAGCCTTGGAGAATTTCCGGCTCTTTACGCTGCAGGAGTTTTGTCATTTGAAGATGTTGTAAAAGTTGTACGCCAGCGCGGACTTATAATGCAGAAAGTATGCGAGGAAATCGCGGCGAAAAATGAAGGCCATGCGCCTGGAATGACAGCGGTTCTTGGACTTCCTCCTGAAAAAGTAAAAGAAATTGCTTCCGGTATAAAAGATGCTTATGCGGCAAACATGAACAGTGTAAAGCAGACTGTTGTAAGCGGAACTTTTGATGCTCTTGCTGCTGTTGAAAAAGCTGCTTCTGAAGCTGGCGCGCGCCGTGCAGTCCGCTTAAAGGTTGCAGGTCCTTTCCATTCGCCTTTGATGCAGGATGCCGCTGTGGAATTTGAAAAAGCTATTGCAGATGTTAAGTTCAACGATCCTAAAATCAAGCTGTTTTCAAATGTAACAGGAAAAGAATGTGTTTCCGGCGAGGAAGCAAAAAAATCCGCAGTTCTTCATCTTACAAATCCAGTCCTTTGGACAGACGAAGAGGACTGCCTTGCTTCTGTTATGAAAGCTGACGGTTTTGGCAAGTGGGCTGCTCTTGAAGTTGGACCTGGAAAAGTTCTTTCTGGACTTTGGGGAAACACTGACTACAACGCTTCGATTGCAGTTTTGCCAGTTAACACAGCTGAATCTGTAAATAATCTTTAATAATGAGGATAATATGCTTTTAAAAAACAAAAAGGCTTTGGTTACTGGTTCTTCACGCGGAATCGGACGCAAGATTGTTGAAGTTTTTCTTGCAAATGGATGCGAAGTCTGGGGAATGTGCACAAAAGAATCCGCAGGAAAAGCTGAGCTTGAAAAACTTGCAGCGGAAAACGGAACTGCTTTCCATGAATTTTATGCAGACGCTGGAAATGCGGAAGTTCTTACAGCGGCGGTAAAAAATGCGCTTGGCGAGTCTGGCGGTTTTGATGTTCTTGTAAACAACGCAGGAATTACACGCGACACTTTGAGCTTTAGAATGAAAAAGGAAGACTGGGATTCAGTTCTTGCCGTAAATCTTACTTCGGCTTTTCTTGTTTGCCAGATTGTTTCAAGTGATATGATTCACAAAAAATCAGGCTCTATAATCAACATGGCTTCAATTGTTGGAATTCATGGCGGAGCTGGCCAGGTGAATTATTCTGCAAGCAAAGGCGGACTTATTGCGTTTTCAAAATCGCTTGCAAAGGAAGTTGGAAGCCGCGGTGTTCGTGTAAATTGCATTGCTCCAGGATTTATTGAAACAGACATGACAAATGCTGTAAAAGAAGAAATCCGCAAGGCTTGGATTGAAGGAATTCCTTTAAAGAGAGCTGGAAAGCCTGAAGATGTTGCAAATGCGGCATTGTTCCTTGCTTCTGACTTGAGCCTTTACGTAACTGCTCAGGTTATTGGTGTTGATGGTGGAATGGGAGCCTAAGGCTTTCATTTATAAGTTTATCTACTATAATTAACTAATTTATTTTATGGAGAAAATTATGCGCAAAGTTGTTGTAACAGGACTTGGATGTGTTTCGCCAATCGGAAACAGCGTTGAAGAAACTTGGGCTTCTATAAGAGCTGGAAAAAGCGGAATCGCAACTATAACACATTATGATGCTTCTGCTTTTAAAGTAAAATATGCTGCCGAAGTAAAGAATTTTGAAGCTGACAAATACATGGATCCTCAGTCAGCACGCAAAATGGCAAGATTTTCAAAGTATGCTGTAGCCGCTGCAAAAATGGCTTTGGATGATTCAAATCTTACAGACAACAAGGAAGCCTTGGATAATGCCGCTGTTTATCTTGGAGTTGGAATCGGCGGACTTGAAATCACAGAATCAAGCATGAAAAGCTATTTTGACTCTGGATTTAAGCGTATGCCTCCAATGACAATTCCTCAGCTTATTCCGAATGAAGCCGCTGCGAACATCAGCATAAAGTTTGGACTTCACGGAGTTGCGCATACAATCGCTACAGCTTGCGCTTCTGGTTCAGACGCACTTGGACAGGCTTTGGACAATATCCGCGCAGGAAGAAGCGACATTATTCTTGCCGGCGGTGCTGAATCTACACAGAACGGATTTGCAAACCTGGGCTTTACAGTTCTTCAGGCTTTGAGCTCAAAATGGGCAGACGATCCTTCAAAAGCTTGCCGTCCGTTTGATAAGCAGCGCGATGGATTTGTTATGGGTGAAGGCGCGACAATTCTTGTTCTTGAGGAATACGAGCACGCAAAAGCCCGCGGTGCAAAAATCTATGCTGAATTTGCCGGATATGGCGCAACTTGCGACGGTTATCATCTTACAGCTCCTAATCCAGACGGAATCATGGGAGCACGCGCAATGACTTTGGCAATGAAAGATGCCGGAGTAAAACCAGAAGATGTTACATATTACAATGCGCACGGAACTTCAACTCACTTGAATGATTCTGGCGAAACTGCAATGCTCCACATGGCGTTCGGCGAGGCTGCAAAAAAACTTCACATTTCTTCAACAAAGAGTATGCACGGACACTGTCTTGGAAATGCCGGCGCTCTTGAAGCTATGGTTTGCGTAAAGGCAATTCAGGAAGGATATATTCCTCCGACAATCAACCTTGATGAAGTTGATGTTGAAGGCGGCTGCGACCTTGACTACACACCGAACAAAGGAATCGACATGAATATTGATGTTGCTATGAGCGGAAACTTCGGATTCGGCGGACACAACGGAATTGTTGTATTCAAAAAAGTCAGCGAGTAAAAACATGGAAAGATTTACTGATATAGAAAGCCTTCTTCCGCACAGAAAACCGTTTTTATTTGTGGATTCAATTGAAAGCTACGATGAAAAAGGCTGCGTCTGCACAAGAAAATTTACAGACGAAGACTTTTTCTTTAAAGGACATTTTCCGCAGTATCCTGTAGTTCCAGGCGTAATTCTTATTGAAACTATGGCGCAGGGTGGCGGAGCAGCATTGAGCTTGCAGAAAACTTTTGCTGAAGGCAGCTTGTTTTTCCTTGCTACAGTTGACAAGGTTAAATTCCGCAATCAGGTTCGTCCGGGCGACACTGTAAGAATGGAAGTTACAAACTTGCGTGTAAGCCCAAAAATGGTAAAGCAGTCGGGCAAAGCTTTTGTAGGCGATGTTCTTTGCGCTGAAGCCGAATGGATGTGCCTTGTAGGTTCTGCAAATTAAACAGACTTAGTTGATTTTGTTCTTTTAGCCGTTGTCTTTTTGGCAGCGGCTTTTTTTGTTTGCTGGGGATTTTTTGAAGGACGTCCGCCTTTTTTTCCGTTTGCGCGGGAAGCGGCTGCTTTTTTTTCGGATTTTATTTTTCCAAGGATTTTTCCGGCATTTGAAACAGGCAGCGGAATTTCCTGTGTCTGCCAAAGCTTAAGATTTTTCTTTCCTTCATTTTTTAAAAAGGCAATCTGCTGAATTAAACTATATGCGGAATCCAGACGGGCTTTTAAATTTGTGCAGAAAATTTTTTCCGTGGAATCTTCAATCCGCTCTTCAAACTGATCTATTAAACTTAAAATTTCGTTTGCGGCAGTTGCGGCTTCTTTTGCGAAAGTTTCAATATCGATTTCTTTTGTTGAGCCGCTTCTGAATTTTTTTAATGCTTCTATAATCAGCTTGTCGCTCGGCTTTAATTCAACCGGGTCATCTTTGAATTCCGCGGCAAGAAGAAAAAGCGAGATGTTTGAGTCAAGCATATTCAAATCGAATATTTGAGCTGAATCTGGTTTGGCAGAAAGCTGAAGCTCTTCGATTTTTCGCTCTACGGATTTTTGAAGCTCGATGATTTCCTTTTTTTCTATAGTCATTCTGCTGCTAGTATAGATTAGGTTTTTGCGAAAGTCTATTACCCGTTGAAAAACAAGGGGATTTCTGTTAAAATCAGAATATGAGTACAAGATGTTTTACAATGTTAAAGCCTGGTGTTTTGAATCGCAGGCTCGTGGGTGAAGTTGTTAGCCGCCTTGAAAAAAAAGGTCTTAAACTGATCGGACTGAAACTTATGAATATAAGCCAGGATCTTGCTTCCCAGCACTATGCAGAGCACAAGGGAAAAGCTTTCTATGATCCGCTTCTTGATTACATAACAAGCGGTCCTGTTGTTGCGATGGTTTGGCAGGGCGATGACTGCGTTACTTTGGTTAGAAAAATTACTGGCGCAACAAATCCTGCAGAAGCAGCTCCGGGAACTATCCGTGGAGATTTCTGCTGCCATACTTCTCATAATATAATCCATGCTTCAGACAGCGATGAAAGCGCAGAAAGAGAAATCGCATTGTTCTTTAAGCCAGAAGAACTTGTTGACTGGGAAGACCAGGCTGGAATTTGGTATTAATTCTTTCTATTAAAATTACAAGGCATTGCATAGGCGCATTTTGTCTCATTGCAGTGCCTTTTTTTGTTTTTCTCTTAAGTTGATTTTTTTTGCATTGAGGAATTGTTTTTTCTGTAGTAATATTGAGCTAGCTGCAAATTAGGTTGAAGAGTAAAATTCAGTCAGCTTTATCAAGGGAATTTGATATGGAAATTTTTGAAGTTGGAATAATTGGAGCGGGTGCCTGGGGAACAGCTTTGGGAACTGCGATTGCGCGCGGCGGACATAAAGTTCAGCTTTGGGCAATGGAAGAAGACGTTGTTGAGTCTATAAACAATCAGCATGAAAACAAAAGGTATCTTCCGGGATATGCGCTTGAGCCTTCAATGACTGCAAGTTCTGACATAAGGGCTGTTGCTGCGGGAAAGCAGTTTTTGATTATGGGAAGTCCTTCTCTTTATCTTGCTTCTACAATAAAAAAATTTACTGATGTTCCTAATATTGCGGACGGCTCTACAATAATCGGCGCATTGACAAAAGGCTTTGTTCCTTCTGAATCTGGAACTCCTGAATTTGTTTTGGATACAATGGAAGAGGCGCTTCCTGAATGCTATAAAAATGCGACAGTTTATATTGCCGGACCTAGCCACGCCGAGGAAGTTGCGCTTGGAAAAATAACTGGACTCATTGCGGCAAGCCAGCATCATAGAAATGCGGTTCGTATGCGTGATCTTTTGCGCGTAAAAGGAATCATGGCTTATGCTTCTTTTGATACGATTGGTGTTCAGGTTTGCGCGGCTGCTAAAAACGTAATTGCTGTTGTTTACGGGGCAATGGATGCTCTTGCTGAAAACAGTCCGATTTTTGGAGACAACACGGAAAGCCTTTTGATGGCGGCAGGACTTAATGAAATTCAGACGCTTGGTTTTGCAATGGGCGCAACTCATGCGGCTACGTTCACTTCAATCAGCGGAGTCGGAGATCTTGATGTAACTTGCAAATCGAAATATGGGCGCAACAGAAGATTCGGACAGGACTTGATAAAAACCGGAATGCTGGATCAGTTTAAAAATCTTGATGATTTGATTGCGAATGTAAAAAAAGTCGGATATTTGCCGGAAGGCGCGATTGCCTGCAAATATGTGCATAAAATTATGGAGCAGAAAAATCTTAAGCTTCCTATTTGCAATGCCTTGTACAAAGTTCTTAATAAGGAAATCAATGCGGAAGAATGCCTTAAAGAGCTTTTGCTTAACAGATAGCGATATTTCAAAAACGGAGTAAAAAATGCTTGAAAAAATAACAGGAACTTTCAGCGGAATAATCCGCACTTTAAGCGGAAAATCTTCAATTACAGAAAAAAATATAGAGGAAACCGTAGAGCAGATAAAAATGGCTCTTTTGGAAGCGGACGTAAATTTGCGCGTTGTCCGCCGGTTTGTAAACAGCACAATTGAAGAAGCAAAAGGAGAAAAAGTTCTAAAGGCAGTAGATCCAGGCCAGCAGTTTGTAAAAATCATTTACGACAAGCTTGCGGCGATGCTCGGCGATAAAAAAACTGACCTTGCGTTAAAAGGTCCTGACACTCAGTCTGTAATTCTTTTGCTTGGTCTTCAGGGCGCGGGAAAAACAACTGCGGCACATAAACTTGCGGCTCGTCTTAAAAAAGATGGAAGGCGGCCTTTGCTTGTTGCCTGCGACTTGATTCGTCCGGCGGCGGTTGAGCAGCTTTGTGTCCTTGGCGAAAAAATCGGAGTTCCTGTTTACAAAGAAGACTCAAAAGACGCTGTAAAAGTTGCGGAGCATTCAGTTGATTTTGCAAAGAAAAACGGACTTGATACAATAATTGTCGATACAGCCGGACGCCTTCAGATTGATGAAGACATGATGACTGAACTTGTTTCTATAAAAAAGAAACTTAATCCTGTGGAAACTGTTCTTGTTGCGGATTCCATGACTGGCCAGAATGCTGTTGACATTGCAAAAAGTTTTGATGAGCAGCTCGGACTAACCGGCGTTATTCTTACAAAGTTTGATTCTGATGCGCGTGGCGGTGCGGCTCTTTCTTTGAAGTCGATTACGCAAAAACCGATTCTCTTTATTGGCACTGGCGAAAAAACAGAAGACTTTGAGCCTTTCCATCCAGACAGAATTGCAAGCAGAATTCTTGGAATGGGCGATGTTGTTTCGCTTGTTGAAAAAGCCCAGGAAACTGTGGATCAGGAAGCTGCTCTTAAAATGCAGAAAAAAATGCAGCGCAATGAATTTACGTTGCAGGATATGCTTGAGCAGCTTGAGCAAGTTGAAAAAATGGGAAGCATAAAATCGCTTCTTGACATGATGCCTGGACTTTCTGGACAAATCAGCGAAGAGCAAATCAATAAGGCTGGAATGAAGCATCAAAAAGCTATTATTCAAAGCATGACATACAAAGAGAGAATGAACCATTTGATTATTGGTCCTACCCGCCGCAAGAGAATTGCAAAAGGAAGCGGAACAAGTGTTCAGGAAGTGAACAAGCTTATAAAGCAGTTTGAAAAGACAAAGCTCACAATGAAAAAACTTGCACGCAACCGCGGCGCGCAGGCAAAGCTTATGCAGCAAATGGGAGCTATGGGAATGGGCGGCTCTATGCCAAATCTTCCGAAAGGCTTTAATATGCCGGGCGGATTTAAGTTCTAGTCCAGGACAATCAGAGATGCTGTTTTTCCATCGGGAGTGTAGCATTTCTGAGGATTTCCTGAGTCTGGAAAAGAATTTATTCCAGTGTAAAAGGCGTATTCATATTTTCCAGGCGGAAGCGGAATTTCAAACTGATAGATTCCCGGCGCGACTTCGCTCATCTGGTAAATCCAGCTGTCCCAGTTTGTAAAGTTTCCGCCTACACGAACTTTCTGTCCGGATTTTCCTTTGTAGACAAAACGAATTTTTCCGCCGCTGATTTTTTCAGTTACCTGCGGAATTTCACGCGATGCATTAAAATGTGAAAGCACAAGATTTGTTTCCCTGCTGAAAACGGTTTCATCATTGAGCGGATCAATTGTCCAAAGTCCGTCTATAATCAGCCTGTAATTTATTTCAAGAACATTTTTGGGAACTTTTAAAATATAAAAATAAATTGAGCCGGCTTCTTTGTATTCCATGTCGATGAATTTTTTTATCTTGAATGAATGGATTGTCTTGAATCCTTCAAAGTCAAATGCGATTCCAATGTGGCGCGCGTTGCTTTTTGATGTGAAAATTGCATAGTCACCTTTGAGATATGGAGAGCCAACATCTTGAATTGTGTTCACGAGTTCGGCGTAGTCAAGTTCTTCATCTGTGAGCATGACTTTTGATTCCGCGCAAAAAAGTTCCGCAGAAGATAAAAAAAGAAAAACTGAAAAAATAGCGCAAAGTAATTTCTTCATATATGTATTTTCGGAATTTTTTATTTTAAAGTTGAATTCTATTTTTTTAGCTGAAACTTCCCTGATTTCAATTTTCTAAACTCGGCGGATTTGTGTGCCGATATTAGACTTGAAACCATGTCGCTTTGAGGAGTATAATTTTTAACCATGCCAGGACTAAAGCAGCTGCAGCAGTTTAATTCGGATATGTTGAATCTCGGTGATGAAGTAAAAATCCGGGCTGCCCGCGGAGAAAAACCAGTAACAGTAAAAATCCCCAAAGATGTCGCAGACATAGATGATTCTGAAGATTTTGTAAATGGACTTCCTGCTCTTTCAGAAGAAGATCAGGCGCAAGCTGCCGCGGCCGCAGAAGAACGCAAGCGTGAAGCAAACGATTTTTCTGATTTTATGGACGATGATTCTGAATCTAGTTCTGAGCAAAAACCGGCTGCAACTGAAGAAGAGGCGGTTCCTGATGTTTCAGATCTTTTGCCTTCTGCCGGCGACATGGATTTGTCCGATCTTGACTTATCTGAATTTGAAGACGAAAAAGAGCCGGAGCCTGAACCAGAGCCAGAAGAAATTGGAATTGAAGACATGGACTTGGAATCTCTTCTTGCATCCAGCCCGGAGCCTCAAGCGCAAGACGAGCCGCAAATTTCCAATGATGAAAAAAAATCCGAAGAAAGCGAAGAATCTATAAATCCTGATATTTTTAACATGGATTCTTTTGATGCTGGTTCTGCTCCTCAAAATTCTATTCCTGCTTCAGAGCCGGACGGAACTGCTTTTGACGAGTCGCTTTTTGATATGCCGTCTGAATCTGATTCGAGCCAGGAAAATGTTCTGCCGGATCTTGACACCGATTCTCTTGCAGATTCCTTGAGCGGAATTGGCGAGATGGATTTTCCTTCAGCAGATAAAAAGCCAGAAATCAAGAAAGAAGAAATTTCGCAAGAAATTCCTGCGGATGAAAATTCACTTGACTTGGGTTCGCTTGACCTTGACAGCTTGAATGACAAAAATTCTTCTGAGCCAAAATCAGAAACTTCTGATGCGCCTCAAGAAAATATTTCAGAGCCTTCCGCAGAAAATGCAGAAACTAAAGCTGACGATTTTTCTGACATTGATTTGCCTGATTTTGATATGCCGTCGGACAATGCGGATTCCTTGCCTGATTTTAACGAAGAACTTTCTGTGCCGAATTTCGACAAGTCAGAAAATGAAAATACAGAGCAAAATGCTTCTGCTCCGGCCGCAACTGATGGCGAACTTTTTTCCCCGGAAATGGATGTTCCAGAAGATGAGCCAGTTGAAACTTTTGACACGAGCGACATAAACGACCTTGACTTTTCGAATCAGGAAGACAGTGGATTTGAGCTTGGCGGAGTTGATTCTGATGGCGATGACGAATTTCATATTCCGGGATTTTCTGACATTGCGACTGCCGACCTTACAAAAAAGCCAGATGTTGCGACTGCTGATTTTTCCAATGCCGCGGAAGCCAAAGAAAGTGAAAAGCCAAAGAACACTTTTACAGATGCGGAATACAAAAGATTCCAGAAAAATCTTGCGACTTATCCACTGAATGTAAGAATTGCGCTTGAAGATTTTGTTGTAAAAAATGAATTTACAGACGATGCAATTTTTTCAGTTCTTGAAAAAGTTTTGAGAAAAGCTCCTGCGCGCCAAGTTGCCTCTGAACTTGAAAAGCTCCTTGATATTTCGCTCGATGTTCCGCGGGATTTTGAACGCCGTTCCGCCGCCGAATATGAAGCCTACAAAAAATCAATTGAGTATCAGCTTAAAAACAGAATAATTCCTAGCGCGATTTTTACAACTGCCGCTGCGATTCTTGTTTTCTGTATTTTTACGCTTACAAACAATTTTATTTACAAACCGGCAAGAGCAAGCAGCCTTTACAAACAGGGATACGCGCTTTTGCAGGACAATCAGTATCCTCAGTCTGAAAAAAAATTCAATCAGGCTTTGACATATAAACCTGTAAAAAAATGGTTTTTCCGTTTTGCCCAGGGCTACAGAAATCACAGGCAGTACGACCGTTCCAGAATGATGTACCGCGCAATTCTTCAGCGTTACAATCATGACAAAAAAGCCGGACTTGAATGGGCGGACATGGAAACTTCAGATTTGTACAACTACGAGGAAGGCGAGCGGATTTTAAAGCGTGAAGTTCTTGATTATCACATAAATGATTCAGACGCTTTGCTTGCTTTGGGCGACTTGTACCTTGAATGGGCTTCGGACAGAAATGCTGAAAAATTTCCTTTGGCAAAAGAACAGTACGATTTGCTCACTCAGCTTTACGGAATCAACGACCTTTATCTTTCACGCCAGATGAGATATTTTATCCGCACAGATAATTTGCGCCAAGTTCTTATGTACAAAAATATTCTGATGGGAAAAAAGAATGCTCTTTCTTCAAAGGACTTGATTGAGCTTAGCGGATATATGCTCGACAAGCGTTATGGAAAACTTCGGCCGTCAGAAGAAAATTTAAGATTTTCTATAGAAGATGTCAGAAAGCTTTTGGAAACTGCGCTGAAATCTGCACCGGAAAATTCAGTTGCGCTTTACAACATGGGACGTTATTTTGTTGAAACTAGAAGCGGACGCAATGCTGCAAAACTTCTTGAGGCTTCTATAAATTCCTTTGAGAATCAGCCAAAGAGAAACCGCAAGGACACTTACAAATATATAAATGCAGTCAGGCTTTTGGGCGAAGAAATGCGGAATCAGCGTGAATATCTTACTGCGGAAGAATTGTACGGAAAGGGAATTGAAATTTTTGAGCGCGAGCGTGATTCCAGCGGATTTGAAAGCGATGAAAATGTCGGAACTTTATATTCTGATTTGGCGGACTTGGACTATTTTATTTCCGGGGATAATGCGGCTGCTTTAAAGAATTATCAGAACGCGGTGAACAACAAGCACGACACTTCATCTGTGCGCTATAGAATTGGATATATTCAGTATCAGAATAGAAATTATCCTGCCGCCTTGGGCTCATTTATAAAAAGCCAGGACACAAATGAAAACGACACTCATCTTTTGCTTGCCCTTGCGAACACTTTGAATTTGAGTGGAGACAATTATATTGCGCGCGGATATTACGAAAGGCTTCTTTCTATTCTTGATGTTGAACGCGAAAAATATGGAGTTGTGCTTCCGCAGATTCGCGATGACCATGCTGATATTGTTGACACTTACATGAAGGCTTCTAACAATCTTGGAGTTACGCTTTCAAGAATTGCGTCTGCAACAGGAAACAGCTCGTTGAATGCAAAGTCAATTGTTTGTTTGCAGGAAAGTCTTAGAGCATGGGACGCAATGACAAGAAACCAGACAACGATGATAAGGCTTGACGGTTCAAATCTTGCCGAGCAAAATATAAAATACATAACGCGCCCTGTTTCTGGATACGAACCTGAAATCTATACAGAAATTCCGCGGCTTTTAAATGGAGAGGAAGGACTGGAGTAATTATGATGGCTCTTTTCTCAAAAAAATACAGCGGAATAATTTCTCGCCAAAAAATAATTGGAATTTTAAAAGAGCTTTTCAGAAAGTCGATTCATCTGTGCAGCGCGTTTGTTCCATGTTTTCTTTGGATTGCATATAAGCCGACTATTGTCTGTCTTTTTGCGCTGGTTGCTTTTTATTCTGCTGCGGAAATTCTGCGTCTGAATGGAAAAGAAGTTTTTTTGATTTCCGCTGTAACAGAAGCTGCCGCCAGAAAACGCGATGAAAACAAATTTGTTCTAGGTCCTGTAACGCTAGTTTTGGGAATTATTTCGAGCGCGATTTTGTGGGAAAAACTTCCGGCTGCAATTGGAATTTACGCTCTTGCATTTGGAGATGGACTTGCAAGTCTTGCTGGAAAACTTTTTGGAAGAGTTCAGATTCCGTTTACAGAAGGAAAAACGGTTGCAGGAAGCCTCACTTGTTTTACTGCGATTTTTATTTCGTGCTATCTTGCTTGCTTTTTTATGCTTAAAGGCCAAGCGGACATAACAAAGGTTTCGCTCATAATTGCAGGAGCCGGAATGCTTATTGAAATTCTTCCGTTAAAAGATTTTGACAATCTTTTTATTCCGATTTTGCTCGGCGGATTGGCTCAGTATTTGCTTTGCTAGTTAGTTCCAAGTATTTTCCAAATAGTGAACGGTTTTTAAGTAAAGAAAACATCCTGAAACATAAAGAATAATCGCGATAAAAAATTCAAGCCAGCAGTCTGTGTTGCATAAAAGTCCATAGCCGGCCGCAAGAACTACAACGCCAAATGCCTTTATGTAAATCCCTTTTATTCCTTTTGTGTATGCTTCTGCCAAAACTGAAAAAATTGTTACAACAACAATAAAAACTCTTATGACCGCAAAAAATTTTCTAAAGCCCCAAAGAACTGTGCAAGTTGAAGTTGTTATAGTTGTGTCCATTGGATAAAAAAATCCGAATGCGCAAGTTGAAGCAAGCAAAATAAAAATATTCCGTTCCGCATTTTGAAGTTCTTCCGCGGAAGAAAAAACTGTCGCAAAGAAAAGACTCATCGGCGCAAGAAATCTTCCGGCTGCCACAATCCGTCCGATGTAAATTAAAAAAAGTGAATTTGTTTTCCAGAATCCAAACAGCGGCAAAAGAATTCTTGCGCTTTCTGTAACGCAACTGATTATGAATCCGGAAAAAAATAAAATTTCAAGAGAAGGCGTTTTTTCAAATCCTTTGAAGATTGCGATTGAAAGTGCTGGAGCTGAAAGACTGAATGTAATTATTGCCGCTAGCGATGAATTAAAATTGTACGGACACAATCCGCCTTTTGGAATAAGAACAAACGGACGCATCGGGTTTATCGGCGGAACTATTGATTTTGCCGCAGCCGCAATGCAAAGAACTGTAATATTGAACAAAAAAAATATCGCGCTGAATATAAATAGAAAAAGAAAAATTCTGTTCTTGTTTTTTAAAGTCATGTCTAAAGAATACTCCAGCGGTTTCTTTTTATCAAGGGAAACTGTTTTGCCTTTCTGCGGAATTCTTTCCTAAAGATTTATTTTTGCTTGCCGAAAATTTATCTGTGGGAACTTCCAGCATTTTCTTGCGAAGTTTTTTCCGGGAGGAATAAAATGAAAAAGATTTTAGTTTGCGCATTTTCTGTTTTTTTTGCCGTGTGCAGTTCATTTGCAGGAGACGCCGCTTCTTTTGACGATATAGGTTTTTCTGAGGACGGAAAATATTATCTTTTTGGCCAGTATGGAAAAACAGATAAAACTTACGAGCCTTGGGCGGAAATTTACACGGTTGATGTTGCCGCAAATGATTTTGTAAAAGGCGAA
Source organism: uncultured Treponema sp. (assembly GCF_945873775.1). Classification (GTDB taxonomy): domain Bacteria; phylum Spirochaetota; class Spirochaetia; order Treponematales; family Treponemataceae; genus Treponema_D. The sequence continues at coordinate 7,544 of NZ_CAMCEC010000002.1, read as the reverse complement.
GTTTTCAAGTCAAGAGATTCTTCCTTGGATATTTCAGGAAAAACTGCTTATGAAAATTTAAAGGCAAAATGCAACTGGAAAATTTCAAAGTACAACGCAAAGCCAGCCGGAGTTGGAACACTTTTATATTTGCGCGAGTCAGAAACAAAATCTCCTACAGAAGAAATTGTGTTCAAGGATTTTGAAGGAATTTCCGACGTATCCGGAATTCTTTATCACGTGCGCCTTGTTCCGTCTTTTAATGGAAGCGGAAAAAATTGCCGGTCGAAATTTTTTATTGAAGTTCTAAAAAAAGATTCTTCTGGAAACACAGTTTCTTCTTTTGCTGTTGGAACTCCAGATTTTGAGCGCAAGGGAATAACTGCATATCAGATTGAAAGAATTTTTGCAGACAAATCAGGAAAAAGCCTTGTCTTCGTTGTAAAGAAAACTCTTGAAGATGACACTGGAACTTCAATCAGATACATGGTTGAAACTTACCGCATAAAATAATTTTCCTTATTACATAAACCTCCTTCGTTTTTGGCCTTCTGTTTTTCAGAAGGTCGTTTTTTTGCCTTAATTTTTTCATTGTAGCAAACTTGCAAAAATGCTAAACTTTTCAAAAATTGAACAGAGGAAATCAAAATGATAAAGAGAAACAAAAATTACACAAATCTTGCAAAAGGCTATCTTTTCCCTGAAATTGCAAAAAGACGAAAGGCGTTTCAGGCTCAGCATCCAGAAGCAAAAATAATCAGCCTTGGAATTGGAAACACAACAGAGCCGCTTGCTCCTCACATTGTTGAAGAAATGAAAAATTTTGTGGAAGCTCTTGGCACAAAAGAAGGCTATGAAGGCTATCAGGATGACAGCGCAGGAATGCCAAAACTTCGTGAGCGCATTTCAAAGGCAATTTACAATGGCGAAATCAAGCCAAGTGAAATTTTTGTTTCGGACGGAGCAAAGTGCGACCTTGGACGGCTTCAGGCAATGTTTGGCGCGGATGTGAATGTTGCAGTTCAAGATCCTTCTTATCCGGTTTATGTTGACGGAACTGTAATGGCTGGTGCCGGCGGAAAAGAGCCTGTTACAGAAAACGGATTCAAGGACATAACTTATATGCCGTGTCTTCCTGAAAACGGATTTTTCCCGGATTTGTCTGTTGTAAAAAAAGACAGCTTGATTTATATATGCTCGCCGAACAATCCTACCGGCGCAGTTGCAACAAAAGAAAATCTCACCGAGCTTGTAAAGTTTGCAAAAGCGAATGGATGTGTTGTTCTTTTTGACGCGGCGTATTCAGCGTTTATCTGTGATGAAAATCTTCCTAAGTCAATTTATGAAATTGAAGGCGCAAAAGACTGTGCAATTGAAATGCAGTCATTTTCAAAGCCAGCAGGATTTACAGGAGTCCGCCTTGGATGGTGCGTAGTTCCAGAAAATTTAAAATTTGACGATGGTTCAAAAATTGCAGACGCTTGGGCGCGCATAACAAACACTGCATTCAACGGAGCAAGCAATATTGCGCAGGCTGGAGGATTTGCAGCATTGGATGAAACTGGCCTTAAAGAAATGCAGGAAACAATAAGCTATTATCTTGAAAACGCCGCATTGATCCGCTCTGCTTTGGAAAGTGAAAATTTCAAGGCGATGGGCGTTGAAGTTTATTCAGGCGGAAACGCTCCTTATGTCTGGGCGAAATTTCCGGGAAAGAAAAGCTGGGACGTGTTTGATCAGATTCTTAGCCAGTGCAATGTAGTTGTAACTCCGGGCGCAGGATTCGGACCAAGCGGTGAAAGTTTTATCCGCTTCAGTTCATTCGGACACCGCGAAAATATTCAGGAAGCCTGCGAAAGACTAAAATCATTTAAAATTTAGCTAAAAAAAATCTGCTGCTTTTTATGCGGCAGGTTTTATAAATCTTGAATCCGCATATTTTTTTTCGAGGTAAAAATGTTATCTGAACGGTTAGAAAATCTTCATCCTTATGTTCCCGGCGAGCAGCCAAAGGACAGAGTTTATATTAAGCTGAACGCAAATGAAAATCCGTATCCGCCGAGCAAGAACGTTGCAAAAGCTGTAAAAAAAGCTGCGTCTTGCCACCGTGAAAAACTTGGACTTTATCCAGATCCAGATTCAGTTGAACTTAGAACTGCGATTGCCGATATGCTGAATTCCACAGGCGGAGTTCTTTGCAATTCCCAGAACGCAAAAAATGAACTTGGATTTAAAATAACTCCGCAAATGATTTTCTGCGGAAATGGAAGCGATGAAGTTCTTTCTTTTGTTTTTTATACATTTTTTGGCAGCAGCTGTCCGCTTGTTCTTCCTGAGTTTACTTACAGTTTTTATCCCGTTTACTGCGGATTCTACAATATTCCGATGCAGAAAATTCCGCTAAAAAATGACTGGAGTTTGGACACAGACAAAATGCTTTCCGAGTCTGAAAAAAACAACAGCTCGATAATTTTCGCTAACCCGAATGCTCCAACTGGAATTGCCTTGAAGCGCGCGGAAGTTGAATCTCTCCTGAAAAAAAATTCTTCGGATCGAATTCTTGTTGTTGATGAAGCTTATGCGGATTTTGGTGAAGAAAGCTGCCTTTCACTTTTAAAGGATTACAAAAATCTTGTCATTGTGCGCACGTTCAGCAAAAGTTTTTCGCTCGCCGGAATGAGACTTGGTTTTGCCGTTGCGAATCCAGAACTTATAAATTCAGTTTTTACAGTAAAAAATTCATTCAATCATTTTCCAGTTGATTTTCTTGCGCAAACAGCCGGAAAAGCCGCTTGTGAAAATTATTCTTATTATGAAGAAAATGCAAAAAAAATTGTGAATGAAAGAAACCTTCTCACTGAATTTTTGCGTTCAAAAAATTGGTTTGTTATTGAAAGCAAGACAAATTTTATTTTTGCAAAAAAAGATGGAATAAGCGGAACTTCAATTTACGAAGCTGTAAAAAAAGCCGGAATTCTTATCCGCCATTTTGACACGCCGGGCATTGAAGATTTCGTGCGCATAACGATTGGAACAAAAGAACAAATGGACAAACTGAAAAAAGTTCTTGCTGAAATTTAAATCAATTTTTTCGGAGGCATTAAAATGAAATTTTTAGTAATATCAGATTTGCACGGAAATTTAGAAGTTCTTGATAAAATGAATGAAATTTTTAAGCAGGCGGACGGCGTTATTTTTGCCGGCGACTTTGCAAAATTTGGCAGCGAGGAAACAGGACTTCCTGCTCTTGAAAAACTTTGCTCCAAGCACGATACAATCTTTTCTGTAATCGGGAACTGCGACAATCCTTCTTTTATTGAAGAAACTGAAAAGCGTGATATTTCCGTAGAAAAACAGCTTGTGATGTACGAAGGACTTGCGTTTGCAGGAAGCGGCGGCGGAAGTAAATTCACCGGCACAACTCCGAATGAAAAATCAGAAGAAGAACTCATGGAGGATTTTAAAATTATCACGGAGCAAGGTGAGCAGGAATGGAGCAACTTGATTGCGGTTAGCCACAATCCTCCAAAGAACACGGACTGCGATAAAATTTCAGGAGGCATTCATGTTGGAAGCCAGCTTTTTACGCAGTTTATTGAGCAGTACAAGCCGCTTGCAGTTGTTACCGGGCACATTCACGAAAGCGCAGGAATTTGCAAAGTTGGATCTACAACTGTCATAAATCCCGGTCCGCTTCTTGAAGGAAAATACGCTTGGCTTGAAGCTGCAAAAGAAAACGGCGAATGGAAAGTTGTTTCCGCTGAATTAAAGTCGATTTAAAATTTCTGGCTGAAAAAATCCGCATTGAAACTTGTTTCATTTCTTGTATAATTTCAATGTGGACAAAAAATATTATTCAAATGAAAATTCCGCAGAATCAATTGATTCCGATTTTTATTACGACGGAAATGACCTTGGCTTAACACTTAACGGAACTTCTGCGTCTTTTAAATGCTGGGCGCCGACCGCTGACAATGTTCGTCTTTTGCTGTTTAAAGATTCAGCTGCAAAAAAATTATGCGTCGCAAAGCAAATGGAACGCAAGGAAAAAGGCATCTGGTTTTTTAGCGGCTCTTATGAAGGCTGTTCTTACTATCAGTATGAAATTTCTTTTGGCGCGGAAGTTTATAAAGTTGCTGACATTTGGCACACAGTCGCATCTCCGGATTCTGTTGCCTCTCAAATCGCAGTCATGGAAAAATCTGAATATAAAAATCCATTTAAAGAAACTGATTATTCAAAAGCTGTAATTTATGAAATGCACATCCGGGACTGGAGCCGCGCTGTAAATCCGGCTTCAACTGGAAAATTTCTTGAGATGACCGATCCAAAAATAATTTCGTATTTAAAAGAGCTTGGCGTAACTCATGTTCAGATTCTTCCGATGTTCGATTATGCGCAAAAAAATTCAGATCTTTCATACAACTGGGGCTACAATCCTTTTCACTACAACGTTCCAGAAGGCCGCTACGTTTCGCAAGGATACACTGACGGACTTCAGGCTGTAAAAGAAATGCAGCAAATGGTAAAGTCGTTCCATGACGCGGGAATCGCCGTGATAATGGATGTTGTTTACAATCACACTGACGGCACGGAAAACAATTCGCTTTATGATATGACTGTTCCAAAATATTTTTACAGGCTTAATTCTGAAGGCGGATATTCCAACGGTTCAGGCTGCGGAAACGAAATTGCCACAAATCACAAAATGGTAAAAAAATATGTGCTCGATTCACTCAAGCACTGGATGAAAGATTTCCATATAAACGGATTCCGCTTTGATCTTATGGGCGTTCAGGAGCAGGAAACGATGTCGGAAATTTTCTGCGAGCTGAAAAAAATTGATCCGTGCGTAATGGTTTACGGAGAGCCTTGGACTGGCGGAGAATGCGCTGTAAAAAATGGATGCCCAGGTTCAGTTGCTTGCGGCGAAAATTGCGGAGTCGGAGCGTTCAATGATGATTTTAGAGACGCAATAAAAGGAAGCGAATTCGGCGGATTTGCGAAGGGGCAGGTTCAGGGAAACTTCTGCGATTTAGAAATTGAAAAAGGACTTCTTGGCGCGACTGGAAAAAACAACCGGAATCCAAGTGGCATTCCAAGCCTTTCAATTCATTACGTTGAATGCCATGACAACTACACTTTGTTTGACAAGCTTGCAATTTCGTATCTTGAAAAAACTTCGTATTCAGGAAATCTTTTTGAGGCAATCGGAAATGACGGGCTTGAAAAAGTGAAAAGGCAGGACATCCTTGCGGCGGCGTATATCATTCTTGCGCAGGGAACTCCTTTTCTAAACGGCGGCCAAGAATTTCTTCGCACAAAGCAGGGAAATGAAAACAGCTACAATTCGAGCGATGAAATAAATCAAATCGACTTGGAATTTAAAACGCGCTATTCTGATATTTTCAATGCGTATAAAGGTCTTCTTGCCTTCCGCCGGGAAAATTCTGATTCGTTCGGCTCAAAAACTGATTGTTCAGCGCAGACAATTTTTCCTGGATTTACAAAGTATACTGCCGGAAAATTCTGCATATATTTTAACGCTACGGATTCTTCTGCAAGAATCGATTCAGCCGGATTTACGAATTCTATAGATGTTTTAAGCGGAAAACCAGAGCAAAAAGATTTTGTTCCAAACACCATGGAAGCCAAAAGTTTTGTGATTTTAAAGAAAAGCAGCTGAAAACGCTTTGTCATTCCTTGGATTAGACTGTGGAATCCTATGCAATAGATCTTCGGGGCAAGCCCGAAGATGACAAGTTTTAATATTCATTTTGCTCATTTATCATTGCCGTGCATTGACACGGCAATCCCCTTTGCTAGACAAACTTTTTTCACTTTTTCTTCAATTTAAGTTGTCATTTCAAATAAACATACTATAATTATAAAACACAACAAATTATATTTTTATGGAGACAAAATGAAAATCAACCACAAGTTCTTTACCCCCCCCATGCGGTCATAGCGTGCATTCTTGCATTTAGCTTTGCGCTCTCATTCACTTCTTGTTCGGACGGCTCAAGCGGCTCGGATGACGACAACGGACAAGTAACAACGCCTGTAGAAAATCCTTCAGATTCCGGCGGAAACGGCGGCGGCTCAGACACAAATCCTTCAAATCCCGAAACACCAAAAGTAACCTACACCGTAACCTTTGACGTGAACGGCGGAACTGGCACAATCGCAAGCATTACCGAAGTTACTGGAACTGAAATCACGCTCCCGGCTGGAACTGAGTTTACCGAAAACGGATTTGACTACACTTTTGCAGGCTGGAATACAAAGCCGAATGCGACCGGCAAAAACTATGCGGCCGGCGAAAAAATCACTCTGGACGCAGACCTTACTCTCTACGCAAAGTGGGGACTTACGGCTGAGAACGCGCTCAAAAAAATCGAAGGCATTACAGAAAGCGGCGTGCATACGGTCAGTGTTGTGGGAAACGTCGCGGACTATCTGGCAAAGACTGACATAGATACTCCTTCTAAAATAGTGGATGCGCTTTTGGCGTTGCTGGAAAAGAGCTCGGATGCAAGAATCATACTTGACCTGAGCGGAACTGATGACCTTACGGCGATTCCGGATAATGCGTTCAGGGGCAATTCTAGCTTTAACTGCGAAAATCTTGCGGGAATCATTCTTCCACAAAGCGTCAAAAGTATTGAAGTCTACGCATTTAATACGTGTATAAATCTTGTGGATGTGGTTCTGCCAAAAACGCTTGATTCTATTGGGAATTTCGCCTTCAATTTATGCTCTAACTTGACGGAAATCGTCGTGCCGGAAGGCGTTCAGGAACTTGGTGCTACTTTTGAAAACTGTACAAGCCTGAAGAATGTGTCGCTTCCCTCATCCTTGAGAAAACTTTATAGGGCATTTAATGGCTGTAGTTCACTAGAAAAAATCGTAATTCCCGAGGGAGTGGAAAGTTTAGGATATTATGTATTTGAATATTGCAGTTCACTTGTAGATGTAACGCTTCCTTCCACGTTGAAGGAATTTGAAGAAGATAATTCTGGTCAGTCTGGTGCTTTTATGTCTTGCAGCAACCTTAAGAATATCGTGATTCCGGACGGTGTGACTAAACTGTCAGTCGGACTTTTCTATGAATGTTCCTCGCTCGAAAGCATAACAATTCCCGCCAGCATTACAGAAATAGGTATAGCTGCATTTTACTCTTGTACAAATCTAAAGACGGTAAAATATCAAGGTACAAAATCCGACTGGGAAACAAAAGTCAAGCCTAATATTAGCAGTGTTCAAGCCTATGGAGAAAATGGAAACATCGCGCTGTCCAGAGCAACCATAATCTGCACCGACGGCGACATTCCTCCGAGTGAGTGAAAGAGATAGCCCAGTTACGCCAGGCAATGACAAAAGGCAACCTGTCATTGCCGTGCCCCGACACGGCAATCCAATCTGTCATCTTCGTGGCTTGACACGGTAATCTTTTGCATAAAAAGCAAAAAAAACTGAGAAAATCACAAAAAAAGTTTGAAAAAATCATAAAAAAAGGAAATTTAGTGTTGACAAGGAGGGTGGAGGCGCGGTATATTAATGTC
>NZ_CAMCEC010000001.1 GCF_945873775.1 uncultured Treponema sp. | reverse complement strand
AGCCGTCTGGAAGTATAGTTTTTATTTGCCTGTCCTTCTCGTCGTATTCGTAAGCTGTATATAGAGCTGTCATTTTTGGCACGGATTCAAGAAGCGGCTGAATGTCTCCTTGTATAAATTCCGTCATACCTTCCTTTACGGTTCTTCCTTTTTCATCATATTCCACGGCTCCACTTGCATTCCAGCCTTCTACTCCGTTGACAAAGCCGGTCTTTGCAGTTCGGACGGCTCGACCAAGACCATCAATTTGAAGTACAGTCTGAATTATGCTGTCATCATCCGCGTCAAATGTTACTTTATTGTTTGTTACGGCATACCATAATTCATACTTTCCAGAAGAATCATTGTTCGGTGTATTGTATTCATAACTTACCGCAGGAGTTGTACCCGTGTTGTAAGCAGTCCATATACTTACAATTCGTTGCCAGTCGTCATATTCATAGCTTAGTTTGTTTCCGTTGCAGTCGGCCTCAGATTTTTTTGTCTGTGTCACCTCATCATACTCAATAAAGCTTGTATAAGTATCTGTGTCATTTCCTCTTTGAGTAATTTCTTTGACAAACATGTGTTCAACACCATCATAAATATAACTCAATGTTGCGCCACGACTGTCAGAGACAGTTTGTATATTTCCGTAATCGTCATAGGTAAGCTTGTTTGTTGAACGGCATGATTCATTATTTGCCCAATACTGGCTAAGTTCTGTAAGCTGTCCTTTTTCATTATAGTTACCTGTACGAAGACGAAGAGGATTGGTTTCTCCGTTTTTGCCATAAACAATGATTTTAATAGGTAACCCAGTGATATATTGACTATTTGTATCAATATTTTTGTATATTATTTCTCCGGTTAAACTTTCAGAATCTCCAAAATCCTGTATTACCTTTGTACAGTTTCCGTAGACTAAATCATAAGAATATTTTGTTGCAGAGTATATATAATTTCCATCTCCTGATGATTTTTCATAAGTTTTTGTTTCTTCTAACTTAGGTATTGCATAAGGAGCATCTTCCAATGTTGTAATACTTTCTGAAAGCAATGCGCCGTCAGCAGTCTTTACCGCACTTGAGTTTACACAGCCTTTGGAATAATACTCATGGTTGTAATAAACATCTTCCTGACAGTTGCCGTCTGCAAAAGTTGTTTTTACAGTTCTAAATCCGTAGAATTCTTTTTTCTGTCTGTCATAATAGCCGTCTTCATATTCATAAACAGTAGTTACAGAATGATTTCCGTGTTTTATCTCAGGAACAGTTTCGTTACAACCATCATTCATTGTAACTTTGCTTAGAACATATTTAAAGTTTGGATTCTTTGTTGTTCCATATTGCTCTGCATATTCCAGCCGGACATTTCCTCCTTGAGGCAGATTAATTCCTGTAAGCTGCCCATACCGACCGCTAATATTGCGTTTCCAGTATGTACAATAGCCAGGAATGCGAAGAACATGGTCTGCAAGACCGTCGCCGTCCAAGTCCATCATAGAAACATTTACGCAGTTTATCGATGAGGAGCCAGAAAGTCCGTTTCCGCCTGAACAAGTCATATTAATGGAAATACCAGCTATAGGAATTTTTATAGGGAATGTAAAGCTCACTCCAACATTATCACTCATGGACAGAGAAACAGTAGAAGAAAACTCCATGTTATCAATGTCATCAATCGCAAAAGGATTGCAGACAGGCAACGCATTTACAAGTCCTTCCGTTAATGGACCTATAAGCGGCTGGTTACCAAAAAGTCCAAGGTCAAAGTTTGCATCTTTTCCTGTTTGAAGATACGATTGTTCTGTACTATTTACATTCCATGATGGCAGTAAAATATCATCTGCCTGTACAAACGAATTTCCTGTATTATAAAATACAGCAATTGAGCCACTCCTTTGTACAAGTTTGTCGGCAAGTCCATCGCCGTTAATATCCAGATACATAGTTTCTGAAGTGTTTGATGAAACGCTGTAGCTTAATCCTGTACCCAGACTTACGCCAGTTTTCAGCGATTCACCTCTTGATGAAGATTTTCTTATGTTGGCATTTACGGCAGCACTGCTTAAAGAAGATGTATTCATGCTGCCGGCATTTACAGTAACTAAACTTGAGGTAGAAAATTTCTTTCCCTGATTCAATGATACAGATGAACCATTAAAATAATCTGGCAGACCGTCACCATTTATATCCATAAAGCCGCTGCCTACAGAAGAGCTTCCAGTTACAACAGTACAGCCAGCACCTCCGCTTACAGATGGTGATGGGGTAGCTCCAATTACTTTTCCATTTTTTGATATTGTCAATGACACTGAACCATTTGGAGAAATAGAAGCTCCTTTTACATCTGTCTTAGAGCAAGTGGAGTTTATATGCATGCCCGAAATGGTGTAACTGCTTCCATAACCAATACCATCGCTAGTCTTTTGGCCGGGAATAACCTTTATTCCAGAGCCTGTTTCCTGAATTATGTCCGGGATTGAATCGCCGTTTATATCCATAACAGTCTGGGTAAGTTTACCGTTGCTTGTGTTGGTGCCCGTATTGCCACTGATGCCGCCCAAATGCTGCTGATTTATTTCTTGAAGTTTTCCTAGTAATTCATCCCCATTTTCAAGTATAGAAATCTTTGGTATTGACAGCTCTGCGTTAGCTCCAAAAGTAGTGTCATTTCCTTCGTTCCTTGACATGCGTACATTAGGAAAGACAAAGCTGGAAGATTTTGAATCAGAACCCTTAATGCCTTCTATATTATAAAATGTATTTCCGCCAACTCTGCCTGCATGTATGTAATCACCCTGTATGAACGGGAAATAATATTGGATAACCATTATATAGTTACCTTCTTCATCTTCTTCCCTCAGACTGCTCATGCTTACTTGACCAATAAGAGCATTCTCTACATCATTTTTATTTGCAGCATATTCTTTCTTAACAGGATAAATCTCAGAATCAGAAATTACTGTGTTAAAGACAGGTAGGTAGAAAGGCTGCTCCTCATTTGTTCCTTTTTTTAAGGCAGCTTCTTCTTTGCTCATGTCTTTTAATTTTTCTTTGTCATAATCATATTTTGTATGATCTTTTGCAGCAAAAATTGATTCTATGCTTTTTCCATTAAAAGCAGTTTTTCCGTTTATCCATATACCAAAGAACCAGTTTGAATTTCCTGCAAAAAGTTTTTCCTGACGCTCGACCTGTATAACAGCATCTTCATCTTGATTCTTTTCTTCATACAAAACTTTTTCTTCCGCATGGACTATTCCGCTCCAAGCACTTGAAGAATCCCAAGATGTTTGCCCTGGAGAATATTTTTCTTCTGTAATTGAAATTGCGCCTGATACAATTCTTCGGCTGCTAAATTTTGAATTATCATCAAGTTTGTATAATCCACTTTCATCATGTCTTATGAAAACTTGTACTAAACAATATTTCCCAAATCCATGATTGTTACATTTTTCAATAATTTTACTTTCATCATCTTTTCTTGTTGGCGTGTCATCATCTGTTATGTCCGCTATATATAAATCTTTTAGATTGTATTCATCATTATCTGATTTTTCATAATATGAAAACTCATTTTTTATTATTGTATTAAACTTTACATCAGCAAGAATACCAGAAGCATCTATAAGATTCTGACCGACCAGGTTCTGTTTTTTTGTATATACAGTAATTTGCTTTTTCTCTTCCTCTTCTATAATTTCTTTTACTGTCTTATCATAAACAAGTTCAAGAAATCTTTTCTGCTGGTTTGTATTCATTCCAAAAGCTTCTAGGCATTCATAGGCATCATCTTCAAGCTTTTCATTCCAGTTCCAGTAACTATCATTAATCGATTCATAGAGAATAGTATATTCGTCAACAATTAACTGTAATTCTTCCTTTGAAAGGTTCAAGGCTTTCGGCTTAAAATCCGTAAGATTATAGATTATTTTTTCATTATCTGATGTATGCACAAGAGTGACAATAAAAACTGTCTCTCCTTTGTTTTCACCATCTTGCTTTTCAAATTGCGCTGTAAAATCCTGTTGTTCGATATTGTCAAAGAAAACTTTTCCATTTTTTATAGATGCAGTCAGAAGTTTGCCATCATAGTCGCCAAGGATAATTACATTTCCGTTTTCTAACTGGGTTCCAGTTATATCTGAACCTCTTCTGGCATCTATTGAAGTTACTTCAGATTTCTGTTCATAGATGATTCCATTTTTATCGTATACTGCATCAATATCAAAAAGTCTGTAATTATTCCAGGAGTCAATCAAAACTTCTTTTTGTCCCAAAGTATTATAAAGCAAGTCAAAAAGCTTAATGTCATTGTTATCACGAATGATATAAATTTTATTCGTCAGATCATGGATAAAGCAGGCAGCAAAACGCTCATATATTATTTTCTCAGTTAATTCTTCGTTAGCATCATCCGTAAAAAATCTTTTGTTGATTATTGTATTTGTTTTAGAAGAAAAACTTTCAAGTATTTTATCAAACTGATTCTCTGTAAAAGCTCCGGGCAAAAATCTTCCCTGGCTAACCAACTGAGAATATGTTTCTTTATCTGTTGAATTTTGCCATGTTTCCTTTAGTACATAAACAGGGCAATATATATTATTCCCATTTACACCTGATTGGGTTTCTGTAGTTGTATTGTATATTGGGCTTAATGCTTCCGGCAATATCTGATTGGCTATCCTTTGTTCAGGGAAAAAAATAGGAACTTTTAAAGGTGTTTTATATGATTTTATATCAGTATAATCAATCTTAATATTATAGTTTACATCAGAATTTAATGGTTCATCTGTTTCTGTGATAAAATACAGATTTTCATCTTTTATTACACTAAGCGAGGCATTTATTTTTTCAGAAGATTTTGTCCCCGACACAATGCTTTCCAACGAACTGACAGAAGTTTCCGAGTTTCCTTTATAGACATGAGCTTTGACAGAATTTGCTAAATCAAAACTTCCTGCAGCTGAAAAATCTTGCGTAATGCTTACCATGCCGTCATATTGCGATTTCCATTGCCTGAATGGTGTCTGATTCTTGTATTGTTCCTTATACGCCTTTACTTCATCTGCTGTAAGTTTTTTTATGTTGTCCTCAACTACTATGCTGTTCTTACTATCATATAATTCCTGTATAAAACTGACATTTCCATTTTTAGAAGTATTTTTGAGGTAATAATTTTTCCCGGAAAGTATGATGTCCGTTTTCCTGTCGCCATTCACGTCATTTAGCGCAACGGTAGAATTTGAAGTTGTTGTTTGACTTACGTCAGAATATGTTGCTCCAAGTCCAGATACGAAAGATTTTTTTAATCCACCACCACCATAAATATTCCAGCCTATAGAAAGATTCTGTGAATTTTCGTCATCTAATTTTATTTTTTCCAAAGGAATGCTTTTTTCTTCTTCAGAAAATCCATTCTTTTGATTTAGTCTGTAGTATAATGTTCCGCCCTTAACCCTTATATAATCAGGGCTTCCGTCTCCGTCTATATCTGAAAGCATGCTCTCAGTTTCACTGTTTGAATTTGAAAAGCTGCCCTGCGCTCCGCCGGTAAGCCTAGCATCTACTGTTCCGCTGAGTTCACCAACTCCGACACCTGCGCTTGTATTAAAACTTCCGCCGCCGCTGGTTGATTTACCGGTTTTTATAGCCGTTCCGTTATGCCATACTTCTGCGTTGGCGAAATACTTTACCTTTCCGTTTTCATATTCAGGTTCGTTATACTCAAATGTGTAAGCATAACTTTCATCTGCATTGTTGCTCACTGTAAGCGCCGTAAGCATCTTCTCTTTTGCAAGCCCGTCTTTGTATGTAAACGCATAGGTACGGATTGCAGCAGTATCGCTGCCATAATGCGTGGTAATGCCTGTTAAAAGTTTCTTGCAAGCTACAATCTGTTTTGAACGTGCATCAATCCTTACATCCTGTCTTGATTCTGCTCCGTCATTATCGTAGTGAAACTTGATGTTATAGTTTCCCTTTTCATTTTTATAGCCTGTATAATATATGGCTGTCGGATAAACATAATTATATGTATTTTTATTCTGTATCTCATTAAATTTGTTGTATTCAAAAACAACTGTATTATTGTTTACATCTTCAATTTTAGTGAGATTCCATGTAAATACTTCGTTTCCACTGCCGGTGCAAGATTCAGAAGTATTAGCGTAAATTCTTTTTGTTCCATTCTTGTCCGTAACTTCCCAGTGGTCATTGTTCGTTCCCGCTCCGTAACGAATTATACGGGAAAAAGCGGATTCTTTTTGCGGCTTGTATGTAATTTTAGTTCCCTGCCTGCTTTCCTCCGCAAGAAGAATCCCGTCAAGCATGTATGTGTCGCGGGTGTCATAGTTCGGGAGACCAAACCTTATATCCGTAGTAATTGAGCTTCCATAGCTCACGTCAAAGCCCTTTCCCATGATTCCGTTGCCGCCACCAGAGGAGTAGCTTACTGAAATCTGCGGCTGCATGCCTTTGCGTCCTGCTGGAACTGCAAGCTCAAAGCTGAAAGAAGCGTCTCCCATGTTGCTTGCTTTTGGAGGATTAAACTTTATAAGATGAGAATCCGGTTTTGCGGCTTCGAGATTCTTTATTGAATTTAAGTTCACATCCACAGGACTTGCGCTTTCCGGCATTGTGAGGGTTGCGTTTATCATGTCCGTAAAGTGGGTTGAAAGCGAGCGGACTTTGTGATTTTTCTTGTCCACTTCAAGACGCTCAAGTTTTATCCAGCTTTTCTTCTGTGTGTCATAAAAATATGTATAAAGCTCATCAAGACTTTGCGGTTTTGCATTGAGTTCCGAGCTGTAAGGCAGTGTAATTGTTACGTCCTTCTTAAACTTAGTTCCGGCAGGCAGGAATCTGTAACCGCCGGAATGTGGAATTGCGTTGCAAAGAGACTCTCCTGTATCTTCTACTTTTAAAAGGCGGGTAATGCTTATCCTGGTGTCTTTCCTTAAAGCCCCTTCTGGAATTTCTATGGAAGCCTCGCCTAAAGTTACAGTTCCGCCTTCCTCTGCAGAAATCAGGACTTCCGATTTTTCTTCTCTTACAGAAACCGTTCTTTTTGCTTCTGTATCGCTCGTTGCAGATTCAGCAAAAAGTGGCAACGGGCTCATAACAGAAATGTATGAAACCATCATTACTATGGCTACAATTCTTTTACAAAAACTTACTTCCATTGTTTTTTCTGAAATTCTACGCATGGTCTTTCTCTCCTTTTTATTTATTCTCAAAAGTAATTCTTACCGGCTTACTTGGAAAGTTTTCATTGTGTGCAATGACAACAGCAAACCCTGATCTGCTGTTTTTAAATGAAATCTGCTCTGACACTGTAAATGACGTTATTTCGTAGCCGTTGATTTTTAAAATAAAATTCCTGGTGCCGGTGTCATAGGCGACAGAGATGGTATTTTTAATTCCATATCCTTTGTTTATGAAGTTTGAGTTTTTCCAGCCGTCATTGATATGGCAGAAAACACCGTCAGAAACCTTGCCCACCGTATAATATCCGTTTGCATTTATGAGGACTGCAAGCATGAACGGCTTTCCTTCAATTTCCTGCTCGCAGAAGACAAGTCCGAATCCGGCTTCCGTCCGTCCGCTTTCCTTGATCACTTCAACAGCGACAGGATTAAAACTTTCACTTGCATTTACACTAGGTACAGTCCAAAGCGTCCAACCCTTTGCGCCCAGATACTTTGTGTCGTTTGTTTCAAATGTGAATGTTTTATTCTGCTCGTCTTTTTCAAACATAGAGCTTTCTTCCTGTAGATTTGTCTGCCCAGGATTTACAAGGTTTTCTCCTTCCTCAAAGGGCGCAATCTCGCAGGATGAAAACAGGACGAGCGAGGCAAAAACGATTAATAGATTTTCATGTTTCATTGTATTCTCCCATAAAAAGTCAAGGAGGAAATATCAATTTTCGATTTGACTTTTTAAGCACATTCGCAATGAAATGAGAATGTGCAGTTGATAAAAAAGTTTGCAACGCAAACTTTAGGTAAGATAAAGCCGCGCTATTTTAGCGGTTTTATATTACACCTCCTTACTAATATTTGATTATCTGGTTCAAAGAAACTGTATATTCTATGACCGTGCAGAAACTGTTTCCCGAGGACAGCGACGTCCGTTCCGGAAAAACCTTAAAATAAAAGTTTTTTGTTTCATAAGTGGTGTTCTGAATCTGGTAAGCCACCTGATGCCTCACGCTCTGGCTTTCAAGTCCTGAAAGCTGTATCCTGAGGTTTGTCTCCGCTCCTAGGGTTGTGTTCGTAAGGTTATGCTGTCCTACTATTATGTCTGCCTGACGCATTGGGGGAACTGTCACATAAAACCAGTCTTCGTCAATAATTTCCTTATTGTCTGTTACAAAGCCAACGCATGGCAGATTGCATATCCTGTCATATTCTAAGAATGCGGCTTTTTCCGGCACATCATTAGGCTCGCAGCTGTCTCTTATGGTTCCTGATGACCATCCGTATGCATGTTTTTTCCCCTCAAAGTATTTTGAGCCGCGTGTTTTATCAAGCCGGTAAATATACTTTTCGTTGTCACTAAAATCTGTGTCCGTATAACTTGTTGCAGTTCCTTCATAAATGAGCGACCAGTCTAAAGGAGATGTGTCAAATGACCTCATGAGGCAGAAACTGTCTGCCGCGTCATCCTTTTTCCAGGAAAGATATACCGTGTGTTCTGTCGTAAGGGAATCAGTTGCCGGAACATCATCAAACGGATCGGCTGTCGTCCTGAATAGAATTTCATCAAGCGCGCTGTTGTAGCATGAGGAAAAAGACAATGATGTAAAAATCAAAAACATAACTTTTATAATTCCTTTCATCCTCGCTCCTTAAAAATATTGAATGACGCTCCAAGGCACGGCTTTACAGAAACAAAACCGTCTCCCAGAAGGTGAAAGTCAAAAGCCATTTCTGCAAAAAGATGAGCCTTGTCATTGATTTCAAACTCATAACCTGCAATTGTTTCAAAGGAAAAGACATTCTGATATAGAAATTTTTCGTTTTCATACTTTGGCTTTATGCTCATAAGCTCGATGTTGTATGCAAGACCGAATCCGCCGTATAGAGAATGCCTTTCGTTAAAATGAACATGCAGCAAGACTGGCAGACTTATTGCCATGGTGTTGATTACAAGAGGGTAGGTGTTTTTCTTGTTTATTCCGATGTTCCATGAAAGGTTGAACCTCGCGGAAAAATCTATAAGCTTTCCGTTTGACACAATCACAGGCTGAGGGGGATAAAACTCAAGGCCTGCATTGACACCCGCAATTCCTAAAATCTTATCTCCCCAGTCACTATCAACAGGACTCCAGTAAAAAAGAGAAACCGGAATTCTTAATTCCATAGGACGTGTTTTTTTCTGCCTAAGTTCATCCTTATTGAGGCCTGTAATTTCCTCAATTCCAAAAAGGATATTCTGACACAGGACATTAATAAGCCTGTCGTAATGGTCTATGCTGTCTCCTGCAAAAAATTCTTTTATAATCTTCTTTCCGCTTGCATCATAAAGCTTTACCTCACAAAGCCAGCTTGATTCATTTTTCTTTAGATATCCGTATATCAGATAATCAGCGCTTTCCGATGTGCAGATTTTATGCGCGTCAATTATGGTGACGGGAATTCCGTATTTGCTTTCCGAAATGTGAGAGAAATTTATTAGGCCGCCGAACCAGCGCTTTTCAAGTTCATCATGGATTGCCTTTGATGGATTGTAAGGAGCTTCTGTTTTGTTTCCATCGCCGTCATAGACTGCAAGAGGAGCAATTTTTATTTCAGAAGCGGAGGCTATGACTAGTGAAAACAGCAGGGCTGTAAAACAAATGGCTCTTTTATTCATCAAATCCCCCCTTTTCAGCAAGGATTGATTTTTCTATTTCAAGCAGCTCGGCATCAGAAACCCCATTTTGCTTGAGCGTTCTTATATCCGCTAAGATTTCTGCATAAGAGGAACTGTCGGCGCGGTTCTTGTAGTAAAGACTTTTTGCTTTGTACAGGCGGCATTCCATATCATCCGTAAAGGCCTGCGTCAGCTTTCTGAACTCATCGTAAGAAGCTGAAAAAATTCCTTTTTTATATAAGGCGACGGCATTCTTCTTTGCTTCAATATTTGATTTGTCTTTTCCTGCCGTATCGACTGTTTTCTTCTTCTGTTCTTCAAGAATTGCATCATAAGTCCTTCCCATTCCTACAGTCTTCGAAAACTGTGCATCGGATTTTTGATTTAAGGCTTGAACGGACTCATTGACTTTTTGAAACTGTACGCCTGAGTTCTCTATGCTGACTGCAAGATTTTTTTCAAAACAATCAGTTTTTAATTCAACAGCTTTCACAGCTTTATCAAGGTCAGAAATTTCTTTGCTCAATTTTTGAATTCTGTTTATTAATAATATGTGAGAAACTGAAAGCAGTGATGAGGACATAACTATTAAAAATATTGCACCGATTTTTTTACTCATCATTTTTTCTTTCCCTGCTAATTATTTCCTGTAAATAACGCCAGTCTTTTCTCTCTTCAATTCGCAGTGCTTTTTCTATCATCTTAAGCGCGCCCGGCAGGTCGTTTTCATCTAAAAATTTTTCTGCCCGCTCCGCATAGTATGAGCCGCTTCCTGTCTTGAAATACAGAACTGTTCCCGGCTTTATGGCGGCTTGTGTTTCCACGGTTTCATATCCGTCCTTTTTCACGCAGATTGTGGCTTCCTTTTCTTTGTCGCACGGATACATAAGCCTTCCGTAAATATCAGTTTTTCCGATTTCTTTTCCGTCCATAAAAATTGAGGCGTTCATAAGCTCGGTGCTGCCATAGTCATAGACCATCACATACATGGAGTCTGTTTTCTTTTCCGGCGTGCTTGCGCATGAAAGCAGGCATAAGGAAAACAAGGCTGTTAAGATTTTTAAAAAGATTCTGCGCCGCTTCATTTTTTTACCTCGTAGTATTCTCCGCGGATTTTTGCCCTGTAGCCGCCGTCAGTCTGAACGCAAAAGTCTCCAGCTGCTTCTGTTTTTGCAAGTGCGAGCTTGTAAAGGCTTCCCATGATGTCGTCTTTTGCAATCACAAAGTCGCTGCCGTTGACTTTTGTCCGTCCTATGTATGTAAGCTTTTTTATCTTGGACAGGGCGGTCTGCTCATTTGCCTTTGCCGCGGCTTCCTTTTTTTTTGCAGGCACAGTTTTGCTTGCGGCAGTTTTTATAGTTGGCGGCTTATAAAAAATTCTGTCAATTTCAGACAGGTCGATTTTTTTGCCGGCGTATTCAGAAAGCGGAGCGTCGTTCTGCTTAAATTCTATTCCTGTGTCAAAGCAGACTGTTGTCTGTATTCTGCCTCGGTCTTCGCTGTTTCGCAGCGCAAAGCTTTTAATGTCTATAAGATTTTCTTCCCCTTCCTGAATTTCCCTGATGAAATTTAAAATATCCTTGCTGCTGGAAAGAACAAAAAATTCTATCTCTGCATTGCCGCTTTTTCCCCTAAGCTGTATGTATTGCACACTACAGGAATTTTTATGCATTATGCTGCGGATGTTTTTTATGTACTCAGAAACCGTTATGCCTTGCTTTTCTTCTGCCCGCGACCGCATTCTTAAAAGTTCCGTTTCATAAAATTCAATCTTCTTATCGAGCGAGGATTTTTCATCTGCCTCTTTCCAAGACCTTGAAAACTCTCCGTTATAGGAAACGGTTTCAGCTCCGTTTTTTACGGTGGTTCTGTTCATCTTTACAGAGGCGAACGCGCGGCTTTTTTCGAAGTTTGAAAGAATGCTTGTGGCGTCCTTTGTGGTGGCTTCAACTGCAAAAGAATTTCTTTGGATTGAAATATTTTCTATTGCCGCTGTTTTTTCTGCCATCGCGGAACAGATGCGCTCAATGCACGGATAGATTTTTTCATATTCAAGATGCTTCTTTTCGCTGTATGTCTTTTTCAGCTGTGCAAGTTTTTCTTCGTTTTCTTTACAGAGTCTTTCCTTTTCCAGCTTCTGTTTTTCTAGTTCTTTCTGGGCTTTTAAGGATTCTGTGTTTTTAAGGGCGGCATGCCGGGTTGCAAGAATCAAGACTGCCAGAATAAGAACGCCGGGCAGGATTGCAAGGCAAAGCTTTTTAATGTTTGGCTCACGTTTTATTTCTTCCTTTAATAGGTAAACATCATACTGACCCTTTATGTCCGCCTTTAATATAAGAAGCTTCTTTTCATTTATTTCAAAAGGGTAGAGGCCTGCAAGCGCGCTTTTCGCCTCGGAAGTTCTTTTTCGGCTTGTATGGGATTTTAAGTAAAGAGTGAACTTGGGGCAGTTTTGAGGCGTGGACTGCGATGTCATAGCGCGCCCCCTTTAAAGGATATTTTCTTTTCAGCGAGGATATATTTTTCTATTTTTCTCTGGTTTTCTTTTTCAGGAACAGCGGCGAACACAGCGCAGGCTCTTGCTTTTTCTGTCTCAAAGCCAATTTTCCAGAATGCGGTCTTTGTTCCGAGCAAGTCAAAGACAGGATGGTTTTCTCCAGCTCCTAGAATTTCAGCGAGTTCTTTTATTGTTGTATCTGGATTTAGGCTGTTCTTTATAAGTTGCGTTTTATTTTCCGTGTCTTTTATTCTGCAAAGCTCAAGGACTGCCTTTATAAAATCGCCGTTCATATTGAAAATATTCAGAGGCGGGAATGTGTTTATAAGAGGAAACGTGCCTTTTCCTTCAAAGTCTTTTTCGGTCTGCTCAATAATGGCCTTGTCAGAAAACTTCGGATTAATCCAGCCGTACTCTGCAAAGATGTCTTCGCCGTTTGTTTCAATGCAGCCGCTTATTGCTTTGCTTTTTAGAATTGCTTTTGATGTAAAATTTTTATTTATTCCTGTAGAGGCATCAGAAACTGATAGCTCAAAATCACAGGTGGAAGAAAGCAACTGCAGAATCTCATGCCCGTCAGAATCCGACGGCGAGTCTTTTAGCGGCTGGATTCTTTTTTCCATGTCAAAAATTACAGAGTCAATTTTCTTTCTCTCTTCTATAATTTTTCTGTAGGAGTCCGCTCGCTTTTCGTTTGCGGCTGTAGCTAGGCAAAATGGCAAAGCCAGAATGCAAAGAGAGAATATCGCTGCCATTGCAAGCGGAGTTGAAAAGCCGCTGTCATAGTTTTTCATAGGCAATCCTCTGTTTTATGAATTCCTGGCTTGCATAGTTTTTGCCGTTGAGCTTCCATTCAATTTTTATTCCTTCCATCCTGTTCCTTGCGTTATAGACAGAAGACACGGAAACGGCTTCTATTCCCTTTTCCGCGCAGAAAAGAAAAATCGTCCTTTTTATGGCTTCAAATTCCGTGCTAAAATTTTTCCAGTAGGGAACGTCAAAGCTTCTTATTTCTTTTCTCAAAAGCGCGTCTGCTTCAAGCGTTGGGACAGCTTTTTTTGAGGCGGCTTCTGTTTTGGCAATGGTGCTCCTTGCATTGACAAGGCTTGAGGCAAACACTGCCGAAGCCATGAGAAAAATTGCGATGGAAACTAAAAGCTCAGTCAATTTCATTTGCATCCTCAATAATTCTTTCCGCTGACGCCATTTGCCTTGAAGCCGTCTTTTGGACAATAGCAATGCCGGCTATTATGCCTGAGAGTGCAAGTAAAAATGCAGCCGCCGCAACAATTTCACGAAGCATTTTTTACTCCCAGCTTTTTATGTCTGCGTTTTTGCCTTCGCCGCCTTCCATTCCGTCTGCTCCAAAGCTTCTGATTCCGTAAGGCGAGCCGTCGGGCGCAGGGCAGGTGTATTCGTACTCATAGCCCCAGGGGTCTTTTGGAGCGTTCTTGTAAAGATACGGCCCTCCCCAGCTGTCGGAGCTTGGCGATGCTTCAGGCTTTTTTCTTAAGGCCGCAAGTCCCTGTTCTGCCGCCGGATAGTTTCCGCAGTCTATGTAGTAGGCTTCAAGGGCTGTAGCAAGGCTTTCTATCTGCGTTTTAGCTGCGGCAATGCGGGATTTTTCAAGGCTGCTTATTGCGGCAAAGCCTGCTGTTGCCGAAAGAACCAGTATTATTGCGATGACTATCAGAGTTTCCATGAAAGTCCAGCCGTCTTCATTTTTAATGCCTTCAAGAATTTTCTTTTTTAGTTTTTTCATAACGCTCCCAGAAGATTGAATACAGGAATTACAAACCGGGCGATAACTGCAATGATTACCGCTCCTGTTATCAGAATAAAAACAGGCTCTGCTGCCTGTGTAATGCCGGCTAGCAGGCTCTCGCTTTCGTTCTGGTAATAATTAAAAATCTGGCTGAATGCCTCTGCCGCTTCTCCGTTTTCTTCCGCGATTTTTACCCATGCCGTAAGATATTGCGGGAACACTTTTTCATCTTCAAAAGCTTTGCCGATGCCTTTGCCACAGGCTATGCTTTTGCATGCGGACTCAACAGCTTTTTGAATGCGGATGTTGCTAAGTACGTTTTTTGCATAGGCAAGGCTTTGGAGCAGAGGAAAATGCGTTTGTGTGAGAAGCTTCATTGCAAAAGAAAAATCATGCATCTGCATTGCCATCGCAAAATCCTTTATGAGCGGAAGTTTTAGAATAGCACTGTCGATTGCAAGGGCCGCTTTTGCGTTTAATCTGCGCGCCGCAAGGCAGGCTGCCAGAATTGCTGTTAAGCCAAATAAAATTATTGTGGACGCAAAAGAGCCGGTCTTGATTCTGTTTAATTGCGCTTCAATGTTTTCGGAGGAATTTGTAAAAGCCTCGAATATTCCTTCAAGTCTTGGCAGAACAAAAGCAGTCAAAATAAGCACAACGGCAGCCGCTGTCGCAAGAACAAGCGCAGGATAAAGAAGAGCCTGGATTATCTTACGCTTCATGTTTCTTTTTCCGTTCAAATATGCGGCAAGATGTCCGAATACCTGCGGGAGCGTGCCGCTTTCCTCTCCAATTGAAACAAGGTGCACATAAAGCGGCGGAAACAGCTTTTCTTCTGAAAGCGCGTCGGAAAGCTTTTTGCCCTCGTTTACTTTCCTCAGGATTTTATCCGTGAATTTCTTCTCGGCTTTTCCTGCAAGAATTTTCCTGCATACTGCAAGTGCGCTTTGCAACGGCAGGAAAGATGAAAGAAGAGAATGCATGGTCTGTGTAAAAAGAAGAATGTCCGCTTTCATAGAATTCCTTCCCGCATCATTTCTTCTTTTGTTGAGATTCCGCTTTTTACCTTGAGAGCCGCGTCTTCTTTTAACGTTTTAAATCCCTGTTTTACAAGGTATTTTTTTAGCTCAGTTTCTGCCTTGCTTTTTTCTATCATTGCACGGCTGTCCTCATCTAAAGAAAACACCTCGCTTGCGGCGGTTCTTCCCCTGTAGCCTGTGAAGCCGCATTCTTCGCATCCTTTGCCTTTGCACGGGACGCAGGTTTTTCTGACAAGCCTCTGGGCAATTACAGTTCTTAAAGTTCCTGCGATAAGGTACGGCTCTATTCCAAGGTTGCGCAGCCTTGATACTGCGGAAACACTGTCGTTTGTGTGCAGTGTTGAAAGAATAAGATGGCCTGTAAGTGCTGCCCGCACCGCAAGCTGCGCTGTCTCCCTGTCGCGGATTTCTCCCACCATGATTACGTCCGGGTCATGGCGCAATATTCGGCGGAGCACGCTTTCAAAGGTAAGGCCGATTTCCTCGTTCACCTGTATTTGCTCAATGCCGTCAATGATTTTTTCAACAGGATCTTCTATTGCCACAATCTTTAAATGCTCGCCATCCATTTCCTTAAGAAGCGCATGAAGGGTTGTGGTCTTTCCGCTTCCTGTAGGTCCTGTCGCAAGAATCATTCCGTGCGGACTTTTTAAAACTGGTTTTATCTTGCCAAGGTTTTCCTTGGAAAATCCAAGATCCTCAAGAGACAGGTCTTCATTCTCGCTGTTGAAAAGACGGAGGACTATGTTCTGCCCTGCAACTGATGGAACTATTGAAACACGGAAGTCAAGGTTTTTTCCGCCTGCCTGAACTCCCATTCTTCCGTCCTGGCAGAGCCTGTTTTCCATTACGTTAAGCCCGGACATGATTTTTATGCGGCTTGCAAGAGTGTCAAGAATGCCTTTGTCAAGTGCGCGCACTGTCTGGAGCACGCCGTCAATTCTTAGGCGGACGTTTACAGAGTCCTTTGTTCCCTGTATATGGATGTCGCTTGCGCCCCTTCTTATGGCTTCAAGGCATATTGCGTTTATTGTGTTTACAGCAGGGGCATCTCCGCTGATGTCCTCAAGACGGTACTCGCTGCCCGCTTCTTTTCTGCAGGAAAAACCTTCTGCCTTATTGTCCACAAAATTGCCAATAAACTCGGCGAAGTCTGAGTCTTTTACAGTTACATGGCTTACCTGCTTTGGCTCATGCACCTGGGCAAGGAGCTTTATTGTGTCCAGCCTGCTTTTTGCGACCGCCACGGTAACTTCATTTTCAGACTCGCGTATTTTTACGCAGCGCGAATTTTTTATGAACTGGCGGGTGTACTGGCATTCAACATTTTTGTACTGGGAAAATTCTATTATGCTAAAACCGGATGATATGGGCTTTGCTGTCTTTAAATTTTTCATGCTGCAGCCCCGCCGTATTTTTTCTTAAGCCGCTCAAGGTTTGCTTCTTCGCCTGGAGCTTGGACATCTGGCTTTTCAACAAAAGGAACAAGGTATATTGAAAATTCTGTCTCAACCATCGACACGACTTTCTTCTTAAAAAGCCAGCCTAAAAGAGGTATTTTTCCAAGCCACGGCACGCGTTTTTCAGATATTTCTTCTTCCTGCTGGAAAAGCCCGCCTATGGCTACAGGCTCGCCGCTTTTTGTCCTTACGTTGGTGCTTACTTTCTTTTCAGACGTTGATGGCGGCGGAGCAGTGTCTGTTCCGTTGCTATTGGCGGATGAGGATTCTGAGCTTCCCTGCTTTGAAACCTGCGCGTCAATTTTTACTGTTACTATTTCGTCTCCGCTTGCCCAGCCATTTATAGAAAGCGTAAGTCCGCTTGAGATTTCCCTTGTGGTGCTTGTGTACAGGTCGCCTTTTGTGTCTACGATTATGTCGCGGTAGCGCGTTGTGTTTGTGTTTGAAAAGCTCAGGGACTCTCCGCTTATGCCGTTCAGCGTTGTGTCCGCAAGCACATGGGATTTTCCCTCCGAAAGCTCCGCGTTCAGGCTTCCTGCGAACTGTACTCCGAACTTTGAGATTATGTCAAAGTTGATGTTGAAAATGCTCGAGACCGTTCCGCTCCAGGAATAGCCTGACTCACCGTCAGTGTTGCCGACGCTTAATGACGCGCCACGGTTCAGACCGCTTGTTTTCTGCCTTTGAACCACAAGCAGCTGGTATTTTATCTGCTGCTTTGGAATGTCGATTTCCTCAAGGCTTCTTGAAAAATCCTCAAACTGTTTTTCTGTTCCGCTAAAGAAAACCAGGGTCGGCTCGCTTGTTTCTGTTATTCTTTCCTTGCCTGCAAACGCTGGAAGCGATTTCATAAGCTCGTCGCTCTTTATGTACTTTAGCCTTACAGCCTTGCCCTGTTTTTTGCTATCGAGCATTGCTATGAATTCAGAAAGCCTTTTCTCGCTTTCCTGTGTTGTCTGGGTTGCAAATCCGTTGCCAGAAGGAAGCATTATTATATCAGACAAAAGCAGTTCTTTTGGAATAAGAGAAACAGCGTCCTTGGCGTTTGCATTTTCAAAGTAAAAGCTCCTGTATTTTCTGTCGTCAGGCGGAAAATCGATTTTTCGTATGAATTCTTCTATGGGATTTATTTCTGAGGGGCTTCCTGTAAGGATAAGCGAGTTGGAGTTTTTGTCCTGCTTTATGAATCCCTGCGCGTTCAGCTCGTTTGGAAGAATCGAGGCAAGGGTTTCTATGCTCATGCTCTTTACCCTGACTATTCTTGTCTCCTTGAATTTTTTTATGATGTCCTTCTTTTGAATTTCATAAATGCGGTATATTCCGTTCTCTGCAGAAAAATCGCAGTTGCACTGGCTAAGAATCAAGGAAAGAAGCTCGTCAAAGCTTTTGTCTGTGTACGCCATGTTTTCAAGCGTTATGTTCGGCTTTGAAAGAAGCGAATATTCCTTGCCGCCTTTTTTGAACAGAGTTCCTATTGCGTTTGCGAACGAGGCTTTCTGGATATTGCATGAGAATTTTCCGTTTGCCTCGGAAATTGTGAAAATGTCGATATTGCGTTTGCTTATTGCCCCTGAGCTTTTTGTTATGTAAAATCCTTCCGCGATTCTCTCAAGGCCGAATCCCGGAAGCTTTACAATCGCAAGGTTCAGCACGTCCTCAAGGCTTGCGTCATTCGTTCTTATTGTAACAGTCGTGTCCGGCAGGCTGTCAAAGACTATTGTCTTGTTCGCATACCGTGAAAGCGCATTGATGAAAGGCTCTATCTGGACATTCTCTGTGTTCACCGAGAGCCTTCCGCCGCCGCTTGTGCCAATTCGCACTTTTGTAATCGAGTATACGCCGCTGTCTTTTTCCACATAAAGCTGGCAGTGCCTTGCGAACCTGTCCAACGCGCTCTCAAAGTCCTTGTCTTCAAAGCGGAACGTTGCGTTTCCAGAAACTGTCTCGTCTATGATGACGGACTCTCCGCAGACATCCGCAACTGCGTAGATGATGTCGGAAATTTTCTGGTTTCTAAAGTCCATGTATATGGAGGAGCCTGTTTCCTGCGCGCAAAGAGGAATCTGGATAAGAAGAAGGAAAATGCGCCGGATCTGTTTTGCGGTAAGTCTTTTCATGCGGCTTCTCCGCGGACTAGCTCTGACAATAGGTATCCAGCCGCTACGAAAGGCGCAAATGGAATTTTGCTTGTTCCCTTGTTGAAAAGGCGCATCGCCATGAAAAAAATAATTCCGCCGAGGCTTGCAAAAATAAAGGAGCATAGTGTCTTGAAAAATCCTGAGCAGTAGCCAATTGCCGCGGCGAGTTTTATGTCTCCCATCCCCATGCCTTTTGTGGCTGCCGCGGCTGCAAGGAACACGGCAGAAAAGAAAACAGAGCAGGCAAGGCTAGCTGAAATTTTTGATGGAGCTGTGAAAATTTCTTTTAGAATCATCAGCGAGAAGAATCCAAATGTTATTGAATTTGGAATCCGCCGTTCACGCAAGTCGAAAAATGAGATGGTGGCTAGATATAAAAGGCAGGTTTGTCTTGTGTCCATTTGCAGCCGTTGCTCCTTTATATCTAAAAAATATAGAAAAAAAAAAAATAGTTTTGTCAAGTGCTTTTTAAATAATTTTTTGTTTTTTTGCAAAAGAAGTCTCGGTTTGCAATTCATGCAGCTTGCCCAAAATTAGGACAAACCGCATGAATTTATTGCTATGCGACTGTTACAGTTTCAGAAATTGCCTCTACAAGATACTTCCGCTCGTAGCCAGTTTTTCCGGCGTAGCGGGTGCGGACAACAATTTTGTATTTTCCGCTTTCAAGTTCCTGAGGAAGGGCAAACAAAAGCTTGGAAGGCAAGTTGTAAATCAAGGCTGTTTCAATTTTTGTCCATTTGCTTTCATCGCCAGAAACAATTCCGCTGTCTGCAACTGGCGCAAACCAAATTCCAGAATTTTCTCCGCCGATTTTTAAGCTTGAGCCTTCAACCAAGACAGAACTGCTTGCAGAAAGATTTCCGTCGCTTTTGCCAGTTGCTATATCCGTAACGCTTGTAATAACTCCGCTTGGAGCAACATATTCAGAGCTTGCTATTTCAACATTCTGAACAGCCTCTTTTAATGCCTGCGTTGCGGAAAACTTTACTGTTAGCTTGGGCTTTCCGTTTTCGTTGTCAACGCTGCCTTTTCCTGCAATGTAGAAAATTCCTAGCTCACCGAATTTTACAGCATTGCCCGCAGAAAGAACTTTAAGAACAGTATTTGCATAGGCATTCAAGATGCTTGCGACAGTTCCCAAGTCTACAAGCGGAATTGCCTCTGCCATGGCATCAAGAATGTTTTGGGTGCTGTATGTGTAGCGTTCCACACGTCCGTAAAAACTTTCAGCTCCGTCTTTCGCAAACTGATTTTTCTGTAACTTAACGGACACTCTTCCGTTAGCCGATTCCTGAAGTTTGATAAATGCATTGTTAGATTGCATGTTTAATTTCCTTTACCATGAACCGGACATTCTGCCGCGCGCATAACAAAATGCCAGAAATCATGGTATAATAAAAATGTACAAGGCAATTCGCAGAAACTCTGTATTTGCTTTGTTGATAAGGAAGATAGCACTTTCGCAGAAGAAAAAACGGATTCAAAAACATGAGATTTTTAATGCAATATTATCGTTAAAGGCTTATAATATATAGAAGAAATCAGTTCGCTTTTTTTAACGGATTTGAATCGGATGGTATTTTGGAGTTTATGACTTTTCAGCAATTTGCAAAAACGCTTCGTCCTTATTACGGAGAAAACCGCAGTCAAGATGAATTCGTTGTTTTATTATTTGACAACATTCTGGATATATACAACGAAAATGCAAAAGGCAATTCTCCAGCGCATATAAAATTCCGTTCATATAATCCACTAAAAAACTATGACAAGTTTCAGTCTGACACAATATCAAGATATTATAAAGGAAACAGAATTTCTCCCGACACATACAGCCAGATGCTGAAATATCTGAACACAGACAATTTTGTTTCTTTTATGGAAAAACCTTCTAATCCAACGCCGGAAATGGACGGCGACTTGGTAGAATCAATAAAGGAATTTTCTCCAGATGTTTCAGACGAAAACTATCCAGAAAAATATGCAGAATTGTTTGTAAATATGATTCAAAAAGGCGCAAAAGAGCCTAAAAAGCAGTCCGGCAGAAAAAAGAAAATTCATTATCCAAAAGACACAAGCGCAAGCTCGATGGAAATACTTGAAGATAAAATTACCGCCGCTGGTAATTTGATTTCTAAAAGAATAAAGGCGGAAAATTTGCCTGAACCTCCGAATATAACTTATTGCATAAAAGAAAAAATCAAAAACGACAATCATCTTATGCGGTGCATAGAAAATGACTTGATTTATTTTGATATAGTGAACAAGGCTTTTGTGTCTGCCGCAGAAAACGGAGGAAAGCCGCCTGCCTTTATATGCCAATGCATTCATAATCAATATTTACGGTTAAAAGAAAAGTATTTTACTGAAAAAGAAATCGTGGACAATATGCAAAATTATTTTGCTCCAATTGCATTGATTCAGCCAAATTCTCCAGAAGCAAGAATTATAGTTTCATATTTTATTCAGTTATGCGAGGTTTTTGATGCTCCTGCCAGATAAAATGATAAGATATAACGAATCCGTAATTTCAAAATTTGTTCCTGTTTTGCAGGCTATGACTTTAAATGAAAGAATTTTTCCAGAGCAGCTTTATAAAAATGTAAAAAGCCATTTTTCATCTCTTTCTGAATTTATACAGACTTTGGACGCTTTGTATGCGCTTGGAAAAATTGATATAGACAATGTTACAGGGGAAATAATATGCTTGTAGAAATCCAAAGCAGTGTTTTTAAAGGCAAATATATTCAGAACGGAAAAATACCATTTCGCAAAGGCCTGAATACAATTGTCGCAAACGAATCCACAAACAATTCCACAGGAAAATCCAGTTTTCTTCTTGCTATTGATTTTGCTTTCGGTGGA
Organism: uncultured Treponema sp.; assembly: GCF_945873775.1. Classification (GTDB taxonomy): domain Bacteria; phylum Spirochaetota; class Spirochaetia; order Treponematales; family Treponemataceae; genus Treponema_D. The sequence continues at coordinate 311,674 of NZ_CAMCEC010000001.1, read as the reverse complement.
AACACCTATGTTACAGGCGGCGGAAAAATCATTGAAAATGTCGGGCATCATGTAGTCAACTTTACATTTGAGTTTAAAGAAGAAAAATTTTACTACAGCCGCTCTACGGAAGATTTGAATAATGTCAGCGTGTGTGATAAAAGCTATTCTGCTATTGATAAAATTTCCCTTAAGGAATTTCAAAAAAGGCTTGCAGAAAATTACGGTTTTGAAAATGAATCCCTTACATTCAGAGGAGCAGTAAGTCCGTATTTTAGAATATCCCACAAAAGCTCAAAGAACCTTGAGGAATTTTTAAAAGGAAATTCAATGGAAAATGCCCGCGATTGCGTTGTTAATTTTGAAAAATTGTTTGACCGATACGAAGAGATTTCTGCAGAAAAAAATAACGCCGATGATGCTGCAAAAGCAAAAGAAACTTTTAATGACGCAGTAAAAAGAAATTTTATACCGACTTCTATAAAAACGGATTCTGATTTAGCAGATGTATATGAAAATATAAACCAGCTGAAAGAAGAACTCTCTGAGTTGAGCAGGACGAACGATAAAGAAATCCTTGCTATAGATTCTAATAATGCGGAAAAACTTCAGGCTCTTGAGAAAAAATATAAAAGTATAAGCGTTAAGAAAACAAGGCTTGAAAACAAGATTGCTGTTGCCGAGCATTCTATTGAAGGGTTGTCTTCTCCTACAAGAGAAGAACTTTCTGTTCTCCAGTCCTTTTTCCCGGAGCTGAATGTAAAAAAAGTTTATGCGGTTGAAAAATTCCATGAGTCTCTTACAGAAGTTTTAAAGCTTCAAATAAATGATGAGATTCAGTATTTAAAAATGAATCTTAACCAGACCAATTTGGACTTTGAGGCAATAAAGTCTGAATATGAAAAAGTCCTTCCTGATGGAACACTTTCAAAGGCGGCGTTTGATGTCTATGGAAAGAAATATCTTGAGCTTCAGCGGCTTTACGACTGCATTGAAAACTATAAAAAAGGTAAGCTCATTGCGTTGAAAGATTCCGCGGCAAAAAAGGAATTGAACAAGAAAGAAATCAATGTTTTGGATGAAATTGCAAGCCAAGTGAATCTTAATATGGCGGCTTTGAATGGACATATACATAATGGCAAATGGAAAAATCCAACCCTTAAATTTTTTGAGCCAAAAACAAGCAATGCAAAAGGTGTAAGCCGGTATTCAATAATTTCTGGAACAGATAAGGGAGACGGAACAGAAAGCGCAAATATTGTGATGTTTGATTTGTCCATTTTGAAACAGACAAAGCTTCCTGCAATAGCGCACGACCTTTTTGTCCGCAACGAATTGGACGCAGAAAGAAAAGAAGACTGCATCAAGCTGTATGCAACGGAAAAAGAAAAACAAATCTTTACAGCGTTCCGTTCTATTTATAATTACAGTCCTGAAGTTCAGGCAATCATTGAAGACAGCCGTGTGTTAAAGTTGTCTACAAATGGCGGAGAGCTCTACGGAACCAGCAAGTGGGTAAAAAAATAAATTAAAAAAACATTTTTTATAGTAAAATAATCTATTTACCATGGGTAAATAATATATTTACCTGTGGTAAATAGACTATTTTACTAAGGTAAATAAGCTGTTTGCCAATGGAAAATAACGTATTTACTCAAGGAAAATTCTTTTATTTAGTCCAAATTTCTTTCAATAGTGTTTCATAAACAAAAAAACTGCCCTCTATTTCTAAAGGGCAGCCGTTTTATTTTAGCCTCGTTTTTCAAAGTTGCCTCTAAAAGCTTTTGTTTTCAGAGGCACTCCAAAATTACTTGTTGTTTGTAATGAGCAGTGTCTTTGAGTCCAGCTTAAGTGTTGTTTCAATATCTGTGTTCTTGCCCATTTTTAGAATGCTTAGCTGTGTTACAGAATTCTTTGATGAAAGGTGGATTACAGCAGAGAAGTATGGAAGCAGTGCCTTTGGTGCTGAATCTTCAAGTTTGTCGCCGGCTGAAGTTGAGCTGAACCAGATTTTTGTCTTTGTTGCTTTTGCGTAGCTTGCGACTGTCTGCAAGTCTGCTTCTTTTACTTTTGAAAAGTCAACGTCATCGATAACAACTCCTGCAACTGCTGTTCCGCCAGCCTTGAGAGCGTTCAATGTGTTAACAACTTTTTCCAGGCTGATGTTGTCCTGATTGAAATTCAAAATTGTTCTGTTGCGGAGAATCTGCTCCTTTACATCAGCGGCGTTTGCGATTGCCTTTTTCTTTGAAATTTCGTTGTAGATTCCATCATACCAAGAAATTACATTTTCGCTGTGCTGATTGAACGAAACGTGAACAAGCTGCTTTCCGTTAAGAAGTGTGTCCATTCCGAACTGAACAAGCACAGAAGTTTTTCCAAGTCCTTTTTTTGCTGTAACAAGTCCTAGCTCGCCAGCCTTGAGTCCTCCGTTTGCCGCTTCGTCAAAAATGCGGATCGGGCTTCTTTCATATAATTCCTGCTTTGCCATAATGCTGCCTCCTGAATTTTTAGCTTGATTTTTTTAACTTTTGCAGAAAGTTTTGCGCTTCAAAATATTTTGCTTTGCAAAAAGTTCTGTGTCCGTTTGAATAAGTATAGCACATAAATTTTATTTTACAATAAAAAAATCTCCAGCAAAAGAAAATTCTTTCACTGGAGATTCTGTGGTCAAACTAGGCTTTTAATAATTTTATTTTGCCTGTCCAGCCTTTTTCTTTTCTGCATAAGCCTTGATAAGCTCGTCGGCAACTGCATTTGGAACTTTGCTGTATTTTTCAAATTCCATTGTGAATTCTGCTTTTCCCTGTGTAGAAGAGCGGAGAATTGTTGAGAATCCGAACATTTCAGAAAGAGGAACTTCTGCGTTTACAGTTGAGTTTCCGTTTTCATCAGAAGAATCGATGATAACACCGCGTCTCTGGTTGATAAGTCCGAACATATTTCCCTGGAATTCTGTAGGTCCTGCAATCTGAACTTTCATGATTGGCTCAAGGATTGCTGGTTTTGCCTTTGCATAGCCTTCGCGGAATGCGCCGATAGCAGCAGTCTGGAATGCGATGTCTGAAGAGTCAACTGGGTGGTACTGACCATCGTTGATTGTGCATCTTACGCCAACAACTGGTGCTCCAATAAGAGAGCCTTTTTCCATTGCTTTCTTGAAACCTTTGTCGCAAGAAGGAATGTATTCGTTTGGAATTGCTCCACCTTTGATTGAGTCAACAAACTCGTAGTCTTTTTCTGTAATTGGCTCCATGAATCCTGCAACACGTCCGTACTGTCCTGAACCACCAGTCTGCTTTTTGTGAGTGTAGTTGAAGTCAGCGCGCTGTGTAATAGACTCGCGGTATGCAACTTCCGGCTGAGAAACTGTAACTTCGCATTTGTATTCACGTTTCATGCGCTCAACGTAAACTGCAAGGTGAAGCTCGCCCATTCCCTTGATGATTGTCTGATTTGATTCAGGGTCAACGTAAGTCTGGAATGTCGGGTCTTCTTTTGTAAAGCGGTTGAGAGCCTTTGACATATTTGCTGCGTCCTGCTTGTTTACAGGAGTGATTGCTTCTGAAATAACAGGCTCTGGAACGAACATAGAAGTCATCGCAATGTTGAGTCCGCCGCCGCAGAATGTGTCTCCAGATGCGCAGTCAACACCGAACAATGCGATGATGTCGCCTGGCTGACCTTCGTTGATGTCTTCCATTGCAGCTGCGTTCATGCGGACAATGCGTCCAACCTTGAACTTTTTCTTTGCGCGTGTATTGTAAAGCTCATCGCCTTTTGTGATTTTTCCCTGATAAATGCGGACATAAGTAAGCTGACCGTACTGACCGTCATCAAGCTTGAATGCGAGTGCAACACAAGGCTTGTTTTCAACATTGAAAAGCTCAATCTGCTCTTCATTCTTGTCAAGGTCAAGTCCGTAGTTGTGAACTTCAGTCGGGTTAGGAAGATAGCGTACAACGCCGTCAAGAACTGGCTGAATTCCTTTGTTCATGTGCGCAGAACCGCAGAATACTGCTACGAAGTTTTCTTCAAGAGTTCCCTTGCGGATTGCAGCGATAATCTTTTCTTCTGGAATGTCTTCTTTTTCTTCCATAAGATCTTCCATGAGCGAGTCGTCAAACATTGCGGCTGCTTCAAGAAGTTCTGCTCTCTTTTCTTTTGCCTGTTCTACAAGTTCAGCAGGAATTTCTGCAACGCGGATTTCTTCACCGTCGTGTCCTTCAAAATAGTAAGCCTTCATTGCGATAAGGTCTACAACACCCTGAAGTTTGTCTTCAAGACCGATTGGAAGCTCTACCATATATGCATTGAGTCCGAGCTTGTCGCGGAGCTGTGCGCATACACGAAGCGGATTTGCACCCTGACGGTCGCATTTGTTTACGAAAGCTATGCGTGGAACATGGTAGCGTTTGAGCTGGCGGTCAACTGTGATTGACTGAGACTGAACACCTGCAACAGCGCAAAGAACAAGGATTGCTCCGTCAAGAACACGGAGTGAGCGTTCAACTTCAACTGTGAAGTCAACGTGGCCTGGAGTGTCGATAAGGTTGATTGTTGTTCCTTTCCAGTTTACCTGAGTCGCTGCTGACTGGATTGTGATTCCACGCTCGCGCTCCAAATCCATAGAATCCATTACAGCGCCTACACCGTCTTTGCCATGAACTTCATGGATCTGGTGAATCTTGTTGCAGTAGAACAAGATACGTTCTGATGTTGTTGTTTTACCAGAGTCAATGTGCGCACTGATACCGATATTACGTACTTTTGTAATATCAAAACCCATAGTGTATACCTCTCAAAAAAAAATTCGTGAGTCGGCAGAATACGAAAAGCAAAGATTTCCGCATAATGCAATTAATTCAAGCAATTTTATTAAAAAATAGCGGTAAATTCAATAGGTCTTGGGCTGTTTTGAAGAAAGTTTAAAAATTTAATAGGAATGCAGTTTTTATGTTCCATTTGATTTTTCTGTTTCCGCTTTTAAAAACCGTAGTTGCTGAAGGACTGCATTTGAACTCTCCTTCATTTTCAGAAATTGAAAATCCGATTCCGGCTTGATGCAGCATTATTTTTTTAGGATAAATTGTGCTTGTGAATGAAAATGTGTTTTTCCCCGAGTCTTCTTTTTTGTAGGAAAAACTTGCGTTTGCCGAGGAGCTTTTGAAATTTCTTGAGGCTTTTATTTGCGCGGAATATTCTTTTTCATTTTTTTCCGTGGAATAAATAAAAGATGCGTTTGATGAAATTTTGCTTTTTCCGCTTGAAATGTTTAGTGCTGTTTTTGCGCAGTATTCGTTGAAGTCAGAAGGAAGCCTTTCGATTGTCTGCCTTTCCGCGGAGTAAAAAAGAATTCCTGCGCTTGCTGAAGTTTTTCCAATCCAAAATGTGTACTGCGGATTTATGCCTGCTTGCGTTTTTATTCTGTTTTCAGATTTGTCAGCGGTTATTAAGGATTCGTCTGCAATATAATAGAAAGAATGCAGCAAAAAGTCGCCTAAAAGAATGAAATTTTGAAGCCTTGCCCAAAGAAAATTTCCGCCGAACGGACTTTCGTATATTCCTGCCGCTCCTGAAATTCTAAAATGCGGAAAAACAAAATTCAGTTCAGTTTCCGCCGCGCCTCGTTTTTCCTTGGAAAAATATTTTTGCTTTTGAAACCAAGCCGAAGTGTTTTCTCTTCCGTATTCAAAAAGTCCGCCTGAAAATGAAATGCTTGCGTTTGGAATGAACGGCGCTGAAAATCTTTTGAAGGCAGACGCGTAAAATTCTTTTGTTTCAAGAATGGAAAACTGAAATGTCGGCAAAATAGAATTTTTGTTTCCAGGAGAAATTGAAATTGCCGTAGCCAACGGAGTTTTTGCAGAAGTCCAAGAAGGCAGGGCAGGGGAAATTCCCGGTGTTAAAAGCGATGGCTTTTTTAGCGCGCCCGGAACATAAAAACTTGGATGCTTTAGCCTTGAAATTCCTTGTGAAAAACGCAAGGTTCCTGCAAGAAATTCTGTGGCCGCAAATTTTGTTGCCGCTGAATATTTTATTCCGTAGCGGTATTTTTGCATTGCCTCAAATTCAGAAAATGAAGAGCTTGCAATATCGTGAAAAGTTTCTGTTCCGATTCCTGCAATCCAAATGGAGGTTAGTCCGCGGAATTTTAATTTTGCGCCGGAATCGTATTTGAGCGAGAAATTTTCTTTTCCTTCTTTTACAGGAAATTTAAAATTGTTCCCGGAATAAAATTCAATTTGCGCATGGCAGATGCTCGCCGACAAAATAATTGTTATAAAAGTAATTTTGTTTTTCATCACATATTTATTTCTGAAAAAAATAATTTTCTGCATGATTTTTATGAAAATTAACTGTCATTCCCATGCTTGACATGGGAATCAGCTATAAAATTTCAATAGATTACCGGGTCAAGCCCGATAATGACATAAAAGATAATTACGGGGCATCCCCATGACGATAAACATGGAATTTTTATAGAAAATTATGACATTTTTTGCGTTTTTGTACTTTTTGGCTTGAATAACTTTGAAAAATCTTGTATACTTTACGCTATATTTTATATCATCAGCATGTCAGATTGCAGCCGCTTCTTAGGCTTTGCCAGGTAAAAAGGAAAATCAAGTAAAAAAAGATATTTTCAAGCGGTTCCGGTCTTTCATGTAAGGAAAAGGGAATCGTTTATGGAAGATTTAGAAAACAAAGTTGACGGGATTACTATGCCCGCAGAGGATTCACAGGTTTCTGTGGAAAATTCAAATGAATCATCAAATGAGCCTGAGACAATTTCATTTGCAGACTTGGGACTTGATGAAATCACTCTTGCCGCTATTGAGAAAAAAGGATTTAAAGTTCCGTCTCCAATTCAGGTTCTTGCAATTCCGCGCCTTTTGAATGGAGATGCAAACGTTATTGCAAAGGCCCGCACTGGAACTGGAAAAACTGCCGCTTTTGGACTTCCTCTTGTTCAGGATTTGCGTGAAGAAAGCGACCATGTCCGCGCAATAATTCTTGAGCCTACACGCGAGCTTGCCATGCAGACTGCCACTGAAATGGCTTCATTTGCAACTGGAAAATATCCGCGCACTGCTGTTGTTTACGGCGGAGCTTCGATGGGCGAGCAGATGAGAGCTTTGCGCCGCGGAGTTGAAATTGTTGTTGGAACTCCAGGCCGTGTTCAGGACTTGATTGACCGCGGTGTTCTTGACATCAGCAAAATCGATTATTTTATTCTTGATGAAGGCGATGAAATGCTTGACATGGGATTCATCGAGGATATTGAAAATATTTTTGAATGCGCAAATCAGGATTGCCGTGTTCTTTTGTTCAGCGCGACAGTTCCAAAAGAAATTTTGAAAATTGCCCAGCGTTTTATGGGCGAGTACGAAATCGTTGAAGAAGAAGGCTTTGAAGAAGAGCCTCTTTTGATTGAGCAGAAATATTGGGTTGTGCGCGAAAGTGAAAAAGTCGAGGCTTTGGTTCGTCTTATTGATATTTCGCCAGATTTCTTCGGACTTGTTTTTGTTCAGAGAAAATCTGATGCTGACTATGTTTCAAAGTCGCTTGATGAGCGCGGATACGAAGCTGCCGCATTGCACGGAGATATTCCTCAGGGACAGCGTGAAAAAATCCTTGCAAGATTCCGTTCAAAGAAAACAAGAATTCTTGTTGCGACCGATGTTGCTGCGCGTGGAATTGATATTGAAGGCGTAACTCACGTTGTAAACTACGAGCTTCCATTTGACGGTCCGACTTATGTTCACCGCATTGGCCGTACTGGACGCGCCGGAGCTGCTGGAATGGCGGTTACTTTTGTAAAGCCGGAAGAAACACGCAGACGTCTTAATTATCTTATCAACACTGTAAAGAAAAGTTCCAAGGGCGAAATTGTTGAAGACAAAGTTCCTTCAATAGAAGAAGTTCTTGAAGCAAAAAAGAGCCGCCTGTTTTCTGATATTAAAAACAAGCTTGGTCTTAATCAGGAAAAAACTGAATCTCAGGCTGAAAGCGAAACTGATTCTGATTCCGCGGATGAAAATGCTGAAATCAATGTTTCTTCAGAGCCAAAAGTTCCTCACTTAAGAAAAGGCGATCCTATTTTTGACAAGCTTGCAGAAGAACTTTGCAACGGTCAGAATCCAGAGGAAGTTGTAGCTTCGTTGCTTGCGGTTTCTTACGGCGGAATGCTGAACAAAAACCGCTACGGAAAAATCAATACTTATTCTGTTGAATCAAAGGGACGCGACAGAGACCGTGGTGGACGCCGTGAACGCGACCGTGGCTCAAGAAGAGGCGGAGACGTTTTTGTTGGCGACGATCAGCTTAGACTTTATGTTCAGATGGGCTGGGACGACGGATACAATCCAAGAAAGATTGCGGATTTCTTCCATGACTTGCTTGGTGTTCCGGGGCGCAAAGTTGATGCTATTGATATGGCGGACAAATTCTGTCTTCTTACTTTGCCAGCTGACGACGGAAGAAGAGCCATTGAGCTTTCTGAGCGCGACCGTTCTTTGCCGCACATGCACCTTGACACAAAAGTTACTGGCGGCGGACTTGGCGAGCGCGATTCATTTGGACGCGACCGTGGTTCAAGAAGAGGCGGACGCGACAGAGGACGTGAACGCGACCATGGATTTGGACGCGACAGAGACTTTGGCGGACGCCGCGAACGCGATAGAGACAGAGGATTCCGCGGAGGTTCTCATGCAAGAGCCGGAGTTCACACTGCTACACAGAGAAGCGGTTCATCTTCATTCTTCAAGAGATCTGACGCTCAGGAATATTAATTTTTAAGTTTAGATAAAAAGCGCTGCTAGAAATGGCGGCGTTTTTTTATTCTACTTGCATTGACTTCAATGCTATTCATCAATAAAATAAAGAAATGTACGAAATAAAAGATTCAAAGCCGTTTGATACTGATGAAGAAGATTTTGACACGGTAATGGCTAGCGACATTTCATTTACAGGAAATATACGTTTTTCAAAGCCGTTTATGATAAAAGGAAAAATGAACGGAACAATCGAAGCTTCAAGCGATTTGCTTATTGATACAAATGCGGAAGTCAACGCTGACATTTCAACAGAGCGTGTTCTTGTCCGCGGAAAAGTTGTAGGAAATATAAATGGAAAAAAACTTGTTTATGTTGCTTCGACTGGTTCTGTAATTGGCGACATTTCTTCTGCTCAGGTTGTGCTTGAGCCGGGTTCTGTTTTTTCTGGAAAATGCTCAATGTCTGGAATGTAATTTTTCAAGCTGAATTCTCAAGGTGCTGATATGAATAAGAAAAATTGTTTTGCATTTATTATATTTTTTGTTTTTGTTTCCGCAGTTTTTTCGCAAGCCTCTCGTCCTGATGCTCTTAAACTTTACCGTGAAGGAAAGTACAAGGATGCGGTTGCAGTTTGCGAAGTTGAAATTTCCAACAATCCGAATAATATGGATTCTTATGCGGTTTTGTGCTGGTCTTTGGTCGGAAACAAGCAGTACAAGGAAGCTGAGCTTAGAGCTACAGAAGCGCGCAAAATAAATTCCTATGATATTCGTTTAATGGAAGTTCTTGGCGAGGCTAAATTTTATCTTGGAAAAAACAATGAAGCCCTCGATATGTTTCAGCGTTATGTTGCAAATTCTTCGGAAACTGCGGCGCGGCTTGGAACTGCATATTATTATATGGGCGAAATTTATGTACGCCAGACAAAATATGAACATGCGGACATTTCTTTTAGCGCGGCTGTAAAATATGAGCCGACTTATAGCGCGCATTGGTGGACAAGGCTAGGCTATGCACGTGAAATGTGCAGCGACTTTAAAAATGCCATTACAGCTTATGACAGAGCACTTGGCTTGAATTCCCAAAATTACGATGCTGTCCGCGGAAAAAAAAGATGCCAGGAGCGTCTTTAGTTTTTAGTTGATGAAAAATATTATTCATTTTGAAACTCTAGGCTGCAGGCTTAATCAGGATGAAACAGAAGGTGCTGCCCGTTCTTTTTCTGATGCTGGTTTTGCCTGTGAATTGAATTCTGTTTCGTCTGCAACAAATCCTTCTCAAGATGTAATTTTAAGCGTAATAAATACATGCACGGTTACAGGCAAAGCTGAACAAAAAGCCCGGCGCATAATCAGACTGCTTCTTGAAAAATTTTTTGATGCGCCTTTGATTGTTACCGGCTGCTATGCGGAGCTTGCTGATTCTGAAATAACTTCGATTTCCAAAAATAGAATTGTAATTGTTCCCGGCACAAAAAAATTTGTTTTAAAGGAAATTGCCGCTGCGATGAATGGCGGTGAACTTGATTTTAAAAACGGAAAATTCAATTTTGAAAATCTGAAGTCCTTTGTTAGCAAAAAAATATTTTCATTTGAAAAAATTGATTCTGCAAAAAAAATTCCAATGGCGGTGAATCCGTTTGCTTTGTATACGCCGGTTTTTGAAAAGCATAGCCGGGCGACTTTAAAGATTCAAGATGGATGCAATAATTCGTGCTCATTCTGCAGAATTCATTTTGCCCGCGGAACTTCTGTTTCTCTTGAGCCTGAAAAAATTCTTGAGCGTGCAAAAGAAATTGAAAGTCTTGGTTCTTCTGAAATTGTGCTTACAGGCGTTAACTTGAGCCAGTATGCAGGAAAATTAAAAGACGATGCAATTTTTGACTTTAAAGACTTGCTTTCGTTTTTGCTTTCTAACACAAAAAAAGTCAAGTTTAGAATTTCTTCTTTTTATCCGCAGCATATAACAAAAGAACTTTGTGCAGTTTTGTCTGATAAAAGAGTTCAGCCGTTTTTCCATTTGAGCATTCAGTCTGGAAGCGATTCCATTTTGAATTCTATGCGCCGGCCTTATAAGCGGGAGCAAGTTGAAAATGCGGTTCAGCTTCTTAGAGAATGCAAAATGAATCCGTTTATTTCTTGTGATATAATCGCAGGATTTCCCGGAGAAACGGAAGATGATTTTGAGCAGACTAAATCTTTGTGCAAGAAAATGAATTTCGCTTGGATTCATGCTTTTCCTTTTTCTGCAAGACCTGGAACACTGGCGTTTTCTATGACTCCAAAAATTCCTGAGCGAATAAAAAATGTGCGCGTAAAGTGGCTTACTGAAATTGCGGTTTCTGGAAAAATTTCTTATATAAATTCTTTTAAAGAAAAAGCTGTTGAAGCGACTGTTGAAAAAAAAGTTTTGCAGAAATCAGATGGAAAAAATATTTTTCATGCCGTTACAGAAAATTTTCTTCATGCAGAATTTGAATCCGAAAAAAAATTAGAAGCCGGAAGCGTTGTCATGCTGAAAATAATTTCCGTTCTTGAAGACAGCATAAAATGCGGAAAAGAAGAAGAGTGTTCCGCGGAACTTTTAAAATAAAAATGGACGCAATGGATTTTACCAAAGCGTCCGTTGTTTTTAAATTTTAGAATTTGCAGTTGACACCAACATTTATAAAGCTGTTGTCTTTCCATTCGTAGAATTCACTGTCTTCATCTTTGCAATGGATGTACATTCCGCTTAAAGTCAGTGTTAAATTTCCGTTTGGCTTGTATGCGATTTTTGGCTGAACTACAAGGTCGCCGCGTTCGATTCCCCAAAGAGCTGTAACTTCTGGTGCGATTTTATCATTCATCCAAGAATCTGTAATGTTTACAACCAGCTTGTTGTTTGTGTATCCAGTTTTGTCGTAGTCAACATCGTAGGATTTCAATGCTGATTTCATTACACCGTAACTAGAAAATCCTTCTGCGTCATCAATTTTGTCGCCTTTGAAAATGTAAGTTCCGGTTTCTTGAATGTTTATGTTTATATTGTTGACCGGAATATCCACATCAAAACCTGCAAGCCAAGCAATGCTGTTGTTATGAACCCAAGGATTGTCGCCTGCAACGTCGTCAGTCAAATTGTAGGCAAACTCGCCACGCAAGTTGAATCTTCCAAGCACAGTTGCCGCTTCAAGTCCGAAGGTTTGTTTCCAGTCGTAGTCAAGCGAAGGCATTGCTGTTTTTCCGCTTAAAATTGTCGCGCTCAAATCTGCGGATGGCTGCTTGTAGTGTCCGTAGTAATAGCTTGCGCCCCAGTCAAACGAGCCGAATGTGCCTGTAAGCCTAAGACCTGCTTGCGTGTATTTTAATTTTTGCGTGTCTGGGTACAAGTCGTCTTGGTCAAATTGCGCGGCTGCCATAAGACCTGCTGTTCCACTGGCTGCCCAGCTTGAGGCTATTTCAGTTATTGAATTTTTCAATTCAGTATACGAAGCCGGTGTCCAAATTCCGTCTGTTGCGAATCTGTCTTTTTCCATGTACGGAGTCCAGATTCCTTCCAAGCGCAAATCATTTTTTTCAAAAGAATATAATGCGCGGAACATTGGCGTGCTGAGCCTGCGGTCGATGTATTCTGGAACAATGAAGTCAGTGTAATCATCTGCGTTGAAATTATCCAGAACATGAAGCTTGTCGCCTTTTCCCCAGATAACTTTCATTTTTCCCGCTTCAAGTTTCAGCTTTCCAAAATAACCGCGGATTGTAAGCTCGTCTATTACATCCTGTGGATAATCTTTAATTGCGCTTTCATCAAATTTCAACTGAACATCCGCATCAACATTTGAGCCTGAAAAATTAATTCCGAGTTTTGCAGATGGAGTTGCGGTAACAGGAAAATCTGAAACCGAGTCGTAATCTGAATCTTTCTGGCCTTCATATTCTGGCTTGTCAAGATACATTCTGCCCTGAAGTTCTCCTTCGCCGCTGAATGTAATTGAAGGACTTGAGCCTCCTCCAAAACCATCAGTGTCGTCAGAGAAACTTCCCCAGTCATCAAAATCCTGTGCAAATGCAAATGAACAGAAAATCATTGCAAGCGCAAAAATTTTGTTTTTCATATAAAGAAACTCCTTGCTTTTAATTTTAGAACTTTCCTGTGTTCAAGAAATCTTGTGTAAAGATTTTATCTGGAAGAACTGTCTTTACATCAACTTTAATAACTTTTATAGAAGTCGAATGTTTTGTCTGAACATTTTCCATTTTGTTTTCCATTGGAATATTGAAGCCGTCAATATTTTCAATTTTGAAAACAGTAAGAGTTTTTATGAGTTTTCCGTTTTTGTCAAAAAGCTCTGTGTAAACAGGATAGTCTGTTGCTTTATCTACCCAAACCATTCTGTAGCTGTACTGGCTTGACTTTGGATCAATCGGTGTGTTTTTTACAACTTCGCAATTGAAACCGTTCTTGGTGTCTTCCTTTACAAACTCGTGAGTGTCTTCTTCCATTTCGCGTGTAGAAAGATCGTCGTAAGTTGCGTCAGTTCCCATGAAAGATTTTGAGCCTTCGCTTGAGTTTACACGTCTTGTGTTTTTCAATGCTGGAAGGTAAATCCATTTGTCATCTGGCGCGCCTTTGTTTTCAATCTGAAGAAATCTTGTGTCCTTTATATTTGCTGGCGATTTGAAATCCATAACTGCGCTTGTTATGTCATTTTTGTTGCGTCCGTACTGAAGAACATTGCGCTGTTCTGTTGTTCCGTTTTTGTCTGTTAAAAGCATTACAACTTGAGAGCGGCTGTAGTCAGGCTTTGCAACATCGTGTGTTCTCTGCATGATTTCATCTCCGCGAGCATCTGCAAATGCTGCGAAAGTTCCTGCTGCAAGCGCCGCTGCTAATGTCAGTGTTTTAAATGTAAGTTTCATTTTTATCCTCCATGTTTTTCCCGGAAAAAAATCCGGGATTTTTTATTGTTGTTTCTCGGCTTTTGACCAAGAAGTTTTTTATTTGTTTTCAGTTTTTTCTTTTGGACGCATAAATTTTGGATCTGTTAGATTCAAAACTCCTGGAATAATTGTCATTGCAAGGAAGCTTGATGTAAACATTACGATTGCAACAAGAATTCCGATGTAGCGCAAAACTATAAACTTCGAAAGTGTAAGAACAAGGAATCCAAGTCCTACAGCAAGTGCATTTGTAAGAATTCCGCGTCCGCTCTTTCTGAAAGTTTCCTTTAGAACTTCAACAACATTTTCTGTTTTCGCCCTTTCTTCTTTATAGGTTGTCATAAAGTGGATTGTGTAGTCAATACCAACTCCGACTGCAACCGAAGCGATAATGCTTGTAATGAAGTCAAGATTGATTTCGCAGAATCCCATTGTCATGTAGTTAAGAAGAATACTGAATGCAAGCGGAATTGCTCCCAAAAGTCCTGCCCAGCAAGATTTAAATGAAATCGCGATAATCAGGAAAACAGAGAACAGTGAAAGCGCAAGGCTTGTTATCTGGCTTGAAACAATCATGCTTGTCATTCTGTGTTCCATCTGCGCTGAACCAGTTGCTTCAAGAGTGTATCCTTCAGGGAAATGTTCTGCAGCGTAACTTTTGGCATCTGCAATTATGATTCCGCTTTCCTCTGATGAGTGGCTTCTAAGCTGGCAAGTTATGCGCATTTCCTTTGGATTCATGTCGTCATCAATAAATCTGTCAAGTGAGCCGCTTAAAAGTGTGAGATAGTTTTCAACAACATTTTTCAGTTCTTCACGTGTCGCAACAGGATACTTTGAAGTGTCGTAAGGAATTTCATAGTATGCAGTTCCATTGTAGTTAACCTGCTTCATAAGCTGGTTAACAATATCTTCTACAGAAGCGTACTGTCCGCCTGCTTCAACATAAGCTTTGTTCAAAAGTTCAAGAACTTGTTTTGTTGTCATTGAAGTTTCAAGCTGTTCGCTGTAAGCAATGTTTGGATCTACAAAATCCTGCGCAGGAGAAGCTTGTGTGCTTGAGTCATCTGTTCCCCAGTCTGACCAGTCATCAGAAGTTGAAGATGAAGTGTCTGTTCCAAAGTCAGAGCCCCAGTCGTCCCATCCGTCAGAAAATCCGCTTGAAGCAGAAGAGTCTGATGATTCACTGGATGAAACTGGCTGTGCTCCTGGAACGTGCCAGACTTGGTTTATGCGTTTTATGAATGTTGTAAAGGAAACGATTTTTCCGATATTCTCATGGTTTGCAGCAAGATAATGCTCCATGTTGTCTACAGCCTGCAAAAGTTCCGGATTTGAAATGTCGCCTTTTTCCTGTCCTTGAATTACAAAGAAGAGGCAGTTTGAGCCGGCATATTGCTGGTCAATGTGGTCAACATCTTTTCTGAAGTCGCAGTTCTTTGGGAAGTAGTTGATTAACGCTGTATCAATTTTTAGAACTCTGAGTCCAGTAAACGAGAGAACGATTATAACAATTGAAGTAAGCACAAGACGTGGAACAGAGCCGCAGAAAAATTTGTAGATTGAATAAAGTGTGTCGCCGCTAGCTTCTGCTTCTGTTTTTCCGCCGCGCTGAATTCTTGCAAGCTCCAAACGCCGTTTTGCTTTTTCCATTTTTGCTTTTACTTTTGCAGTGAGCTTGTCAATGTTGCGTTCTCTTTTTACAGCTTTTCTGTAATCCTTCAAAAGAAGAACTGCAGGAATAAATGTTATAGAAAGAAGAAGCGAAAGTGAAACTCCAACCGCTGTGAATACTGCAAAGCTATGCAAGGGTCCGAGCGGGCTTGTTATAAGCGAAATGAATCCGACAATTGTTGTAACTCCAGCAAGCAAGACAGCAACAATAACTTCATTCAAGCCAGAGAAAACACATTCTTCATATTTTTCTCTTGTCATTTCACCTTCAACACTGTTGATTGCAATGTAGTAATGCGAAAGAACATGGATTCCGTATGCAGAGCCGACTGCAATTAACGAAACTGGAATTACGCTTGAAATCAAAGTGAATGTTATTCCAAAGAATCCCATCATTCCAACGGAAATTATTGTTGAAAGCAAAACCGTGCACAAAGGAAGAAGCATTCCAGTTACAGTTTTAAAGCTCATGTAAAGAGAAAGAAGAACAACAACAATTACAAGCGGAATCAAAACCAGCAAGTCCGAAATCATAAACTGCTTTGATTCTTCTGAAAGAACAGGTTCACCTACAAATTTTACATTGAGATGATGTCCGTCTGTTTCTTCGTTTACAATCTGTTTTACTTTTGCAAGAACTTTCTGCTGCCTCATAATGTCAGTGCCGAGCTTTCTTACTTGCGCTTTTATTTCTTTTATGTTCGATTTTGTCTGGGCAATTTCTGCATTGATTTCTGTTTTGTCATCCGCAGTTTTTGCCTGCTCTGTAAGTTCTGCAAGGCGAGCCTGATTTTCTTCCAGTGAAAGAGTTTCATCGCTTTTTGGACGGAGCGAAATTTGCATTTGAAATCCAGTGTTGTCATCGTTCACAATTACGCGGTTGTACATATCGTGCCATTCAGCAAGCCGTGATTTCAGCTGGAAAATATCTTCATCAGTTCCTGTGTACGTGTCTGGGATAAGCTGTGTTGCTGATATTGAGCCGTTTTCATCGCAAACATAATCGATGTGAGTGACAGAATCTATGTCTTCAACTTCTGGCAGTTCAAGAGTTCTGTCAGTAATTTTTCTTACAACATCGATGTATTCTGGAGTAAGTATGGTTGTTCCGCTTTTTGTTTCTAATGTGATTCCAATAGAAAGCATGCTTCCAAATTCATCTTCAGTTTTTGTAAGCAGGTCATAAGATGCGTCTTTTTGCGGGAAGAATGAACGAAGCGAATTTTCAAGAGCCAAATTCTTTAAAAAGAATCCGAAGAATCCTGTGAGCAGCAGCGTGGCTACTATTATTGCCCAAGGATGCTTAAAAAAAGTTTTTAGAAATTTCCTTTTCATAAAATAATCCTTTCCTGAATAATGTTCAAAAGATTAAACCTATTGATATATAAATATAATGTTTTTTTTATAAAATTCAATAGGTTTTGTGAAAAAAATGTTAAAAAGTTTAATTACTTAAACTTATTGACATTTTTGGAATTTAAACTATATTATTTAATAATCCTTTAAAACGTGAGGTTCTGCAAAATGGGAATAAGCAAATCCGAGTTAAAAAAAATACATGAAATGCTCAATAAATGCGGACCTCTTTTTATAGCCCTTGGTGATGAAGTCCGGCAAAAACTTATTCTTGACATAGCAGATGCCGGTGAAGAAGGAATAAGCGTTATGGATTTAACTTCCAAGTCAAATCTTTCGCGTCCTGCAATTTCGCATCATCTGAAAATTTTAAAGGATTCTGGATTTGTAAAAACAATAAAACGCGGAACTTGGGTTTTCTACAAAATTTCCATTTCAGAAAATTTTGCAGAAATTGACAAGCTTGTAAATGAAAGTCTCAGGATAATAGAAAAAGTAAGAAAAGAACAGTCTGAATAATTTCAGTTTAGTCCGTCCACAATTTGAATTCCTGAGCTTGCGCCAATTCGGTTTGCTCCAGCTGAAATAAAATCAAGCGCTTCTTGTGTAGAATGAATTCCGCCGCTGGATTTTACGCCCATTTCATTTCCCACAGTTTTCCTCATTAATTCAACAGCATGGATTGTTGCTCCGTTCGGTTTTTTCATTGAAAATCCAGTGGAAGTTTTGACAAAATCAAATCCTGCGTTTTTTGCGCAGATGCAAGACTGAATTATTTCATCATCATCTAAAAGCGTTGTTTCCAAAATCAGCTTTGTTAAAACTTTTCCTTTGCGTGGAATTCCGTCTTTTTCTGCAAACATCGAAGCTTCCTGAACGCTCTTTGTTAAAAACGAAAGCTGCTGTGTAAGCTCGTTCCATTTTTTGCTTTTTACAAGATTCAAGTCGATTACAAAGTCAAGCTCGTCCGCTCCGTTTGTAATTGCAATGTCTGCCTGCGACATTTTTGATTCTGTTCCTCCGGCTCCAAGCGGAAAATCTATTACAGTGCAGACTTTTGTTTGCGAGCCTGAAAGAATTTTTGCCGCAGTTGAAACAAAAACTGGATTTATGCAAACGCTTGCAAATCCGTATTCTTTTGCTTGCTGGCAAAATTTTTCAACTTGTTCTTCTGTTGCTTCTGGAGAAAGAAGAGTCTGATCTATAAATTTTGCAAGTTCTTGTTTTGTCATTTTAAAGTCCTCCAAATAAGTTTGTTGTCTATAATTTCGCAGGCGATTTGCCCTTCATGCTCAAGGCAGGAAAGATATGAACGCAACGTTGTGCCGATTAAGTAAAACGGAACAACTTTCATTTTTATTGACGAATAGTCGGCGATTGCTTTTAAAAGCTCTTCCGTTGTTTTGAATCCTTCATTGATTTTTTTTAAAATGAGAGATTCAAATTCGTAAGTAACCATTATGTTTATTTCTGCAAACGCATTTATTGTCGCGAACGTGCATTTTGAGCCGTGGCCGGGAATATAAAAATCAGAATTTATTGATGCGATTTTTCTTACTGATTTTCTGAAATCTTTTTGGTTGCATAAAAACGGAATCCATGTTTTTTTTAAAAGCTCGATTCCAAAAAAACTGTCGCCAAGAAAAAAACTTTTTATTCCGTCTGATTTGTCTTGAACTAAAATTCCAATCTGATCAAAAAAGTGTCCTGGAAGAAAATAAAATGAAATAAAAACATCGTCAAGCTCGATTTTTTCTTCAGTTAAAATTCTGTCAGTAAAAATTGGTTCTGGCGGCGTGAACTGCGGAATATCAAATTCTTTTATAGAAACTCCGCCGCAGTAAATCGCTCCGATTATCGCTGGAACTTCCATTATTCTTGCGGATTCAGCTGAAGCCCAAATTTGGGTTTCAAAATTTTTTTTCAGATACAAAGAGCCGCCGCAGTGGTCAGCGTGTGAATGTGTCTGGATTATAGCTTTGATTTTTTTTTCAGGAAAGAGAGATGAAAGTGTTTCAGCAATGAGTTTTCCGTCTTCTTCTGACTGCCCTGAGTCAATAAGAAAAATTTCGTCATTGCTGAAAACAACTCCAATGTTTGTGGAGTGGCAGAACATTCCAACGTTAGCTGAAAGTTTTACAAATGATTTTTCATTTATAGCCATTGTTTTGCCAGCTCCACTTTTTGTTAAACTTCAGCGGCCTCAATAGATTTTA
Source organism: uncultured Treponema sp. (assembly GCF_945873775.1). GTDB lineage: Bacteria > Spirochaetota > Spirochaetia > Treponematales > Treponemataceae > Treponema_D. The sequence continues at coordinate 292,747 of NZ_CAMCEC010000001.1, read as the reverse complement.
CAGTGTAATCGTATTTGTGGTCGTTGATTGTAAACGCTCTTTGTTCTCCGTTTTTCATATCAAGAAGATTGTTTCCGAGCGGTGAAAGATAAGAAATTATTCCTTCATCAACATTTGATTCCCACGGACCAAGAATTGTATAAACAACTTCATTGTTTTCAAGATTGTTATGCAATGTAACTTTTGTTCCGAATGAAACAAGCGATGTCGTCGCTGTTGTAGGATCGAATACAACTGCGCGCGAAAGTTCTTCCTTGAGTTTTGAAAGCTGAACGTTCAGGCGATGCTGAGCTTCTTTTGCTGCTATGTATTCAGCATTTTCCTTAAGGTCGCCTTTTTCTTTTGCCTCGCCGATTTCAGCAGCAACTTTTGGAAGCTGAACTTTTTCGATGTCTTCTGCAAGAGAGCGTTTGACTTCGAGCATTTTTGCAGTAACCAGAAGTCCTTTTGGAGCTTCCTGCTTGATTTCTGCTTCCTGGAATTTAAAGTCTGGATATTTTTTCAAGATTCCGTTTCTTAAAGCGGCTTTGTATTGCAATTCAAGGTCAGAAAGGTCGCTGACCATTGTGTACATTCTTGTAATTACGTCAGTTGAATTTGCAAGCATATACTCAAGCATTGGATTCTTGTCTTCGTTCAGCTTGTTTCCAAAGAGAAGGGCTGTGGCTTCCTTTATTGTCTTTGTGTTTTCAACTGTGTTTACGTGATTGTTTTTTTCACGGTTGCAGACTGAAATTATGTTGACCAAAGTTACAAGCTGCTTTTCTTCTGAAATTTTTGCTTCAACAAACCATTCTTCAGTTTTGCATTTAGAAATAAAGTAGTTTACAGCATTTCTGTTGCTTCTGTAGTCGTTGAAAATATCCTGAACAAGGCGTACTGCTTTTTCTTCTTTTCCAGCTGAAATAATTTCCGCAATAAGATTTTTGTCAAGCACAGTCGGGAACAAGAAAGTGTACTGAGCATCCCAGTCCGGAAGCATCTTGATATTTGCAAGGAACATTTTCTTGAGATGAGTATTTTTTGTGTCCTTGAGCTTTGTGTACATTTCGCGCGGATTTTCAATTTCTGAATAAAGCTCGGCGAATGTGAACTTTGCAGGATTTTCAAGCGCGGAAATTCTTTTTACAATTTCCTGAACAACAAGATAAGAAGCCACAATATGCTCGTCTACTGAAGTGAATGCCTTGAGGTAGTTTGCAAAGTAGCTGAACATTTCAGAGAATTGGTCGTCAGAAGGATCTTCAATTGTTTCAAGATAACGTGCCATTATGTCGATTCTTGGGAAGAATTCCTTGTTCGCCTTGAATTCGTTTGCAAGACGTTCTGACTTGCTAAGTTCTCTGTCGCGGACTGTATAGAAATTTGCGTCATTTGGATTTACACAGAACGGAGCTTCCGCAAGAATTTTCTGAGCCTTTGCGTGCCAGCTTGTCCATTCGCTTGAGCCTTTTGTTTTTCCGTCTTTATCTTTAGCTGCGTCTTTCAAAATTGAAGGAACAAGTTCCGCCTTGATATGCTTTTCATCGCAGTTATTATTGTAGCTTTTGATTATTGTCTTTAAAGTCCACGGAATATCAGACTTTACTTTTTTTACAAGCTCTTCATGCTTTACAGTTTTCTTGTAGACTTTGATGTGGTCTTTTGCAAGAGGCTGAAGCGCGCTGACTGCCATTTTCAAAGACATTGTGTGAACGCCGGTTTTCTTTCCAAAGTTGATTGTAAGAATGTCTCCTTCAACTTTTGAAATAATTCCAACGCCCCAAGTTCTGTGGTAAACGTAATTTTTTGCGTCGAATGCAATGTGTTTTTCAAAGTCGTTGATTGCTTCAAAAACATTGCGGAACGACTGGTTCAAATTTGAAGATTTTATGTAGTCTTCAAGATGCGAGTGGTCTGCGTATTTTCCGCGGAAACATTCTGTGATTTCTTTGCGCGCCCAGGAATCTTTGCTGTCAATTTCAAGAATAAGCTTTAGAATGCTGATTGCAGTGTCCCATTTTGCTGTGTCCTTGTAATATGCGTAAAGTTCCTGCATAAGAATTGCTGACTTGTCTTCGCTGATTGTCTTCGCAATTTTGCGCTGAACCAGCATAAAGAAATCAAGTTCTTCTGGAATGTAAGAAACAAGAATTGACCATATAGCTTTTGCTGAGCCGATGTTTTTTGCGGCAACAAAGCGGAGCAATGCTTTTTTATAGTAGTTTATTGCGGCTTCCTTGTTTCCCTGAGAATCATAGCGTTCAGCAAGAATGCGCGCCATTTCAGCTTCTTCAAAGTCAAGCTTTACAATTTTCTCATAAAGTTCCCAGAGCCTGTCGTCATTTGAAGCCTTGTAATAATCCGCGAGTTTTCTTAGAGCAAGCTTGTTCTGCGGATCGTCTTCAAGAATTGAATTGCAAAGATATTCAACAAGAGATTCCTTGTGGTTCTTTTCAAAAATATCAAAGAGCGCGTAAAGGGAGCTTGTGTCTACGGAACCTGTGCGCATTGCAATCATGCCGGAAAGATAAAGGGCTACAATGCTGTCTTTTGTGTGCGCAAGCTGTTCATCGCAGATATCCTTGATGGCATACTCACAGTTCTGGTTTCTACATTCGTCAAGAATTTTTTCAAGTTCTTCGATGTTGTTCTTGGTGAAGTTTGTAATTCCCGCTCGTGTCCATGTTTCTGCCTTCAGCATTTCGCGGACAGAATTTTCAAGTTCTTCAGACATAATGTTTGCTCCTAGTTTTTTATAAACTTCTCTGCTTTTTCAGAGGTTTCCGAATCTGTATAAATTGTGAATCTCAGGATCAAGAATTTTCATCTTGAGCATGACTTCCGAAATACTGCTTGACTTTTCTTTTGACGAAATATAGTAATCTATAAGCCAAAAATAAAGGTTCAAGAGCCTTGGTTTTATAACTTCCTTGTTGCTTCCGGGATCTTTCATCTCGCTTTCTCTTGCAAAAATCTCCTGCCGAAGATGAATTACTTCCTGCGCTCTTAAAAGCCTTTTTACGGTAAAAACTTCAAGTATAACTCCGTAAACTGCAACCCATTCCTGCAACGCTTCGCCTGTATAGCCAATCTCTTCAACTTTGTTTATAAGAGCCTTTATCATTGGCGAATCCAGAAAAAAGAAGTCTATTTTTTTTGCATCTATGTAAAAAGCTTCCCTAAAAAGCATTTTTGCATTTTTTGTTTCCCCGCAAAGCGCGTAGCAGTCTGCAACTTCAGCAACAATGGCCGCCTGCCCGGAAAGAGTTCCATTCGCTTCCTTTAAAAAGTTAAGTGCAACTTCATAGGAACCCAGTTTTTTATAGCAAAGCCCGGTTTTTCTTAAAATTTCAGACTTGAGCCTGTTGTCTTTTTCGTCCGCCGCCTTGCTGTAGCATTCCAGTGCGAGCGAAAAAATTCCTTTTTTAAAGGAATAAATTGTTCTTTCGTACTTTTCGCTTTTTTTTCCGGTTATAAAGACAAACTGCTTCCATTGGTTCAGAAGAGTTTCGCCCTGTTCAAAACTGGAAAGGCTGGGAATTGAGTTCAGCGTGTCAATCCAGAATCCGCAGCATTTTATTGCAAAAACAATGCCTTCGTCGTCCAGATCGATTGTGAGCGCGTCCTTGAGCAGTTCCGAAGCTTCTGAAATATTGCAAATTTCAATAAGTTTGAACGCATTGCAGAGCGCGTTTTCCGACTGAATACCCATAAGATTCAATTATATATATTTGAAAGATTTAGTCAATGTGATTTTCTGCAAAAGGGGGTAATATTTATAATGGTTTTTCAATGTGTTTGTCAATAGTTCCGTGCCTTATAGCCTGAAAGTTTTGAATTTTTTTTGTTTTGCCTGGATTTTTGTTCTTGAAAATTTCAATTGATAAATAATTGGAATTTATTTATCATGGCTCTATGAAAAAAAACAGCCGATTTCTTTCGCCGTCGCTCCTTTCCGCGGATTTTTCAGATTTGAATTCCGCATTTAAATTTATAGAAGAAAAGGGCAGTTCCTTTGTTCATGTTGATGTTATGGACGGGCATTTTGTTCCGCAGGTTTCTTATGGTCAGCCTGTAATCAGTTCAATCCGAAAATGCACAAAGCTTCCGTTTGACGTTCATCTTATGATTGAGCGTCCTGAAAATTCAATTGTTTCCTATATAGAATCTGGCGCGGACATTGTTACTTTTCATATAGAAGCAACTTGCCACGCAGACCGATGTGTTCAGCTTGTTCATAACGCCGGAAAAAAAGCCGGAATCGCATTGTGCCCGGCAACTCCTTTGAGCGCGGTTGAAGAGCTTTTGCCTTTTGTTGACCTTGTTCTTGTTATGTCTGTAAATCCGGGGTGGGGCGGACAAAAACTTATTCCATATACTATTGAAAAAATCAGAAAACTTGCCGATATACAGAGAGAGAAAAACTTTAAATATCTTATTTCTGTAGATGGCGGCATAAATCAAGAAACCTTGGAGGATGTCCTTGAAGCGGGAACAGATATTGTTGTTTCCGGCTCGTCATTTTTCAGGGGGAATTTAGAATGGAAATAAAAAAACGCTTTGTACTGGCTTTTCTTGTTTTGACTTTTGCGCTTCCGTTTGCATTTAGCCAGAAAAGTCCATTAGGTGAAAGCGCGGCGGATTCTTTTGTGCAAGGGCTTATTTGCTATAAAGACAAAGCTTGGACTGACGCTTCTGTATTTTTGAGGCAGGCTGCGGATTCAGAGGAGTATTCAACGGATTCAACTTGGTTTATGGTTATTATGAGCCTTGTTTATTCTGAAGATTTTTCTTCTGCTGTGAATGCCTGCGATTATTTTATTTCCGCTTTTCCAGAAAGCTCTTTGCTTCCTGCGGTTGAATATCAGCGTGGAAGAGCGTTGCATAGCATCGGTCAAAATGACAGCGCGGTAATGGCTCTTGGAAGCTTCTGCAATGAATATCCAGAAAGCAAAATGTATTCTTCCGCATTGTACTGGATTGCCGAATGTTTTTATGAGGATTACGATTACGAGACATCCCGCTCTTTTTATGAAAGAATTGTTTCAGAATATCCAGACAGCGCGAAATATAGCGATGCTGAATTCAAGCTTTACCTTATAACTCAGCGTGACCGTGAGCAGAAACTTCTTTATCTTTTAAAAATGACTGGCGAAGAATATCTTAGCAGCAAGGAAAACTATGAGCGCGAGCTTAGAACTATGCAGTCGGAAGATATTGCCGAGCTAAAAAAACAGCTTAGAATTGCAAACAGCAGAATCAGGGAACTTGAAGAAAATGCTTCAGCAGGATTGCCTTCTGCTTCAAATGTCCGCGCGGAAAATTCGAATGAAGAAATTCCAGTTTCTTCTGGCGGAGTTGAAGATGAGGAAATGTATTCTCTTAAAGAAAAAGCCGCTTTGATTCAGAAACTTCTTGATGAAAAATATGGGGGAAAGTAATGAAAAAAAATTTATTTGCTTTTGCTTTTTTTGCCGCTTCTGTTTTTACTTTGAACGCTCAGAATGAAGATCTTTCTTTTGTAATGCAAAAAGATTCTTCGGAGAAAAAAGAAATACCTTCATATTCTGTGGAAAAAAATATTGTAATTGACAAGGACGAAATCCGGCTTGCGCTTGACAGCACGACTGGAGCTTTTTCTCTTTACGCGCTTCCTGAAAAAGGCCGTGAAATTGCGCTTCTTTCAAGCTACGATTCAGGCTCGGCATCTTTTTTTGCTCTTAAAGCCGGAAGAAAAGAATACAAGCTTGCCCGCGGAACTGGAATAAAAACTGAATGCCGCAGAACGCCTTTGGGGGCGCAGATGGCTTATTTGATTCCGAATGTTGCTCAGGTTGTTGTTGACTTTAGTTTTCTTCCGTCGATTCCTAATTCCACAAGAACCGATATGCTGCGTGTTACAGTTTATACAATCAACCTTGGAAAAAATATTCAGTCCTTTGCGTTAAAAGGCGTGTTTGACACTGTTCTTGGTGAAAATACTTCAGCGCATTTTTCTACGGCGGCTAGAAGCAAAGTCAATTCTGAAACTCAGTTTACAGATATGTCTGATGATTTATGGATTCGTTCTAGCAATGCAAAAGCGGCAGTTCAGTTTCTTCTTGAAGGAGCCGGAATAAGCAGGCCTTGCAATGTTATGCTTGCGAATAAAGAAAATCTTGTAAATTCTTCTGGCTGGATTCCTTCAGTTCAGCATGGAAAAAGTTTTACTTCTGTTTTGTCGTACAATAATTCCGCGCTTTGCATAAACTGGGACACTGCATATCTTGATCCGCTGAAAACTTCTGCTGTGGGATTTTTTATTTCAGTCGCTACAGACGGAGAGCTTCCTGCTGGAAAAAAATTTCTTTCAGACTTGGCGAACGGAAAAACAATGCTTGGAATTTATTCAAAAGTTGCAGTTCCTACAACAGACGTTGCGCCAGCTCCGACTCCTCTTACTCCTCAGGAAGCCGGACTTTCAGAAAAAGAAATTCACGACTATACAAAAAATGGAACGCCTTTTGTTGAAGTTACAGAAGAGCAGCTTGATCCTGAATACATTCAAAATTTGCTTGACCACATAGCTTCTCTTTCAAGTGACGTTGACAAGGAAGAACTTGCCCGGCTTAATTCAGAACTTGATTCAATTCTTGCAAAACTTGGAGTTGAAAGATAAATGGGACGTTCCAACCTGGACATAGCAAAACATCTCATAAAGCGCCGCAAATTTGATCTTGCAATAAATATTCTTGAATCTTACGAGGATATTTATGAAGGTGATTTTGAATATTACCTAGCGTTGGGAATTGCTTATTTGTATGCTGATGTTCCAGGAAAAGCTTCCCAGAATTTTAGAAGCGCGCGTGAAATAAAAATAAAAAACACACAGCTTCTTTTGGGGCAGGCGGTTATTTTTCTTAGGCACGGAGAAACTGACAGAGCTCTTGAATATTATCTTGAAGTTCTTGATATTGATCCAAGAAATTCGATTGCGCGTTCGGCAATGGAATTTATCAGGCTTTACGGAGATTACACAACAATCTGCAAATGGGTTGATTCCGGCGACATAAAAAAATTCTATCCGCCGCTTGGAATGAATCCGGACATTATAAGAAACTGCATTCTTGCGGGGCTTTTGACAGGAATTGTTTGTTCAATGCTTGTGGTTTATGAGCCTTGGAAAAAATTTAACAAGCCGCTCACCGAGTTTGATTCAAAGTTTTCTCTTTCTACAGAAGAAATAAAAAATCCTCTTCAGATAAATATTTCTGAAAAAGATTTTACTGTGAGGCTTGAAAAAAATCAGGTTGCTTCTGTTTTTAATTCTGCAAAAAAATATTTTGGTGAAGGCCGGGACAATGCAGCGCAAGTTGAGCTTAATAAAATTTTAAATAGCAATGCGGCTTCTTCAATAAAGCAAAAATCCTTGGAGATGGCGGAGCTTTTTAAAGAGCCTACATTCAGTTCTTTAAAAGACAAATATTCTTATCTTGAAGTAAAAGAAAATCCGCTGCTTTATCAGAACTGCTATGTGATTTGGGATGGCACTGCTATAAATGAATATCAAAAAAGCGACGGTTCCTGGGGCTGTATGCTTTTGGTGGATTATATTCCGACGGAAGAAAAACGCTCGTCAAGTGGAACTGTGAAAGTTGTTTTTGAAAAAACTCCAACGCCTCCAGTTGATATGGAAAAGCCTGTCCGGTTTCTTGCTAAAATAAAAATTGAAAATGGAGAACTTTATCTTTTGGGCTGCGGAATTTTTCAGCAGTTAAAAGGCAGAACTCTAGGAGAGTCTTAAATTTCAGCTGAAAAAAATTAGTTTGCGTTGCAGACTTTTATTCATCCGTTGCTGCGGATAATTTTTGTTAAGGAATTTATATGAAAGAATTTTTACCCTATGACAGTGTTAGAATCGATGCATTGAAGCTCGCTCATAAGATTTATCAGCAGGACAAATTTGTTCCTGATGTTATTTATACTTCTCTGCGTGGCGGCGCATACATGGCGAACGTAATCAGTGAGTATTACAAAGTCGCTTTAAAAAATCACAAGCCTGTTTTGTATGCCGCTGTTGTTGCAAGAAGCTATACCGATGTTTCCCAGCATTCTGCGGTTAGAATTGACGGCTGGACTTATTCCCCGGATTATCTTCGTGCCGGCGATAAAATTATGCTCGTGGATGATATTTTTGATTCAGGAAGAACTTTGAATTATCTGGTTGGAATTCTTTTGGAAAGAGGAGTTCCGCGTGAAAATATAAAAATTGTTGTGCATGATTATAAAGTGTACAAATGGAAGGAGCAGCTTCCTATTCAGCCTGACTATTGGTGCAGAAAATTTGAAATTTCAAATCCAGAAGAAAACAATTGGATTAACTATAACAGCCACGAACTTGTCGGGCTTACACATGAAGAGCTTGAGGAAAATTTTTATAAGCCTTACCCTGATTTGCGTGAGGTTTTAGAACCGATTTTTAAGGATGAATAAATTCCATGAATGAAATGCGATTGTCTATAAAAAAAATTATAAGTATTCTTTTGCTTTTTACTTTTAGCAAGCTTTTTGCTTTTGAAGAAAAAAATATTTTGAGTCCTATTTCTGGAGTTTGGAAAAATAAACAGGCTCTTGTTTTAAATTTGGAAAAAGGCACGGACGTTTATTATTCTTTTACAGGCAGCGATCCTTATGTTTCTGGATTTTCTTATGATTCTCCTGTTCTCATTGATCAGACTGGAGATATAACTGTGAAGATTACATCGATTGCACAAAGCGGCGAAAGAAAAGATTTTACAATTGAGTACAATGTCGAAGAGAATTCAGAAGTTGAATATAGCATTCAGTCAAAAGAATTTATAAATTCAATAAATCAAAATCCTACTGTCCTTTATATTTCTGGAACTGATTTTTTTATTCCGTCTGAATTTTTGTATTCTCTTGAAAATTCCAAAGCTCCATATTTAAAGTCAAAGCTTTTTCTTTCAGGTAAAAATTCTGTGGAGCGTTTTGTTTCTTGCTTTGCTGTTGATTTTACAGGAAATAATTTTTTTCATTTTGTAATTCAAGTTCTTCCTGCTAAAAAAACTACCGATTCAAAAGTTGACAATGTTCCGTTTGAAATTTCAGAGTGGAACAATTTTTCTTTTAAAGATAAAAATTTTATTTACAGAATTGATGATGAAAACTGGAAATCGCCATCGGAGTCAAGTTTTATTGACAGAAATTATGCTCATAAAATTTCATGGCAGCCAGTTGAATTTTATCCAGAAAATAAAATTTTTGAATATGAGCTTCCTGCAAAGCCTTCTGTCCTTTCCAGAAAAAATAAAAATGGCGTTGTTGAGTTTTTTATAGATGGAAATGAAAATTTTACATTTGAAAAAAATTCATCTTTTGCTTATGCCGATGCGTTTGAAAATGAAGATGTAAAAAGTTCTGCTTGCTTTAAAATTTTTTACAATGGAAATTATCAGGGAACAATAGAGGCTGATTTTTCTATAGACAGGCTTCCGCCAGAACCTCCAGAAATCTTTTCATCATCTGTAGGAAAACTTACAAGAAAAAAATCTTTTTTCAGAATTTCAAGTGAGCCAGGTGCTAAAATTTTTTATGCTTTGAGCAAGCCTTTTGAAATACCGGACGGATTTGTAGAAAGTGTGCAGGCTGAATTTGAAAATATAAAACCTGAAAATTTTTCTTTGTATAATGGCAATGAAATTTTTCTAAAGTCTTCAGATAAAAATGCAGTGTTTTATAAAGTCTGCGCATATTCTGTTGATGCGTCTGGAAATAAAAGTGAAATTTCTGAGCAAAAAATAATTATTGATGAAACAAATTATTATCTTTTTGCAAATTCACAAAATGAAATCCAAGACGGTTCTTATGATAATCCGTTTAAATCTTTTGAACAGCTCATTTCTGTTTTGAAGTCTTCAAATAAAAAACTTAGATTTCATATTTATGGAAATATTGAAATTCCTGACAATGAATTTTTAATTTCCAAAGATTGCACTTTTATAGGACATGATTCCAGTTTAAGTTTTAAGGAAAATTCTGTTATAAAAATTTCAAATGCAAATGTCGAATTTGAAAATCTGATTATTGAAAAAAAATCACAAGCTGAGAATTCTCCGCTTGTTTTTGCAAAGAATTCTTATGTCGGAATTTCTAACTGCGAGTTTTCCGCACTGTTCTTGAAAAAAGGCAGTTTGCTTGATTTAGAAAATTCAAAAGCACAGATTGAAAATTCTGGATTTACGGTTCAAGCTGATTCTTATGCTTGCGGAATTTCTTCTGAAAACTCAAATGTTAACTGTAAAAATTCAAGATTCACATCAGTTGCAGAATCTTGTTTTAATGTGAAAGTTTCAGGCGGAACTTGTTCTTTCTCTGATTCATCTTTTTCTTTGATTGGAACATTGGGACGCGGAATTCAAATTCTTAATGCAAATGCTTCAGTTATTCAAAATGAATTTAACGCAAGGCTTTCCGATTCAACTAAAAAAAGTTCTCCAATTTGGAGCAATGTAAATTCTGTTGTGTCAGAAAAAAATATTCAAAAAGGATTTTAAGCTTTATGGATTTTCTTGTTGGAATCGATGAAGCGGGAAGAGGTCCTTTGGCTGGTCCTGTTACAGCTGGATGTGTTCTCTTGCCTTCTGATTTTCCTGTGGAAATTTTAAACGATAGCAAAAAGCTTTCTGAAAAAAAACGTGAAGCTGCATTTGATGTTATAAGAGAAAAATCTTGCTGGGGAATTGGAATTGTCAGTGAAAAAATAATCGATGAAATAAATATCCTTCAAGCTGATTTTAGGGCAATGAAAATTGCTTTTGATATGATGAGAATGAAACTTCCTGCTTGGTGCAAAAAAAATGGACTTGATTTTGAGCAATGTAAAAATTCCATGCAAGTGATTGTAGATGGAAATGCTCTGCCTTTTTCTGATGAAAATCTTGATATAAAAGCAGTTGTAAAAGCTGATTCAAAATTTCCTTGTGTTATGGCTGCAAGCATTCTGGCAAAAGTTCAGCGTGATAAAATTATGCTTGATTACGATAAACTCTATCCTGAGTATGGGTATGCAAAGCATAAAGGCTACCCAACTCCTGCTCACAAAGAAATTTGCCGCCGTTTAGGACCGTCTCCCATTCAGCGGCTTTCGTTCAAATATTAGTATTCTGTTTTTTCAGCGTCAGGCTGTCTTTTTGAAACAACATGAAGTCTGCCTGAAATTTCCTTGCGCTCTGCTTTTCTTTCTGAAACTAAGCGGCTTTCTCCTTTTCTGCGGTAAACTTTTTTTGCTGGCTTTTCTTCTGACATTCCGCCTGCTGCATATTTTGCTTCTTTTGCGGCTTTTTTTTCTGCACGGAGCTTTGCGCGTTCTTTCTGGATTTTTTCAACAGCTCTTAAAGATTCGTCCATTCCGCCCAAAAAGCTTTTCATATCATCTGCAAAAACAACAATGTCGCGTCTTTCATCTTGTCCGTCTTTTATTTTGCTTTCAACAATCTGAAGAAAAACATCTCCATTGCGATTTTCTTTTACGTTGAAATAATACGAACGTTTGTCCAAGTTTACCTGATTTGTAAAAAGTTCTCCACGAATTCCCATAATGTCCTTCCCTGAAAATTTAGTTTGATTTTTTTGCACCAAAAAAGATGCAGGATATGACTCCTTGCACTTTACAGCATTTTAAAATTTATTGCAAGCATCTTCATTGCAAAAACTGTCTGCAAATATTTTTCAGTTCTTCGATTAGCTCGTTCATGCTTTCTTCTTCAGTTGAAAATCCAAAACTGAATCTTACCGCGCTTTCTTTTTCCTTTGGGCTTAACTGCATTGTGTCAAGAACCGGCCGGCCTTTATGCGAAGATGAACATGCGCTTCCTGTTGAAATGAAAAATCCTTTTTCACTTAATGCGCGCTCCATGACTTGTCCTGGAATTCCTGGGAATGCAGCTTGAACAACCCAAGGAGAAAAGTTTGCTTCAAATTTTTCATCTTCACGGCAATGCGGAATTATCACGCAGCCTTTTATTTTCTTTAGTTTTTTTATGAAATTTGCTGTAAGAATTTTTTGCTGTTCGAATCTTTTTTCAGCCGAAGCGTTTCTTTCTGAAATAAAATATTTTTCAAGGCAAAGAGAAAATGCCTCTGCGCCAAAAAGGTTTTCAGTTCCGCTTCTTACAGTTTTTTCCTGTCCGCCGCCTTTTAAAAATGAATTAAATTCTTTTGCAAGATAAAGGATTCCAATTCCTCTTGATCCGCCGATTTTATGCGCGCTGAATGAAGCTGAATCAATTCCGCTTGCCTTTAAGTTCAGCGGAATTTTTCCTGCTGCCTGAACACAGTCAACGTGAAAAAATGGCTTTCGCTTTCCTTTTGTTTTTTCTTCAATAATTTTTGCAATTTCATAAATAGGCTGAATTGCTCCAGTTTCATTATTTACCGCCATTACTGAAACAAATGCCGTGTCTTCTTGAAGCGCATCAGAAATGCTTTGAGCAGAAACAATTCCATTTTTATCTGGATTTACATTTATAACTTTCCAGCCGCAGTTTTGCATTGACTTTGCCATTTCACGCAGAGCCGGATGCTCAATGGAACTTAATACAACGCTTCCTTTTTGAGGCCGGCTTAAAACAGAAAGAAGCGCAAGATGATCTCCTTCTGTTCCGCCTGAAGTAAAAAAAATATTTTCCGCATTTACACCTAAAGCTTGGGCGGCTCTTTTTCTTGCGTTTTCCAATGCGGCTTTTGCATCTGTTCCGGCTTTATGAATGCTTGAAGGATTTCCCCAATGATCCATAGAATATTTTAGCGCTTTAGTTAAAATTTCTTCATCGTTTGGAGCGGTTGCTGCCCAGTCAAAATAATGTTTTGATGAAATCATTTTAAAACCTCAAGAATTTCTTTGTCTTGAACTTCTGTTATCAATGTGGATTGCCCAGCTTTTTGAAGAATGACTTTTACGCAGCTTCCAGAATTTTTTTTGTCTTTGTGCATTGCAGAAACTAAAGCAAGCGTTGCATCTGGAATATCTTTTATAATCTGCGGAATCGGCTCTGTGCAGAATCCGTAGTCAAAAAGAATTTTCTTGCAATCTTTTGCAAATTCAGCAGTGCAAAGTTTTTTGCTTAAAGAAAGATCCAGCGCTCTTCCAATTCCCCAGGCAACAGCTTCGCCGTGGCTTATTTTTCCAAGTCCTGCCACAGTTTCAAGCGCGTGTCCAAAAGTATGTCCGTAATTTAAATATGCTCGGATTCCTTTTTCTTTAAAATCTTCATGCACTGTTTTTGCTTTTGCCTTTGCGCAGATTGAAATTATTTTTTGTAGAACTTCTTCATTTCGGCTCATAACTTGCGCTTTTTGTGTCTTTAAAATTTCTGTCAATTCTGGAGAAAAAAGAAAAGCTGTTTTTACAACTTCGCCAAGCCCTGAAAGAAATTCATTCTGCGGAAGGCTTTGTATAAATGAACTCCATATATGAATTTTTTTTGCAGGATAAAAAGCTCCAATCATGTTTTTGTAACTGTCAAAGTCGCATCCAGTTTTTCCGCCGATAGAAGCATCAACATCAGAAAGCAAAGTTGTCGGAACAAACTCAACGTCAACTCCGCGTTTGAACATCGAAGCAGCAAAGCCTGTCATGTCGCTTAAAACTCCACCTCCGATTGCAACAAAAAGGCAGTTCCTGTTGAAGTTGGAGTTTAAAGCTGCTCTTACAATTTCGAGGACATTTTCTATTGTCTTGAATTTTTCTCCTGCGCCAATAATGCAAAGTATATCATTTTCTTTTTTGAAAACAGAAGGAGCTTTTATGTTGTTTGCATTTTCATCGGTAAAATGTGAAATAAAATCTGCGCATAAAGGCGCGATGTTTGTGTCAGTGACAAAAAGTCTGTTGCGCTTGTTTTCTGCGGAAAGGTAAAGTCTGCATAGGTCGCTTTTTCCGCTGTAAAAAAGAATGTCAGTTTTATCAAAGCCTGAATTTTCAGGAAACAAAAGTTCAAAACTATCTATTGGTGAAATATCCATTGCTATAGTTTACTGCATTTTGTAAATGGAAGCAAACCCCATTGGAATTTTGAAAACGATTTTTGTTGAAAAGTCATTCCCATGTTATTCAGTTGAATTGCACAGGAATGATAATTAAATAGTTGAAAAAATTACTTTACGAATTCCAAAAGAGTTTTTCCGTCTTTTGAGCGGAGCGTAAGTGTGTTTCCAAAGAGAGAATAAGTTGCAGTCTGATCTATGTTGATATAAAACTGCTGCTCAAGTTCCTGCGCTTCTTTGCTTCCCGAAGCCATTAATGTTGAAGCTCCAAGCGTGAACGAAAGTTTTTTTGCAGTCTCGTCAAGAGCGTAATCCATTGTGTAATAATTTACGCCTGAAAAACCAGAAGCTTTGTTTTCTTCATTGAAAGAGAGCGTAGGCAGTTCTGATTTGTCTGCGTCTATGCTTTGAACTCCGCCGTTTTTTAGAATTGCTGCCAACGTCCAGTTTGCATCTTTTATAGAAGCCTTCGCAAAAACAAGTTCGGAATTTTCCATTGAATTATAAATGCACAAAAGAATTTTTCCGTCCTGCGTTTTTGTTTTCCAACTGTCAGCTCCTACTGCGGAATTTAAAAAGAGTCTTTCAAATTCCATGTCCTCTTTGCTGCCCATCATTTTTGTAGAAATAAATCCAGGTTCTGCACGGAGCTTTTTTCCACTTGATTTGTAAAGGCCAGAGAAAGAATTTACGCCGGAAAATCCTGACACTTTAATGTTCAAGTTTTCATCTTGCAAAAGGGAAATTGTAGCGCATGAAAAGTCCGCTTGCTTTTCTCCGATTTTGTACTGAACAAGATTCCAGTCGCCTTCAATTTGCTTTGCATCCTTTGATTTGCAGCCAAAAAAAGCCAGTGTTGCAAATGACAGAACTGCCGTAAAAAGTTTAAGTTTTTTCATTTTTATTTTACTCCATAAAAAGTTAATGTAGATAAAACAGGCATTATTTTGTGTGTTTTGTCTTATATTCATTTCTCTATTTTATATATTTCAAGCGAATCGGCAAGAGTCTGAATCTGCTCCACGGATTTGTTCGCGAGGCTTGAAACTTCCTTGAGCTGCGTGTTTATGGCAAGCGCGCTTTCTGAAATTGCTTCTACGCTCATTACAAGTTCCGTCGTGCGCTGCGTAACTTTTTCCATTGCGGAGGCGATGTTCGAAGTGTCTTTTTCCATGTCCGAAAATCCGCCGGAAACAGAAGCCGAGCCAGAAGACAGAGCCTTGAGTTTTTCCGCAACCGAAATGTTCAGCGCATTTTCATTTTCAATTATGCCCGACATTTCCTTGAAGTCTGAGTCAACTGCGGAAACCTGCTTCACGATGTCCGAGAAAATTTGGCTTGTTACAGCTGAAACTTCCACGACACGCTGAACCGAGTCGATGATTCCGCCGATAACCTTCGCAACGTTCTCCGACTGCGCGTGTGTTTTTTCAGAAAGCTTCCTGATTTCCTGGGCAACGACAGCAAAACCATCGCCCGCTTTTCCCGCATGAGCCGCCTCAATCGCCGCGTTCATGGCAAGAAGGTTCGTCTGGTCTGAAATTGAAGAGATAATCTTGTTCGTCTCAAGAAGCTTTTCCGTGTCGTTCGAAATCTGCTGGACAGTTTCCGAAACCTGCTTGATGTGCAAGTTTCCCTTTTCTGAAGCGGAAGAAAGAAGCCCCATGTTCTCAATCGTGAACTTCCTGATTTTGTCAACCGACTCAACCGAATCCAAAAGCTGCCTTATCTGCTCGCCGGATTCCTCGATGTCAGAAATCTGCGTCCTGATTATGCTTCCAAATCCCTTGAGCCTTTCAGCCGTCTTTTCAATCGTGTCGGACGCGCTCTGAATCATTTCCTGCTGCTCCGAAACCGAAGTCTTCATTCCGTCAAGCTCCGAGACAATTGCCGCGGCCTTTTCCTTTCCTGAGTCGAAATTTTTCTGCTGAAGGTTGTTCGTGTCGTGAACGTAGTCTGCCTTTTCCGTTATTCCGTTTATGAGAGAATTCACGGTTGCCGTTATGCGCGAGAGGCTTCCTGCAAGGCTTCCGATTTCATCTTTCTTTTTGTAGCTGAATTTTTCTGTGAAGTCTCCGTCCGCAATTTTGTTCATGGATTCGCGGAGCATTGAAAGCGGCTTTAGAATCAGCGAGATGAAGAGCGTGTACAGGCAGGAAACGACTAGCATTCCGATTATGAACATTGAAAGCATTACAACAAGCGAGCTTTCCGTTGCGATTCCCGAAGAAACGTCCATGCGGCGAACAAGATACCAGTCAAGAACGCTTACGTAGCAAAGTCCGTACTCCGAGCCTCCTGAGCTGAAAGTGTAAATTTGTCCGTTCTTGTAGTCCTCAAGCGAGCCTTCGATTTTCTCGTAAAGTCCGCCGAGCTGGTCTTTTACAAGTGCCTTTTGGCTTACAAGCGACTTGTCTTCCGCGCCGGTAATTTCTCCTAGGCTGTTGAAGAAGAAAAGCTGTCCGTTTCCTCCGCCGCTCACAGTCTTGTAAACAGAGTCAAGGAACGAGTCCAAAATGATTCCTGTTCCCACAACTCCCACAGGCTTTTTGTCCGCGGAAAAAACAGGTGCGTTCACCCAAAGGCAGGTTTCGTTTACGTCCGGATTGTAGTTTATGTTGAAGTTGTAAGTTTCAGTCTCGTAAAGAGTCATGTTGTACCAGTAGCTTTCAGGCTTGTCCGGGTCAAGAGTGTAGGAATATTCGTCTCCGAAGTAGAAAAAGTGGTCAGTGTCGTTTACCCAGAAATTTATGCCGGAAGAAAAAGCCTTTCCGTATGCCGCCATCTCGTCAAAGGCAGGTTTTTTGAGCCTTTCGTCCGAAACGTTTCGGAAATAGTTTGAAATTACAGGCGAGCGCGCCATCTGAAGGGCAAGAGTAATGTCCTTGTTCACCGAAGACTCAAGCATAAGCTGGTCAGTGCTAAGCTCCGTCCTGATGCTCTGCGAAATATTCTTCCGCCCGATTTTGTTCTTTGCAATGCCGTAAGTAAAAAGCGAAATAAAACAAATAAAAAGAAAGAAGATAGAAGAGAATAGAAGAGTTTTTTTCATTAAAGACATGGTGGCCTCCAATTTATTATAAATTATACATTAGAATTTTTTTATTTCAACTTAAAAATCTTTTTTTTGTTTATTTAGCCTGAAAATTCTAGTTTTATATTTTGCTGCCATTAACGGGCTTGACCTGATAATCTTTTGAATTTAATCTGTATTCTATATAAAAACATTAAGCGAGGTATCATATTATGGAAGAAAATGAAGAAACTGTGCTTTCAGAAGCAGAGCAGTTCAGAAACCGCGTTATTCTAAAGGTGGCGCGCATAGAAAAAGTTGAGCAGCATCCAGGTGGAAGTCTTCTATATATACTTACATTGAACGACGGAGACGAAGAGCCTAGACAAATTGTAAGTTCTATTGTGCCTTTTTATAAGCCGGAAGAGCTTTTGGGAAAAACAATTGTTATTGTTTACAATTTAAAGCCTGCAAATTTCCGCGGAGTCAGAAGCAACGGAATGTTGCTTGCGGCATCAGATCCGAATGTTACGGACCATGAAACTTGCGAAGTTCTTTTTGCGCCTCAGTTTGAGCCAGGAACTATTCTTGAGCCGGAAGGATTTGAAGCTCCTGCTGAAAAATATTGCTATGTAAAGCCGGATAAATTCTTTTCGTTCAAGCTTTATACAAAAGACGGATTTGTTGAAATCGACGGAAAGAAAATCGGCGCGGATGGAAAGTTTGTTGAAGCCAAAGTTTACAAAAACGGCTCTGTAGGCTGAAAAAAACTGAATTTCTTTAAAGAATTTATTTGACTTCTATACTTTTTGAATTTATAATTGTTGCATAACATAA
Source organism: uncultured Treponema sp. (assembly GCF_945873775.1). Lineage (GTDB taxonomy): Bacteria > Spirochaetota > Spirochaetia > Treponematales > Treponemataceae > Treponema_D. Next base: position 274,872 of record NZ_CAMCEC010000001.1, on the reverse strand, counting down.
ACCCTTAGGAGGCCAAAAGTGGCAAAGGTAGAATTAAAAGGAATCGGTAAGATTTACGACGGAAATGTTCAGGCTGTAGAAAACGCCAACATTGTTATTGAAGACCGCGACTTCTGTGTATTCGTAGGTCCATCTGGATGTGGAAAATCAACAACTCTCCGCATGGTTGCAGGTTTGGAAGAAATTTCTGAAGGCGAGCTTCTTATTGATGGCGAACTTATGAACGATGTTCCGCCAAAAGACAGAAACATTGCGATGGTTTTCCAGAACTATGCTCTTTATCCTCACATGACAGTATATGACAACATGGCTTTCGGACTTAAGATCCGCAAGATGGACAAAGGTGAAATTAAACGCCGTGTTGATGAAGCTGCAAATATTCTTGGTCTTACACAGTACTTGGACCGCAAGCCAAAGGCTCTTTCTGGTGGACAGAGACAGCGTGTTGCAGTAGGACGCGCAATTGTTCGTAACCCTAAAGTATTCTTGTTTGACGAGCCTCTTTCTAACCTTGATGCAAAGCTCCGTGTTACAATGCGTGGAGAAATCGCAGGTTTGCACCAGAGACTTAATGCTACAATGATTTATGTTACTCATGACCAGATTGAAGCTATGACAATGGGTACAAAAATCGTTGTTATGAAAGACGGCCACGTACAGCAGATTGGTGAGCCTCTCTATTTGTACAACCACCCAATCAATAAATTTGTTGCAGGATTTATTGGAACTCCTCCAATGAACTTCCTTTCTGTTACAATTAAGAAAGAAGGCGACAAGATTGTTGCTGACGAAGGCACATTCACAGTTGTTCCAACAGCAGAACAGCAGGCTTCTCTTAAAGACTATGTAGGAAAAGAAGTTTACTTCGGTGTACGTCCAGAAGACCTTGTTTATTCAGAAGCTCCAGCTGCAGAAAACAATATGCAGATGAAAGTTTCTAACAAAGAGCCTCTTGGTGCAGAAACACATCTCTTCCTTTCTACAAAGACACAGAGCATTGTTGCACGTGTACAGGCATCTTCTAAGGGAGACTTCAAGATTGGTGAAACTGTAAACTTTAAGCCAGCTATGGAAAGATGTAAATTCTTTGCTAAGAATCCAGAAGATCAGAGCAAGGAAATCAACATCTGTGAAGCAGACAAAATTTCTGCTCCATGGCTCAAGAACGCTATCACAGGCGAAGTTGGCTATAAAGTAGCAATCGGTTCTGAAATCAGAAAATAAGCCACGTTCTTCAAGCTTGCATAATCTGGCTTGAAAACTTGTATCCTTGGACACCGCTAGAGTAATTCTGGCGGTGTTTTTTTATGCCATTATAGAATCAGCCACAACAATCTTTATTGTAATTGCTTTTTTTTTATTGTAAACTTTCAGCATGATAAAAGCTAATTCACTTGTTATATATAAAAATACTGCTGCTGTTGTCCTTTCTGTTGCTGAAAATAATAAGTTTTCTATAAAATTCCAGTCTGTGCCCGCCACTGCCACAAAACCCGCTGTTTATGACACTCAGAATGTCCGCGCAAAGGATATTCTCTTGCTGAATGAAGGTCCGGTTTCTTCTCTTGAATGTGTATTGAAATTTGCTGCGGAAAAATGTCCTTCAGCGGCTGATATTTACAATCTTGAACAGACAAATGAAATTTTTCTTCAGATAAAAGACTGCTATGAGCTTTTGTCAGGCGAATCTTCTGGGGAGGTTTATCCTTTTAATGAGCTGGTTTCGCTTTTTAGAGGCGAAGTAAAAGCTGACGAAGCTTGGGGACTTTACTGCGCTTTAAAGAATACTGTTTATTTTAGCCAGATTTTAAAGGAGCAGCTAGACGGAAAAATTGCATTTACTGTCCGCCCTCAGCAAGAAATTGATTCCCTTGTAAAAAAAGCCGGTGAAAAGGAAAAAGAAGCTGAGTTGCGGTCTGAATTTATTCAGCGTTTAAAAACTGGAAAACTTTTGCCGGAGGATTCTGTTTTTATGGGCGATGTGGAAGCTCTTGCGCTTGGAAAAACAGACAAAAGCCGTACAATGCATGATGCCGGCTTAAAGGAAACTCCAGAACGTGCGCACAAACTTTTGCTTGATACAGGACTTTGGGACATTACACGCAATCCGTATCCTTTGCGCTGGGGACTTTCCACAAAATCAGCGTCAGATTCACTTGATTCTCCGCCAGAAGAAGAAAGGCTTGAACTTGACTGTGTTTCTTATGCAATCGATAATGCCTGGTCAACTGACCCGGATGATGCTGTTGCCTTTGACGGAAAATATCTTTGGGTTCATATTGCAGATCCTGCGTCTACAGTTCAGCCTGATTCTCCTATTGATAAAAATGCGCGCGCAAGAGGGGCGACTCTTTATATTCCAGAAGGAGCTGCCAGAATGCTGTGTGAAAGCTGCCTTGAAGATTATGCGCTTGGACTAAAGGAAAAAAGCCGCGCGTTGTCTTTTAGAATTCTTCTTGATGAAAACGGCGCGATTGAAGACTGTTCTGTTTTTAAAACGCTTATAAAAGTAAAACGTCTTTCTTATGAGCAGGCTGATGAGCTTATGGAAAGTGAAGAATTAAAGCCTCTTTTTTCTATAGCATGGAAAAATGTGGAACGCCGCAAAAAGTCCGGGGCTGTTCAGATTTCAATGCCGGAAGTCCACATTTCAGTTGAGCCTGAAACAAAAAAAGTTTCAATAGAGCCGCTTGTTCATCCTAAAAGCTCAGAAATGATCCGTGAGATGATGCTTTTGGCTGGAGAAGGAGCCGCAAAATTCGCTTTCAAAAATCAGATTCCGTTTCCGTTTATAAGCCAAGAAGCTCCTGTAATTCCAGATGATATTCCTGAAGGTCTTGCAGGTCAGTTCAGGCTTAGAAGATGCATGAGAAAAAGGTCAGTTGGTGTAACTCCTGGAATGCACTGCGCTTTGGGACTTAATATGTACAGCCAGGTTACAAGTCCTTTGCGTCGCTACGGAGACTTGATTGCGCATATTCAGTTGAGAGCTTTTCTGGATAAGAGGAAACTCTTGGACAAGGACACTATGCTTATGCGAATTTCAGAAGGTGATGCCGGTGCTCAGGCGGCGCACAAAGCTGAACGAAAAAGCAATATGCACTGGACGCTTGTTTATCTTTTGCAGAATCCCGGATGGACAGGTGAGGCTGTATGCGTTGACAAAGGAATGAAGCTTCCTCTTTTTTCAATTCCTTCTCTTGCAATTGAAACCTTTATGCCGTGCCCTGAAAAAACAGAGCTTAATGACGTGGTGAAAATAAAAGTAAGGAAAATTGAGCTTACAGAGCAGCAGGTTGAATTTGAAATTATAAACTAATTTTTTTGCACAAAAATATTGAGGTATATATTAAATGAAAGATTTTCAGAATGGAATTGAAACTAAATGCATTCACTCAGGCTATGAGCCAAAAAACGGCGAGCCTAGGATGATTCCTATTGTTCAAAGCACAACCTTTAAGTATGACACAAGTGAAGCAATGGGAAAACTTTTTGACCTTGAGGCTTCAGGTTATTTTTACAGCAGGCTTCAGAATCCTACAAACGATTATGTGGCTGCGAAAATTGCCGCTCTTGAAGGTGGAACTGCCGCTATGCTTACTTCTTCCGGCCAGGCTGCAAACTTTTTTGCGGTTTTCAATATTGCGAGCGCAGGCGACCATGTCGTTGTTTCTTCTACAATTTACGGCGGAACTTTCAACTTGTTCAATGTTACAATGCGCAAGATGGGAATTGATTTTACATTTGTAGATCCCGAATGTTCAGATGAGGAACTTAATGCGGCTTTTAAACCAAACACAAAAGCAGTTTTTGGCGAAACTATTGCGAATCCAGCTTTGATTGTTTTTGACATTGAGCGTTTTGCAAAAGCGGCGCACAGCCATGGAGTTCCGCTTATCGTAGACAATACTTTTGCAACTCCAGTGAATTGCCGTCCGTTTGAATGGGGTGCAGACATTGTAACCCATTCCACAACAAAATATATGGACGGACACGATGCGACTATTGGCGGCGCGATTGTTGATTCTGGAAAATTTGACTGGCTTGCAAATGCCCAGAAGTTCCCGGGACTCTGCACTCCAGATGAAAGCTATCATGGCGTGGTTTATGCAAAGAAATTTGGAAAGGAAGGAGCTTTTATCACAAAGGCAACTGTTCAGCTTATGAGAGACTTTGGCTCTGTACAGTCCCCAATGAATGCTTACTTTTTAAATCTTGGCCTTGAATCTTTGTCGCTTCGTGTTGCCCGCCACTGTGAAAACGCCTTGAAGATTGCAGAATTCCTTCAGTCGCATAAAAGTGTTTCCTGGGTGAATTATCCCGGACTAAAAGGAAACAAATATTACGAGCTTGCAAAAAAATATATGCCGAACGGAACTTGCGGAGTTATTTCTTTTGGAGTAAAAGGCGGAAGGCAAGCTGCTGAAAAATTCATGTCTAACCTTAAGCTTGCGATGATTGCAACACACGTTGCGGACAGCAGAACTTGTGTTCTTCACCCTGCAAGTTCTACACACAGGCAGATGTCCGATGAAGAGCTAAAGGCTGCAGGTGTTTTGCCGGACATGGTAAGACTTTCTGTTGGTGTTGAAAATGTAAATGATATAATTGCTGATTTAACTCAGGCACTGGAGGTTTAAGATGCCGCATATTACAGTTCAAATGTTTCCCGGAAGAAATGACGAAATCAAGAAAAATCTTGCAGAAAAACTTGCAAAAGTAGCGAGCGAGGAGCTTGGCAGGGGAATCGAGCATTTTTCTGTTTCTGTAGAAGATATTCCGCAGGACGAATGGAAAGAGCGTGTTTTTAACAAGATTGTAGACCCGGATAATAAAAATATTTTTGTAAAGCCTGGCTATACAATGTAGCAAATACAAAAATGTTTTTGTTGACAGTATCAGTTTTGCATGATATATTTTTTACTATGAAAAACACAACCCATTGGGCAGTAATTATCAATATCTCATCGTTGGCTTACCTTTACTTTAGCTTTTATTGGTTTTCTCGTGCCTTGCGGAAGTTTCGCTAGATAATAGCGAGCATTGTGTTTGCCGTATAACTGGTAAAATAATGGAGCCTTCCGCAGTGGAAGGCTCTTTTTTTTGCCAGACGGTTTAAATTTCGGAGGTTTTTGTATGATAGTGATTTTAAAGAAAGGCGCGACAGAGCCGGCAATCAATGAATTTGTTGAAGAGGTTAAGCAGAAAGGTCTTGGCGTTCATATTTCGACTGGAGTAGACAAGACTATTATTGGTCTTCTAGGCGATACTTCAAAACTTGTTCCAGAGGATTTCCTTGCAAATGATATAGTTGAAACTGCGGAGCGTGTCAGCGCACCGTATAAAATGGCAAGCCGTTCATTCCATCCGGAAAATACAGTTGTCTGCATCGGAACAGGGCAGAGCGGCGTTATTGAATGTAAAATTGGAGACGGAAAAACTGTTCCTGTAATCGCAGGTCCTTGCGCTGTTGAAACTGAAGACCAGATTATGAATGCGGCATTTGCTGTAAAAAAAGCCGGAGCAAGAATTTTACGTGGCGGCGCATACAAGCCAAGAACTTCACCTTATAGTTTTCAAGGGCTTGGAAAGGAAGGTATAAAGCTTCTTGAAAAAGCAAAGAAAGAAACAGGGCTTCCAATCTGCACGGAGCTTATGGCAATCAGCGAACTTAAGAATTTTGAAAATGTTGACTTGATTCAAGTTGGAGCAAGAAATTTTCAGAACTTTGACCTTCTGAAGGAACTTGGAAAATTTAATAAGCCGGTTCTGCTTAAGCGCGGTCTTTCTGGAACAATCAACGAGCTTTTGATGAGCGCGGAATATATAATGGCCAACGGAAACGAAAATGTCATTCTTTGCGAGCGCGGAATTAGAACTTATGACGGATATACACGCAACTGCCTTGATGTAAGCGCAGTTCCTTATCTTCATAAAGTTTCACACTTACCGGTTGTGATTGACCCAAGCCATGCCTGCGGAATCAGATGGATGGTAGGAACTCTTGCCCAGTCTGCTGTTGCCGCCGGTGCTGACGGACTTGAAATTGAAGTTCACTGCTGCCCTGAAAAGGCTTGGAGCGATGCAAGCCAGCAGCTTCCACCTAGTCAGTTTGAAGAACTCATGATTAAGCTTGGAAAATATGCGGCTGTTGAAGGAAAAACTATGTAAAAAAATGCCGGATTTTTAATAAGAAAAAAAGTTCCGGCAGCTCAACAATAGAAGGATTTCAAATTGAAAAATTTATCAGACTTGACTTATGGAATTGTTGGATTCGGTCTTATGGGCGGCTCTCTTGGAAAGGCAATCAGGGAAAATGTGCTTTCAGTTTCTTCTGCCAGCGGAAAGATTCTTGCTGCGGACATAAATGAAGCATCCCTTTCCTTGGCGAGAGAACAGCACATTGCGGATGAAACTTTTCTTATCAGCAAAGTTGACTCTATGCTTTGCCAGTGCGACTTTGTTTTTGTGTGCCTTTATCCTCATGCGACTTTGGAATTTTTAATTCAGCACAAAAATAATTTTAAGCCCGGTTCAATCGTAACGGACATAAGCGGAGTCAAGTCTGAAATATTTTCTCGCCTGAATGAAATTCTTTCCGGTGGGTTTGATTTTATTCCGGGGCATCCGATGGCTGGTAGCGAAAAGGAAGGCTATGCAAATTCATGTGGTTCAATTTTTAAGAATCATAACTACATTTTAATGCCGCTAAAACAGAATAAAATCGAAAATCTGGAACTCTTTAAGCAGCTTGTTTCGCTTATGGGATTTACCAGGATTGTAGAAACTGATGCTTTTGTTCACGACCATAAAATTGCTTTTACTTCCCAGCTTTGCCATGTCATTGCGAGCGCGCTTGTTGATAGTGCGGAAGATTCCAAGATAACGGCTTTTGGCGGCGGAAGCTTTGAGGACTTGACTAGAATCGCCATGATTAATGCTCCTTTGTGGACAGAACTTTTCCTTGCAAATAAAAAAGAGCTTCTGCTTCACATTGAAAATTTTGAAAAATCTCTTAATGAGCTAAAAGGATTTATAGAAAAAAACAACGCTTCTTCCCTGAAGTCTTATCTTGAAAATGTCCGAGAAAAACGCATTTCCATGAGTCGCATAGAAGTAAAAGTGTAGGGTTCAAAAGCAAGGTTGATTCAGTTTCTTTACTTTTGAAGCAGTTTGAAAACTCCGTCGTCTGGATTGAATTCAACTCCTTCACCGTCAGCTTCTTTTGGAAAAGTTCCTTTAAGAAAATAGTCGTCAAGAAGATGAATGTAATATTTTGCAACGTTGTCATTGCTGTTTTTTTTCGCAAGGGAAGACAATAGTTCTTTAGCTTTTGTGTAATTTTTGTTGCTGAATTCAGCCATTGCGCTTTCCCAGTTCTGCATATAATCAAGAAGTTCTGGAGATGCAAGAGATTTTTCTTCAATAAGTTCATAAAGTCCAATCGGTGTGTTGATGTTTACAACCCGAACACGGTCAAGAGAACGCACAACGAATCTGTCTCCAATCAATTCTTTTGTGCTTTGGCTAATAAGAATTCCATTTGTGTGATACTGCTTGTTTACACCTTCAAGACGGGACGCAAGGTTTACATTGTTGCCCATCATTGTGTAATTCTTTTTCTTTTCCGAACCAAAATAGCCTGCAATCATTTCACCTGAATTAATTCCGATTCTAGTAAAAATTGTCTTATTGTTTGTAACAAGAGTTTTAAATGCAGAATACAAAGCTTCTTCCATCCATGAAGGCTTAGGATTTTTGGAATAGCGAACAATATCTTGATTCATTACTTGCTCTGCTTTTTTCATTTTTATTGCGGCGGCACAAGCGTGAACTGCATGATCTGGCATTGCAACTGGCGCGCCTACAAGAGCAACAATCGCATCTCCCTCGTATTTGTCAACAGTTCCTTTTTCATCAATTATGATGTCGGACATTTTTGTAAGATAAAAGTTTAGAAGGCATCCAAGTTCTTTTGCTGTGAGCAGTTCACTAAAGGAAGAAAACTTTTGAATGTCTGTAAAAATCGCCGACATTTCAAATTCCTTTCCTCCCAAGGTAAATGAAGAAGCGTCATTTATAATTTGATTAACAACATCTTTTGAAAGACACTGGCTAAATGCAGAACGGATAAATCGTTTTTGCTTTCCTTCTACAGACAAACTTACAACAACGCTTGCCATTTCCGAGATAAGAAAAGCAAACAAAGGTGAGATCATTAAAATCCAAATTCCGTTGTTGAACAAAATTACAGGCACAAAAATTGAAACTGCGATTCCTGCAAAGATTCCCGCTGAAATAAAAACCGCAGAAAACCGTGGAGAAATTTTTTCACTTATGACAGCAAACAAAGATGCAAAGAATGCAAGCGCAATCAGCCACAAAAGAGAAATGCAGAATGGAACTTTTTTTATAAAACTGCCTGTAAGGTAATTGTCCAAAGTTGTAATATGAATTCCAACTCCCGGATAAACTTGAGAGACTGGCGTTGAACAGATGTCAAAAAGTCCCGGAGCATAATATGCGCAGAAAATATAAAGGTCATTGAAATCCTCTGGAGATAAAACACTTTCTTTTCCTTGCAGCCAAAGCTCATGGCTTTCAAGAATATCTTTTGCACTGTATGGAAAATAGTCGTCGATGGATTTTGTAAATCGTAAAAGCGCAGTGTTGTTGTCCAGTACAGGAATAGAAGAAAAGTCTGGAACTTCTTCACTTAGAAAAAGAGGAGCAAGTCCAAGAGTGGGATATTCAGTTTCATTGAATGTGTCAAAAAGGCGAGTGCGGCGGATAATGTCATCGTTGTCTTTTGCGCTTGTAATGTTTCCTAAAAGAGCGGCATTGTCATTGATTGGCTTTACAGGCATTAAAGTTTTTCCGTAGTCGTCTGCGGAATAAAAAAATGTCTGGATAACTTTTTTGCTTCTTGCTTCCGCCATACCTAAAGCAATATCATCTTCTTCTCCATATACAGAAGGCTCTGTGTAAAGAATATCAAATGCAATTGCCTTAGGATTTCCAACTGAAATAAAATCAATCATTTTTCCATAAGCTTCTCTAGGCCAAGGCCATGACCAGTTGTATTTTTCTTTTGCCCAGTCAATGCTTTCCTGATCAACAATAATTAAACATATTTCTTCACAAGGTTGCTTGTATTTTGCCGCGTTTATCATGCGAAGATCATAGGATTTGTTTTCAAAAGCATTGAATAATCCTAAAAAGTGAAAAACTAAAGTTATCAGAATGCTTGAAGATGCAATGATTATGGCTCTTGTCCAAAGCTTATGTTTTTGTTTCATTATTTTATTCCTGCTAAAGCGTTTTCAAATCTTGACTGGCGGACATCTCTTGAGATGCCTGTAAAAGTAAAGTTTTTAAGAGCTTTTTGCACACTGCTGATTCTGGACTCTGGCTTTGGATGAGTTTTTCCCCAGCCTGAATCTTCGCCGCTGGTTTTTGTCTTGAGCATTTTCAAGACATCAGTCAAGGCATTTGGATCATAGCCTGCATCTGCCATAAGCGAAACAGCTTTCTCATCAGCTTTGAATTCCTGGCCTTTTGTATATCCAGTTTCTGTAATGATATTCATCATGGAAATGCTGGAACTGGTAAGAAAATCTGCAGACTGTTTTTCCTCTTGATTAAGATTTGAAAACTGCTTTGTGTAGTTTTTTGCCATTGTTGCGGAATTTGAAATTGCTTCTGTTGTTCTTACAGTCTTGATTGCTGTGGTTGCATGCTTAAGCTGAATGTGGGCAATTTCATGCGCGATGATTGCAGCTAGCTCATCTTCTGAATTGCAGCATTTCAAAATTCCTGTTGTAATAAAAATGTGCCCGCCGCTTGTAGACAGCGCATTGATTTCATCTGAATCAATAATCGCAACGCAATAATCCTTGTAGATTTTTGGAGTGTCGGAATTCATTGTGATTGCTTTGCAAATTTTATTAACATAAGCTGTTGCTTTTGGAGATGCCGTGTAAAGTTTGTATTCAGTCAGCACATTCGATGCGACAGCTCTTCCGATAAAATATGAGTCCTGCGTTGTAATAGGTTCTGCAGCTCTGTCAATTGATTCAACTGTAGTGGTGGCTTGCTCAAGAGTTTTCTTTACATCTTGGCTTTTTTGAACAGCGGAGTTGACTTTATTTAATGCGCCAAAAATATCAGCGGAAAATGCTGCTAAAGAAATTGATGAAAGAATACAAACGCAAAGAATTTTCTTAAATAACTTTTTCATTATTCTTCACCTCCTGCCTTGAGCTGACCTTCTTTTATAAAGGCAATTGCGTCTTTTTCTGAACAAGCATTTGCTTCAATTTTATCAACTTGTGCAAACGAAATTTCACTTGCCTGGCTGTAAACTTTTTCAAATGCCTTGTCCATTCCTTTTCCTGCAAGTCCAAGTTCTTTTGCGTTTGCGGAAGTTTTTCCGCTTACATTTACAATCAGCTTTTTTGCTGTTAAAGACGAATTTGGAAGCCAGCCTTCAATTTTTCCATCTTCAGATAAAATGCAAGACCAGGATTTTCCTTTTGAAGTAACTTTGACTTTGTCGCCAAGCTTTAAAGTTCCTGTGCTAGATGCAAACTGGGACGCCTTTGCTCTGACAATTGCTGAATCCACTTGAACATATTGTGGCTTTGGTTCTGCGGCGAATGCAGAAGAAATATTCAGCGCCATAACTGATAAAAAAATAATTTTGATTTTACTCATGCCTCAAAGTATAGCATTGTAACAGTTTGTGTTAAATAGTAAAAATGAGATTTCATTGTATGCAAATTTTAGAATTATATATAATATGGAAAGAAACATATATTTACAGTACCGGCATAGTGGTACTGACAGTCCACTGTGTTACGTATAGGCAGTCGGCACTACTACCCGACTGTCAGTACTTATGTCTGTTGATTGTCTGTATTTAATATTTTTGCATAGTCTGTCAGTAAACTCATATTTGCATTTTGCCTGTATTCAGTTTATAATAAAAAACTCTGGAGTAAATATGAATAAAGATTTTGAGGTTCTTGATAAAGTAATTGGCCGCGTGCCTGATTTTCCTAAAAAAGGCGTTTTGTTTTATGATATAACAGGAGTTCTTCGCCACCCGGAAGCATTCCGCTATACAATTGAGCGCATGGTTGAACTCTACAAGGATAAAAAGATTGATGCTGTAGCTGGAATTGAGTCGCGCGGATTTGTATTTGCTGCTCCTTTTGCCCAGGCAATGGGAATTCCTCTTATTTTGATTCGTAAAAAAGGAAAACTTCCCGGAAAAACATATACTTGTAAATATGAGCTTGAGTACGGCACTGCTGAAATTGAAGTCCACACTGCCGACATTTCAAAAGGCCAGAATATTCTTTTGGTTGATGACCTTATTGCAACCGGCGGAACTTTAAAGGCGGCTGCAAATTTGATAGAGCAGGGCGGAGCTAAGGCAACGGATGTCTTTGGCGTTATAGGACTTCCTTTCTTGAATTATCAGAAAAAGCTTGAAGATCTTAACGTTACAACTCTTGTAAATTATCAGTCTGAGTAAGCCTTTATTATTCCGATTATGTAATTTTTGTATCGTTTTATAAAAATTTATGTTATAATTCTAAGTATGAGTACACATATTAATGCAAAAGAAGGAGACATTGCAGAGGCAGTTTTGCTTCCTGGTGATCCTCTTAGAGCTAAGTTTATTGCTGAAAATTTCTTGCAGGATGCCAAGTGCTATAATGAAGTCCGCGGAATGTATGGATTTACAGGGCTTTATAATGGAAAAAGAGTTTCTGTTCAGGGAACTGGAATGGGGCAGCCTTCGCTTTCTATTTATGTAAATGAGCTTTTTCAGTTTTACAATGTGCAGAAAGCTGTGCGTGTTGGAACTTGCGGGGCTGTGCAAAAAAATATTGCGCTTAGAGATGTTATTCTTGCGGAAGGCGCGTGTTCGGATTCCGGGCTGAATACTATGAGGTTCAACGGACTCCATTTTGCTCCGGTTGCGGACTTTGAGCTTCTTACAAAGGCTTATTCTGCTGCTGAAAAAATCGGCATAAAGCCGAATGTAGGGCTTTGTGTTTCAAGCGATATGTTTTACGATCCAAAGGAAAACTGGAAGCTTTGGGCAGAGTATGGAGTTATGGGCGTGGAAATGGAAGCCGCAGAGCTTTATACGCTTGCTGCAAAATTCAAGAGAAAGGCTTTGGCAGTTCTTACTGTTAGCGACCATATTCTTTTGGGCGGCGAAACTTCCGCAGAAGAGCGTCAGGTTACTTTTACAAACATGATGAAAATTGCGCTTGAGGCTGTTACTGCATAGTTTTTTACAGCTAAAAATTTATAAAGTATCTTTAAGTATAAAAATTTAAATTAACGGGAGAATGAGAAATGAAACCTGTATTGTTGGTTCTTGCAGCTGGAATGGGAAGCCGTTACGGTGGAGTTAAGCAGATTGATTCTGTAGGTCAGCATGGCGAGTGTCTTTTGGACTTTGCGACTTTCGATGCTAAAAAAAGCGGATTTGGAAAAGTTGTATTTGTAATTCGTCCTGACATTGAAAAAGACTTTAGGGAGCGGCTTTTTGACAGAGTTGCCCGAAACTTTGATGCGGAATATGTTTTTCAGACACATGATTCTCTTTTGACTGCTGGCGAGGCAGAAAAATCTTCTGCGCGCACAAAGCCTTGGGGAACAATTCACGCTGTTCTTTGCGCTGAAGAAAAGATAAACGCTCCGTTTGCTGTAATAAATAGCGATGACTATTATGGCAGAGAAGCATTTGCAACTTTGGGAAAATACCTTTCGTCTATAAGCCCTGATTCTCCTGAGCATGCAATGGTCGGTTACGTTCTTGGAAACACCATGAGCAAAAGCGGTTCTGTTAGCCGCGGAGTTTGTTCTGTAAAAGACGGCTATCTTGAGTCGATTGTTGAAAATACAAAAATCAGCTACAAAGGCGATGGAATTATAAGCGAGCTTGACGGCAAGGAAATTCCGTTTACAGGAAAAGAATGGGTAAGCATGAATTTCTTTGGATTCAGCTTGAAGGCATTTGAGCGTTTCCATAAATATTGGGACAATTTTAAAGCTTCTTCAATTGGCGAGCTAAAAGCGGAAGCATTACTGCCAGTTGCAGCTAGCGACATTGTAAAGAACGGCGAAGGCAGCATAAAATTCTTTACTTCTTCTGAAAAGTGGTTTGGAATGACTTATCCAGAGGACCGCGAGATTGTAAAGCAAGAAATTGCAAAGAAGATTGAAGACGGATATTATCCTGCAAAGCTTTGGGAGCATTAAATGAAAAAACTGAACGCTATAAAGTCTGAAAAAATTTGGGGCTATGAAAACTGGATCGCTTCCACGCATAAAAATGGATTTCAAAAGGATTTCTTTGAGTTGTGCGGCGGTGATTATCCTCTTTTGGTAAAAGTTATTCAAGCCGACAAAACTTTGAGCGTTCAGGTTCATCCTGATGATGAAAAAGCTGCTCTTTATGAGCGCTGCCGCGGAAAAACTGAATGCTGGTATGTTCTTTCTGCAAAAGAAGGCACGGAACTTGTCTACGGATTGAACGGAGTTTATAGCGCGAGCGAGCTTAGAAAAGCTATTGAAGCGAATTCTTTGCAGGATTGCCTGCGCTATGAAAAAGTCAAGGCTGGAGATTTTATTTATATTCCGGCTGGAACTGTCCATGCAATCTGCGGCGGCTTGCGTCTTTTGGAAGTTCAGCAGTCAAGTGATATTACTTACAGATTGTACGACTGGGGTCGCGGAAGAGAGTGCCATGTAGAAAAAGGAATTGCCTGTATAAAAGACAGCAGCGTAAGAAAAATCATGCCTTTCCCTGGGGCGTTTTCTTGTCCGTACTTTTCACTTGAAGAAATCAATGTTGAAGATTTTTATTCTTCAAAAATAGAAAATGCTCTCGGCAATAAAAATCCCCGTGATGTAGTTCTTGGCTTTGTGATTGAGGGAAGCGGAACTGTAAACGGACTTACTGCAAATGCGGAAGATATTTTTGCATTTGAGCCTGGAGAGTCTGTTGAAATAAAAGGCAGCTTGAAGCTTATGAAAATTTCAGCAAAATAGCTTTTTTAATTTTGCGTTTGGCTTTGATAATTTTTTAGCCACTCTTTAAGCGGAACTGTCCAGTCATCGAAGTTTTTGCTTTGCTCCATTAAATTTTTGTACATTTCCTTTATGTAGCTTGTAATTTCTTTTGAGTCAGATTTTTCAACATAAATGGAATCTTTAAACATTGAGTCAATAAATTCAATGGACATTTCTTCTGTTAAAAGTTCAGGCGCGGTTTTTGTTACCATGTATATTGCCGCAGAAATGCAGTTTACGCTATGCTGCTTCATGTATAAAACTGATTCTGCAATTTCGATTCCGTGAGTGTAAAGCTCGCTGTTCCATTGTTCTTTTTCTGGTTCTGTAAATTCTTCACGTTCAAAAAGCATTTTATAAAATCCGATTGTAAGAACAACAATCGCAATGTGCAGGCTTGGCACGCAAAGATAATGCGGATCCCAAAACTGAATGCCTTTTGATGCTTTTGTTGTTGGCTTTGGGCGTGCTGTTGTTGTAAGACAATGCGAGTAAATTTTATAAGCCTCCTTGTAAAGCATAATCATGTAGCGAACGTATTCCGCGCTGAGCTTGATTCCTTCAAAACTTCCGTAGCGTTTCATCGTCATGCACATAGGACGAATCCAGTAGTTTACAAAGTCAAGATAGCATTGCGCGAATTCCGGCTTGAATGGAATTTTTGAATCCAGCTTGTGGTCTACTCTTTTTACTGGAATGTGTATTATGTGGAATTTTTCAAGATACTGAACTATAAAGAATTTTTGTATTACATTTAAAATAAAAATTGCAAAATATTTTAAACCTGTCCAGTGAAAAATGAACATTGCATAGGCATATAGAACATTAAAGCTTTTTAATGTTCTTCCTATAGTCTTTTTGATTTTCTTTTGAGTTGGCTTCTTTGCATTTTTAATTTTGAACTTGTATTTTAGGTTCTCTTCTTTCATTTTCCAAAAACTTCCTTTGCTACTGATACTGTTTCCATTGCGTCCTTTGCATAGAAGTCAGCTCCGATTTTTTTTGCATAGTCTGGTGTTAAAACTGCGCCGCCTACTACAATTTTACATTCCAAATTATTTTCTTTTAACGCTTTATGAAGCTGATTTATAGTTTCTTCCATATTAGCGACCGTTGTAGTCATTAGCGCGCTTAAGCCTACAAGTTGGATTTTATTTTCTATAACTGTTTTTACAACTGTTTCTGCCGGAACATTTTTTCCAAGGTCGATTACTTTGTAGCCATAGTTTTCAAGCATTGCCTTGACGATGTTTTTTCCAATATCATGAATATCACCAAAGACAGTTGCAATTGCTATAGTTCCTTTTTCTTCCTGCTCTTTTCCTGATGCTGCAAGTGTTTCTTTTATTTTAAGAAATGAATTGCCCACTGTTTCTGCGCTAAGCAAAAGCTGCGGAAGGAATTTTTTCCCGGTTTCAAAATCTTTTCCTACATTGTCAAGAGCTGGAACTATGCAGTTGTCAATTATTTTTACAGGATCATTTTTTTCAAGAAGCCTGGCTGTTACATCTGATGCCTTGTCCTTGAAGCCTTTTTCTATTATCTGTATAAGTTCCTTTTCTTCCGCATTTTTTTCTGAATAATTACTTTCAGTTAAGGTGTTTTTTTTTTCTGCTTCTTTTTTAGGAGATGCGATAGGCGTTCCGTTTATTTGAATTGAAATAGTTCCATCATTGACTGCATCCGAAAGAATCTTCTGGCGAGATTTTTCAGTTGTAGGATCAAGAGTTCCTGTGTAAGTTTGAATGTAGTCAAGGCAGTTTTCATCAAAGCATCCAAGAGCTCTGTAAGCTCTATAGGTGTCCATCATCGGAACGCTTGCCGGGTTTATAATTGCCGCGCTAAGCCCTGCTTCAAGTGCAAGCATAAAAAATCTTGAGTTTATAATATCTCTTCTTGGAAGACCAAATGAAATGTTTGAAACTCCCAGAACGAACTGGATTCCTTCTTTTCCGAATTTTTCTTTTAAGATTCTGATTGCTTTTACAGTTTCAAGCGATGCTTTTTGTTCTGAGCTTACAGTCAACGTGAGTGTGTCAATAAAAATGTCTCTTACAGGTATTCCATATTTAGCGGCTTCCTGAATTATTTTTTCAGCGACTTTTACTCTTCCTTCCGCAGTCGGGGAAATTCCGTCTTCGTCTATGCATAGCGCAACAACAGCACCGCCATAATGCTTTATTAGCGGAAAAACTTTGTCCATGACTTCTTGCTTTCCATTGACGCTGTTTACAAGAGCTTTTCCATTGTAATATCTTAACGCATATTCCAAAACATCGCTTTCGCTTGAGTCAATTTGCAGCGGTGTATTGAAAATTTTCTGTACTGACTTCACCGCTTGAAGCATCATTTCTTTTTCATTTATTCCAGGAAGTCCGACGTTTACATCAAGAATATGCGCACCTGAATTTATCTGGCTGTCTGCTTCGTCAATAACGAACTGCATATCGTTGTTCTGGAGCGCTTCCTTGCATTTCTTTTTTCCAGTTGGATTTATGCGCTCGCCGATGATTACAGGTCCTGCAACTCCTCCAGCCTGAACAGTTTTGTTATAGGAACAGACAAATGACTTGAACTTTCCCTTGTTTTCCTTCAATTTTTTTTCAGAAAGTTTTTCTGTCATTGTTTTTATATGATCTGGAGTTGTTCCGCAGCATCCTCCAAAAATTGAAACTCCAGATTCAAGGATTTTTTTCTGTGCATTTGTGAATTCTTCTGGAGTTACCTTGAACACATCTTTTCCGTTTATAACTTCTGGAAGCCCTGCGTTTGGCTGGGAAAGAATTGGAATGTGTGAATATTTGCAGAATTGGTTGGCAAGTTCTATGTCTTCTTCAAGGCTTCCGCCGCAATTAAAACCAAGAACATCAACGTGCAGAGATTCAAGGTAAGTTATGCAAGTAAGAACGTCTGCTCCTGTTAAAGTTCTAAAGTTTGGCTGGAATGTCATTGTTGTTATGACAGGAAGATTTGTATTTTCTTTGATTGCAAGGACTGCGGCTTTTACTTCATAAAGGTCGCTCATTGTTTCAATTATTGCAAGATCTGCGCCTGATTTTTCTGCGGCAATGGCGGCTGCTTTGTATGAGTTATATGCTTCGTCAAATGTAAGAGGTCCGTTTGGCTCAAGCAGTTTTCCAATTTGCCCTGAATCCCATGCGGTAAAGCAGATTATATTTTTGTTTTGTTTTTTGCATTCAGCAATTGCTTCTTTTACTAGAGTAATTCCTTTTTCAATAAATTCTTGTGCTGAATGAGATGCGTTTTCAAGTTTTATAGGATTTGCTCCGAATGTGTTTGTGGTGCAAATGTTGCTTCCTGCGAGTATATATTTTTTATGGATTTCTTTTATTGCTTCTGGATTGTAAAAA
Organism: uncultured Treponema sp.; assembly: GCF_945873775.1. Lineage (GTDB taxonomy): Bacteria > Spirochaetota > Spirochaetia > Treponematales > Treponemataceae > Treponema_D. The sequence goes on along the minus strand of NZ_CAMCEC010000001.1, from coordinate 257,401 downwards.
TTCAGGTCTTCTGGAATAGAGTAGGAAAGACCTGGAATTTTTTGAATCATTGTTCCCATTCCGCCGTCAAAAAAAACAGGCTCTCGTTTTTGTATTTTATTAAATAGAAAATTCTTAAATTCGCTCAAGAGAATCTCCTTTTGCTAGCTGTTTGTTGCGGAAATAATTTTGTCAACGTTTCTATAAATTTCTTGAGCAACAGAAGGCTTGTTCATTGTGTAAATATGAATGCCTCTTACTCCGTTTGAAATAAGATCTATAATTTGGTCTGTTGCATAAGCAATTCCTGCCTGGCGCATTGCCTCTGGACTTTCAGAAAAACGGTCGCAAATAGAAAGAAGTTTTGCCGGAATATATGCAGATGAAAGTTTCACCATTTTTGAAACTTGATTGCTGTTTGTAATCGGCATGATTCCTGCAAAAACCGGAACACGAATTCCCTTTGACTGAATTTGGTAGAGATAGCTATAGAGCATATTGTTGTCAAAAAACATTTGTGTTGTAAGAAAGTCAACGCCAGCATCTATTTTGTATTTTAGATTGTCTATGTCTTCTTGTCTGTTATGGCTTTCCGGGTGTCCTTCTGGATAGCAGGCTCCTCCAACGCAAAAGCCTTCATCCTTTAAGATTTTTGCAAGGACATTCGCGTGCTCAAGTTCTTTGCTTAATGGGTTTGAAATTCCCTGTGGAATGTCTCCTCTCAATGCAAGGACATTTTCAATTCCATTTTTCTTCATTTGAGAAATTATATTTTTAGCTTCGTCAATTGTGTTTCCAACGCAAGTAAGATGCGCGAGGGCTGGTATTCCAAATGATAAAATCTTGGAGGCTATTTCAACTGTGTTTTCCCTGGTTGTTCCTCCGGCTCCATAAGTTACGCTTATAAAGTCAGGATTCAGATTGCAAAGCTCCTTTGCCGCACTAACTGTATTTTCAAAATTTGCCTGCTGCTTTGGCGGAAAAACTTCAAATGATAGAAGCGTCTTTTTTTGTTCAAGAATTTTAGATATTGTCATTTGATTCCTCGGTTTTCTATTCTATAGAATTGCGCTTGCCTTTTCAATTTCATCAAGGCGTTTTAATTTTTCATCATCGATTTTTATAAATAAGTTTTTTTCCTGAGTTGGAAGCACAAGGCCTTTTGGACCGTTTTTTGCTCGGCGCAAAAATTTTACCTGCGTATAGTATAAATCTGCCTGTTTATTTTTTCTTGCTTTTGAATGATAGACTGCAAGGTTTCCTGCGTAAAGAAGAATCTCAAGAGGAATGGTTTTGTTTTTTTGTGCCTTTATAAAAACATATCCGCCGGCGTAATCTCTTGTGTGAAGCCACATATCATGGCCTTTTACAGTATGTCTTAGAAGCTCGTCATTTTCAGAAGAGTTTCTTCCAACGATTATTGTCCAGCCGTTAATTTCATAATGAAGTCCAGGATGTTTTTTTTGAATTTGCTGTTTTGGTTTTGTGTCATGCCGAAGAAGCTGTTCGATCTTTAGAGTGTTTTTTTCTGAAATTATCCGATTGTATTCTTCATCAAGAGAAGCGATTGCTTTTTTTGCAAGTTCAATGTCGTGTTCAAGAGACTCTATTCCAGATACGGCTTTTTTGTATTGCTCATAGTAAGATGCGGCGTTTTCCTGCGGAGTCAGTTTTTCATTCAACCTGATGTGAAGTTGCTCGCCTGTGTTGTAGTCCGTGCAATCTAAGTAAGAGCCTTTGATTTGGGTTGCGAATGAAAGAATCAAGTCTCCAGTGTGTTTTAGCTTTCCTGCGTTTTCAAATTCTGATTTTTTTTCTATAAGATGCTGAAGCGCATTTTCCATTTTGCTTCGTTTTACATTGTACCATTTTTCGGCTTGAACAAGGAGGCTTTCTCTTGAAAGTTTTCCGGCGCATTCTGTGTAATACAAATTGATTTTTTCATTGAAGGAAAGTGTTTCTTTGCCTTTGAAAAACTCTTCATTGTCAAATGTTCTTATAGGAAACTTTTGAAGTGAAAGTTCTTTTTCTTCTTCTGTTGGGATTTTCTCTTGCGGAATAAAAAATCCGCCTGTAACTTCGCCTTTTGTAGGCCGGCGGTACAAGCAGTCAAGAATTTTTCCATTTTCATCTGTTACAATAATATTTGCCGCATTTGACCAAAGCCGGGCATAAATAAAAAGTCTGTCTTTCCATGTTGAAACATCGAATTTTACAATTCTGTCAAGTCCTAGCTGCTTGCATGAGTTGATTCTCATTCCCTGAACACGTGATTTTAAAAACTCATTGAATCTTAACGGCTTTTCATTTTTAGGAGATTTTAAATTTGTTTTGTTTATTCTGCATGATTGAGGCGATGTGCAAATTACAATATTGCAAGGTTCTGCTTTTCCGACAATTTTAAATGAAACCGTATCGTAGCCCGGTTGGATTATTTCTTGTATAAAGGAACCTTCAATGTTGAGTTCGCTCAATATTAAATTTATTTCATTGCAGTTTAAGGACATTTTTCAAAGTATATCAGATTTAAAATGGATAGTGAATTGGTATTTAAAAAGTTAGTATCTTTTCGTTTCCATTGATTTTAAATCGTCTATAACTTTGTTAAGTCTTTTTAGTTCCCGGTCTAAAGTTTTTTTGTAATCTAAAGAGCCTGAATTTATCCGTTCACGTTCATCTTCCCAGTTTTGAATTCCTGTCAAAAATAAGAATTTGAATTTCCCGATGTTTGCTTTTTCAGCCCAAAGCGAAGCTTCCTGCCAGTAAATGTATCCTGCTTCATAACAAGTTTTTGCTTTTTCAAGATTGCGAAGATATTCATCTTTCCAGGGAGCGTCGTAAAAATACGCGGCGTTTTTATCGTAAATTCGTCCAAGCCGCAAGTGCTGTTCTATTAATTTTAAATTCAAGTGCATTTGAAAAAGATAACGGTATTTTTCCCATTGAAGTTCATTTTCAATTTTTGTGTATGCGTACAGAGGATTGCAAAAATCTGCTTTAACTGCTTTTTCCAGCCAGTAAATATTTTCTATGCAGTCATCTGGTTGCTGCTGATAATGAACGTGATAAAGCTTGTAAAAATCTTCTTTATATTTAACCATATAAGCATTGCTTTTTTCTGCTGAAAAAAGAAGCGCGATGAGAAGCAAAAATAAAATTTTGGTTGCTTTAAAAAAAGACTTTTCCACCTTTTGAATATCGGAGAAAATGCCTGTTGTTTTTAGAATATTTTGTAAATTGAATTTATTTCTTCTTCAATTTTCCGGCTGATTTTTTCCTTGTCAGCTGTTGCGTCTATGCGGACTATTTTCATTTCTTTGCTGATTTCTGTTCCGTTGTATTCCGCAAGAACTTTTTCGTATTCTTCTTTTGTTCTTTTTAAGAAATCTATTTTTTCATAAATTTCTTTTTGTCCTCTTGATGAAATTCTTTTTAGTGAAATTTCCGGCTCGATGTCGAAAAAGAATAGAAGCCGCGGCAATGGAAAAAATTTATTCAGTGTCCGAGGAATTTCTGGTGAGCAATCTATGCTTTGGTATGCGAGGCTTGAAAATAGATAGCGGTCGCTCACAACGATTTTTCCTTTTTCACAGGCGGATTTTATTCCTGTAATTAGTTTGTTTTCTTCTATTATATAGTTTCCATTTATATGTTCATTTCTGTCTGCGGCAAAAATATAGGCGGCGGTTTCGTTTGTAACCTGAATTTCGCCTTTGAGCATTTTGCGAAGAAATTTTCCAGTTTCTGAAGATGTTGGTTCTGCTGTAAATAAAAATTGTGGAGCTTTCGATTTTAAAACTTCTAGCTGAGTTGTTGTTCCTGCTCCGTCAATTCCTTCGAACACAATAAAATTTTCTAAAACCATATAATCAGCTCCGTTGCCTAAAGTCGGGCATTTCCTCAAATAATGTTTTCTGTTAAAATATAAGCGAGATTTTTTATGAAATCCAAAGTGTTAAAGACAAGCATTGGCATTCTTATTTTTCTCTTGATAGCTGCGTCTTTTGTTGCTGCGATGAAACCTGTTTATAGCAAAGTTGACGGAGCAATCAGAAGCTATGAGAAAAAAATTGTGCTGGAGCTTGAAAAAAATACTGGCATGAAGATTTCATACAAATCTTTATCACCGTCCATTCTATCAAAAATCTGCATAAAAGGTATAGAGGCTTCGGACTCAAAAAATGGGCAGCAAATTATTTTTGTAAATAAAATTTATGTTTATTTCAGTTTGCCAAAAATTCTAAAAGGCGATTTTGAAAATGCGTTTGAAAAACTTTTGCTAAAAGATGCTTTTGTAAATATTGAAAACAAAAAAAATCCTGCAAAAAATGTTTCGGAAGAAAAAAATAATTCAACTGAAATTTCTTTTGAGAAAGTTGAATCCTTGCTAAAAAAAATTGCCTTTATTCTTCCTCTTGATGTTCAGATAAAAAATCTTAAATTAAATTTTACTGCGGAAAATAAAAGTTTTTCTTTGTCATTAAAGAATTTTTACTTTGGAAAAAACGAAAATTCTATTGATGCATGGTTAAAGTCAGAAGGAAATTTCTTGTTTCATTTTGGCAAAAGAAGTTTTGGAACGACTTTTGTTTTGAACGGGAGGATTTTAAATTCTGTTTCTGGAAGTTCATGCACTGTAAAACTTGATAATTATTCTAAGGCTGATGTTTCTCTTCGGAAACTTGAATTTCTTGCGGCTTATAAAAGTCCTAAGATTGAAATATTTTCTGTTCGTGAAGTTTTTCCTTTTTCCACGATGATTTCTTTTGATGTCAGCTCAAAAAAAATTTTAGCAAAGTTAAAGTCAAATTCTTTTGATCCGCTAAAAGTTGTTAGAACTCAAAAACTTCATCCTGTTGCGAATTTTTTTAGAGGAACTATTTTTTCAACTGATTCAGAATTTTCATTTGATTTAAAATCGTTAAAATATAATTGGCAGTCAAAAACTTTTTTTTCCTTGCCTAAGCGATTTTCAAAAAACACGCAGACTTTAAATGTTGAAGCTTCTGGAAATAATACTGATATAAATGTAAAAAAAATTTCTGCGTCTGGCGGAGTTGTTCAGGGAACTTTTGAGGGTTCTTTTTATATTCCAAAACTTCAGCCTTCTGGATATTTGAATCTTGAGCATTATGCTTTTTTTAATGGAAATAAAATTTCCGGTGAAATTTTTTTTGAACCGCGAAAAGACAAGGGGTTTGATTTTTTTATTCCGCAATTGTATTTTGGAGATTACAGTTGCTTTACAGCTTTTCAAGGATATTCAGCGCTTGGAATGTCTATTGAGCTTGTGTTTGAAGCTAGCGATTATTCTCATCTTGAATACGGCGAACCAGGCAGAGTAAATGCGAGCGGAAGTCTTCAGCTTGGAAAAAATATGTATCTTCAGGCTTCTGCTGAATTGAAAAATTTCTTTGTTGAAACAGGAGTTAAGACTGGCGCTTTTTTTACGGAAAAAAATGGAAAAAATGTTTTAAACAAAGTTGTTGAAATTTCAGAGCCTTATATTTCAAATATTGAAGCTTATTTTGCCACAGATTTTAAAGACTACAATTACAATTCTCCGCTTGCGATTTTTGCCAACACAAAAAAAGACAGAGAAGTTTTGCTTTTGTCTGTTGATGGCGCAGGCGGAAAATCAGGAACTTCTGTTCAAGTAAGCAAGGCTGATTTGATTTATGGAAAAAATTCATTGAGCGCATCTGGCGGTCTTGACGTGGAATTTCCAAAAAGCCAGATGACATTTTCTTCTGATTTTAGTTTCAATTCAATTCCTTATGCATTTAATGGACTTTTTGTTTTTGGAGACTGGCTAAATATTTCTGGAGACTACGGTCTTGATGTCGCTGTTGACTTTAAAAACTTTATAGACGGCTCTTTGCGTTTTAAAGACTTGCCTGTTTCTGTAAATGATTTTACGGTTGCATTTTCTTTGGATTCCAATTTTTCAGTTTTGTCAAAAGATGACTGGAACTTTTTTATTGAAAATTTTTCCGCTTCTGAACTTTCTGGAAAATTCCGTTTGAAGCCGGAACTTGCCATAAAAGGCGAGGTAAATGAAAAAAGTTTCCTTGCTTCTAGCGTTGTTTACAAAGATTCTTTTGCGCAATTGGAAGGCGAAGGCTATGCTTTTTGGAATATAAATGAAAAAATTTTTGACAGCTCAACTTTGTCTGTTCAGCTGAAAGATTCAAAAAGTTCTGAAAAAATTTCTTTTCAGGTTGAGCTTACAAATCCTATGAGAGAAATTTTTTCAGCAGACAATTTAAAACGTGACTTTTATTTTTCAGCAGGAGCAAAAATCGAGTCGTTTCCTTTTAGCCGTTTTCTTTTGAGGCAAAATGAAAATAATGTTTTAAATGCGGAATTGTCTGCAAGCGGAACTTTTGAAAATCCATATTTGTCTGCAAAATTAATAGATTCTTCTGTCTTGCTTGGCGGTTCAAATTTAACGGCATCGGCAGAGGCTTCTTTAATAGAAAATATTTTTACAATTTCAAGCGCGGACATTTCATGGAAAAATTTTCAGATAGATTCAGTTTCTTCAAATGTTGACTTTGAAACTTTTGATGGAACAGCTTCGTTAAAAGCAAGGGCTCATGTTGGAGAAAAGAAGATTGAAACAGGAATTGAACTTGCGCTTTCAAATCTTTCTGAAAATCCAGAAGGCTTTTTTCCGGAAGCATATTCAGTTGAAACAACTTTTGCTTCTGTTGAAAGCGAGCTTATTACAGATTTTGTTCCATTTAAATTTTCTGTAATCCGCTCTCCTGGAAGATTTGATATTATTACTGACGAAAATCTTGGCGCGTTTGGAGAAATTCTTGATGATGGAAAAATCAGTTTTTCTGTTGGAAAAGACAAGCCTCTTCATTTTGATTTGAACGGAAGCGTAAAAAAACAAATTGTTGATCTTGATTTTGAAAACATATTCTGGGACGTTTCAAGATGCGCCCGCATTTTTAATACAAAACTTTTTTCTATATATTCTGCAATTGTTGAAGGAAATTTAAATTTGTCTGGAGTAATAACAGATCCTGATCTGGACGGACGGTTTGTTGTTTCTGATGTTGATTTTAATCTTCCGCAGTTTGTTCCAGATCATTTTACAAGTGCCGAAATGAATGTGGATTTTTCTCAGGAAGAAATTTCAATTCCAGAAACAAACTTTAAAATCAAGGACGGAATTCTTGCGGCGAATGCGGTTGTTTCTTTGGACAGATGGTCGCTTGGAACTCTTGAACTGAACCTTGCGACTTTGGAAGACGAGGATATTCCGATTGACTCAAAAGTTTCGTACTTTAGAATAAAAGGCTACACTTCTGTAGACGCTTCTCTTATTATGGAAGATCGTTCTGTAAGTTTGAACGGTTCTGTTGGCTTGCGAAATGCTGAACTTTCAGTTTCTATGAATGCATCTGATTTTAATCAGAAGAAAAAGCCTGCCGCGTCAAATGACATTGACTTTTCCATAAACTTGGATTTGATGATTGGAAGAAAAGTTCAGATTGCAATAAATCCGCTGGTTAGAAGCCTTGTTGCTCCATCAACTCCGATTTCTGTAAATGCTGATACCGCGACTGGACTTTGGGGAATAAAAGGCGACATTGTTTTGCGCGGAGGAGAAGTTTCATATTTAAGCCGGAACTTTTATCTTAAGCAAGGCCAGCTGATTTTGGATGAAACCCAGAATAAATTTGATCCTGTTATAACTGTACGCGCGGAAACTCGTGAGCACGATACAAACGGTGATCCTGTTACAATCACGCTTTCCGCAATTTCTCAGAATATTTCAAGATTCAATGCGGTTCTTTCTTCTAGTCCTGCAAAATCTGAAAATGAAATTATGGAAATTTTGGGGCAGATTGCTTCAGGCGATGCGTCTTCTGTTGGAAACTTTCTTGTTGCGGCAGGCGATTATGGAGTTCAGGTTACGCTTCTTAGAAAAATTGAAAGTGCATTGCGTGATTTGAGTAATTTTGATATATTTTCTGTCAGAACCACTATCCTGCAGAATTCAATTATGCAGGGACTCAATATGAACAGAGCTTCTGATAATAATTCTATAATTGGTAACTTATTTGACAATTCGACTGTTTATATTGGTAAATACTTCGGCAATGACATTTATGCTGATGCTTTGCTGCATTGGACTTATGACAAGACTAAAGTTGATTCTGGCGGAGTTTCTGGCAGCGGTCTTGTTTTTCAGCCGGAAATCGGTTTGGAATTTGAAGCGCCTTTTGCCAACATAAGATGGAATTTTGCTCCTGACTTGGGCGAGCTCCAGCAATCGTGGACACAGGCAACTTCTATTACACTGTCATGGCGTGTATCATTCTAACGATATAGAGGACTTTATTTTATGCGCGTTAAGAACACTTTTTTTGTGTTTGCTGTTTTTTGTGTTGCGGCGATTTTTTCTGCTGCTCCTGTTTTTTCTCAGACAGATTCGGAAGACTGGTTTTACGGAAAGCCTATAAAAAATATAGTTTTTGACAATCTGAAAAATGTAAAGCAAGGCGACTTGGACGGCGTTACAAGCAGTTTTATAAGCAAGCCTTTTTCTGATGATTTAATCAGCGAGCTTTATGACAGAGTTTTTTCACTTGAATATTTTGATGATGTTGAAATCAAGGCTGCAAAAAATGCCGACAATGGAAAAACTGTAAATCTTATATTGAGTGTTGTTGAACGTCCTGTCGTTATGAAACTGAATTTTGACGGGAACAGATACATTCATGACGCTGATTTAAAGTCAAAAATTTCCTTAAAGGCAAAAGACATTTTTGTAGAAAGCAAAGTTCTTGAAGATGAAAGAGCCATCAGAAATTATTACATTGAAAAAGGCTATACAAAAATCTCCGTGGAATCTTCTTTTGAAATGCGAGACGACGGAGCTTATGTTACTTTCAAAATCAGGGAAGGCCGGCAGACAGTTGTAAAGAGCATTGGCTTTGCAGGAAATCAAGTTGTTTCTTCAAAAACTCTCAAAGGAAAAATCTCATTAAAAGAAGCTGGACTTTTTAAGAAAGGCTCGTTTCAAGAATCATCTTTGTCTGCGGATTCCAGAGCAATTGTTGCTTATTATCAGAACCGCGGATATGCAGATGCAAAAGTTGTAAATATTGATCAACAAACTTCGTACAATGAAAAAAAGAACCGCGAGGAAATTGAAATAACTTTTGAAATTCAGGAAGGAATTCAGTATAACTTCGGCGGAATTACTTTTGACGGAAACCATGTTTTTACAACAGAAGAACTTGAAAATCTCGTTACCCTGAAAACTGGCGCGGTTTACAACGAAACAAAATTTCAAGAAACAAGAATGAATATTCAGAACTTGTACTATGAAAACGGCTATACATCAAACAGGTTTGCAACTGATATAAATAAAGATGCAGAATCCAAGGTTATTTCATATACAATCAGAATCCAAGAAAATCCTAGAAGCCATATTGAAAATATTCTTATAAAAGGAAATGAAAAAACAAAGGATTTTGTTATCCGCCGTGAAATTCCGATTGAAGAAGGCGATATTTTTTCAAATGCAAAAATTTCAAACGGAATGAGAAATCTTTACAACCTTCAGTATTTTTCTGCTGTTTCCCCGGAAGTTCTTCAAGGCTCAGAAGAAAATCTTGTTGATATTGTTTTCACTGTGGAAGAGCAGAGCACGACTTCTCTTGACTTTGGATTTACGTTTAGCGGAGTTTCAGATCCTGGAGAAATTCCGATTGCGCTTACTGCAAGAATTCAGGATTCAAATATTTTTGGCGAAGGAAAACTTGCTTCTATTGGAACAACACTTTCCACAAATGAGCAGTCTGTTTCTTTAAGTTATGGACAGAGCTGGCTTTTCAACAAACCTATAAGCACAAATATTTCTCTTAGTTATTCTCATTCAAACAATTACGCTTTAAGGGATAAGATTCTTCCGAGCGGCGACATTGACAATGACTATTATTATATGCAGTATGAGCAGAATCAGTTTAGCCTTGGACTTTCTTTAGGTCATCGCTGGACTCCGAACTTTGCGATTCTTACACTTTCTGGCGGCGTTACGAGTAGCCTTATTAACAACCTTTACGATGATTCGCTTTGGATTCCTTATGATACTTCAATAAGCCAGTATTCGGATAACTGGGAGCCTCGCAATTCTATCTGGACTTCATTTTCTATGGACGGAAGAAACATTTCGTGGGATCCTTCAAGCGGATGGTTTGCAAGCCAGCGTCTTTCTTGGTACGGACTTGTTCATGAAGGATTTTTACCTTTTGCTCCTGACTGGGGAGAAACAGAATTTTATTTGCGCACAGATACAAAGGCTGAAAAATATTTCACTCTTGTAAATAAACCTATAACAGACAGCTGGGCATTGAAGCTTGTTCTTATGGGATATTCTGGACTTTCGTTCCAGTTCTCGGCTTTGGATTCAACAATAAAAAAGAACAACCAGCTTTATATAGACGGAATGTTCAATGGACGCGGATGGACAATTTACAATTCAGACAAAGGCCGCGGAAAAGCTTTGTGGTGCAATTCACTTGAACTTAGAATGCCTGTGATTCCGGGAATTTTCTCGCTTGACCTTTGGGGCGATGCAGTTGCAATTACAGATGAGCCTTATCAGTTCTTTAATTTAAAAGAAGATGACTGGTACTTTAGTTTTGGTCCGAGCTTTAGATTTTCTATTCAGCAGTTTCCTTTGCGTCTGTTGTTTGCAAACACATTTAAAATCAAAGACGGTTCTCCTGTGTTCACTGATCAGGACGGAGACGGAGATTACAACTGGAGAAAAAACTGGAATTTCGTTCTTTCCTTCAGCATGACAAACCGCTAGTTTTTTTCGCCGGAAATTTAAAATTAATTGGAGTTTTTATGAAAGTTTTTTTTACAAAAAGAATTGCTGTTTTTGCTTTGCTTGGAATTTTTTCAGCGGCGTTTTCATTTGCGCAGCAGATTACAAAATTCGCTGTTGTAGATACTGCAAAAGTTTATCAGGCGTATTTTAGAAATTCAGCTCCTGTAAGAAATTACGAAAATAAAAAAGAAGAATTTAAAAGAGAAATCGATCGTCTTGTTGCAGAACTTCAGCGTTTAAATGATCAGAAAATAGAATTTGAGCGCAAAGGCAATGACACAGAAGCTATGAAAATTGAAGCGCAGATTACAAAAAAATCAGATTTTATAAACGAATATACAAATGCAAAAAACATAGAGCTTGAGTCTTTGAAGAAATCGCTTCAGGAAAATAACAGTTTCTACAAAAAGCTTTATGATACGCTTGCTCGTGTTGCGGAAACTGGCGGCTACAGCATGATTTTAAATCTTCAGGAGTCAAACGCAATTTTGTGGTACAGTTCTTCTGTTGATATTACAGATCAAGTTATTTCGCAGCTTGGACTTATGTAATTTTATAAAAATAAAAACCTGCCTTTGAATTTTCATTCAGGCAATGGACTGAAATTTGGAGCAAAAAATGGCAGAAGAAACCCCGGTTATTACACAGTATCTTGGAATAAAAAAGCAGCATCCGAATGATGTTTTGTTTTTCAGGCTAGGGGATTTTTATGAAATGTTCAATGAAGATGCCGTTGAAGTTTCGCGGCTTTTGAATCTTACATTGACACATAAGGGCGACAATCCTATGTGCGGCATTCCGTATCATTCTGCAAAAGGTTATATCGCGCGGTTGCTTCGAATGGGAAAAAAAGTTGCGGTTGCTGAGCAGGTTGGCGAAGTTGCAAAACGCGGACTTACAGAGCGCAAAGTTGTTGAAGTTGTAACCCCGGGAACTGCTGTTGAAAGTGAATATCTTGATGGCGGCTCAAATAATTTTCTTGCTTCCATTTTTATTTCCGGCGGATTTGCAGGTCTTGCTTACATTGATGTAACGACTGGAGAATTCCGGGCTACAAAATTTCCTGAATCTAAATTTGCAGAAAATGTTTCTAAGGAACTTGGAAGATGCAATCCAAAAGAAATAATTCTTCCTGAAAGTTTAAAAAGCAACAAGGAAATTCAAACTATCCTTGAAATAATTTCTGTTGCATCCGTTTCCTGGTATCCTGACTGGCATTTCAATGCTGAAAAAAATTATGAGCATCTTGTAAAGCAATTTAAAGTTGCAAATCTGAATTCGTTTTCACTTACAAAAGAAAGTCCGGAAGTTCCTCCAGCGGGATTTCTTCTCGATTATATAGAAAAAACTACAAATGCTCCTGTTTCGCATATTTCAGGAATTTCAGTTTATCAGGATTCTCAGTTTGTGATAATTGATGATTCTTCACGCCGGAATCTTGAAATCACTTTTAATTTGCGAGACGGAACTTCTAGTTATACTTTGCTTGAATCTGTGAGCAATACAAAAACTGCAATGGGAAGCCGCCTTTTGCGCTCCTGGCTTTCCTTTCCGCTTACAAATGAAAATGAAATAAATTCAAGACAGAACCATGTTGAGCTTTTTGTAAAAGACAGAAACTTGCTTCATTGCGTGCGGGAAAATCTTGATGGAATTCTTGACGTTGAGCGGCTGGCTGGAAGAATTGCAATGGACAGAGCTCATGCGAAAGATTTGCAGGCGTTAAAGGCAAGTTTAAAATTTTGGCTGAAGTCGCAGGCTGTTTTGGAACGCTATGATTTTTCCATGCCCGAAAAAGATTCCGCGCAAAAAATTATTGATCTTATAGAAAATTCAATTGCGGAAGATCCAGCCACAGTTTTTACGGAAGGCCGGATTATAAAAGACGGCTGGTCAGAAGAACTTGACTACTGGAAAAAAGTGCGAAATGATTTTAATGGAATTCTTGAAGAATATATTGAATCAGAAAAAGAAAAAACTGGAATTCAGAATTTAAAAATAAAAAGCACCGGCAACCTTGGATATTTTATAGAAGTTACAAAAGGCAAGCTTGATAAAATTCCGCCGCACTTTATTATGCGCAGAACACTTTTAAATGCTGAGCGTTATACAACTGAAAAACTTCAAGAGCTTGAAAATTCTTTAAATGAATCCGGCGCAAAAATTCTTGAGCTTGAGCATGACCTTTTTATTGAAGTTAGAAATGAACTGAAAAAATATATTCCGTATCTTCAGCAGGCTGCAAAAAAAATCGCTTACGTTGACGTTGTATGTTCTTTTGCGGAATCAGCAATTCTTTACAATTGGAACCGCCCGCAAATTTTGTCAGACAGCTTGGAATTTTCTGTGAAAAACGGAAGGCATCCTGTTGTTGAACGTCATCTTCCTGCGGGAGAATTTGTTCCGAATGATGTTTCTCTTTGCGGTCCTGAGCCTGAAAATTCTGCGTCGTTTGCTTTGATTACCGGTCCGAACATGGCGGGAAAAAGCACGTTTTTACGTCAGAATGCTCTCATTGCGCTTCTTGCCCAGACTGGAAGTTTTGTTCCGGCTGATGAAGCGAAGATTGGAATTGTTGACAGGATTTTTTGCCGTGTTGGAGCTAGCGATAATCTTGCGCGCGGTGAATCGACTTTTCTTGTTGAAATGACGGAAACCGCAAGAATACTTCGTTCCGCAACAAAAAATTCTCTTGTTATAATGGATGAAGTGGGACGTGGAACCAGCACTGAAGACGGACTTTCAATTGCCTGGGCCGTAAGCGAATATCTTTTAAATACTTTGAAGTGCAAGACTTTTTTTGCAACGCATTATCACGAGCTTACAAGGCTGGAACATAAATCATTAAAAAGACTTTGCATGGCAGTTGCGGAAAACGGCAGCGATATTGTTTTCCTTAGAAAAGTTGTTGAAGGTTCAAGCGAAAACAGCTACGGAATTCATGTTGCCCGCCTTGCAGGAATTCCAGAGTCAGTTATTGAGCGCGCAGGAAAAATCTTGGAAAAAATTCAAGGCGATGCGTCCGTTATAATTCCAGAAACTGAAACAGAAGAAGTTTCAAAAACTAAAGTTGAAATTTTTTCAGGCTCGTTGTTTTCAGAAGAGGAACTTGTGCTTGACGAAATTCTTTCTTGCGACATTGACAACATGACTCCCATGGCGGCACTGCAAAATATTTTACGATGGAAAAAAAGTCTGGCTGAGAAATAATTTTTTTTGTGAAAACTGCATTTTTTTAATTTTCTGCGTAATCATATATTGATGTCTTTTAGAAAATTTACAATTTATGATTTTAAGCGTTTTGCAATGCTTGTTTTAAACTTCATGTTTGGAAATGGAAAATGCTGTGTCTGCGGAAATTCCACTTTCAATGGAAAAATTTGCATTTCGTGTTCTAAAAAACTTTATTATGAAGCGGAAAATTCTCATTGCGAAAAATGCCGTATCTGCGGAAAATCTTTAATCAGCGAAGATGAAATCTGTATGTCTTGCCGTGAGGAGCGCATTCTGAAAAATTCAGATAAAGTTGTTCCTGTTTTTCCTTACAGACTTTGGGCAAAAACTCTTTTGTTTGAATGGAAAATGCAGAACCAAAGAAGCCTTTCGCTTTTCTTTGCTGAAATTTGCAATTCAGTAATTAAAAAAAGAATTTCAGAAAATATTTTCATTGTTCCTGTTCCGCCTCGCCCTGGAAAAATAAAGTCGAGAGGCTGGGATCAAATTGAAGAGCTTTCTGAAATTCTTAAAGTGAAATTTGGCTATAAAGTTCTAAAGCTTTTGGAGCGCACTGAAAAAATTCAGCAGAAAAAACTGGACAGAAAAAAACGTTTGTCTTCTAAAGGAAAAATTTATACAGAGTCAAAACTTTTGAAGCGGCTTTGCTCTGAAAATTCTTTGCCTGAACAAGTACTTTTAATTGATGACGTTTTGACGACTGGCGTTACAGTTGAAAGCTGCTGTGAAATTTTGAAAAACGCCGGAATTTCAAAAGTAGACGTTTTGTCTTTATTTGTAGTAGACTAGAATTGTTTTATGAATTAAAATAATAGAAGCATTAGCTTTAAAATCTTTATGGATTCATGGGAGAAATCTATGGCAGATGAAGATACATTGTTGCAGCTTGTAACTTTTCAGCTTGGAGATGAGCTTTATGGTGTGGACATTATGGATGTCAAGGAAATCGTTAAGATTCAAAATGTGCGTCCTATTCCGAATGCTCCTTTTTATGTTGAAGGTATTATAAATTTGCGCGGAGAAGTCATTCCCATAATAAATTTGCATAAAAGATTTTATATCAAGAAAATGGCGAAGGCTTCAGATGACGAAATCGGTGAGGATGAAGGCGGATTTATTATTCTTGATATTGAAGGAAATAAAATCGGAATTATTATAGATAGAATTGCGCGTGTTGTTCCTGTTCAGGGCGATGAAATCAAACCGCCGCCACAGATGCTCAGCGGAATTGGAACTGAATATATTCATGGTGTAGTTCGTCAGGAAAATAATTATCTTATTATTCTTGATACACGCAGATTGTTCAGCGCAAAGGAACTTCAGAAAATTCTTGAGCCGGAAGCAGTCTGATTTCTGTTCATGCTTGTTTTTCTCAGAACACTTTCTCTTTTGTCCGCTTGATTTGCTTTTGTGCGGAAATAGGATTATTGTTTCTGTGAATATTTTATTTTAAGGAATTTAAAATGATTCATACTTATAGTTCTACAATCCGCCGCAAAGAAATGGAAGCTGTTCTTACTTGCATGGTTGATGAGAAAATCGGACCTGGCGAAATGAACACAAGGCTTGTCCAGACTGCAAAAGAACTGATTGGATTTGATGGAGCGGTTGCCTTAAGAAGTCCTGCAATTGCATTGGAATACATTTTTAAAGCCTTGGATCTGCCTAAAGAAAGCGGAGTTATTGTAAGCGCGCTTGCTCCGTCTTATCAGCTTCTTACTGCGGAAAAATTGGGCTATAAAGTTCTTGCTGCTGATGTTTGTGAGGAAACAGGACTTGTAACAGTTGAGTCTGTTGAAAAATGCATAAAAAATGGCGGCAGGCTTTTGATTTTAAATGAAACAATGGGAATTCTTCCTGAAATAAAATCATTTTTAGAGCTTGGAATTCCTATAGTTGAAGATATTTCTCAGTCGGTTTTTGCAACATATCCTGCTGAAGAACAGCCTGAAAAAAAAGAAGGCGAAGAACAGAAAGTTTCTGTAGGAAAAAAAGCCGGAATGTACGGTCTTTACGCTATTCTTGGAATGGAAGACCGAGACATTGTAACTTCTGGCGGAGGCGCATTGCTTATAGCTCCAAATCGCCGTGAGTGGACAGTTTTAAAGCACATTGCGGATGAATCTCCTTCTACAGATATTTTGCCTGACATGAATGCGGCTTTGGCGCTTGTTGAATTAAAGGAATTTTCACGAAATGAAAAAACAAGACGAGAACTGTTTGCCTTATTTTCAAGGGCTGTGATGTCTGGCCGGCATAAAACTTTTGTGCGTGCGGCGGAAGACGGCTCTACAATTTATTCATTTCCTTTAGTTTTGAATTCTGGATTTAAAGATGTAAAATCTTATGCTCAGAAAAAAAATATTGAAATTCGCCAGGCTTTTGAAAATTCTATAATTGCTCTTAAGCAGGAAGAGCTTTCTTCTGAATGTATTTGCGCGAATTCACTTTTGCTGCGTTGCGCATTGTTTCCATTGTATCCTCGGCTGGGCCAAAAAGATGCGGCTCAGATTGTAAAGGTATTGTCTTCTTTGCCATGAAAAAATGTCTTATCATAGCTAATTCTTTTAAAGAAAACGCCGGGCTTTTGGGAAATGAAATTTCAGCGTTTTTGAAAAAAGAAAATATTGAAAATTCGCTTTTTCTATATGACGGAAAAGAAGTCCGCTCAAAAATTCTTGACATTGATTTTTCAGGCTATGATTTTGTTGTAACTTTGGGAGGCGACGGAACTGTTTTATTTGCCTGCCGTGGATGCGCTCCTTTGGGAATTCCTGTTTTTCCAATAAATTTAGGAGAGTTTGGTTTTATTGCCGCAGTTCCGAAAGACAACTGGAAAAAAGAACTGGAACTTTTCTTAAAAGAAAAATGCTACGTAAGCAGCCGTTCTCTTGTTCAATGTGAAGTTTTGAGAAATGGAAAAACAGTTTTCAGATGCTGCGGAATGAATGACTGCGTTATTTCAAGCTGTCCTTCTTCGCATCTTGTAAATTTAAATGTGGCTTACAACCATGCTCTTTTAGGGCCTTTTAAAACGAACGGAATAATTGTTTCAACTCCAACTGGTTCTACTGCTTATTCTGCTGCTGCTGGCGGACCGATTGTGGAGCCAGAACTTTCAGCTTTGGTTTTGACGCCTGTGAGTTCTTTTAGTTTGTCTGCAAGACCGTTGGTTTTTGGAGAAAAGGGCGAAATTGTAATAACTTTGATGAGCAGCCGTTCAGACGCTTCTTTGACTTGCGATGGTCAGATTGATTTCGAGTTGAAAGAAGGCGATGTTTTGATTTTGAAAATACCAGAATTTCGGGCAAAGCTTATTTGTTCTACGCAGGAAAAATTTTTTTCAGCATTGCAGAGCAAATTAAACTGGTCAGGAGGTCCACGTGCTTGAAGAACTCGATATAAAAAATTTTGCTCTTATTGAAAGCGCGCATATCGAATTTGAAAAAGGCTTTACTGTTTTAAGCGGTGAAACTGGAGCTGGAAAATCAATCCTCATTGGAAGCCTTGCCTTTTTGCTCGGCGGAAAATCCGGCACAGAACAAATTCGCGCAGGCTGCCATGAAGCCCAAGTTTCCGGCGTATTTTTCCTTGAAAACAAAGAGACTTTTTCTTGGCTTGACGAGCACGGAATTGAATCCGAAGAAAACCGCATAATAATCCGGCGGGTTATCCGCGATAATGGAAAATCTTCAGCATGGATTGGCGGAACTCCTGTAACAAGAGCAGTTCTTTCTGAATTTTCTGCATTTCTTGTTGACATTCACGGGCAGCATGAGCAGCAGTCGCTTATGAAAGTTTCCGAGCATCGCCGTTATCTTGATATTTACGCTGGAATTGTCGGCGAAGTTTCATCATTTACTTCAATTTATAATCAGCTTGTTGAAAAAAGAAAAATTCTTGAAAATCTAAACAGCAATGAATCTGAGCGAAATGCAAAAATTGATATGCTGAATTTTGCGGTTTCTGAAATTTCTGATGCGAATTTAAAAGCTGGAGAAGACGAGGAGCTTGAAGCAGAAGAAAACAGATTGTCATCATTTGAAAAACTTTACGCTGATATTGAAGAAATAAATTCCGCTTTTGAAGGCGAAGGTGAAAATGGAATTATTTCCCTGCTGAAAAAAATTTGCGGAACTGCGTCAAAAGCCTTGGATTCTGACAAATCCCTTGAATCTCTTGAAAGCCGGCTTCAGTCTGCGTTTTACGAAATTGACGACATTGCAGGCGAATTTAGACGATATTCAAATTCGCTTGTTTTTGATCCGGAGCGTCTTGAGCAAGTTCAGGAACGTCTTGAGCTTATTTTTAAATTGAAGCAAAAGTATACGGGACGGAATTCATCTGTCGCCGATCTTCTCTCTTATGCTGAAAATGCTTCTAGGCAGCTTGAAGAGCTTGGCGGCTCAGCTTTGGATAAATCGGCATTGGAAAAAGAAATTTCGGAGCTTGAAAAAAAAGTTTATATTCTTGCAAAATCGCTTAGTGAAAAAAGAAAATCCGCTGCGGAAAAAATGTCGCTTGATGTGGAAAAAATTCTTTGCAGCCTTGGAATGAAAGACACAAAATTCCGTGTTGGGCTTACAGAAAAAGAAGGAAATGCGGTTGAGCAAAAATGCGGTCCTTACGGAATGGACAATATCGAATTTTTAATCAGCGCAAATCCAGGCTCTCCTTTGAATCCGCTTGCAAAAATCGCATCTGGCGGTGAGCTTAGCCGTGTAATGCTTGCCTTAAAGACAATTCTTTCAGATGGAGATTTGGCGGGAACTCTTGTTTTTGATGAAATTGATACTGGAATCGGCGGAGAAGTTGCGGTTTCAGTTGGAAGCCACATGAAAAAGCTTGCGGAAAAAAAGCAGATTCTTTGCATAACACATCTTGCGAGCATTGCCGTTTATGCCGATAATCAAATTAAGATTCAAAAAGGCGTGGAAGGAAATACAACAGCTTCAAATATTTTTGCAGTTTCTGGAGAAGAACGCGTAAAAGAAATTGCGAGAATGTTGTCTGGGGATTCAGATTCTTCACAGTCGCTTGAACACGCAGCTGCCATGCTGCAAAAATTCGGAGGAAGGTAATGGCTATATCAGATGAGTTGCGAAAAGAATTTAATGAAAGAGTCCGCCCTATAAAAGAAAAAATCAACGATTGCCTGAAAAAAGAAAAGGATGAATCTTTTGCCCTTAGAAGCGCGAAGGAAGGAATTGAAGAAAAGAAAATTTTTCTTTGCGAGGAAATGATTTACACGGCGACTTTGCAGATGAGCATAAACAGCATATCGCTTGAAATGCTTGAGACAAAAAATAACGACACTCTTAACGATGCCAGAAAGTCAATTTATAAGTCTATAATTTATCTTGAAGAGCTTGTTACAAATATTGTTGACTGCCCGTTTTCTGATTTGGAAAGCCGTTTGGCTTCTGTTGCTTTTGTTCCAGTCGGAAGAAAACTTGACATTGTAAAAAAAATCGGACTTGCAATTGACCTTCTTGTTGAGGCTTTCGGTGAAAATTCAAAATGGAAAGAGTCCTTTGTTGAAATGCGTGGCCGTCATGCTGTTGTTGCAAAAAATTTTATAGACATGAAGCAGGCTTGCAAAGATTATTTTGACCACAATTCTCCAGTTTACGAAACAACTGTAACTTACATCAGACTTTTGCGCAGCCTTTTGGACAAATGCGCGATGGAATACCGAGACCGTTACGAACTTGCTTCCCGGCGGCTTGACGATATGCGGATGGCGATAAATCTTCTTATTGCAAACAGAAGAATTGCAATGGCTCTTGGCGACAACACAGAATCCGAAAACATAAGAAAAAAAGCTCTTGTTTGGAAAACTAAAATGGAAGCCGACGTAAAAGCCGGAAGCTCAAAATAATGAAAAAAGAATTTACGCTGAAAATTTTCGAAGCATTTTCTATTGAACGCTGGAACGATTTGGTTCGTCCTTTTGAAATAATCGAAATGGACAAGCACGCTGAAAAAACAGTCGTTGCGTACATAATTGCAAAATACGAAGAAAATCTTGGCGCAAAAATTGACTGGGAATGGCTGATTTATGCGAGCCTTTTTGATTTGCTCAGAAAAATTCAGCTTTGCGATATAAAAAGCCCGGTTCAGACTCTTATAAAAAATGAATATCCAGAAGAATACGCGCGCCTTAACGACTGGGTTTTGGAACGTTACAAAGATTTAATTGACGATAAGGAGCTTTATAAAAAATTTGAATTCTATTTGAAGGATTTAAGCAGTTTTTCCGCTGAAAAAAAAGAGCTTCCTCTTACTGTGAAAATTTTCCGGGCGGCGCATAAATATTCAACTTTGCGTGAACTTGAAATGATTTCTCTAGTGAATGAAACTGAGCGTCTTGATTCAATCCGAAAAGAACTCAATGCCGACTTGCAGAAATACCTTGATTTGCGCGGACTTCAGCTTTTAATTACAAAGCAAAAGCCGTTTGAATTTTTGATGCGCATTGAGCAGCTTCGTTTTCAGACAAGATGGAATCAAACTCCAAGAGTGCCGCGGACTTCAGTTCTTGGACATTGCTTTTTTGTTGCGATTTTGACTTTGCTTTTGTGCCGGGATTCTGGTGTGAAAATGTGCTCAAAACGTCTTTACAACAACTTTTTTTCCGGGCTTTTTCATGATTTGCCTGAAAGTGTTACGCGCGATATAATTTCGCCTGTAAAAAGAGCGACCGACGGACTTCCTGCGATTGTAAAAGACATTGAAGATAAAATTGTTTCCAAAGAACTTGTTCCGCTTATGGAAAAATTTTATTGCGATGAAATACTTTATTTTACTAGCGATGAATTTATGAACAGGTGTGTTTTTGACGGCTGCGTGCTTCCTGTAAGTTTTGAAGAGCTGAATTCCGCATTCAATGAAGACAAATATAATCCAGTGGACGGCAGGTTGGTTCGTGTCGCCGACCATTATTCTGCGTTGCTTGAAGCCGGACTTTCTATTCGCTACGGAATAACGAGCCAGCAGCTTACGGATGGAAAGGCAAATCTTTTGAAAGTTTATGACGATGGAAAAATTATCAACGGAATCGATGCAAAAAAACTATTCCATGAATTTATAGACTGAAAAAAATTTTGTTGTTGAAATAAAAAAACTGTATATATAAAAAAAGCATTGGCAAGATAATTGAAATCTAACCAATGCTTTTGTAAATTTAACCTTTCATGTCAGCAGGATCTGAATCCTCTTCTATTTCTTCTTCATCATTATAAAATCCATCGTCAAATCCGTGGATTCTGTTGTCGTATCCGTCTTCCGGCTCTTGATCATCATAAGGCTCATCGTAATTGTCAGACTCTTCTAGGAAATCATCCTCGAAATCATCTTCATATTCGTCATCTTCGAAATCATCGTCAAAATTGTCATCAGACATTTCTTCTGAAAAATCATCGTCTTCATAAGAAAACCCAGTCATTGATGAAAATTCAACATCGTCGTCATTGAGCATTGCTATATTCCTTTTTGTAATTTAGTTTGCCGCTGACAAAGCCTCACACAAAGAGTAAAATACTGTTATGTTTTTGTCAATTGAATTTTATTTTTTTACAAAGAAACATACATAATTCGATTCTTCTTATTGACAAGGAATAAAATTAAACACTATAATATTTGCGTATGTCTGACAGTATAACTGTTTTAGCGCCTGCGAAAATAAATCTTGGACTTGAAATTTTTCCGAAGCGTGCAGACGGTTATCACGAGTTGCATAGTATTTTTACAACAGTCGGTTTGTTTGATGAAATTTGTGTTTCTAAAACTGATAAAAAAAATACTTGCATAGTTGAGTCTTTTGGAATGGAGCTTCCAGAACAGAATACAATAACTGCGGCGTACAAAGCTTTCTGCGTGCTGACTGGCATAGATTCAGGCGTCCATGTTTCAATTAAGAAAAGGATTCCTGCCGGCGGTGGATTGGGGGGCGGCTCAAGTGATGCTTCTTCTTTTATTCAATCCGTAAACAATCTATTTAAAGCTGGTCTTGGCATTGATTCACTTTCTGCAATTGCAGGAAAAGTCGGAAGCGATGTTTTTTTCTTTACTTATGCACTTTCGGCGCAGGACGGAAAACGGTTCAGCAAGTTTGAGCCTTTTGCGGCTGTTGTTGAAGGCCGAGGAGAAAAAGTTAGGCAGATACAGCATAGAAGTGATTTTTCTGTGCTTTTGGTTTTTCCAAATGTCAGCGTTCCTACAAAAGATGCTTATGCTCTTGTAGATGAAACTCTTGATTTGGAAAATAAGCGGAATAAAATTTCACTTGAAGAAATTTACAATCTGCCTGTAAAAAGCTGGAGCTTTAAAAATGATTTTACAGTTCCTGTTTCAAAAAAATACGCAGGAATTGCTGAAGCTTTGGTTAAGATCAAGTCTTGTGGCGCAGATTTTGCTGACATGAGCGGTTCTGGTTCGACTGTGTTCGGCATTTTTGAAAAAAAAGAAACGGCTTTAAAAGCGAAAGTTCTTCTTGAAAAAGAATTCAATCTTGCGCTTTGTTTAGGCGGCTGATATAATAAAATGCAAGCTTGATGGCTTGATAAATGAAAATCAAAGGCGTTTGCTTGAGGTTTTATAGATTTTTATTATAAAGAGGGAAGATTGTTATGCAGATTACAGATGTTCGGATCCGCAAAGTTGAAGGCGAAGGAAAGCTAAAGGCTTATGTTACTGTTACATTTGACGACTGCTTTGTTGTTCATAATGTAAAAATTATCGAAGGATCTTCTGGGCTTTTTATTGCAATGCCAAGCCGTAAGACTGCAAATGGTGAGTACAAGGATGTTGCTCATCCAATCAGCCCGGACTTTCGCAATGCGATTCAGTCCAAAATTCTTGAAGAATATAATGCGGGACATATAGAAACTGGTTCTTCTGAAGAATAAGTTTTTAGTCCACATATATTTTGGGACGTCGTCAAGTGGTAAGACAATGGCTTTTGGTGCCATCATTCCGCTGGTTCGAGTCCAGCCGTCCCAGTTTTATACATATTTTAAAATTTGTAAGGAGTTCTAAAAATGGAACAGTTTGTTATTAATGCAACAACACGCACGGAATCAGGAAAAAAATATGCAAAAAAACTTCGTGCACAGGGAAAAATGCCGGCAGTTGCATACAATGAAAAAGGTGAATCCTTTATGCTTGAAATTGATGCCAATGAATTTTCAAAAGCATGGAGATCAATTACAAAGACTACACTTGTTGTTTTGAAAATTGACGGTGTTGAAAACAAGGCATTTATAAAAGATACAGAATACGATATTAAGACTGACAAATCTCTTCATGCTGATTTCCACATTGTAAGCGGCCAGAAGAAATTTGCTTATGTTTACAAGATTCGTTATTCTGGAACTGCTGCTGGAGTTCTTAAAGGCGGATTCATGGTTAAGCACGTTCCTGAAATTAAAATAAAGGCTCTTCCACAGGATTTGCCTGAATTTATTTCAGCTGATGTTTCAAAGCTTGATATTGGACAGAAATTTACAATTGCTGATTTTAACCTTGGTGATAAAATCGAAGTTCTTTCTGATCCTGCAGCTCTTGTTGTTTCGATTGCACCTCCAAAAAAATAATCAGTTTTTAAAAATCATATTATGAGATTTTTTAATTTCTGAATAAAATCCCTCTGTGTTCTGCAGGGGGATTTTTTGTTGTGTTTTTTTTAAGTCTGACGAGTATGGAATTTATTTTGGATTTTCAGGCTAAGGTTTTGGAAAACTTAAACTTGTGCCTTGCCGAGTTAAAGACAAATCTTGAATCTTGCAGTTGCGCCGGAGTTGCGGTTTCTGGCGGAGCTGATTCAATTTCGCTTCTTGTTGCGTTGAAAAAAATTTTAAATATTCAAGTGAAGGCTGTTACTGTGAATCACAACATCAGGAGCGGCGAGGAAAGTTCCGCTGATGCCGATTATGTTGAATCCGTCTGCCGTTCTCTTGGCGTAAAATGCGTTCGTTATAATATTGCTCCAGGCGAAATTTTTTCTCTTGCAAAAAATCTTAAGACTTCCGTTGAAGATGCCGCTAGAAAAATTCGCTACGAAAAATTTTCAGATTTCATAGAAACTGAAAAAATTTCTTTTTTGTGCCTTGCTCACAATAAAAACGATCAGATCGAAACTCTTGCTATGCGCTTTTTGCAAGGCTCTCCGAATCTTTGTGGAATTCCTATGACGCGGGAAAAATTTATTCGCCCGCTTTTGAATATTTCCAGAAGTGAAATTGAAAAATATCTTCATTTGCAAAATATAAATTTTAGAACTGATCGCACGAATTTTGACAACCAAATTTTTAGAAACAGAATCCGAAATAAGCTTGTTCCTTTTTTAGACAATGAATTTTCAGGCTGGCAAAATGCAGTTTTTTCTTTGGCTGAAAAAAGCCGCGCGGAAAATGAGGCTCTTTCTTTTTTTACTGAACAGGAGCTTTTAAAGATTGACTGCAAGTTTGAAAATGAAAAATTCTCATTTGATGCTGAAAAATTTTCTTCACTTCCGCTTTCAATAAAAATCAGAATAATTTTTAAAGGAATCGATTTTGTAAAAGCTTCCGAAAGAATTCCTTATGCCTTTGTATCCAACTTGGCTTCTGGATGTTTTGAAAATGCCGGCCGTTCAGAATGCGGCGGACTTGAATTTTCATTTTGCTGTGGAAGGTTTTTAATTCAAAAGAAAAGAAAAGTAGCGACAGAAAGCGGTTTTTTTGTTATAATAGAAAAAAATGGAATTTATCAGGCTGGACAAATTTCTTTTGAAGTTTTTTCGCATGATGATAAAATTTTTTTAAGAACTGACTTGTCTGAGATTTGCTTGAAAAATTTAAAATTTCCGTTTGTTTTTAGAAGCAGGCAGCCGGATGACTTTGTGAAAAATGCGGACGGTTCTTTTAGGCAGATTTCAAAAATTTTAGATGACTGGAAAACTGGAAAGATGAGAGATTCGATTCCGCTGATTCAAAATGTTTGCCCGGAAAAAAATAATTCCGCTCAGGAAATTTGCTGTGTGTGGGGAAGTCTTTTTGGTTTTAAAGACTGGATTGTAAAATGAAAATGCAACAGGATAAAAAATTGAAGTCGCTGCATGTTTTGAAAAGAATTTTATTTGTTTTTGCCTTTTTGAATTTTATAAATTTTTCTTTTGCTGAAAATGAAAATTCTAAACTTGCAAATAAGAAAACTGCCTTGCGCTGTCTGGAAACCGCTTCAAATTATATTTTTGAAAAAAACTGGGAAGCTGCAAAAAGCCAGGCTTGCTTTGGAATTGCATACGATGATTCAATTTCGGACTTGTGGTATTTGTATGCTGTTTCTGAAAATGCTTTGGGAAAAACAAAATCCGCGGTTCTTCCGTTGATTGAAAATGCAATAAAAAATGACAGCTGGTCAAATTACAACCGCGACAATGCGCGCCTTTTGTATGCGGATATTCTTTGTGATACTGGAAAAATGTCCGAGGCGTTAAATATTTTGGATAGCCAGCCGTTTTTGTATTCTTCCGATTCAGAGTTGATTAGAATAAAATGTCTTTACAGATTGAGCGATTCTGCTTCTGTTTCTAAGGCTCGAAATAAAATTGACGGCGCAAGAAGAATTTATCCTTCTGACACAAGGTTTCCGCTTGTGTTTTTTAAAAATGAAAATCCAAATGATTCTGATGCGACCGTAAAAAGACTTGCTTCGTTTTTTGTTTCGCAGCTGGATTTTTATTTGCAGCGTGAGCCTGAAAATTCAGAACTTGAAATTTATTCCGCTTTGTTTTCTTCCGGCGAAAATAAAAATAGAATTTTAAAGTCTTTCAATGCAAAAGGATTTAAACATCCGCTTTATGCCAAGGAAGCTTTAAATGAAAATCTTATCAGCGAGCAGGAAGCAGTTGATTACATTTTTGAATTCGCAGATGAAAAAATTGACTACGAGATTTTTAAAGATTTTATTTTGCAGCTTTCTGAAAATGATTCTTGCGATAATGTGAAGAAACGGCTTGAAGCTTTTTCTGGTTCATTTTCTTTTGACACTGACAAAGACGGAATTGAAAATTTAATTGTAAACTTTTCACGTGGACGTCCTCATGAAATTTCATTTGATAAAAATCAGGACGGCGAGCTTGAATGGAATGTTTTGTGCGATTTTGGAACGCCAATTTCTGGATATTGCAGAGAAATGAAAATGAATTTTTCCTGGGCAAATTTTCCGTATTTAAATTATGCAGAGTTTCTTCAAGAAAAAATTCCTGTTGAAAAATTTAATTTTGTTCCAGAAACATTGAAGTGGTCTCCAGTTTTGATTGAGCGCGATTCTGAAATTTCAGAAAAGTTTAATTTTGACTTTTTTATCCCAATTGTAAAAAATGATGAGCAAAAATTAAATGTTGCCAAGCTTCTTGATTCTGCTTCTGACTTTGAAATTACAACTTCTTCAAATGAAAAAATTCGTTTTGTTCTTTTAAATGGAAATATTCAGCAGGCGTTGTATTATTCAGCTGACGGCACGCTTTATGCTCAGGCGCATTTTGAAAATAATATTCCGGTTTTAAGAACTGTTGATTTTGATAAAGACGGAATTTTTGAAGCCACAGAATTTTATTCAGTTGATTCAGATAAAAAAATGAATTTTCATTCGCTTGAAGATGAGAGGCAGATTGTAAAAAATCTTTTTGGGCTTCCAGCTGAAAATGCGGAATTTTATCTTAAGATGATTCAGATTGATAGAGATAAAGACACGGTTCCTGATTTTACTGAAGAATATTTGGAGAACAACGGAAAAATTTCTTCTTGGGACACAGACGGAGATGGCAAATGGAATGTCCGCCATGTTGTTTATCCAGACGGAATTTCAGAAGAGTCGATGTTCTATACAGTTCCAGAAAAAAATCTTGTTGTTGTAAGATTTGAAAATAATGTTCCGCAAAAAGTGACGAATGGCAAAGAAGAATTTTTTGTTTATAAAGATGCTGATTCAAATTTTTACTGGCTCTTAAAAAATAATTCTTTTAATCCTGAAAAATATTCTGCGCTGGCAAAAAATGCAAAATCAGAGCTTGACAAAAAAAATGTTCAAGGCTTTTCTATGATTACAGTTGAAAATGAAACTCAGTCGGTGCTTTGTATCCGCATTGAAAAATTTGACTTTGGAATTTTAATAGAAAATGAAAATAAAAATTAAAAAACTTTTCAGCTTAATTTTTGTGATTGGTTGTGTTCTGCTTGTTTTTTCCTGCGGAACAATAAAAGGCGGCAGTGAAATTTTTGTTCCTGTTGATTACAGTGAAGAACGCGCAGTTGACATTGAAATTGATCTTATTGAAAAACTTTCAAAGGAAAATGAAATAAAATCTTTGTGGCGCGCAAAACTTTTGTATGATAAAATTTCTTCAGATGAAAAATGCAAACAGATTTTTGAGCAGACAACTAAAATTTGCGTTGAATCTTGTATTCGTGCTATAGATGAAGAAAAATATTTTGATGCGCTTGGATATTATTTGTCTTTGGAAGCAGCAGGATATTCCGAATTGAATTCAATTCCAAAGTCAAAAACTGAACTGGAAACTTTAGCTTACAAGAATGTTCCGGGCAGTTCTGTTCCTTCCATTTCAAATGCAAGTGTTTCTGACATGATAAAAGGAACGGTAACTGTTTTTGTTGACAAGGGAATAAAAATTCAGCGCGGAATAGGCTATGCGGATGCTGTTTTGGGAAGCGGCTTTTTTATTTCAAAAGACGGATACATTGTAACAAATCATCACGTTATAGCTGACATGGTTGACAAAAAATATGAAGGATTTTCAAGGCTGTATATAAAACTTGCGGAAGATCCAGACACAAGAATTCCTGCAAAAGTTGTTGGATATGACAAGACTTTGGATTTGGCTCTTTTAAAAACTGAAATTGATGCGCCTTATGTTTTTGCTCTTGGCTCTAGCAGTGATCTTTCTGTGGGCGATAAAGTTTATGCGATCGGCTCTCCTTTGGGACTGGAAAAAACTTTGACAAGCGGAATCATTTCTTCAACGGACAGGCAGCTTTTTACAGCTGGAACTGTTTTTCAAGTTGATGCGGCTATTAACAGCGGAAATTCCGGCGGACCTTTGATTGATGAAAAGGGAAAAGTTCAGGCTGTTGTTTTTGCCGGAGTTCAGAATTTTCAGGGACTTAACTTTGCGATTCCAGTTGAATACTTAAAAAATGAGCTTCCGTTTTTGTTTAATGGAGGCGAGCGCGAGCATCCTTGGGTTGCTTCTTATGGAAAGACAAAAAGGCTTCCTGGTTCAGGCGCAAAGAATGAAGGCGTTACCGTTTTTTATGTTTTGCCGGGCGGAAGTTCAGACCGTGCAGGGATTAAAGAAGATGATATTGTGATTTCTGTTAATGGCGAAAAAATTAATTCGCTTGCGGATTTGCAGATTGCGTTTATGAAACAGCCTTCTGGAATTATAACAAAACTTGGAATTTTGTCTTCGGATGGAACTGAATCTGAAAAAATTGTTTACCTTGAAAAACGTCCGTCATCTCCAGGCTATGAATTTTTTAAGCGTGATTCACTTGAAAATTCTTTTTATCCGATGTTCGGAATGAAGATTGTAAGAGTTTCGCCTTCAAACAAGAAAAAATATTCTATAGTAAAAATTATAAAAGGCTCTGTTGCGGATGAAACTGGATTCAGCGAAAATGATCCTATCGAGCTTCTTGGAATTGATTTCAGCCCTGAAAAAGAAGCCGCATACATAAAGCTTTACGCAAAGAAAAGAAAAAACGGCTATCTTGATGTGAGCCTCGGATTTTCAGCAGGACTGGACAGCCCGTATTATTTTTAAAACTAAACAGAAAAAAGGAATAAAAATGACAGAATTAAAGTATAAGCGGAACTTTTGTATTACTGCGCACATTGATCATGGAAAATCAACTTTGGCGGACAGGCTTATTCAAAAAGCAAAAATTGTTGAAGACCGCCAGATGAAAAATCAAATTCTTGACAACATGGATATTGAACGCGAGCGTGGAATTACAATAAAAAGCCAGGCCGTTACAATTCCGTACAAGGCAAAAGACGGACATGACTACGAGCTGAATTTTGTTGACACTCCGGGACACGTTGACTTTAGCTATGAAGTAAGCCGCGCGATTGCCTCTTGTGAAGGCGCTTTGCTTCTTATTGATGCTACTCAAGGTGTTGAAAGCCAGACCGTGAGCAACCTTTATATGGCGATGGAGCACGACCTGACAATTGTTCCTGTCATAAATAAAATTGATCTTGCAAGCGCGGATGTTGAATCTGTAAAAAAACAAATCGATCATGACTTGGGACTTGAATCTTCTGAAGCTCAGCTTGTAAGCGCGAAAACAGGAGAAGGAATTGATGATTTGCTTGAAGCCATTGTTACAAAGTTTCCGCCGCCAAAAGGTGATGTGAATGCGCCGCTTCAGGCTTTGATTTTTGACTGCCATTATGATGAGTACCGCGGTGTTATTGTCCATTTGAGAGTTATGGAAGGACGCGTAAAAACTGGCGACATAATCCGCTTTATGAGCAACAACACTGACTACAAAGTGGAACAGGTTGGCGTTTTTAAAATTAAGTATGAAGAAACTGGAGTGCTTGAAGCTGGAGACGTTGGCTACATTATTGCCGGAATAAAAACTGTAAGCGATGTAAGCGTTGGCGACACTGTAACTCTTGCTTCAAAGCCGGCCGCTTCTCCTTTGCCAGGATTCAAGGAAGTAAAGCCTGTTGTGTTCTCTTCAATTTACCCGATTGATTCAAATGACTACGAAGAGCTCAAAGAGGCAATGGAAAAACTTAAGCTTAACGATGCGTCTCTTATTTACGAAAAGGATAATTCCCTTGCGCTCGGAAATGGCTTTAGGTGTGGCTTTTTAGGATTGCTTCACTTGGAAATAATTCAGGAACGCCTTGAGAGGGACTTTGACCAAATTGTAATTTTTACTGCTCCAAGCGTAAAGTACAAGGTAAAGATTCCCGGCCACGAAGAAATTTTTGTAGACAATCCTGCTGACTATCCTGAAGGAAAAATTGAGTCTTCGCAAGAGCCTTACATAAAAGCTTCAATAATCACTCCTGCAGAGTATCTTGGCTCTATCATGGAACTTTGCCGTCTAAAGCGCGGAACACAAAAAAATATGCAGTACCTTGATGAAAAGCGTGTTGAGCTTACTTATGAAATGCCGCTTTCCGAAGTTCTCTTTGATTTTTATGACAAGCTTAAATCTTATAGCCGCGGATATGCAAGCTTTGACTATGAAGTTATAGACTACCGACCGACAGACTTGATAAAAATTGATATTCTAATAAATTCAAAACCTGTTGACGCATTGGCTCAGCTTTGCTACAGGCCGAGTGCTGTTGAGCGCGCAAAAGTTGTCTGTGAACGCCTAAAAGGAGAAATCGCCCGCCAGCAGTTTAAAGTTGCGATTCAAGGCGCAATCGGAAGCCAGATAATTGCAAGAGAAACTGTAAATCCTGTTAGAAAAGACGTTCTTGCAAAATGCTACGGCGGAGATGTAACAAGAAAACGCAAGCTTCTTGAAAAACAAAAAGCCGGAAAAAAGAGAATGCTTATGGCAGGAAATGTGGAGCTTCCGCAGAGCGCATTCCTTGCTGTCTTAAAGGAAAAAGAAGATTCTTAAAAACTAAAGCGGCTTGTTTTCCCTTATGGCGATTTCAAGCTGCTTTATAAAAAAATCTGTTTCTGCCCTGATTCTTTTTAAAAACGACTGCTCCATTTTGAATGCGTAGCCATCAGGAAAATGCAGAAAAAGATATTCCCGTTCTTCCGCAAGTTTTTTTATCTGCTCGCTAAGAGAAATTTCTTCAGGCAAATTATTTATAAAAGGCGACTTTTCCCCATCTGAAAGCAGGCTTCTAAGTTCTTCAAGTTTTCTTTTTTCTTTTTCACAAAAGTTTGAAATACTTTTGTTTGATTCGCATTTTTCTTTTGACGGATTTTCTTTTATTGTGAAAAGGTTGCTTTGTGCTATTCCGAGATTTATTCCTGTGCTTGAGCAGTCAAAAAGATTTTTTTCATTTTGGAACATCAACTTGAACTGCTGGGCGTACTGCAAAAGAATTTTTGTGCTGCATATTTTTTTTCCGTTTTTTGAAATGACCGTTTGCGCCACCATGGAAAAAGCCGCATCATAGTTTTCTATTGGAACAAGCCTGCATGAATTTATAAAACGCTGCTTTAAAGCCATAGTGCCTTTTGCGTGCGTTGTTCCTATTGAATAGCTAAAGTCCAAGCCTGCAACAAAGACCGGAACAGAAGAACTGCTTCTAAGTTTTAGCGCAATATATGTTGCCGCAAGTCCAACAGAACCCATTGGCTCAATAAAATTTCTAATGACGTTTTCTTTTTTTAGATTGTCAAAGAAAATTCCATCAGCATATTTTGTTGCAAACCAAATTGTATTTCCGCCAAGAATTTTTGTGGCTTCTGGCCTTGCGCACAAATCTGCAAACAAAAGAATTTTCTTGTTTCTCGCATCTAAAAATGCTTTTTCAATTGCAAGCTGGCTTTCCATTGTAACAACCGCATCCGGCGTTATATTTCTTGCTAGCAGTGGAGACAGCGCGGCATCAACTGCAATTATAAAAAAGTCGCTTGGACTGAAATTTGAATACGGCAAGCTGTCCAATCCTTCGCCTGCGCCCAAAACAAGCAATGGCTTTGAAACTGTCTTTACAACATCTTCCAATGTTTTTGACTTTTCAAGACGCGCAATATTCCTTAAAAAGTTTTTGGAAAAAAGATGCCCGAATTTTACAAGTGTAATTCTGTTTTTCCAAAATGTGGCGATTATTTCACTTATTGCATTGGCTGTAAAATCAAACTTTTCGCTTGAAAAATTTACTCCTGCGCTAAAGTCAATCTTTAATGCGCGCTTTATGCTTCCGCCCTTGCAAAGGGTTCTTACAAATGAATCTATTTTTTCGCCTTCACTTAGCTTGAACAACGGAACGTTTGCGCTGTTGTTTTGCATTGCAAGTTCAAAAAGGTTCTCGTCATTTTCCAGCGCGATGATTTCACAATTTTCCGGCAGAAGCGATTTTAATTTTTTAATTCCATACCAAAGAAGAGGAGAGCAGGCTATTATGAGAGTTCCGCTCAAAACCTGCATTTTGTCTATGTAAGTTTCAATTGCCTTCGCAGGATTGTACTTTGAATATAAAAAGCGGCCCTTATATTCTACTGTCTTTAAAACAGAAAAGCCCTGACCGGCATTTACCAGACGGGGCTTCTCCTGAACTGATTCGTTCAATTTATTTCCTGTTTTTGTTTTCGCTCATGAGAGTAATGTAAGTTGCAAAGAAATTGTCTACAACTTTTGGATTTGCAAAAAGAGCGGAATTTGCTGTGTTTAAGTCTGCGTTGCGGATTTCTGTTTCGCTTGCATCTTCCACTTCTTCAGTCTGAATTCCTGTGCATTTAAGAACAACAATATTTGAGCCAAGAATGAACGGCGAGCTGATTTCATCCTGCTTTAAAGAAAATGCTGTTTTGTATGCGTCTTCATTTGAAGCGATTCTTGCAAGCGGTCCAGTTTCAGAAACAGAAGAGTAAATGCTAGAGCTTCCGTAGTTTACAGGGAAAGGCTGAACTTCTAATTTTTCCACATTGAATTTTTTGCATGCGCTGTCAAAACTTGAAATAGCAGCTTCTGAAACAAAGTTTTCTGCAATTTCAAGGAAGTAGTTTTCAATATAGCTTTTTTCGTTTGAATTTATGTAGCCAAGAACTGCATCCTGAACTGCGCTGTCTTCAAAATCCGCTGCAGCTACAGAACCGTCGCACTTGAATATTGAATATCCGCGTTTTGTTTTTATAACTGCGCTGATTTCATCTTTCTGAAGTTTTTCAAGCTCTGCAAGTGAATCCACATTGTCAAGCATGTTTTCAATTTGATAGCGGTATGCGCCTGCATTTTTTCCTTCTGTGTCAGAATAGTATTTCTGGGATTTTTCGCTTGCGGCATCTGCAAATGTAATTTCGTTTCCGTTTATCTGCTTTAAGAGAGCCTTTGCTTCCTGCTCATCGTCAACAGTAATTACGGAAAGATCGTACTTGATAAATTTTTCAGCGTTTTCTTTTCCGAATTTTACAGCTTCTTCTTTTGGAAAATTCGATGTGCTGAATGCGACTGCGTCAAATGAATGTTTTTCTGCTCCCATTGAAGCAAGGAATTTCTTTTCCGCGCCGCTTCTTTTAAGTCCGTACAATGGAGCGCCGTTGAAAGAATCTGAATTGTCAGTTCCGAACAAGTCGTAGAAATAGCGTCTGTAAACAAGGCTGCCTTCAATGTCCTTTCTTAGTTTTTCAAGTTCAACTGCGCTTGTCTGATTGTAGGCCTTCTGTGAGAATTTTCCTGTTGAAGGATCTGTGAATCTTTCAATTACGAATCTGTTTACAGCTTCTTTTGGAACTATGTAGCCTGATTTTTTTACTGAATCAGTGAACGCCATGTTGATTACAGTCTGATAAAAAGCTTCTCTCATAATGCGGTAGTATGAATTTTCATCAACTTTGTAGCCGCTAGCCTGATATGACTGCGCAAGATTTGAAACTGCAATATAGAAGTCTGAACCTGGCTCGTAAGTTATGTTTTTCCCGTTGTAAGAACCGTAAGAGTTTACCTTTTGCTTGTTAAAAATTGACTGAAAAACTGCGCTAGCTCCAAAGGGAAGAAATACCAGCGCCGAAATTACAAGTATGATTACAGCTCCGATTTTTGAACTGTCTTTTTTTGTTTTCTGTTCAGTGATTTTGTTTTCTTGATCCATAAGAAGATTCATCCTTTTTATATATAAATAGAAGTGAAACTATTTTATCATTGTAAAATACAAGTGTCAATGTAAAGCTCTTCTGTAAAAACTCACTTTGCAGTTAGTTTTTAGTGGCTTCATAAAATTTTTGCACGCGTTTTGCCTTTCAATACACAAACTTTCTATTTCATGCTATACTAAATTTATTCGGAGGAATTATGATTCAAAAAACATTGAAAGAGGCTCTTTCTAAAAACGAATATCCTGGACGCGGAATTATTGTAGGAAAATCTGCCGATGGAAAATACGCGGTTTCTGCCTATTGGATTATGGGAAGAAGCGAAAACAGCCGCAATAGAATTTTTGTGGAAGACGGAGACGGAATCCGCACACAGGCATTTGACCCTTCAAAACTTACAGACCCAAGCCTTATAATTTATGCGCCTGTAAAAGTTCTTGGCTCCAAGACAATTGTAACAAACGGCGACCAGACAGATACAGTTTATGACGGACTTAAAAACGGACTTAGCTTTGAAAAATCATTGCAGTCAAGAAAGTTTGAGCCAGACTCTCCGAATTTTACTCCGCGTATTTCGGCTTTGCTTGAAGTTGAAAACGGAAGCTTTAATTTTTCAATGTCGATTTTAAAGAGCGACTGCGGAAACGAATCTTCTGTAAACAGATACACTTTTGACTATGAAAATCCGCGCGCAGGAATCGGCCGCTACATTCACACTTATATGCAGAACGGAAATCCGCTTCCTAGCTTTGAAGGCGAGCCTGAGCTTTTGGAACTGGACGGAACTTCTATAGAAGAAACTGCAAATTTAATCTGGGAAAACTTGAACGAAGACAACAAGGTTTCGCTTTTTGTGCGCTTTATTGAAATTGCAACAGGAAAAGTCCAGACAAAGATTATAAACAAGAACTAAGGCAAATTTTTACTATTTCAGCGATTTCAAGAGGGCAAGAACTTTTTGGAACGCTGAATTTTCCTTTTTCATTTCTCTTGAACCTCTCGTTATGTTGCACAAAGACAAATTGTATTTTTTTGCAATTTCGCGCTGGGTTGTTCCTTCGTCAAGTTCCTTTACAAGGCTCCATCTCTTGGAAAAATCCTTTAGTTCAGACTTTGTAAAAAGACAGCCGAAAAAATCGAATATAAGATTTTCGTCCTGAATTTTTGAAAGAAGCATGCATATTTCCTTAATTTGATCGTTCTGGCTGTTTTTTGTTTCTGGCATTTTTACCTCTAAAAGAATGATAATCCAATTGCATTAAAAAAGCAAACTGTCTTTAAAATAAAAAGACCGGCTTTTACACCGGCCATGCCTTTTGGCATCCAGGCTCCAATGGGTGGGAGGGGATAAATTGAACACCTGGTAATTTATATATCGGAGCGCATTCCGTTTTTCTTGAATTGTTTTTTTACAGTTTGAAAATTTATTGAATTTGCATTTTAAGCTGCTTATTCGTCTGTTTCTTCAATGCTTGCGTCAATGTTTACAGAAATATTGTAGCTTCGTCCGTCCAATGCGGAAACTGTCTTTGTTATTTCGTAGTCGCTAACAATGAATTTTACTGTGTGGTCGCCGCTTGTTGTGTAAAATTGTTCTACTGGAGCTGTATATTCGTCATTATCAAATGTTATTTTTGTGCCTTCCGGAGCAATAAGCCTGATTATTGGCTTTATTTCCCTAAGCGAAATTTCAATGCTTGAAGTCTTTGCCTGCTCAACGCTCACTGTACGCACTTCATTACGGTAAAAGTCGCTTACAATGTTTACGTTATGGCTTCCCGCCGGAACAAGAATATCTTTTTTGCCAAGCTCCGACTGCTTTCCGTCAACAAAAACAGTAAATTCTTTTGCTTCTTCATTTTCCTCTGAATTTATTGCAAGAGAAATTTTTCCTTCATTTGAAAGAATCGGATATGCGCATACGCTGAATTTTGACTTTGAAATTAAATCGCTTGAGCCTTTCATTGCAAGCTGAAGCCTAAAGAACAAAAATCCATCGGCATTTGCAGGAATCATCTGCGCAGTGTACGAATATGCGTCGCTTTTTATTGAATTGTTTTTCTTGGTTGGAACTTTTATATTAAAGCTTAGGCTTTCACCGAATGTTCCGACTTCCGCCCTTGTTCCGCTGTAGTCAATCAGCTTTTCCTCTGGAACTGGCGAAATTCCTGAATACAACGACCATGCCACGGAATCCCGCCATTCTGCGACAATTTTTGGAACTTTTACTGAAATTTCAATTCCTTCTATAAAAGTCTTGTCTTCTGGAAGCTTTATTGCAACAGCATCGTTTACGCCAGCTTCAACTGATTTTTTTTCAAACAGCGAATCTATTGTAATTAAATTTGTCTTGCGCACACGGAAAGGCTCGGCTTTGGACATAAGGATTCCAAAGAAAGCCAAAAACATCAAAGAGAAAACTTTTTTGTTTTTCCTAGCAATGCAAGATTTCATGTTGATATTATAATCCTAAATCGCTCGGATTTCTAGTGTAATTTCTTTTATTTCAAGTATTTTCCGGGATTTAATGAAGAGCCGTTCTGCTTTATTTCAAAGTGAAGGTGCGGGCCTGTTGAAAGTCCTGTTGTTCCGACTTTGCCGATTTTCTGCCCTGTTGAAACTGCTTCTCCTTCTTCAACTAGGATTTCAGAAAGGTGGGCGTAGGAGCTTTCCATTCCGCCTGCGTGGGAAATTGTAATGTGGTTTCCGTAGATTCTGTTTCCTCTTTCCACGGATTTTACGGTTCCAGTTTTGCAGGCAAATACAGAAGTTCCCGCTGGAGCTGCAAGGTCTATTCCTTTGTGAAACTGCCACCTGCCGGTTATGGGGCTTTGGCGTTTTCCGTAGTCGGAAGTAAGAATGCTTTTTTCTAGCGGCATGGACATTCCGGGATTTAAAAAATACGCTCGTTCTGCCGGACTGAATCTTTCTCCGGGAATAAAATAGAAAAGCTTTCCGTTTATTTTGTACTGCTCAAAAGTTCCTTGCAGAATTTTTTCTTTATGCTCGTTTGCAAGCAGAAATTCTATGGAAGTAGCAGGAGACTCTGGGATAAAAAGTCCGTTCGCGGAAGGAAGAATTATTGTTTTGCCTTCAAGGACTTCTCCACTGTTTTCTATGGAATTTGCGGTTGACAAAGTTTCCTGCCAGATGCTGCATCTTGCCGCTACGGTAAAAATTGTGTCGCTTTTTTTTGCTTTGTATGAATAGAAAGTTGGAACGCTTGTGTTTGACCTAAAAAAATCTTTCTGGCACTGCTGGACTTCCTGCTGATACTGGGAAAAAAGAAAGTCGCGCGATTCCAAGAACGGAATTTGCGGAAAAGTTTGCGCCTGCACGCAGAAAAGTGAAAAAAATATTCCTATTATAAAAAAAAGTTTTTGCTTCATAAAAAAAGGGCTGCTCAAGAAAACATTCTTGAACAGCCTTGTTCTTTAACAGCTTGTGGCTGTTACTCTTCTGAGATTGCTCCAACTGGACATACAGAAGCGCAAGATCCGCAGCTTACGCAGTTGTCAGCATTAATCTGACGCTTGTCGTTTACTTCGCTGATTGCTTCTGAAGGACATTCGCCTTCACATGCTCCGCAGTTGATGCAGTCCGATGAAATTTTGTAAGCCATAAAATACCTCGGTTTGTGTGTGTGGAAAACTTCTATTAATATAGAAATCTTCTAAAAAAATAATACTTGAAATTTGCTAAAAAGGCAAGTTTTGTTTTTTATTTGTCTTTGTCCAGCAACGCTACTATCTGTATTATCGTGATGAAACTGACAATGCTGACTACGGTTTCCGCCTTGTCCGTACTGCTAAATAGCATTCTGCATTATGTTCTTACGTGTACACGTCAAATAGGCTTGCGTGGCTTTGCAAGGCCCCCTGACAAATGCTTGCAAGACCCCCTTGCGTGTACATGTCAGCACCCCTTGCAAAAAATTCTTGCAAGGTCCCCTGACAAAAATCAATTGCATTTCTTCTCCCCACTTTAAAACTATTTTTTTTTATGGTATATTTTTAAAGATTTTTTTGAATTCAGTGCATAAAATTAAAAAAAATGTATATAAAGTTATAAAATCTTAAACTAAGAAGTTTGGAGCTTTAGTTTCCACTGTTTTCTGTTTAAGATTTTATTCCTGCTGTTATATTGGAGAAAAAAATGGCTAAGACAGAAGAAAAGTTTCCGGTTGAAATGTCGGAAAAGTTAAAGGCCTTGGAAGCTGCAAGGCTTCAGATTGAAAAGCAGTTCGGCACTGGCTCTTTGATGAAGCTTGGAACAAAAACAGACACTGCTTCTATTGATGTTGTTCCTTCAGGCTCAATATTGCTTGACGAAGCCCTTGGAATCGGAGGCTATCCGCGCGGACGTGTAATTGAAATGTACGGTCCTGAAAGCTCTGGAAAAACAACTCTTGCGCTTCATGCTGTTGCCGAGGCTCAAAAGCTTGGCGGAATTGCGGCTTTTATTGACGCTGAGCACGCTTTAGATCCTGTTTATGCCAAAAATCTTGGTGTAAACATTGACGAGCTTTGGGTGAGCCAGCCAGATACTGGAGAGCAGGCTCTTGAAATTTGTGAAAACCTTGTACGTTCTGGCGCAGTTGACATAATTGTTGTGGATTCAGTTGCCGCCCTTACTCCTCAAAAAGAAATTGAAGGCGAAATGGGAGATTCCGTTATGGGCTTGCAGGCTCGTCTTATGAGCCAGGCGCTTAGAAAGCTTACTGCCATTGTCGGAAAGAGCAAGTGCATTGTAGTCTTTATAAACCAGATTCGCATGAAAATTGGCGTTATGTTTGGAAATCCTGAAACTACAACGGGCGGAAACGCGCTGAAATTCTATTCTTCTATTCGTCTTGAAATCCGCAGAATTGAATCAATTGACGGCAAGGGCGAAGAGGATGCTGTAGGAAACCGCGTGCGTGTAAAAATTGTAAAGAACAAAGTTGCTCCTCCATTCCGCAAGGTTGAGCTTGATATTTACTTCGGAAAAGGAATTTCTTCCGCTGCATCTATTTTGGACTCTTCTGTAAAACATGGGCTTATAGACAAACGCGGCGCCTGGTACACAAGAGGAGATGAAAAAGTTGGCCAGGGAAAAGAAAATGCGGTCGCTTACATAGAAAACAATCCGGCATTTAAAATGGAGCTTGAAAATACTCTGCGTGAAAAGATTTTCCCCGGACAGATTTTGCGCACAAAAGAAGGCGAAGTTGTAACAAAAGAGCAGATTCTTCAATACGAAAAGGAAATGCGTGCAAAAGGCGTTGGAACTGGCTCTATTGCTGAATCTCCTGCAAAAGAAGAAAAGCCTGCTGAAAAAGCTCCAGCTGCTCCTGCCGCAGAAGAAAAACCTGCAAAAACAACAAAGTCAAAGGCAGCAAGCCTTGCAAAAGCCGCTTCGGAAGACAAGCCTGTTCCAGACGAGCTTTTCTAATTTTTTATGGAACGTGTTGTTTTGGGGCTTGGCTCTAATAAAAGTTTCGGGGCGTTTTCTTCCCTTGAGCTTTTAAAAAGAGCCTGCTCTTGCCTTGCAGATTTTATACATGAGCTTGAAGTTTCTTCTATATATAGAACTGCTGCCATGTATGTCTGCGAGCAAGATGATTTTTATAATATGGTTGCCGTTGGAAATTTCAGCGGAACTCCTGATTCTCTTCTTGAAAAAATCCATTCAATTGAACAGAAATTCGGACGCGACAGAAGCCTTGAATTTAGAAACGGCCCGCGCTCCTTGGACATTGACATAGAGCTTTTTGGAAATCAGACTGTAAAAAAAGAAAATCTTGTGATTCCGCATGAGCGTCTTTTAGAAAGAGCGTTTGTTCTTGCGCCTTTTCTTGAAGTTTTGCAAAAAAATGCCGATGTTAATAAAGCGGACATAGAATTCTACGGAAAAAAACTGGAGCTTTTAAAGGATCAGCGGGTGGAAAAATATTGTTCGTTTTAAAAATATTGCTTCGGAGCGCAAAATGGAACAAGAACGGACAGTTTGTCATAGAAAATTTATGGCAGGAACATTTGAAGGACCTCTTGATCTTTTATGGAGCCTTATACGCGAAAATAAAATAAACATCTATGATATTCCGATTGCGGAAATTACAGAGCAGTTTCAGGACTATCTTGATTATGCGGTTGAGCTTGACTTGCAGGATTTGAGCGAATTCTATCTTTGGGCTGCAAAACTTGCGTGCATAAAGAGCCGTTTGCTTTTGCCTGTTGAAGTCCGCTATGATGACGATGAAAGCATGGAAGATCCCCGCGAAGAACTTGTTGAGCAGCTTATTGAATATCAGCGTTTTAAAAAGCTTTCTGTTTTAATGGAAGAGCAGGAAGAGCAGAGCGAATGGAGCTTTGAGCGAAAAAAAATAGAAAGAACGCTTCCATTTGACGAAGATGATTCCCAGTGGAAAAAAATGGACACTTGGGCTTTGCTTCAGGATATGCAGAAGATTTTTAGGAATCTTACAAATGTAAATCCGGATGAGCGTCTTTTGAACATGGGCGAGGATATTGCTCCGAATGAAAAAATAGCCTTGATAAACGAGCTTTTGGAAAAGAAAAGCGAATGCATGTTTACAGACTTGATAACTAGAAAAGGCAACGAACTTGACGTGATTTGCGCTTTTATGGCGATTCTTGAAGCAGTAAAATTGAATTTAGTTGAAATATATCAAAATAAAATGTTTGGAGATATAAAAATATGCAGGAAGCAGAAAGCGGCATGATTTCAGAGGAAAAAAAAGAACCAAATGAAAATATAGAGGCTTTGGAAGATACCTTGGATGAAGCTGAAAATGACCTTGAAAAGCGCCGGGCAGAATTAAATCTTGATACAGAAACTGCTCTTTTGGAAACTGTTCTTTTTTTGGAAAGCGAGCCTCAGACTGTTGAAAATCTTTCAAAGATAACAAAGATGGCTCCTAATGTAATTGAAGAATGCATAGAGCGTCTAAAAGAAAAATATTCAAATGCGGATTCAGGAATTGAGCTTTCGATGATTATCGGAGGCTGGACTCTTACGCCAAAAAGAGAATGCTTTGACTTTGTAAAAGAGCGGTATGGAAAAAAGAATGAAGGCAGGTTAAGCCGTGCCGCTATTGAAACTTTGTCGATAATTGCTTACAGTCAGCCTATAACGCGTGCGGAAATCGAAAGCATCCGCCATGTAAATGTGGACAACATGATGCGTGTTTTGCTTGACAGAAAGTTTATAAAGGAAGTCGGAAAAAAAGATATTCCCGGAAAACCTGTCATGTACGGCACAACAAAAGAGTTTCTTGAATTCTTCCATTTACAGAGCATTGCCGATTTGCCGCAGCTTGATGAAAAAGAAAGCGAGAGGTTCGAACTTGCCCGTTAATAATTCAAAAGAGAAAAAAGAAGACGTTATGCGCCTTCAGCAGTACATGGCGAAATGCGGTGTTGCAAGCCGCCGTGCCAGCGAAGCGATTATTTGCGCTGGACGCGTTACCGTAAACGGAACTGTTGTAACAGAGCTTGGAACTAAAGTCGACGTCCAAGACAAAGTCTGTGTTGATGAAAAAGAAATCCACCTTGAAGAAAAAAAATGTTATGTTCTTTTAAATAAGCCTTCTGGATACGTGTGTTCCGCAAGCGATGAAAAAGGTCGGCCTGTTGCGGCGGATTTGCTCAAGGAAGCTTATTCGGAGCGTCTTTACAATGTTGGCAGACTTGATATGTTTTCAAGCGGCCTTATTATTTTTACAAACGACGGAGACTTCGCCGCAAAACTTTCACATCCTTCCGCGGAGCTTGAAAAAGAATACATTGTGGACACAAGCCTTCCTATGCCGCGTTTTCTTGCGGATGATTTTATGGACGGAATCAGAATCGACGGAGTTTTCTACCGCTGCAAAGATGCCCGCGAGCTTAATTCACATAGAATGAGAATCGTTCTTGTTGAAGGAAAAAACCGTGAAATCCGCCGTGTATTTGAAAAGTATGAAGTGGGAATAAAAAGCCTTATGCGCATAAGAATTGGCTGCGTTGGAGTTGGAGAACTTCAGTTTGGGCAGTTCAGGGATTTGACTCAAGACGAAGTTAAAGCCCTTCTTAGACTTTGCAAAAATTAAAAAAGAGGTTGTTATGGTTGTTGCTATAGATGGTCCTGCAGGAACAGGAAAAAGCACAGTTGCTGGAAAAGTCGCAAAAGACTTGAATCTTACATATTTAAACAGCGGAAGTTTTTACCGCGCCCTTACGCTTGCTTTGCTTGATTCTGGAATAAATCTTGACGATGAAAAATCCGTGGTTGACTTTGCAAAAAAGCAAAAGCTTGACTATGTGAACGCAAGGCTTATTCTAAACGGAAAAGATGTTGACGATTTGCTTCATCAGGATAAAGTTGACGCGAATGTTTCAAAAGTTTCTTCTTTTGTTGAGCTTAGGCATTTTGTCAATTCAAGGATGAGGCAGATTGTAAAAAGCCTTAGCATAATTTGCGAGGGCAGGGACATGACAACTGTTGTGTTTCCCGATGCGGAATTCAAGTTTTATCTTGATGCCAGCATTGATGTTCAGGCAAAAAGACGTTTTGATCAGGGAGTCAGCGGACTTTCACTTGAAGAAATAAAAGCCGCCATAATCAAGCGCGATGAAATGGACAGAAACAAAGCGGAAGGCTCTCTAAAAAAAGCAAAAGACGCATTCTATATTGACACTTCAGACTTGACCATAAATGATGTTTGTGCAATAATCGAAAGCAAAATAAAATCAAAAGGGTTTGCTATGGAAAAGGAAGTGGAAAAGAATGGTGCCCAGGGCTCCGACAACATTTACACACAATTAGAAGCATCTATTAATAACATGGAGCCGGTTGAAGACGGTGCTAATGTAAAGGCTACTGTTGTTCAAGTTACAGATGATATTGTATTCGTTGACGTAAACTGCAAGTCAGAAGGAAAAATTCCTGTAGCTGAATTTGCTGGCAATCTTCCAAAAGAGGGAGATGTAATTACAGTATATCTCGTAAGTCAGTTTGGAAAAAACGGTCCTGTTGTTTCAAAGCAGAAGGCCGATGAAAAACGTCTTTGGGAAGAACTCAAGGTTGCTTCTGAACAGAAAACTCCTGTAGAAGGTGTTATTTCTTCTGTTACAAAAGGCGGATATATGGTTAATCTTGGCGGTGGAATTTCTGCATTCCTTCCAATCAGCCAGGCAGAT
Organism: uncultured Treponema sp.; assembly: GCF_945873775.1. Lineage (GTDB taxonomy): Bacteria > Spirochaetota > Spirochaetia > Treponematales > Treponemataceae > Treponema_D. The sequence goes on along the minus strand of NZ_CAMCEC010000001.1, from coordinate 214,332 downwards.
GCTCAGAAAGTTGAAAAAGAAGACAAGCTTATCGGCGTAAAGTCTAAGTTCTATGTTGAGCGGCTTTATAGCAACGGCAAGCGCAATGTTGTTGTAAACCGCCGCAAGTATCTTGAAGAGCAGATTAACGAAAACCGCGATAAATTCTTTGAAACTGTAAAGATTGGCGATACAGTAAAAGGTGTTGTAAAGTCATTCACAAGCTTTGGCGCATTTATTGATCTTGGCGGATTTGACGGACTTCTTCACATCAATGACATGAGCTGGGGACACGTAACTCGTCCAAAGGATTTTGTAAAAAAAGGACAGGAAATCGAGCTTAAGGTTATCCGTCTTGATCCAGAGGGAAAGAGAATCAACCTTTCTCTTAAGCACTTTACAGAAGATCCGTGGGTTCACTTTGAAGAAAAGTACCATGTAAATGATATTGTAAAGGGAAAAGTTACTAAAGTTCCTGACTTTGGCGCATTTATTGAGCTTGAAGAGGGAATTGAAGGTCTTGCGCATATTTCTGAATTCAGCTGGACAAAGAAAATCAACAAGCCGTCTGACATGGTAAAAGAAGGCGATGATGTTGAATGCATGATTCTTGGCTATGATATTCAGGGCGGACGCGTTTCTCTTGGTCTTAAGCAGGTTACAGAAAATCCTTGGGATTCAATTGCTGAAAAATATCCTGTTGGAACAAAAGTTTCTGGCAAAGTTGTAAAGATTGCAAACAGCGGCGCATTTGTTCAGCTTGAAGAAGGCATTGACGCTTTCCTTGCTGGCGAGGATCTTTCTTGGACAAAGAAAATCAAGCACCCTGGAAGCGAAATCAAAGTTGACCAGCCTTTGGATGTTGTTGTTTTGGACTGCGATCCAGAAAACCACAGAATCCGTGTTGGTGTAAAGCAGCTTACAGACAATCCTTGGAAGGCTTTTGCTGAAGAATATAAAGTTGGCGGAACTCTTGAAGGTGAAGTTACTTCTATCAATGACTTTGGAATCTTTGTAAAAGCTCCTAATGGAATTGAAGGTCTTGTTAACAAAGCAAACCTTAGCGATGACCGTGATGTTCCGTTTGAAGAAGCTGTAAAGAAATACAATGTTGGTGATAAAGTTAACGTTTACGTTGTTTCAATTGATGTGGACAAGGAGCGCGTTGCTTTCTCTGTAAAGGAATACAAGAGAGCTCAGGATCGTGCTGAAATTTCACAGTATATGTCTTCTAGCAATGATGACAGAGCTTACACAATTGGCGACAGCGTAAAGAGCCACGCAGAGTAAAAACAAAATCAATGAGTGGAAACAGTTTGATTTCTTTAGACAGACTAAAGTCACTCATTGAAATTAATACACGCATAAATTTAAATTATGCAGATCCAGATACATTGCTGGTTTCAATTTTGGAATCAGCAATGCTTATGGTCAAATGTGAAGCCGCATCTCTTCTTCTTGTGCGGAAAGAAATCAATTCACTGGAATTTTATATCAGTCTTGGTCCTAAAAATTCCGAAGTTAAAAAAATCCTTGTTGAAAAAGAATCAATTGCTGGCTGGGTTGCAGAAAATTGCCAGTCGGTCATAATCAATGATGTAAACAGCGATCCCCGCTTTAATTCCACAGTTCAAAACACAACAAAATATGTTACAAGAAACATGATAGCTTTTCCTATGAGCGTGAAAGGCGAGTGCGTTGGCGTTATCGAGCTGATTAATAAAGCGAATAATGGCGACTTTACTGCTGACGACCTTGAAATTCTTGAGCTTTTGGGCGAACAGGCGGCTGTTGCTTACCAAAATGCCTTGCGCTACAGAAAAAACAAGGTTCAGCTTAATGCGCTTCAATATGTAGTTGACGCTGGCAAGGACTACCATCCTTTTATTGCGCGGAATCCTCTTGTTCTTTCATTAATTGAAAACATAAAGCGCGCTTCTGCGATTAATTCTTCTGTCTTGATTACCGGTGAAAGCGGAGTTGGCAAGGAGCTTTTTGCAGAGCAGATTCATCTTTTGAGCAACAGAAAAAACAAGCCGTTTGTCCGCGTGAGCTGCGCTTCTTTAAGTCCGTCTTTGCTTGAGTCTGAATTCTTTGGCCACGTAAAGGGCGCTTTTACCGATGCTGTTTCCGCAAGAAAAGGCCGGTTTGAAATGGCTGACGGCGGAACGATTTTTCTTGACGAGATTGGTGAGCTGCCTTTTGACTTGCAGGCTAAGCTTTTGCGTGTGATTCAGGAAAAAAAGTTTGAGCGTGTTGGTTCTTGCGATACGATTTCAGTTGATGTAAGAATCATTGCCGCAACAAACCGCGACTTGGAAGCAATGATAAAGGAAGGCACTTTTAGAAGCGACTTATATTTTAGGCTGAATGTTCTTCCGATTGCAGTTCCGCCTTTGCGTGAGCGTAGAGACGAGCTTGAAGATTTGTGCGAATTCTTTTTGAATAAATTCAAGGCTGAAATACACAAGGATTTTCTTGGATTTTCAGAAGCGGCAAAAAAAGCGATTTATTCTTATATGTGGCCGGGAAATATCCGCGAGCTTGAGAATACAATTGAGCGGGCTTGTATAATCGGGAATCCGCCTTTTATTCAGCTGAACGACTTGCGGCTTCCTGTGGATTCTGAAAATTTGCAGGAAAACACTGAAATTAAAAATTGCGCAGAAGAACTTTCACTTATGAAAGACCGTAGCTTAAAGAATGCGCTTTCGGAATTTAAAAAACAGTATGTTGAAAGAATTCTACGGGAAACGAATTGGAATCAGACAGCCGCCGCAAAAATTCTTGATATTCAGCGCACTTATGTTTCAAAGCTTATTTCTGAGCTGAATATCCGCAGGACTTGACTTCAGGTTTTGACAAAAAAACTGATATTCTATATAATAAAAAAATATTCGGAGTAAAAAATGTCTAAGGGAAAAAAAGCTACTGCAAATGTAAAAATTGAAGATTTCATTATTAAAAATAGAAAAATATTCGTTTGCGCTGTGGCTGTTTTGGTTGTTGCTGCCGCGGTTGTTTGCACAGTGTTTGCAATTTCTGATTCAAATAAGAAAAAGGATCTTGCGTCTATTGATTCAATTGAATATTCTTATGTTGCAAAGTCAGGCGGAATTGAAGATGATGAAATTGCTTCTCGCCAGGCAAAGGCAGAGGAAACTCTAGCTCCTTATCTTTCAAAGAAAAATGTTGCAGGTGTTCGTGCAAATATGCTTTATGCGGACATTGCCTTTGGAAAAAAGGATTTTGCAAAAGCGCTTGATTGTTATCTAAAGGCTGCTAATGCTTCTAAAAAAGCGTATACTTATGCAGAATGTATGTACAATGCCGCTGTTTGCGCAGAAGAGCTTTCTAAAAATGACGATGCTGTGGCTTATTATAAGTCTGCCGCAGATGTAAAAGATTTTTATCTTGCTTCCCACGCGCTTTTTAACGCCGCAAGAGTTTCAGAGCTTTCAGAAAATTATTCTAATGCCGCGGAGCTTTATCAAAAGACAGTTGATTCTTACAGCGGATATGAGTGGGCAAATCTTTCAGAAAGCCGCCTTATTGATTTAAAGGCAAAAGGAAAAATTGACTAAAAATCAGTATTCTTATAAAGAAAAAATTGGCGGTGTTTGTTTTGCAAAAAAATTAAAAACCGCCTTTTTTTTATTTGCCATGCTTTTTGTCAGTTGCGGTTTGGATACTTTTTATTACCTTGAGCCGCCAAAAACTGACGGACACACGACAAAATACACAAGCACTGATAGGCCTCAGCTTTATTTTTCTTTTCTGACCAACGAAGAAGGCGACAATTCTGATTACGGTTCGTCTGATTTTTCTTTTCTTGGAACTGAAGTCTATTACAAAATTTATAATAATTATTCTGCAATGGTCAGCGCGCAAAGTTCTATTGACTCGTTGAACTCAAGCAGTGATGTTTCGGCGGCGGCAACGAATATTATAAACTCAAGAAATTACAAGACGCTTTTATTTTCTTCCTATAACCAAACTCCTTTGATTCCAGAAAAAAACGATGACCGCTATGTTTATATCCGCCTGAATAGCATTAAAGAGTCATCTGAATATGCTTCTGTCGTTTGCTACGGAACTTCTGCAATGGAAAGTTATGTTTCTGGCTCAAGCGGTGTAACTTTGATTGGAAAGCCTTTGCGCAATGTGAGTTCTGGATCTGGCTACGGATTTGACTTCAATAAAACTGACAATGATAATCCGCTTCCTGTTTCAAGCGATGAAGATGTAAGCTGGTCAAGTTCTAGTTCCGAAGATGGAGTCTGGTATGTTGATATGTGGGCGGTTTCTGTGGGACGGGATTCAAGCTATTCTCCGTCTTACAGCAAACTGCTTCACCTTGGCTCGGTTTCAATACGAGAAGAGTGGTACGACTAGGCTTATAAAATTTCAAGGATTTTATTTATAAATGCGCAGTTTTTTTCCATGTCTTCTTTTAGTTTCCATGGCGGATTCATTATAAACATTCCGCTTCCGTAAAGATGAGAGCCTGATTCTGCCTTTGTTTCTTCTGGATTTTTTGTAAGTAGCTCAACTTTAAAGCTTTCGCAAGGAGTTGTTCCTAGTTTACAGAAGTCTTCAAGTTCTGTTAAAAGCTGGGAAGTTTCATTTTTTCTGCGCAGCAAAAGCGGATACCAAAGCGCAATGATTGCCGTGTTCCATTTTTTTCTTACGGTTTTTAATGCCTCACAGACTTTTTTGTAGTCATCTGCATCTTCGTAGCTTGGATCGCATAGGACAAGTCCGCGTTTTATTAGTGGCGGTGTAAGCGCGCAAAGCGCATGGTAGCTGTCTTCGTTGTGAATTACAACTTTGCAGTTTTTCATGTTGCTTTTTAAAGATTCAATCGCTTGCGGATGTTTTTCGACAAAATGGAGGCTGTCTTTTTCCCTTGAATAAAGCCGTTCAAGTTCCGGGCTTCCTGCGTATTTTTTTTCTTCAAGATAAGAAGATTCTCGTTCTATGTATTCTTTTAGTCCGTGCGGAAATTCCTGCGAAGTCCGTTTGTAGAATCTGTATATTTTTTCTATTCCGTCTTTTGCTTCGTTTGTCTTTAAAAGGCGTTCGTCATCAAGGCTGAAAATTCCGGCTCCCGAATGGCTGTCGATTATTGTAAAAGGCTTTTCTTTTTTGCAAAGAGAATCCAAAATAAGGCAAAGGCAAGTGTGCTTTAAAACGTCTGCAAGATTTCCGGCGTGATATTCGTGCTGATAGCTTAGCATTTTTCAATTTCCTTTATCCAAAGCTGTGCGCTTGCGTCGCTAGGCATTCTCCAGTCTCCTCTTGGCGAAAGATTTACTGTTCCAACTTTTGCTCCGTCTGGCATACAGCTTCTTTTGAACTGCTGGCTGAAAAATCTTTTGTAGAAATTCTTGAGCCATTTTAAGATGATTTCTTTTGTGTATATTGTTTTTGTTGCCTTGTCTTCTTTTCCAAGAAATGCTTTTTGCGCAAGAAAATAAATTTTCCGTGGAGAAAATCCCCAGCGTAAAACATAGTAAAGGAAAAAATCATGAAGTTCGTAAGGACCTACAATTTCTTCTGTCTTTTGGCTTATTTTTCCTTCTGCAGGCGGAAGAAGCTCCGGGCTTACAGGAGTTGCAAGAATGTCATTTAGAACGTCAGAAAGATTTTTGTTTCCTTTTTCAAGTGCCTCGTCAGCAAACCATGCAACAAGATGGCGGACTAAAGTTTTTGGAATGCTTGAATTTACTCCGTACATGCTCATCTGATCTCCGTTGTAAGTGCACCAGCCAAGGGCAAGCTCGCTTAAATCTCCAGTTCCGATTACAATCCCGTTGCACTTGTTTGCAAAATCCATAAGAACTTGAGTGCGTTCACGCGCCTGGCAATTTTCGTAAGTTACATCGTGCGTGTTTATGTCCTGGCCTATATCTTTAAAATGCTGAATCACAGCGTCTTTGATATTTATTTCTTTTAAGGTTGTTCCCATTTCCTTTGCAAGCAAGCAGGCATTGTTGAATGTTCTGTCTGTTGTTCCGAAAGCGGGCATTGTTATGGAAAAAATTTTTTCTCTTGAAATGTTGCACTTGTCAAAAGCTCTTGCGCATACTAAAAGTGCTAAAGTTGAATCCAGTCCGCCGCTAAGTCCTATGACCGCTCCCTGCGCATGAATGTGCCTTAGCCGTTTTGCAAGTCCTTCCGACTGCATTTCAATTATTGAAAAACATCTTTCTTTTCTTTTTTGAATATCAGAAGGAACAAATGGATGAAGCGCGATTTTTTCATAAAGCTGCTCGTCTATGTTTTCTGCAAAATGTTCCTGCTGAAGTCCGCTTACAAAAATTGTCTTGTATTCAGATTTTGCAAAGCTTGTGCTTCTTGAAAATGTTGTGGATTTTATTCTGTCTTGTGTGAGTTTTTCCAAATCGATGTCTGCTATAAGAAAATCCTGCGTGTTTTCAAAAAGAGCGGATTCGGCTTTTATTGCGCCGTTTGCTGCGATAATGCTGTGCCCGCTGAAAATCATGTCGGTGGAACTTTCGTCGTGGCTTGCGTTTGCGTAAATGTACGCGCTTACTGTTTTTGCGGAATGACCTGCCACAAGCATCCGCCTGTATTCTGCTTTTCCTGCAACTTCATTGCTTGCGCTCAAATTTGCAATTATCGTAGCTCCGTTTAAAGCATGCCTTGTTGAAGGTGAAAACGGAACCCACAAATCTTCACAAAGTTCCGCGGAAATTTTTATGGAGGAATCATTTTCGTCCTGAATAAAAATGTCTGTGCCAAACGGAATGTCTTCCAAGCCTTTGCAAAGTGAAATTTGTTTTACTGTGTTTTCTGAAAATGAAGTGAACCATCGGCTTTCATAGAATTCAGAATAATTTGGAATAAAAGATTTTGGGATTAAAGCAAGAACTTTTCCTTTGTAAACAAAAGCTGCGCAGTTGAATCGCTCCGAATCCAGTTCAACAGGAAGTCCTACGCAAAAAAGAACATTGCAGTTTTTTGTTTCCGCGCAAATATTTTTCAAGGCAAGGTAGCATTCTTCCTGAAGCATTTTTTGTGCGAATAAATCGGCGCAAGTGTAGGCGCAAATAGAAAGCTCTGGGAACACGAGAAGTTTTATTTTTTTGTCCTGGGCTTTTTTTACAAGTTCAATTATCTGCTTAGAGTTGAAGTCGCAGTCCGCCACAGACAGCGAAGGTGAAACGCTTGCAACTCTGAAAAATCCGTAGTTCATAAATCGATTATACGAATTATCAGCAGAAAATTCAATTTTTTTATGTATAGCAGGCTAGAATGTCGTCCTGGCTGTTTTTAAGAAGCTCTATTACATCTGGTCGGAACGCGTCTTTGTCTTCCATAATTGTGTTCATTGCCATATTGAATTCGGCTGCGCTTATTTCTTCCGCGGAAAAAAAGTTTATGCAGAATTCTATTGCGATTGCGCACATCTGGGTATAGATATTGTTGATGCTGCTTTTGAGTCCGTGAGGCATTCCTCTTCCATCGTAGCGTTCGTGGTGATGCATGCAGATGTCGGAACAGACTTTTACAAAGTAGGCGACACTCGGCGAGCTGTTTACGCCCACAAAATCCGCTCCTGCAATTGTGTGTGTTTCTGGAATGTCATCGATTTCTGACTGGGAATAGACTTTGAATTTTTCGTGGCTTACAATCATTCTGCCTATGTCATAAAAATATGCCGCGCGGCTGATTATTTCAATTCCTTCCGGCGTAAGATCTTTTGGAGCTTTTGTCGCAAAATAATTTTCAAGCATGATATGCACAATTTCGCTTACGTGGATGTAAAGGTCATCGTTCTTTTTTTCACCTTTAAGATAAGTAAGATAAACACGGCGGAGCTTGTCTGCGTAAAGAATTGTCGCCTTGAGCTCATTGTCTGAAACTGTTCCTTTTAGCATTGAAGCGGCAAGAACTTTTTTTGCGAATATCGATTTCAGTTTTGAAAGAATCTGTTCGCTGTCATAAGGCTTTTTGAAAAATCCCGACGCTCCAAAATTTGCGGCTCTTATAATGTTGTCTTTTTTTGCTTCTGAAGAAATGAGCAGAATCACCATTCCCGAGTGCCTTGACTTGTCGAGTAGACTGAGAACTTCAAATCCGCTTAGTCCAGGCATATTTATATCAATAATAAGTCCGTCTATTTTTAACGCCGGATTGTTTAGAATATCAAGCGCCGCATATCCTGAATCTGCTTCAATTACATTGTAGAAACTTGCCAGTATGTTTTTTAAAACCGCTCTGTCAATTTCAGAATCATCAACTATTAAAATCGTTGTCATCTCTTGCTCCAGTTGTTGAATATCAAAAATCACTGAAACTGAATTTTTAAATATTTCAATTCAATTATATCATATCATTTTGAAATGTAAAGAAATAAACTTTTTAGATTTTATGCCGTTATCGGGCTTGACCTGATAATCTGCTTTGCCTTGACATCTGGTGTGTATTTTTTTAAAATACTGAAAAAATTTCGCGTTTATTTTTGGAAATCTATATGCTTGAAAAAATGAGAAACATTGGCATCATGGCTCATATTGATGCTGGAAAAACAACCACAACAGAAAGAATTCTTTATTACTCTGGAAAAATTCATAAAATCGGTGAAATTGATGACGGCGCGGCTACAATGGATTTTATGAAGCAGGAACAGGAGCGTGGAATCACAATCGCTTCGGCTGCAATCACAACAGAATGGAAAGGCTACAAGATAAACATTATTGACACTCCGGGCCACGTTGATTTTACTGCGGAAGTTGAGCGGTCTTTGCGTGTTCTGGACGGAGCTGTTGCCGTTATTTGCGCAGTTGGATGGGTTCAGCCGCAAACTGAAACTGTCTGGAAGCAGGCTGATGAATTCCATGTTCCGCGTATTTGTTTTGTAAACAAGATGGACAGAGTCGGCGCGGACTTTTTTGGCGCAATGGAAGATGTCCGTAAAAAATTCGGCTGCGAGCCTGTTGCTCTTGAAATTCCTATGGGAAGCGGGCAGGACTTTGAAGGCGTTATAGATCTTTTAAAAATGAAAGAAATCCGCTGGGATGCAGAAACTGAAGGCGAAAAATTTACAGAATCAGAAATCAGCGATGAATATAAAGAACTTGCCCAGGAATGGCGCGAAAAGCTTGTTGATGTAGTCGCTTCAAATGATGAAGAGCTTACAGATCTTTACATAGAAGGCAAAGAAATTTCTGTTGAGCAGCTTGTGTCTGCGTTGCGCAAAGCTACAATTAACAGAACTCTAGTTCCGTTTCTTTGCGGTTCAAGCCGGCATAATCAGGGTGTTCAGCCTCTTATTGATGCGATTGTCGCTTATCTTCCTTCTCCAGATGAAGTTCCTCCTGCTGAAGGAATCCACGTAAAGAAAAATGAAGAGGAAAAAATTCTTGTAAAATGCGATCCAGATTCAAAGACTCCTGCTGGCCTTGTGTTTAAAATTCAGTATGACCGCGAGGCAGGAATTCTTTGCTTTGTGAGAATGTACTCTGGAAAAATTTCAACAGGAACTCAAGTTTATAACGTGGGAAAAAAGAAGCGCGAGCGTGTAAATAGAATTCTCCGTGTGAATGCGAACAGAATGGAACAGATGGACAGTGTAAGCGCAGGCGACATTGCTGTTTTTGTTGGACTGAAATTTGCGCAGACTGGAGATACTTTGGGAAGTGAAGGAATGCCTGTTCTTCTTGAAAGCGTAAAATTTCCGGAGCCGGTTATTTCAATTGCGATTGAGCCTGAAACAATGGGCGACCGTGCAAAGCTTCAGGAAACTCTTGAAATTCTTAGCCGTGAAGATCCTACGTTTACTTTCCGTGATGATGAAGAAACCGGGCAGCTTGTTATTTCTGGAATGGGTGAGCTTCACCTTGATGTTCTTGTTACGAGAATCAGAGACGACTTTAAAGTTCAGTGCAGAGTTGGTTCTCCGCAGGTTACTTACAGAGAGTCAATTTCTACTGCCGCCGATTATAAAGAAGAGTTCAGCAAAGTTCTTGCCGGAAAAGAAAATGCGGCTTGCCTTGCAATTCATATTGAGCCAAGAGAAACTGGAGCCGGAAATTCTTATACTTGCGCAGTGCATGACAATTCAATTCCAAAGGAAATTTATGAAGCGATTGAACAGAGCATTGAAAGCTGCTTTGCTTCTGGAATACGGATGGGCTATCCTTGCACAGACATCGCGGTTTCTGTAACTGATATAAAATACGATGAGCTTACAGCCTCTACTTTTGCATTTGAAGCCGCCGCCGCCGAAGCGTTTGACAAAGCGTGTGAGTCTGCAACTCCTGAACTGCTTGAGCCTGTAATGGAAGTTGACATTGAATGTCCTTCTGAATTTGTTGGAGACGCAATGAGCCAGATTACTCAGCGTGGTGGAATGATTGTTAGCATGGATGAAAAATCAGGTGAAAATGTAATTCATGCAAAAGCTCCAATGGCAAAAATGTTCGGCTTTTCAACAAACCTTCGCTCTGTAACACAAGGAAGAGCAAGCTTCGGAATGGTGTTCAGCCACTTCCAAGTAAAGGCGTAAATTCTTGGAGGACGCTTGAGCAAGATTGTTTACTGCGTTACTGCTTTGGCGGAAACATCTCCTCAGGCTGTTCCTCTTGGCGCTGCTTGCATTGCTTCCGCTGTAAAAAACAGTCCGCTTACAAAAAATATTTTTGAAGTCCGCTTGGCTTCTTTTTCTCTGGAAGGCGGAAGTTCCTCTAAGATTGAATCTGAAATTTTTTCCTGCGCTGAAAATCTTTTTGCGGTCTGCTTTAGTGTTTTTGTGTGGAATAGAACGCAGCTTGAAAGTTTGGCGCGAAAGATAAAAGAAAAATTTCCTTCTGCCATTCTTATTGCTGGCGGTCCTGAAGTTACAGCGTCTCCGCTTTCGTTTAAAAATTTTGACTGGACTGTTTGCGGCGAGGGTGAAGAATCTGTGCCGTTGCTTATAAATAAACTTTTTAATTCTGAAAACAAAAACGAAAACTTTGAAATTCAAGGCGTATATAAAAAAGGAGAAAACAAAAATTCCTTATGCCGAAGTTTGCCTCCGTCATTGCAAAGTTTGTCTTCACCGTGGCTTGATGGAACTTTAAATCCTTCTGATTATTGCGGAGCGTTGTGGGAACTTGCCCGTGGCTGTCCATTTAAATGCTCGTACTGCTATGAAAGCAAAGGTGAAAAAAAAGTTCAGTATTTTTCAATGGAACGCATAGAACGTGAACTTGAATTTTTTGCTGAAAAAAAAGTGCCGCAAGTCTTTGTTCTTGATCCGACTTACAATGCGAATAAAAAACGCGCGCTGGAAATTCTTCAGCTTATAAAAAGAAAATCTCCCGGAACATTTTTTAGCTTTGAAGCCCGCGCGGAATTTATTGACAGGGAACTTGCCCAGGCGTTTGCTTCTATTCCATGCAGCCTTCAGTTTGGACTTCAAAGCATGCATAAAGAAGTTCTTGCGTTAGTGAATCGCAGCTTTGATAAAAAAACATTTGTAAAGAACATCGGCATTTTAAATAGGGAAGGCGTTGTCTTTGGATTCGATTTGATTTTCGGACTTCCGGGCGACAGTTTTTCTGGGTTCAAGCAAAGCGTGGATTTTGCGCTTTCTCTTTATCCGAACAACCTTGAGCTTTTTTGCCTTAGCGTTTTGCCTGGAACTGATTTGCATGACAAAGCCGCGTCTTTGGGTCTTGAGTGGCAGCAAGTTCCGCCTTACAATGTTTTAAAAACAAAAACTTTTTCATCTCAAGACATAGACAAAGCCAGAAAATTTTCTTTTGCCGCCGATATTTTTTACAACAAAGGCAGAGCCGTTCCTTGGTTCAATTTGATTTTGTTTCCGCTTCATGTAAAGCCTTCTGTTTTTCTTGAAAATTTTTCGCGCTTTTTAGAACTGAAAAAAAATACGGATTTTTCATTTTCAGAAATTCAAAAGCTTCAGCTTGAATTTATTTTGTCGCAATACAAAAATCGTCATCTTGAAAAAATGATTCCGTTTGTTTCTGACATAATTGTTTTGAATAATGCGTTGAGCCTTTTTACTGCGGAAGGAAAAGAGTCTTGTATTGAGCTTCATTATCATCCTGACGATTTGATGAGCGGCTACGATGTTGCGTTTTTATCTGAAAACTGCGGAAAGTTTAAAAATCGAACAAAAGTTTTCGGCGGAAAAAACGGCGCGGACTGGAAAGTTATAAAATAAAAATGCCTTTATTTTTTATGTTTGAAATTGATTTAAAATAAAAAAAGACACTTGAAAATCAAGTGCCTTCTACTGAGCTACTCGTGATTCGAACACGAGACCCACGCCTTAAAAGTTTTAAGCGTGTAGCTCATAAAAAATAACTCTGCCTATCGTTTACGAATTAAGTACTTGTATCTTAATGTATTATTTGGTCTTAGTCAAACTGAATGGTTTTGAGTATCACCCATTAGTATGGGTTTACTATCCAATTCACTGTCCAATTCGCTATTCCAAATACTGTTCGTTAATTGCCGTTCGCTCCAGCCGTACTTCGTACCGCTTCCGCTCTCTACATTTTTCTTGTTTCCAGTAAACGCTCTTTCCCAAAAAGGTAGCAAACAGAGTGTTCTCTCATTCCGCTTCACTTCGTTTCACTCCATTCGTTCACACACTGTTTGCATTTACTAGCGGGCTCGCAAGGTGGCCTTTGTGAAAGCGGCGCAAGAAGCAATACAAGCACAGTCAGCTGCAGTCGCTCCAGGAGTGGCAGAAGAAAAGCGAAGAAGCAAAGCATCTGCCACACCTTCCGCTTTGTGCATCTGCCTGTTTCCGCAGGTGAGCCCATCGTTGCAGTAAGCACTCTTTTTGTAGAAGCCGCCAAATCTCTTCCTCGCGCTGTAAACTGGTCGTGAAAAAATAAAGTGCAGTCCGCGGGTTTCGCAACTTAAAACGGTGGGCACGCAAAAGTTTTCCCCCTTCCCCCCTGCCGCGGGGCACCCCCCCACAACCCCCTTCCAAAAAATATAGAATGCTATATACCGCTCTCGGGGGGATTAAGGGGGAAACCTTTTGCTCAGCATTGCAGCTGTCCCACCGTTTTAAGATGCTCAGTTGGTCTTACAATGGCGGCTTTTTTTTGGGAACTATCTTTGTGTGGGAAAAATGGTTGCCTCAATCGCACAGGGGACAAGCCCCTGCACTCAATCGGCAAGGCGGCAACGTCCGTGTTGCCGCCCCTTACCACGTTGAGTTTCTCTTCCAAAATGAATATGCCTCTTACACAGGTCGCTCTGGTCGCACGTCCTTGTGCTCCCGCCGCTCAGTGGGCCGAGGATTCTTCCAGCTCCAGAAGCAGACTTGCCAAAAGTTATGGCCGCTTAGCGCCCTTGAGTTTGAAGCAAGACTGCTTCTTCCGAGTTCCTCTTCCAAAATTAAAATGTCTCGTACAGTTCGCCTTCGGCGGACAACGTGATTTCCGTTCGCCAATCAATTCACCGAAAGCTCCGTTCAGACAGCTTTCAAAAGTTGCGGATGCTTCGCAACCGCTTTAGTTTGAAAAGCAGTCTTCACTCCGAACTGATTCTGCCTGATGTCGCCGCTGTCGCGGCGACGCGATGATTTTTAATTTCGCGGGGGGAGCGCGCGCAGCAGTCTTGAAAAACTTGCAAAAAGTTTTAATCTGATAACGTTCAATCAAAACAACGCATAGTTGTTTATATCCGTATTTTTAGATTATATATCTATACTCTTATTAATATTTATCTTTTTTCTTTAGTAAAGCGTTGCTAAAGAAATTTAAAAAATAAAGGCAAATCAAAACCACTCAAAAATATTTCAAGCAAAGTCAAACAAACTCAAACACAACAACGCTTTTGCAACGCATACGCTTTTTAACGCGTTGCAAACAACGCATTATTTTCAATCCACCGCAAGGACTGCTTTCTGATATTTATTCTTGGCAACGCATAAAAGGCGAAGCCTATCGGGGGCACGGGGGAAAAGCAAAAAAAATCAAACACCAGCCGCTTTAGCTAATCCTCTTATTTCATTTCTCCATCTTTCTACAAATTCAGCTGGGGCTATAGGTCTTGCATTTACACCCTGTGCAAGAACCCATTCAAGAACCTTTGTAGATTGAGAAGACGTAAATTTTATTGTAGTTGTATGTTCTTCTTCTATTTCAGAAAATTCCTGATCATCTGCCCATACACAGTCTTTTACAAATTGTCGTGCATCATCATAAAAATCAATTTCATAGTGAACTTTTTTTGCTTCCTTAAAAGCTCCAAATCTTCCTCCGCCACAGCGTGAAGCAAATTCAAAATTTTCTGGTAATTCAAAAGAACGTCCTGTATTTTCCAGATTTTTCATTCGGGAAAGATTGAATAATCTCTCTCCTCCTTTGCAATCATCAGCATTTTCGTCATAACCAAAGACAAAATACATTCCATCCTGTAAAAGTACTTGATAAGGTCGAAGCATTCTGTGTGTAGTTGAGGTATTCCATCGTCCATTATAATCAAACTTCAAAATAGTATTTCTCTGCAAACATTCCATTACCGTTTTCCAGACAAGTTCATTTACTAAAACTTTTGGAAGTGGTGGCATTGCAACTCTTTTTAGGAAATCTGCTTTTCCAATCCCCTGTGAATCAGAAAGAAAATCAATAATATTTGAAATCTCATTAAAAATTGGACTTCCTTCATATTGCGATAAAAGCTGTTTCGCAAGAGAAAGTGAAATAATGTCTTTAGTGGAAATCATATTCAAAGGCATGCCAAAATCTGAGGCATAATAATATCCTCTTTGTGCAGCATCATACTGAATATCTGCACCAAAACGGTCTCTTAGAAATTGAATATCTCTGCTTATTGTAGGTAATGATACTTCGTTATCAAAAGCCAGCTGCTGTGAATTAGGATAACACCCCGATTTGATTTTTGCGTGAATCTTTGAGAGTCTCTCCAGCATTAAATGATTATCGATATGTCTTTTTTCCGTAGCCATAAGTATTCCTCCTGATTTCAAACTTAATCATATATATTATAATACTATAGATCTATCATATAGTGATAGACCTATGTTTAAAATTCAAATCCAATGTGTTTTGCACATTCGGGAGTTTCTATTTTTTCCGATTTACACATTTCGTGAATTTCTGAGATTTCCGGACGTTCGCCTGTAATTATTTCATTCATTGCAATTTTTCGTACAATGTTATCTATCTGACCACCAGAAAAATCGTAGGTTTTTGCAAATATTTTTGCATCCTGTTCTTCTATCCAGGAAAGTTTATTCATCCAGATTAAAGTCTTTGCTTCTGTCGATGGATTTTCAAACTTAATTTTGAATAAAAAGCGTCGTTCAAAGGCTGGATCCAGGTTCGAAACTAGATTTGTTGTTGCTATAAATATACCTTTAACATTTTCAAGTTCTTCCAAGAGTATGTTTTGAATTGCATTTTCGGTTTGCGCACAATTTCCAGAAGTATCGTTCTTGCGTTTTGAAATAATGGCATCAGCTTCATTGAATAAAAGAATTGGTATTTTCTCATTTTTCCTTTCTGCAATCTCGCAGGCATTCTTATAGTTGATAAAAATCTTTTTGATACGCTTTTCGCTTTCACCGAACCAGGCAGACTTTGCCTCGCTTATATCTACGTGAACAATATCTCGTCCTGTTTCTTTAGCAATTTGCATTACAGATTCCGTCTTTCCTGTTCCTGGAGCACCGTAAAGCAAGACTGCAATTCCTACAGGCAGACCATCATCCATTAATCTCTTTTGTATTTGTTTTAATTTATCTTCCTTCAGGGCATTTTTGAGTCGGTCGATTTCTTTCTGGTTTTCTTCACTATAGAAGAGTATTTTTTCTTTGATGTAGTCTTTTTTAATCAGATTTTTCTCATTGATTGAGTCCTCGAACAGAAAGGCTTTTTCACCAAGAACAAGTTTTCGACCTTTATCAGAGAGAGTGATACATGCATCAGACAGATTACCTTTTTTACAGAATTCAATAAGGCCCTTCTGTAATAATATGTGCTCTTCCTCCATCATTTCTGTTGCAACTAAATAACGTGTTTCACCATCGAACAAATCTGAGAGTGTTTCATTTAGACTTGAATCACCTCCTTTTAGAACATCATTTGCAACATCATAAAGGATAAATCGGTTATTGCAATCCTCTATTTCTTTTATTAAACGCTGAATCATTGGAAGAGTTTGATGCTGTATTTCATATCTGGCTAATTCTCGTTGATTTGTGTAATCAGATATACCCAAACTTCTTCTGTTTTCATAACGCTCTGAGAACGTATTTAGAAAATCGATTTCATTCAGTTCATGTTTGGGTTGTGGTGTAAAAACTGTATTCGTATAAAGAGAATCTTTTAATTCTCTTACAGGTATGAAATCCCCTTCTGTTCCGTATAATTCAAGAAAACCTTTTTCAATAAGATTATCTATCTCCTTTTTCCAGGTCATAATTGACATAGCAGATACATCAATGTTATTTGCCAAACTACGTAAGGTAGAACTGTCTTCTCGTTCAACATAATGACTACAAGTTAGACTTATAATCCAGACTTGTACTTGCGATAGATTATACAATTCTTTGAGATTTTCCATTGAGTTTTTATATTTCTGTGTACATTTTGGTTTAAGTTTAGATTTATTAAGAGAGTCACACACGCAAGACATTGCCTTTGAAATATTCCATCTGACTATTGTTTCTTTCGTAGTAAAATCCTTCATAAAACAACCTCGATTATTGATTATTATAAATACATTAATAACACATCTGGTCTATCATATGCTGATATGGAAAGAATAAAAATTTTAATTATAAAAAAATCAAATGCTATTTTATTTTTTAATTTTTTATTAAAAACAAATATGTCTTATAGCCCTATGTCAGTTTTCCAACACTGAATCAAAATCATATCTTAAGTATGGTACTTCATATATATAGCGAGTTCTTTCTTTTCTACCAGAATTATTTTTTTCAATTATAATGTAATAATCAACAGCTGCGGTTTCTTCGAGATAATCTTTTTCTTTGTATAAAAAGATTATCATGTCAGATTTTTCTTTAATTAAACTTGATAATTCCTTAAAACAACGCATTGTAGGCTCTCCAAAGGAACGACTTATATTCATTGTTAGAAGAATTGGGATATTAAATTTTTCTGCAAGATTATTTATTGAATTCAGAAGTTTTGCTACTGCATTACGGTAATTATCATTTGTTTCATAAGAAGTTTTGCATTCCCAAAAAAAGGCATAATCTAAAATGTCAGATAAATTATAAAAGTCATCCACAATAATGAATTGTACATTGTTTTCTAAAACCATAGTTTTTATATATTCTTTCAATTTATTAAATGAAAGAACCTCATCATTCACAAAAAATGGACATTTATATATAGTTTCCATACAATCATTTATTCGTTGTTTTTCTTGTTGCTGTAAATGACCATTGGCTATTTTGCTGTAATTAACTCTAGCTTCTTGTGAAATAAATCTCCTAACTATTTGCTTTTTATTGTTTTCTCCACATGTAAATAAACCTACAGGAACATTCTTGTTTATTGAAAGTTCACGAACTAATGAAAGTGAGAAGTTAGTTTTTCCAGTATGACTTCCTAATATATTTAAACTATCTTTGCGAAAAGCCAGTTTTTCATTCACTGTTATAGAATCAGTCTGGTTAAACACATTTCTGTTAGATAAGTCATCAATAAATTGCGTCAGAAGTTCATTTATGCAACATATAGCATTCATATATTTCCTCTCTAATACGAAATTAAAGAATTCCATTCTTCCGATGTATATTCGCAATAATGAGTATCAATTTCAAAAACTGATTTTTCTTTTGGTATACAGAACAATTTTCTAACTTGCTGTAAATCTTTTTTCTTAATATTACTACCATGCAATATATGAAACTTATCTGTGTCTTTATGGTAAACGACACGTCCTCGTGGAATAGAAAAATATTCTTGCCTTAAAGATTCTGGTAAGAATGAAAGCTGTTCTTTTGATAATTCTTCCCAGTAATCTGCATGATCTTTTACACCTGTAATTGCATCTCCATAAATAAGACCTTCTGTTAATGAAACTGCATGAGAAAACATTACAAGACCATTATAGAACCAGAAAATTCCTACAAACGGTTCAGAAAATTTTAGATTTTCTTTAAATGCTTTTATAAAAGTATCTATTTTTGAATCTTCATAAAAGCAATCAACTTTTGTATTTATAAGATTTCTTACTAAATGATAACAGTAAACATACGAACAATTTACAATAGTTTGACCTTTTCGCCATTCTGGATGTTTAATTTGTTCGTTTTCTAAGAATTGAATAAATTTGTTTACAATTTCATTAGTCATTTAAAAACTGCTCCTTTGCTATTCTAAGAGTTAATCCAACTATAAAGATTGGTATAGTAAAAAGAATCAGATAACCAGTTGAAAGCATTACATACTGCCATAAGGCTTCCTGCCAGGTCAGTTTTAGTTCAATCATTCCTAATGAAAATCCACCTACAATTTCAATGACATACATAGCCATAAAAGCTACTATTGTTCCTGTATAATATTGAATAGCCCCATCCATGCTAGAAAAATAATCTACATTTTTGCGTACAGCCTCTTTTCTACAGTTTGCTTCTTCTTCAGTAATTAGATTAATATTATACAAATTATCAATATTGAAGAGTTTTGTATTCATTGCATCAAAACAATAACATGAACCAATTTTGGCATGCCTTGAAAGAAATAACTTACAAAAAAGTATAAGAGCTCCGCATAATAAAAGTGTAGTAAAAAATCCACAAACTATGTTTTCCCTGCAAATCCAAGTGCCTATAACTCTAACAATCGGAAGTTGGGATTCAATATCTTTTATAGTTAAAAATGTTCTGAGTGTTGAAATCATAATTCCACAGGTAAGAAGACAGAAACTAATTACAAATCTTGCATAGAATAATAATTTTTCATTTCCACAATTTGTTTTTAACCAGAATAAAAATATAGCAAGCATATAATCTAAAACTAGAAGGACTTCTATAACAAACATAGGCAGCGGAATAAAGATAAAAAATATACCTAGCATCAAAACAACAATAGGATAACAATCTCTTATCATTTTCAAAAATTTGTTCATAAAAGTCCTCCTCTTGTTTTTAATTATTTATAAAGTATCCATTACCCATTTCATTTCAGTTTTTCCTTCGATGAAATTTTCAATAATTGTATCAATATCATACTCGGTGTCTGTAAGAAAACCATATTCTCTATATGTAGGAGTGTTGTATATTAAAATTTCTAGAAAATCTGGAGCAGTTTCAATAAATAAAATTGAAGTGTAAACTTCATTACCTTTATATCCAGCAAGAATAGTTCCTTTTTTCCATAATCCATTTGGCCCTCTAAAACCACCAAAGTCAGTTTCATAAACAAGAATGCCTTCAGCATCGTTTTCTACATGTTTTGAAATCTTGCCGGAAGAATGCACATAGGCAGATCCATTTTTTTCTGCAAGTTTATATTTCATAAGTTTCTGAAACTGAGGTGAATAAACCTTTTCCTTAGGTGTAAGAACAGTCTGAGAAAATCCAAGCGAAACAATGCAAAGCGCCAACAAAATTGTAATATACTTCTTCATGTGAAGCCTCCTGATTTATTTGTTGAAAATAGATTAACATGGCTGGTCTATCATATCGTGAGGTTATGAAAAAGATTTTATAAAATTTTACAGAAACCTTTAGTAAGAAAAAGGTCTTGTGTAGTACAGTTTAGTTTTTCTGCAGCTAAAGAAAAAATTTTGCCACAAGTTTGGGAGTCTGCAAGAGCATTATGAGCATCGTATTCAATGCCAAATTGTTCAGCCAGATAAGTTAGTTTATGACATTTTAATTCTTTCCAGGCTTTTCGTGCAATCTGGAGCGTACAGGCGTAATTTATTTTTGGAATAGGCACCCTAAAATATTCACAGCATCCGCGGATTACGCCCATATCAAATTGAGCGTTGTGTGCTATAAAATATATGTTTTCGCTATCTGATTTTTTTATGAAAGGTTCAATAATTGTCTGCCAGACTTCAGGAAACTGTGGACTATGACGAACATCGCCATAGCTGATTCCATGAATATCTATAAAATCTGGTCTAAAATACATTTTAGCCGGTTTGATCAGAGAATAAACAGAATCATTTTCTTCTCCATCAACAAAACGGACAACACCAACCGAGCATGCGCTATTCTGATAATCATTAGCGGTTTCAAAATCAATTGCAAAATATTCCATTTGTTACCTCGTGTTTACAGAATAGCACAAGAGGTCTATCAGTCTGTGATAGTAATATAATTATTGTGATATACAGCCTCGTATATCATTTCAATATTATTTAGCATATCATCGTAACTAATTCTTGAAGGATGTTCCGTTGAGATAAAAATCGTATTTTGAAATTTTACTGGTTTACCTTTATATTCTAGATGTAATTCTGGATAAATCTTATTTATTAAATTACACCCATCCTTGCTTCCAATAACTAAAACATCAATTTGAGCTTCTTTTACAAAGTCACGATAAAACTGACAATAAAATGGATCCTTATATTGATTAACAATATAAAGTATATCTGCATTTGTAGAGCCTGTTTCATTACAAGTATAGCGGAAATTAAAATATAATGAGTTGTCAAATTCTTCCCAAAGTAAGTTATCTATTTCTTCAGATTTTTTGATTTTTCTAAATATATCACCTAATTCTTCAGGAGTATTTTCTTCATCATTATATAGAGCCTTACTTAGGAAATAATTAAATAAAAAAATTCTACCAGGAGTATTTGTATAAAACCAATTGTCATAAAGAATTTCTTTTGAAAGCAATTCATAGCCATTTAATGGTGTTTTTTCATCTTTCTTGTATGGTTCAAGATTACAAAATGCAATACGTTTTGCAGTCTCACTTTTATTCCAATAATGATCATCAGCAGGCGCATAATAAAATGCATTTTTAATACCAGTTTCTTCAAAATGCTCTAATAATGTTTGATTTAATTTTTCTAATGATTCTTTACTCATTTCAGTTACTCCTTGGTTTTACAGTGCAGGTGTGTGAAAACCTTTATATGCTCCATTTGGATGCCGTCCACAATGGCTACTTGTTAATGTTGCTATGGAACCTGTTTTTGTTCCACAATATTTGCAAATATATTGTGATTTTTCACTGCCTTCATAAAGCTTATGAAAACCTTTATTTGCGCCACTTGGATGTCTATAACAGTGTTCTGCTGTTAGCCCTCTGACTGATATAAACTTTCTGCCACAATATTCACAATAAAAATTTGACATAATTAGACCTACTTCTAAATAAACAGGACTCAGATAACTACTTACCTGAGCCCTGTTTCTATTACATTTGTTCCCAAACATGATTTCCAGAAGAAGTATCTGGACATTTGCCACCAGCTGTTGGTGATGGAATCAATGGTGCGTGAGTTCCTTTTGGTAAGCTACCGCCAGTTGCATAAGAACCTGGAGACCATTGTTTTCCACACTTTGTGCATATAAACTTTGCATGTTGATTACTTGGTATTGGTTTTCCGTAAGCCATATCTAAATCCTCCTATTGGCAATTAGTTACTTATATTATACACAGCAGGTCTATCAAATCTTGATGTAGTAAATTATTTATTTTCTAGATTTTTAAGAAACTCTTCAATATTGTTATTTATCTCATCTACAAATGCTGCTACAATTTCTTTCTTCTGATTTTCATTTGCTTTTGCAAAATCAAAATAGTTTTTGTTCTTTCCATAGAAATCTATATCGTATTTTGAATCAATATTTTTGGCTCCGATTCCCGGATTCCCAAATCCATTACGAGAGAAACTATCTGGAAGAGCATACAGATATTTGTCATTATCCGTTTTGTCTTTGCTTTCGACTTCAAAACCATAAACTGGAGTTGTCTGATAATCATAATTCAGATAAAAACAGATACGATTACTATTCTTGTTACTGATAATTAAACTAAACATAATATTATTCTGGTTTTCGAAATAATCTACAACTTCTTTTGTATTATCAGTTTCCTCACATTCATCTCCACAGTAGAAAATATAATCTAATTTATTTCGTTTTAGTTTTAATTCATCGATGAACAGATTCCACCATTTTTCATGAAGTCGTTTCATCGTTTCTGTATTTCTAATTTCTCCCTCAAAGAGTCCTGATTGTGCTAGAGTAATATAGAAGTAATCAGGATTAATAACTCCTGTGCTATTTCCGTACAAATCATTTCGCAGTAATTCAACAATAGCAAAAACTTTTTCTGAAAGATTTGCGTATTTTTTTGATTTAATCTCTGGATTTGATTTTTTTGTAATAATTCCTATTATTTCGCCAACATAAGCAGTAATCTTTTCAGCAACTTCTTTATCTGCATGCATCTGTAATAATCCAAGCTGATAGATTAATCTCTGCAATTCATCCTTATTATTATCAACCGTAATTTTCCCATCTTCAGTAATAACTTCAAGTTCTTTCAGGAAATTGTGATAGATTTCCTGTTTCTTTTCAAAGATACCGGAATCTTTTTCATGTTCCAACTCTTTATCTGTTTGAACACCAAGAAGAAGTAAAGTAACAATTGCTGTAATAATGGTTCCAAGTAAAGTTCCTGTAAGCTGAGCAAGAATGCCGGTTATTCCATAAACTTTAAAAAGTACAGATGTAATTAAAAATGCTACGGAAAAGATTATAATCAAGGCAACGCTTACATGATTTTTATTCTTAGTACGCATGTTTTTTCCTCTGATTTTTCATGTTTGTATCAAAGTACAATTTTAACACTGAACTCAGGATAAAACAACGAAAAGAATTATAGTTTCACTAAAGGAGGATTCCCATACGATACAATGGAACATATTTGTTTGTAGAATAATTTTCATATCCCCAGTCGCTATGCCAATGTCCAAAGAACCATTTTTTACAGACAACCATAGACTCAACTTTATCGTTGAAAACTACAGTTGTATCTCTTTTAAGTTCAGCAAGGTTTTCATTATTCTCATAATATGTATCTAAACTCGCAATTCCTTTTGTAGTTCCTGTATGGGAAAGAACATAATCAAACTTTGCTTCAGCTTTTTTGATTCTTTCTATGCATTTTAATCTTTCTTCATCAGACCATTCTTCCTGTGGCCACCAGCTTTCGTGAACTTTACGATGTGCTTTGTCATCACTTAGTGCTCCTCCAAGTACTAAGAAAGTTTTTCCTTCAATATTATAACTTTCGCCTCTTTTAAGATAAAAGATGTTTTCACTTACTTTAAGAACTGAAGAATCAAACATCTGAACTTTTGGCAATTTTTCGAGCATATCGTAATTATCATGATTCCCCATTACTGCTAGAATCCTAAAAGGTTTCTTTTTATACCAATCAAGAAGGTATTTATCTGTTTTATCCTTCGGATGAATTCCATCTGAATCTATAGAACAAGAACACCAAGGTAACCCAAAATCGCCAAGAACAATTACGTTTGTTATTTTGTTATAATCTACACCTTGTTCCATGCAACAAAGCTTCATAGTGCTAGAAGAGAGATTCGACATATCTGTTATATTATGCGTGTCACCAGTTATATAAATCATTTTGCATCCTTGTCATCATATATAATTTCACCAGTTCGGCAACAAAATCTTATCAACATATCACCACCTGTTCCATGTTCATTTTTCGCAACAATAAGTTTGGCAGTTTGCCACTTATCAGCATCTTTTACTCTGTCTCTATGTAAAAAAATTACTTTATCTGCAGTTCGAGGAATAATTAATTTATCTTCAAAAGATTTTATAGTTGGCTCGTCACAAAATGTGTCTTGCTTTATTGGAACTAGCAAGATAATTGGAATCTGCAATTTATTTGCTAGCGTTTTTAAGTTTTCCATCATGAAATAGATTTCATCATAATAGGGAGCCATTTGTTCTGCCCATTGCGCATTATTGCAAAAGCTTTTTGAAACTGCAATTTCATATAAATACTCAAAACCATCGATAAAAAGAATTTCTATTTTTTCTTTATTTAGCATTTCTGTGGCAATTGTTTCTATATCTTCGAATTTTGCATTTGGAATATCACTTAGAAAGATAGGAAGATTACAAAGTTTTGTAGTAGCATTTGCTATCAGTTCTGTATCATTTTCATTCAAGAGTCCAGTTCTTAACTTTGCAGGACTGATTTTTGACTCTAATGTTATTAAACGTAAAATCAAAGATTCTGAGTCAGGTATTCCAGATGTAATAAATCCAACAGGTTTATTTTGTTTTGCTGCAAAATCATATACCCAGTTTAATGCAAGTGCAGTTTTTCCAATTGAAGGTCTGGATGCTAAAATTATGAACTCTCCTTTTTCAAAATATAATTGTTTATTATCATATATAATTAGAGAATCATTAGGTGCTGTATTTTTATACTTTTTTCTAGATGATAAAAACCTATATAATAATTTGTCTAATTGTTCATAATTATATGAATGTTCATCAATATCCATTTTGTTCCTCTGTTTTTATTATAAACAAGAGGTCTATCAAATCGTGATGTTAATAATAAAATAACTTTATCATGTAAAAAAAGCTTCCAAACTCTCTCCAATTTGCCAAGTAGTAAGCCCCTCGCTATTGGGGAAAGCTTTTTGCAATAATCAATCAGCAAATTATAAATTGATCAATAATCTAATCCATACTAAAATATAAATACCTATCCAGATCGGCAGGTAGTGTTCAAGGTTTTCTGTAACTGCTGCTATCAATTACAGAAAATAGAACATTCAAGGCTCACCAATTTCGGTGAGCTTTTTTTTTTGAATCCCAAAACACCTTGTTTCTCATACCTGTTAATAAGCTGCTCCAGTTCCTTTTCAAACTCACACGCAGCAATGCCATCAGAAATATCAACAAACCCAATAAATCTGCAAGTTATTCTGTCTCCTGGATATTCATAACTTGTCTTAAACTCGCCACGACACATACCGTCAAATGCCTGTAAATCTTCAAAATGCATATTCTTAGTCTCCTTTATTATTTCATTGCAAGCCATTCACCCTTAACACAAAGACCGCACCAGAGCCTCTGCCCATTGGTAATTACTCGCTTAAATCCTTTCTCGCTCATTCTTCCGCCAAGCCATTTCTGGCTCATAATACGTTCATTATTTTTGTTGCACCATTTAATATATGTCTGATAAAGCAGCGCAGTAGGAAGCCGCCATTTTAGGCTTGCGTCAATTTCAAGACAGTCAGTAACAAACATTCCAACGCTGTCCATATCCATTCTGTATTCCTCGTTGGCTTCGCGTACTGCATCCGGCTCGTCAGTAAGTCCTTCTTTTTTCCACATTGCATAGCCTTGAATCAGCCAGTTTAAGATTCCTGAATTTTCTGCTATCAGTTTTTCCATAAGTTTCTTATCTCTCTGTTCCGGAGGAATCGTTACAGTAAAAGGAATCATTTTAATTCGTCTCCAGATTCCGTTATCAGCTCCACGAATTTTTGGTTTATGGTTTGTAGCCATAAAGATTTTGAATGTAGGCTTAAAAGAAAAATACTCACCGTACAAGAATCTGGCTGTAAGCTCGTCTTCACCGGTAATCTGTTTTATAAGGCTTTCGCTCATTTGCTTTCCCTGTTCAACCTCGGTTGTAGTAACAAGTCTCATACCTTTGAGACGTGCCAGGTCGTTACTCTGTTCAGAAGTCTTTTTCATAAATGTTTCTGTACTAGCCGAACAAGAGTAATCTCCAAAGAGCTCCTGCAGAACATTTAAGAAAGTTGATTTTCCGTTAGCACCTGTTCCCCATAAAATAAAAAGACACTGTTCACTTACATCACCGCTCAAAGTGTAGCCCATTGCTTTTTGAATAAACTTTATCAGCTGAGTATCCTTATTAAAAATCTGCATCAGAAACATTTTCCACACAGGGCAGTCTGCAGTTTTGTCATAAATAAAATTGCTCTTCTTTGTAATCAGATGTTTTGTATTAGGCTCTCGGGCTTTTCCGGTTCTAAGATTCAGAGTTAAATTATCTACATTAAATAAATAGTTGTCGCTGTCCAGTTCCCAGTCTTCAACTTTTATTTCTTTACTCATTTTAAGAATTCCAGCAATCGCCTGGAGTCTTCTAAAGCTTTCACTTTTTATGAGGTGTTTTTCAAAAGATTCCTGCTGCAGTCTGTCTTCTATATACCTTCTGCTTCTGTAAATCTGATGAACAAAAATTGGAATCAGTTCTTCAACACGGCCGCGGTTATCAATTTCCCAGCAGGTATCATTCCAGAATAAAAACTTGTTCCAGGTAATGCAGTATCTTATGATGCTTCCGTATGTCTTAATAAAATAAGTTGCGTTAGTCAGGTCTGTAAACTGCATTTCACCTGTAACAAACTTATTTGTTTTCATATCACGACCAATTGCAACGGCTGCTTCTCTAGCCATGTTCTCAAGTTCTTTATCAGTCATCAATCATTCCATTTTCTTTTAAGATTCTGTAAAACTGAACAAGCTTAAAAATAAGCTGTTCATATCCATTCATAACGTCATCACTTCCAATCGTTTTATAAATCTCATCGAGTTTTTCATAAAGAAGAATCAAAGAATGTGGATAATCCCGGAATCGTCCAAAATCCCACCAGGCACAAAACTTGTCAGCTTCCTCACTTGGTTTCCAGTTTGGAAAATTTTTGAATGACTTATAAATCGTAATATCGTCACCAATATTTACAACAAAGTCTTTTGCCTCATGCCAGATGTCTATGGGAATATAATCATCAGGCATTTTGATTTTTCGTTTTGTCATGTTCCGACCTCGTAAACAAAACGTCTGATTGCTTTTCCGCAGCTTGTTCTGTCATCATCAAAAACAAACTCTGGCCAAAAGGTCCACCAGCCACTCTGGTCAAAATCATTTGCAGACTGAACATCATAAAAGATGATTCCATTATCCGCATCCTTTACAACAGAAGGAAAACTCACCACAGTATCATCAGGCTTACGGCAAACAAGATTCACACTCGCATAACCGTTCAAATCAACTCCACAATTCAGCAATACACGAAGCTTACTTTTCCCTTTATAAATCCTTTTCATATTGTCTTCCCCCAAAGAAATTTCCAGAACCACAGGAGTATATAAAGTAACAACGTAATTAGCTTCACGAATTTTTCCTCTCAGCCAATCCCAAAAGCTCATTACAGTTTCAACAGTGCGGAAGAATATTCTCGAAGCAAATGGATGTGCTATAATTTCTGTCTCATCCTCAAAGCTTCTTTTGTTCTCTCCAAAGCGTGTAAGACTTTCATAGTTTCCAGCCGTTGTTTCAATTTCTTTTTTATAATTTCCAATGTGGCTTGTGCTGTCACTTGAATAAAATCCGGAAAGGCATGAACGTATTAAAATAAGAAGCTTCTGAACAGAATCTAAAAAACTTAGGCTTTCATTTTTTGAAAACTTAAAGAAAGCAATCCTTCTGTTTGAACTTCCAAGTGCACAAAGTCCTGTAGGCTTTCTTACAGCTCCAAGTCTTCTACCGCTAAATCTTGCCGCAGCTCCCACATTACCAAGTACAGTACGAGTATAGAAAAATCCATCCGGCTCATTTTCGTATTGCATATAAATACACATTTCATAATCACAAAATATGTTTCTCTGCTGGTTTATAAACTCTGGAGAACTAAGATAAGTAATCTGATTTGCATAATCCCGTCTTCTAGCCCTGGTCCAGTAAAAGTAACTCGTAGTTGTTTCTGAACTTTCAATTTCTCCTGTTGACGTATAGCCAAGAAGATCAGAATACACACCAAAAAAGATCCGTTCCCCTTCTACAAGTTTTCTAGTAAGTGTAATAGTAAAACTTTTCCAGCCGTTACTTTGTCCAGTCAGTGTATGTTCAACAAAAGTTGTATTGAGGCATTGCGTAAGCTGCCAGTTAGAATCTGCTGCAAACACTACTGGTATTACAGGCTTATATGGGTCACCATAGCTATAGTCCCAATACCAGGATGAAGTTGGAGCTAAATAATAATAGAAGATAGTTACACTTGTTGAATTAGAATTCTTTGGAACGATAGCTCTGTGTCCAAAGACATTCTCTTCATCAACAAGTTCACCTTCTAAATCTTCATATTCATCATCACCAACTTCAGTTTCGTACCATGTATAACACTCAGTCGGATTAGCGTTGTTACCAACAATCGAGTTACTCATATCATGAACCGCTTACAGTAATCTGCCAGTCTATCTGCAGACTATCTGCAGAAGTTACGTTTACAGAAGGAGTAATCTGAGCATAAGCAAGGCACTTTGCCGCAGCTGTGTTTCCGTTCATCAAAGCAACTTCATTAATTCCGTTAGCGTTTAAATCTCCTGCAGCAAAAGAAGCTCTGTACAAAACAACGTTGCCGTCACTTGCTCCGAATGTTCCTTTAATTTTTGGATAACCTGTATCAAGTTTTTTGTAAGTTCCGGTTGCAGTATTTACGGATGTGTTATTCTTTGGTGTAGATCCAGTCCAGCCGGTTCCAACAAGCATGTAGCCGTTTGTTGCATCCACCTTGTTCTGTGTCGGATTACTAATCATCATATCCGCAATCAGATTGTCGCCCAGAGTTGTGATTGTGTTATGATGTTTTGTAATCATTGGTCTTTGAGGAAGTCTTAAAAAACTTCTCCAAAATCCATTCTTGTAATACTTAATACGACCGTTACAATCGCGAACAGTAACAGTCACCAATCCCTTAAACTTTCCTTTACTTGTTATCATTTGCAAATCCCCATTACTAATCCAAATACAAGCGAAGTAACAATCACTCCGCCAGTTCCACCAATCAAAGCTCCATAAAAAAATTGATTATTCTTTTTACAAAGCTCTTTTTTTAATTTCTGATTTTCCAATTCAAGATTAAGCTTTGCAGCTTCCATCTGGTCAGCTCTCTCTTTTTCAAAAGCAAGCTCGCCACCAACTTCCAGTAAAGCAGCCTTAACTGCCTCTTGAGCAGTACGTTCAATTTCTTCTTCAGCAATTTTCATAACTTCCTCAATTGTCAGCTCTCTTGCAGCGTCTTCTAAATCTTTCTTTTCCGTCGGTAATTGTGTCACAGACTGAGCCGTAAGAATCACACAAAGTACGGGCATCAGTATTAGAAATACGCTCAATCGCTTCCTCACGTTTTTTAGCAGCTTTTGCATTTATCTCCTCGCTGTCATCAATGACTTCTTTTTCCTCGTAGCGTTTCTTATCTCCAATGAACAACACAACGAACACTGCAGAAAGAATCGCACCCAACCAGATGAAAATCTTTTTAATCACTTCCCAAAGCTTCTTCATCAGATACCTTCCTTGGAATTTTGAAATCCTTAAATTTCTGAATTTCTCTTCCAGCAATTACAGTAAGAGCAACGGTCAGCCATTCAGCTCCACCAAGAACTCCGCAGCAAAGAAGTACAGTTGCAACAATAAAGATTACAAACTTCACGCTAAGAAGCTTTTCTATCAATCTCTGAAATCTAAAACTAATCATTCGCGTACTCCGTCAATTGCTTCTCTAATCTGTTCAAACTGATAATCAGCTCCAAACAAATCCACGTTGTCATCGCTTGCTTTCTGTAGTGTCTCACGGTCCAGACCACGTACAATAATTCTGTAATCGTTTGCCTGGTAATAAGGCTTCATATCATTCAAGCTTCTAAGCTCCGAATAAGGCTCCACGCAGTTCAGAACAACATCCTTTCCGCAAACTCCGGCCACATGGCAAACTTCATTTTCCTTATAAACTCTTGAACCAAGTTTTCTGTCATAAAGAGTTATAAAGAAGGCTGCCTGAATATCGTTCTTGTCCGGATTCTTTTTTGTAAAATACTTACGGTAGAGGCTATCAGCCGTAACACGGATTGCACAGCCTGTAGCCAAAAGTAAAGCAAGACAAACAGAACCCGAACAGTCAGAGCTTGTCAGGTTTTCTTTTCCGCTTTCATATTTCAAAAACTGCATACGTCCTAAGAAATATCTGTAGCGTTCAGTCTCAGTAAGTCCTTCAACAATTTCTTTTTCTGCCTCAAGCATTAGTCTCATTCTTAAATTATGGTTATCCATCATATCCCCCGAACTACAAGAGTTATTACTGTAACTGCCACATTAAAGCAGGAAATCACACAGGCAATTACAGCCATGTTTCTTCCTGCTTTTCCGTTGTCTGCCTTTATGTGTTCCTCAAGCCGTCTGGCAGTCGCACACACATTCGGATTGTATTGACACGCCGTACTTCTTGTATCAAGACAATCCATCCTTTTTTCAACAGCTTTCTTAAATTCTTTCATTTCAGATCTGAATCCAGAAAGCTCAATCTGTAAGCCGTTCATAGACTTAACCAGTAATTCAATGTTTTCTATTTCCCACACCCCCTAAACAGTTTTTACAAAGAACTCAGAGCTGAACGCTTCATCTTTTTTATAGCGAAAGGTCAGCTGCTCAATTCTTACTTTTTTAATATTTCCATTTTCCTTAAGCCTCATATCCATACAGGCATCCACCCTGGCATGAATCAAAGGAAGAAAAGTTGTAACGTAATAGCCCTTAGTGTCTTTCTTACTTTCTGCAAGATAATCTCTTGCTCTTCTTTCATAAAAAGGAATACCGTCAAACTCGTCATCACTCAAATATTTAGAAGTAACGTTTTTAGAAATCTGTCCGTGTTCTGCAATTTCATTTTCATCTTTTACAAATACACAGAAGTTTGTTTCACTGATAATTGCTTTACCGTAGATAGAGGCTTTATAAAGTCCAATCAGATTTTCGTTTCTGTCCAGCTGGATAACAGCTCTGTCACGGTAAGTCGTAGTGTCGTATTGAACAAGAGAAAATCCATTCTCGTCATCTACAACCATATCGTGCAGAAATTCTTCTGCAGTCGTAACTTCTTCTGCATAAACTACATTGCGGCTTTTTCCTTCATTGTTCTTTGCAGTGTAGATTGCCTGATAATCGTTATCCTTTATGATTTCTCTTGTATCTCCAGTAAACGGATAATATGGAGTCATGTTCTCGTCATACCACACAGGAGCGTCAGTATAAGTCCAGAGCTCCTGTCTTCCAGTCTCAACATATCGTGTATATTTCAGACGGATGTTATTTGCGTAACTTTCATTGTTATTAAAGAATCTGTAGTGAGTAATATTTTTCTCATTCAAAAAGAATCCGGAATCTTCACTGAACTCATTTTCCAAATCGTATGGACTTTCAATAAAACTCAAAGTCTGGTCTTTACCGCATTCCACGCAGGCATTATAAGCACGTGCCAGTGCACACAATTCTTTCCAGGCAGTGTTCTCAATTACTACATAAGCAATATTAAAAGGAAGCTCTCCGCAATTTATGTCGCGAGCTTCTATACCGGCTCGTTTTGCGATGATATGAACAAGAGATTTTTCAGGCTGTGTTTTATCACATACAACTTTATGAACAGCAACTTCACTGTCAGTCCAGTTTTTCTGCAGGCTTGCGTTATCCATTTTTACAGAAAGGTCCACAAGTTTTATAGTTGTTATCTTTTCATTGAATCCTGTTTCCTGAACCTGAAAGCCGTTCTTATCTACAAAGAGATTAAAACGCAGATAGCAGTTCTCAGAGTTTCCGAAGGCATACCAGATTAAAACATTCAAGTCTGTTGTGTATTCACTGTCAGCCTCAATTGAATATAAGCCTTTATAGTTATCAAGAATGATTTCACCGCCGTTAATTATTCCACCTTCAGAGCTTTTATATGAGGTAATCACACAAGAGATAATGTCAGAATCTTTTACATAAACTTCTGTTCCATCTGCTTTCAAAAAGCAGACTCGGGCAAAAGGTCTTGTACCTGTATCTTCAATAACAGAAGAGATTGCCGGTGGCAGCTCATAGAATTTCACAGAACCACCTCCAGCTTTTCTTTTTCATTACGGATATTCAAAACCATAATGGAAGTTACGTTGAACTTCTGAAAGCATAAAACTGTATCAGCGCAGTTGATGTCGCATAAATCATCAAGAGGCTCTAAGTCATAAAGATCAAGGCTTACGCCGTCTTCTGTATCAAGCGGGATTGTGAGTCTGTCTATCTTTTTATTTGAAGGATAAAACTCTGTACTCATAGGAAAGTACAAAGTAATCTGATATTTCGAATCGTTTGTGTAATCACCTGTGAGTTCAAACTTATAAATAAGCGGCAGCACTTTTAAA
Organism: uncultured Treponema sp.; assembly: GCF_945873775.1. Classification (GTDB taxonomy): domain Bacteria; phylum Spirochaetota; class Spirochaetia; order Treponematales; family Treponemataceae; genus Treponema_D. Next base: position 182,111 of record NZ_CAMCEC010000001.1, on the reverse strand, counting down.
TCAGCAGTAACGTTGTGTCCGTTATAATGATAAGTGCGGTCGCGCTCCCAGGAGAGTGATGGCATATTTCCAGGCCAGCTGTCTTCATAAGAATCTTCCGAGCCTCTCAAATCAAATCGGAACTTAAAGGCATCACCGTTTGTTGCACGAAGCTCAAAGCTTCTTACGAGTACGTTTTTATAAACTTTCTTTTCAAAAACTCTGTCAGTGTAAATATCAAAAGTCTGGTCATTATAGAAAAGTAAAAGGAACAGAGCCGAAACATTCAGAGCTTCAAGCCGTGTTACAAAGCAGCCTGTAATCTCTTTCTTTGTTTCAATTCTCTTTTCCCTGTTCCTTCCACCAATCACGCAAGGCAAAGAATAGCCTTTGGACGCAGTTCTTACAGTTTCCTCGCTGTATGGTAATGGATAAAATGTCCCGTCTTTTGCCACCGTCAGTGTGCAGTCTCTACCTTGAATCTTCATGATTCAAAGCATACACCCACACCCCGTTTACAAAGTGTTTATAAGTGTTTACGTTTTGTTTATGTTTTTTTTAAGATTGGCGTAAAAAAAAGCACCTAACAAGGGGTGCTCGTATCATCCGTGATGTTCTTTAAATACAGTTTTTATTTTCCACCAAAATCTTTTACTTCTTTCTTAAGCCACTTAGTAAGTTCAGATTCTTTAGGAAGAGCAAGTTTATATTTCTTTACAAAAAGATTTTCATCAATTCCTTCTTTTGCATATTCGACAAGCTCTTTTCCAGCTTGAGTACACATAAGAATACCTACAGGAGGATTATCATCTTCTTGCATTATGTTTTTCTTATAATATGAAAGATAAAGGTTCATCTGTGCAATATCATCATATTTAATTTTTGAAGCTTTCAAATCTACAAGAACATGGCACTTCAAAATTCTATGATAGAAAACCAAATCACAGAAGAAATAATCATCATCAACAAGAATTCTTTTCTGACGTGCTTCAAGACAGAAACCCTGCCCAAGCTCCAGCAAAAACTCTTCTAAGTGATTTATCAAGGCTTCTTCAAGTTCACTTTCTTCTACAATTTCTCTGTCTTTCAGTCCCAAAAACTCATAAACATATGGATTTCTAACAATATCAGTAACAGTCATTTTCTGAGTTTTTGACTGAACATATTCACTCATCTTTTGAGGATTAGAACTGATTGCAGAGCGTTCAAAATAATTGGTATCAATCTGACGTTTAAGTTCGCGTACAGTCCAAACACCTTTTATTGTTTCAAGTTCATAAAAAATTCTTGCAACAGCATCTTCAACACCCATAATCAATGTAAAATGAGTATATGAAAGATGTGTAAAAAGCTTTTCCGGTGAAATCTGTAAATCATCGAATTGGGTAGACGCTGTTTGCCCAATTTGGCAATCACTGATTGCCAAATCTTTAGAAGTAGTTTTATCTTCTATAAGATTTTTCTGAATTCCAGAAATCAATGCCTTTTCGCTTCCAAATTCATTAAGCACATAATCAAAAATCGGTTTCTCAAGTGAAAGAAATTCCAGATAAAACTGTCTGTATAGACGAAGATTCCTGTATGAAAGCGATTTTTTATTCAAGCGTTCAGCCAAAGTCTGCAATGTCTTTTCTCCGTATTTTGCACGGTCCTGACCTTTCTGCTCATAATGCACAATATAAAAGCCTATGAGCCAGTTTCTTGCAGTAATATTTCTGTTTATTGCCTTTGCAGTGTTATCTTCAAAAGCAGCATCCAGCTTTTCAACCGATTTATAAAGTTTATCAAAATCCATATCTTTTGCCATAATAACTATCTTTCACTTTTTAATATACCGCCGTTTATCACAAAATTCTATACATCTGGCTCTATGCGGATATAGACTTTTCCGCCTTGCATGTTTTCAATTCTATAAAGATAGGCTGAATCTTCTTCATTAAAAATCAGTTGTATAGCTTCAAGGTATCGCCATAAGAATATAATTTTGTTCTGTGTGTTTGAATGTATTTTTATTTCAATACTTATTTTATAAACTTCGTTTTCAATAATTCTGTCTTTTTCTTCATACTCTGTTTCTTCAAGCTTGAAAGATAAGGAAGGCATTTTTATACAGTTTTCTTCCAGGCTCTTATTCTCAAATGGTTCTAAGATGATTCCGTCATTATGCTCCTGATTGATTTTTTCAATTTTCTCAGGAAGTTTTTTGATTAAGAGGTATTCCAACTCTTTGAAAACAGGTTCAAAACTTTTCATAAACTTTTCCTTCTATATGAATTAATAACATTTTGAATATTCTTTGGAATTTCAAAACCGGTATCATCTTCATTGTTCTGCTGCTTGATAAACTCTTTCTTTTTCAAAAGAAACAGCTTAATGATTACTTCTTTCAAATCATCTGGGAAAGTTTCTTCCGTAAATCCGGCATTATAGTTTAAGAAAACAACATGATTTTCAAGCTTCGGATCAATAAAATGAATTGTTCTTCCGTCAATCACACAGTTTGGAACACGAAGTTTTGTATTCATATCAATTATGTTAATCATTTCAGAAATATGATTTTGATTGGTATAAACCTTACAGTCTCTGATAGTCTGAAGTTCGTTGTAATTCTTATCCGCCAGCTGATACCCTAGAAGTCTTTCTAGATAAGTAATGGTAGAATTGAATATAAATTCATCAGTTGTTAATTCTGTTGCGTTAAGCTCAAGAATCTTTTGTAGTTCTTCAAATGGAAATGGATTCATAAATCCTCGCAATCGGAAAAGCGGGGCTAAGGCCATTGTAACCTTCGTTCAGTCAAATGCAAGGCCAAGCCGCTTCGCGGTGCTACGCAGCCTTGCATTTGTCTTCACTTCGGTTTTATAAATTTCGCCCCCACTTTCCAAAGGCATATATAAATATGCTTTTGGAATTAAGTTCTATAAGTCACGCTTTGTGCAATAACTTATTCAGTTGCTGTTTTGAGCAATACCATATTCTTTTTAGGTCGGGTAACCAAGAAGCCGTCACGTTTTCTGAAACGCATAAAGAGTTCACCATATTCAAGTGATTCTGTTGTTTCGTCGAAACGTTTGATTTCGATTCCCTTGCGATTTCCATGTATGATTCTCTTTGGATTCATAAAGATGGCAATTACCTTGTCGGCTTCAAGGTCGGCAAGCTGCGGCATCAGTCTTGATTCAACAACGTCGTAGCCGTCGATTCTTCCCGGCATTCCATCTCCTAGCTTTCTCCAGATTGGGTTGTGGTTGTCGTCCTGAATGTTTGCGATATGATTCAAAACTGTTTCGTTTAAGAACCATTTGCAATACTTTCTTTCTTCTGGTTCAACTTTAAGCTCTGCAGCTCTAAAGTCGAGGTATGTAAGCTTGCTTTCGTCTGTGCTTTCGATTCTGCAAACTTCTGCCTGTGCCATATTGATTGCACCTGTGAAAGGGTCGTCATCAGCGATAAGACACTGGCGGTCAAACTCCTGGCCGTAAGCTTCTGTAAAGTCTTCCAGGAACATCTTTCCAAGGTCAACAAAAACATCTTCTCCGAACTCGTCAAAGAATGGAACATAACCTGCAAGGGTGTAAGCTTTAAGCTCTGTGCGTGTAGGCATGTTTGATTTTGTAGCGTCGATTTTCTGTCCGTAAGAAGTCAGCCACTTCAATTCAATTCCGCCGCGGTCACGCTCTGGGATGAAGATTGAAGGTCCGTTCATAGGACGATGGGTTACAAGATTCATCATTACAGACTGCTTTGCAGCTTCCTGCATGATGGTTTCTTCGTAAATCGGATTGATAAGATACTGGTCATTATTGGCAAGGTTGCCAATCGGTTCACCAAGGACTGCTTTCTGTGGTACAAAACCTTTGCCGGCTTCCCATTTAAAGTCTTTCGGGTTATTCCATTTTTCAGCTCTGATGTTCGGGCAGAACTTAAGCTGCCCCAAAGTTTCATGGTCTTTGTTCCAGGCTGCGCACAAAGCTTTACCAAGATTGAAACAAACATCGCGATAGCTTAAAGGCTTCATTTCAGAATCAGCCTTACGGAAAAGATTTCTCAATTCCTTAATGGCATCCTTAATACCTTCAAGCTCTGTGGTAGTTGCAGTTTCCTGATTTTCTGCAGCCTTCAAGATTCCGGCAATTATTTCTTCGCTTTCATTGAAATACTTAGAAATCTGCTCCGGTGTTGCAGCTTCTGTTGGAACTAAGCTTTTCATATTGCTAAGTTTCTGCTGCAAGTTTACAATAACTTCGTTCAAGTTAAACCTCCAAGTTTGTCTTGAATCAGGACTGCTTTCAGGTTCCAATTGCAAGCAGCCCTGTTTTTTTATTTATGCACGAGCTTTCAAACCCATACAAACTTTATCCCAATACGAAAGCTCATCTTCCTGAATTACTTCCGTAATCTCCAACTTTTTAGATGGTACATGAATCGCAAACGGATTCGCAGGAACACAGCAAATGCTGAATTCCAAAAGCTCCTGCTTTCTGTATATCAAATCACAGTCACGGTCTTTTGCTTCCAGAAACTCTAGTTCATCTACACGGAATCCCACAGAGCCACAACGCAAAGCTCCAGCTTTTACACGCTGACCAATACTCCACCCAAACTCATCATATTCTTTATCATTAAATACAATATCGCCCTCAAGAGCAGAAGAAGCCTTAACATTTTTAGCATATCCAATCGCCGGAATAGAATAGTCATGACTCCAAAGCACGACAGGATTTGCAAGATAATTTTTCAAATCCCAGCCGCACGGATCCACTTTTTCAAAGTCGCGGTCCGTGTCAAAGGTACTCATTACCCAGTGAAAAGAATCCTTTTGAACATCCACAGTCTTAAAAACTTCAACCTGTGCCGCAACCTTTCCAGAGCTCGTGTTCTCCTTAAGAAACTTCAAGAAAAGATTCTTGTCCTTTCCAAATTCCTTGTTTTCAATACCGTCAATTTTGATAACCATTCCATCCTCCCGTAACTCTGGCAACCATCTGTTTATACACTTCCGCATAATCCTCCGGATTGTGATATCCAATTTTCTTTCTAATCCAATAAACATGAGCTCTAACACAATCAGGTGTTATACTAAGCTCATAAGCAATCTCTTTATTAGTCAGACCATGGGCAAGCATTACCGCAATATCAAATTCAATATCTGTCAGCTCTCCGGTTGCCCGTGTACTTAAATGCTCTCCATGTTCAACGGCATAATTCACAGCCTCAGGAAAATCTTTATCACCCTGTAAAATTTTTGTGATGGAAGAAAGAAGAACATCCTTGTTCTCAGCATTAGAAATAAAACCAGAAGCTCCAAGCTTTCGCACACGAAGCCCAAAACCACCTGCACAAACCAAACCTGTCTCAAAAAAAATGAAATGAATATTCTTGTTAATACCATTCAGACAGGCCATTTTCTCCTGAATACAAAGTCCAAGGAAAAACTTTTCAACTAAAAAGAATGTTTCATCCTGACCTTCCAGATGATACAAAAAGTCCTCATCTTTCATTACGTCAAAGATTTCAACCATAGGAAATTGCTTTTTCAAATATTCGCGAACAGTACCCTTAACAACATAGTTGTTTGTTGCAATGAAAAACTTCATTTTTAATTACCCTCATTATTTTCATCAGAACCAAAGGCCGAAACGTTATTGGGCTTCCACCAGTTATCACCCCAGGACTTTTCTTTCGCGCCCCGTTCTCTTAAAACGTCATTGATTGTCTTAAGTCCGGCGTTGATTTCTGCAATATCCCGGTTACTCTGGGCATCCTCAGATTCCTGCAACTCAGGTATATTGTTAAGGTTGAACTCACCAGTTTGAGATAGATTAAACCGGCGAAAAAACTGAACTTCGAGAATCTGTTCGTAGTTTCTCAAAAGCGGAATAAGCGTAAAATTCCAGAACGCCCGATGCTGTGAATCCGTATCGGTGCCGCTCAAAGAAGACTTGGAATCCTGAATATTTGCAACTCTCGGTGGGATGCCGAATTTCGCTAACAGTGTATAGAGGTTCCATTGTTTCATATCGTAAAGTTTCAGAACGTCGGGGCTGAACGTAAGAGGCTGGTATTCTGTACCTTTACCCAGTACAGCCACGCGGTTCTTCATCCCGTGGCCGTATTTTGAGTCCCAGGTACGAGCAAGGATTTCTGCTTCTGTCTCAGTGAGAATCTGGTCTGTTTTTAAAAGTCCCTTTGGAACCCCACCTTCTTTTAAAAGTCCTGAATTCTGCTTGGCGGCGAGCAAATCTTGTTCGACTTCAAGACCCAAGCTTACCAAAGGGCTTACCCCACGATATTCATTCCACGGATTCCAGTCCTTAAAATGAATAAGCTCGTCAGGAAGAATTATGACCGGTTTGCCTGTAGCACTATCTGTATAAACCCACTTGGTAATCTTTCCGCCTTCAACAACGTGCTGCATGTTTCTCGGATTCAGAATATAAATTTCATCCGGTATACCGCAGCAGTAGTCCTCGCCGAACCACCAGAACGACTCCCCATCGAGGCACCACCAAGCACAGGTTTGTTTCCATAAATCAAACCGGCACAAACTTTTATTCGGGTACATAAAGAGCTTAGCCAGTTTGGAATCATTTTCTGTTTTACCGTTTTTCTTTATTTCGAATTCAGCACGCGCTACGTTTCGAGTTAAAATATCAATACATACCGATACCCACGCGTGCTGAAGATAAGGATCTGTACAGGCTTTCTTTTCAGGTACTGAAAAGTCGTCCGCAACAGTTTCACTGTTTATCTCAGAAAAGCTTCGTAACTTTTTTTCTTTCTGGTTCCTCTTCTTAAAAAGTCCCATTTATATTATCGGTACTCCCTTATTATTTGACTATGCACGTAACGTACACATTCAAACGCGCTTTTATGCCATAACAACACCACTGGAAGCAGCAGAGAATATTGCGTACCTCATCGCATCCATGTAGTGGTCATTAACTTTTACAATCTGATTATTCTCATCACGAGAGTAATCCCAAATCTCCCCAAGAACTCCGGTACAGTCTTTGCAAACAAAAAACTGTCCGCGCTCAATCTTTGCAATTATGTAATCAATTCCAGCATCCACAGAGTTGTTTGCTTTTACGCCTCCCGGTACTTCCTGAATTCTTTCACCGCCTGCAGGGTCGCAGTAAGTCACAAAGCAGTCGTCATACCAGTTCTTTGCCTGCTGCTGCTCGACAGAGGTTTTAGTTGTAATGTTAAAACCGCCAAAATCAGCAACAACATAAACCGTCTCTCCAACCCAGCCAACCTTAACAGCTGCAATATGAAGTCCAAAATCCTGACCACCTGTAAAACGGTCAAACTCTTCTGGCAATTTCTCGCGTGGAAGAATCATAGATTCTTCAAACTTTTCATAAACCGAGCCCTCTGGTTTTACCCAAAGACCGTCGCGGAATCTCGCACGCTGTTTTTCCGGCATGTTGTCCAGAATATCTGTTATGTAGTCTTCATCCAGATTTTCAGCGTTATCCATCGGGTTCAAAACTTCAGAAGCATAAAGTTCAGGCTTCAAAAGCTTTTCATCCGTTCTCGGTTCAATCTTTCGAATAAACACCTTGTAAGCCCAGTGCATAGGCGAACAAGGATTGCAGTCATAAAAAAACTTATTCTTGCAGCCTTCAACTTTCATCGCTAGTCGCGAGTAGGCAGTAGTAATTGCAGAATAAGAAATCTGACTTACTTCGTTGAAATAGATAGTCACATACTCATGACCAAGAATGCGGTCTACCTGTTCCTTGTCGCCCAAGCCGCCAATCCAAATCTCTGAGCCGTTCCACAAGGTAATCAAACCGTCGTGTACATTGGCTTTGTAATTGTTCGCTCCAATCGTCTTGTTAAGCCACGGAAGCAAAGTCTCATGCAAAACAGAACTTCTGGCATCTTTAGCTCTGTAACGACAAATAAGGTGTCTGCTTCCAGGATAACGACAGGCACGGAAAATAATCGCCATTACAAGCACAGTAGTTTTTCCAGAACGCGAACCGCCAAAAAGCAGAACGTGTTTCGCAGAAGAACTAAGCAGCTTTAAAGCTTTTTTCTGAACCGCCGTCGGCTTAAAAAGCTCTCTCATAAGTCCTTAAAGGAATCAGCAAAAGTAATTGCAAGCTCGCCTTGTACAGGCTTATTGTTTTCTTTGTCTGCACCCGCAATAAACGAATCCAACTTTACGGAACGCTCAAGCAAATCCATTGCGCCATCTGCATCCAGCTTTTCAGGCTCAAGAGTTTTAAGGCGTTTTGCTACAAGCTCGTCAAAGCCGTTCAACATCTCCATCTGTCTTTTGCGGCGCTCAACCCGTTCTGCTACAAGCTCTCTTTCTGTCTCCTTTGCAATATATTCATCATAGGCAGCAGCCCTCTCATTCCACCGATAAAGCCGTGCATATCGAGCCCAAGAACCATATTTCTTAGGCTCAATTCCGTTCAATTCAATACAAGCCTTAATGCTCCGCTTGTAACCCATAGCACGAAACAAACAGAAAGCCTTAAAAGCCTTGGGAGGCTCTTCTGGTAAACGTATCTCCCAAGACTTAAAAGGTTCTGTTTTTTCCAGTTCACTGTTAGTAGGTATTACAGTGTCCTGACCGCCCACCTAAAAATCCTCCTTGCCTGATTCAATTTCAAAAGTCAGAAAAAATTATTTTTCGACAATTCTTTCAGACTTGCGCTCAACATAATATTCACAGTAAGTCTTCTCAATCTTTACCGGAACGCCATCCTTCAAACTTACCCTTACGGTAATATCGCCAAATTTTTTCTCAGAAGCTTTTTGAATAATGTATTCAGAAGCAGCCTTCGCAGCTTTAGAAATTCGGTAATCCATCTTAAGCCCCCTGAATCTTAGATCCGACCCAAGCATATAAATCAGCTTTTCTAAAAAGAATATGACGTCCAAAATTCATATGCGGAATCTCATTCGCACGAGCAAGCTTGTAAAGATATGTAGTGCTGAAACGAAGATATGCAGCAGCTTCCTCAATCGAAAGTAATTCCATGTTTTCATCTTTTTTTTGTTCTTCTGCCATAAAGCACCTCGTTAAACTAAAAAAGCCACAGCAGACTCATCAATCTGCTATGGCTCTATATTAAAACCAACAAGCGTTTACATTGTGTTTATAGTTGTTTACATTCTGAATATGTTTCCTAATAAAACATAAACAAAATGTAAACATTGTCAAATTATCATACTTTTGAAGGCACAAAACTTATGCCGCAATCAAAACATTCCAGCCTTGAGCAAGAACCTCTTTTGCATTATTCAGTTTCATCTGAGTTTCATGTTCTGAATAAAGACGTGTCATTTCTTCAGTTCTGTGACCAAGAATCTTCATCGCAATTTCAAGGCTTGCTCTCTGAGCAATCTGTGTAGCACAGTAATGTCGCAGGCTGTGGAATACAATATTGCGCTCTTTTCTCTGTTCTTCGCTTATGCCAATCTTCTGCATCGCAATATAAAAATCATCTTCGAAACTGCTAGGCCACATAGGCTGTCCCGCAACCTTTGGAGACCAGAAAACAAAGCTCGTATCTGAATAATCCGGATTCCGTCTTGCATTCATAAGGAGTTCAAGTGCAACACCATGTTCAATCGGAATAATTCTGTCATCACCGTTTTTTGTGTCTTTCAGTTTGTCCGTATCATTCCAGCTGTGACGTATGTAAAGCAAATCTGCATTTGCGTCTATATCGCAAACCTGTAAACCACTAATCTCACCAGCACGAAGTCCAAACAAAGCAGCAACCTTAAAGGCAAGTTTGTTCACACTGTCAGTCCAATCCCAATTAAGCTCCATCAGCTTTTTCATTTCAGTTTCTGTTGGTATTCCACGTTTCTTAGCATTTACCTTAAAGCGTTCAACACTCGTAAGTGGGTTAGAAGTAATAAGCCCCTCTTTAATCAAAAACTCAAAAGCCATGTTTCCGGCAGTCATTGTTTTATTAACAGTGTCAGCACTAAGATTCTTTTCAATACGCAGGTACATCAAAAAGTCATCCAATTCTCGCGAAGTCAAACTCTGCACAGTCCTGTCAGCATCAAAATACTTTGCCCAATAGCGTTTTACAATTCCAAGCTTTTCCTTGCAGTTTCTCTGCTTAATATCATAACCGCGCGCAATACGCTTTTTTACATACTCCGAATTTTCAAAATCCCAGAAATTACTAAGGGTTTCAATCAGAAAAATAGGCTTTGTCGAATCAGAAACTTTTTCTGCGTTTGCAGATTGAACATTTGGAACAAGATTTACAGAATTATTAGGAATCGTATTTAAGCAATCAGCAGAAGAAACAAAATTAAAACGCTTATTAAGTAAATCAATAAGCAAAGAGGCTTCTTCGCGGGTCAATCGTTGCGCAACAGAATTAAGATCAATACTCGAAGAATCAGCCTGTTGCAAATTAAAAGCACGGCTGGGAGAAGTACGTTTTTCAGGAGCACCTTTAGTAACCCAGGAAGAAGCAATCATATTAGCTTCAAACTTGTTTTTAGAATGAGTGCTTTTTGTGTTGGTTACTTTACCGGTTTCAGTATTTACAAAACAAACTTTGTAATACCCACTTGAGTTTTTAGCGAGATAGAACGGCTGCATAAAACACCTCACTGTCCAACGCTACTATCCAATGAACTGTCCAGTTTACTATCCAATAGGGGCGTTTTTTGTTAGATTTGGCAGTTTTAGCTACCGTTCCGACAAAGGAAGGTTCACTAAAATTTTAGGTAAAACTTACCTAAGTTATTGTATTATTTGCATTTAAACAAAAAGAAAGGACTTCTGATACCAGAAGTCCTTTTTCTGAGCTACACTGGATTCGAACCAGTGACCCACGCCTTAAAAGGGCGTTGCTCTACCTACTGAGCTAGTAGCCCATCCGTTTTTCAACGTGATTAGTATCATATACTCTAAAACAAATTTGGTCAAGAGCATTTTATCGTTTTTTCAAAATAATTCTAACAAAATTTTCCCCTTGACACAGTTCGAGTTTTCTTTTTTACTTTTATTAGTTATATGAATGGACTTGTTTTAGACGGAAGTAAAAATGTTTTTCAGGTTGAATGCGATGACGGCTTTATCCGTGAATGTTCTTTAAAAGGAAAAATCTTAAAGGACGGAAAAGGCTATTACAATCCGCTTGCGCCGGGAGACATTGTTGTGCTTGACGATGATTCCCTTGAAGAAGAAAAAGGTCTTATAAAAAATCTTGTTCCCCGGAAAAATGAATTTGTCCGCTGGAATGTAAAAAAAAGGCAGCCTCAGGTTCTTGCTTCGAACTTGGATTATCTTCTGATTGTTACAACTCCAGACGAGCCTCCGTTTAAGCCGCGTTTTATTGACCGTGCTCTTGTCCAGGCTGATTTTCAAAAAATAACTCCAGTGATTGTCTGCAATAAATACGAGCTTCCACAGACGGACGAATTCAAAGAGAGGCTTTTGAACTGGGAAGAAATGGGCTACAAGGTAATCCGCTCAAGCGCAAAAACTGGAGAAGGAATCGAGGAGCTTGCAAATTTCATTGAAAATAAAACTTGCGCCTTTGTTGGAAAAAGCGGCGTTGGAAAAAGCTCTATAATAAATGTTCTTGACAACAATGTTGTTTTAAAAACTGGCAGTCTTTCTAAAAAATACGGCAAGGGAACTCACACGACAACAAAAGGAACTTTGATTCATCTTCAGTTGAATGAAGCTCTAATGGGCGGAAGAAAAGATGCAGTTGCAAATATAATCGATACTCCGGGCGTAAAAACTTTTTTGCTGCATGGAATTTCTGCGGAAAATCTTGCGCTTTATTACAAAGAATTTTTCCCATTTATTGGAAAGTGCAGTTTTGGAATGAGCTGTTCACATATAAAAGAAAAAGGCTGCGCAATTTGCAAAGCTGTTGAAGAAGGAAAAATTTCAAAGGCGCGCTACGAAAGCTGGAAAAAAACTTTTGAAGAATTAAAAACTGGTGTTTGGGGCGACTAATTTTTCAGCTGAAAAAGTCTTTTGGAATTTCTGATTCAATTGTAATTTTTTCTTTTGAAACTGGATACACGAATTCCATTTTCCTTGCATGAAGTTTTATTCTGTCTGACTTTATTCCGCCGTAAAGTTCATCGCCTGCAATTGGAAGATTCAAGCTTGAAAGCTGAACTCTTATTTGGTGAGTCCGCCCTGTGTGCAGCTGGCAGTCAATTTGAATAAAACCATTTTTTTCTGAAATTATTTTAAAGTCAGTTTTTGCAAAAAGTCCGCCTTTTGATTCTGGAACAATTCCCATTTTGCAAGCCGAGCTCTTTGGTGAAATTCGCGCAATAAAATTTTCAACTGTGAATTCTTTTTGTTCAGGAATTTTTCCTGTGCAAACCGCTCTGTAAATTTTTTTTATTCCGCGGTTTTTAAACATTTCAGAAATGTCTTTGTTTACGCTCCGGCTCTTTGTGAACAAAAGAATTCCGCTTGTTTCTCTGTCTAGCCTGTGCATTATTCCAACGTAAGGCGGATTTCTAAGCGAAGGATTTTTTTTCCACAAATATTCTACTGTGCAGTCGTGGGCATTTTTTCTTTGGCCTGTAATTGTCTGTTCAGTCGGAAGAAAAGGCGGCTTGTTTATTGCGATTAAATATTCATCTTCAAAAAGCACATCGTTTTCTGTAAGTTCAAAGTCTGCGTCTTCGGGCTGCTTTTCAAAAAAGAATTTATCTTTGTCAATTAAAACTTTTATTGTGCTTCCAGAATTTATTTTAAACGAAGGAATTCTGCATTGCTTGGAATTTATGTAAGCTGCGCCGGAAACAATTAAGCGCCGGATTTTGCTGTTGGAAATTTCACCTTCAAGAAGCTCTGGAATTTTTTGCCTTAAAAATTCATTTAGGGTTTCTTTTTTGTTTGCTGTCCAAATTTTTTCAATCATCATTTTATAATAAACTGCATTTTGAATAAATTCAATTTCCGCCGGTTTTTAATTTACAAAAAAAATGCAAGGTTTTATAATCTTCGGATATGGAAAAGCAAGAAAATTTAAAGCTTGGAGTTTGCTGGATTTTATTTTCCGCATTTGGATTTGCTGTAATGGGACTTTGCGTGCGTTTGGCGGGAAATCTTCCTTTTGTTCAAAAAACTCTTTTTAGAAATCTCATTGCGTTTTTTGTTGCTTTTTCAACTTTGTGCATGAAGGCTAAAAAAGACAAGTCGGTTCTTTATGTTCCGCGTGAAGCTTGGAAATTTTTGCTTTTAAGATCGGCTGTCGGCTCTCTTGGGATTTTTGGAAACTTTTATGCTTTGGGTTTTATGAATATTTCTGATGCCGCCATGCTGAATAAAATGTCTCCATTCTTTGCGGTGGTTGCAAGCATTTTTATTCTTGGTGAAAAACCAAATTTTGTTTCGGCATTTTCATTGATTGTTGTTTTTGCAGGCTCGCTTTTTGTAATTAAACCTACATTTGATTTTGTAAAAGTTTTTCCTGCATTGTTTGCTTTTGTCGGCGGAATGGGAGCTGGCTTTGCGTCTTGCTTTGTAAGAAAACTTCATTCGTACAATGTTTGCGGCGATTTTATAATTGTGTTCTTTTCGCTTTTTTCGAGCTTGCTTGCAGTTCCTTTTGTTTTCTTTTTCCATGCGCCTATGAGTTTGCCTCAAGTTCTGATTTTGCTTTGCGCAGGAATTGGAGCTGCTTGCGGTCAGTTCGGAATGACAAACGCTTACTTCAATGCGCCGGCTTCAAAAATTTCAATTTATGATTATTCGAATATTGTTTTTGCGGGAATTCTTGGATTTATTTTTCTTGGGCAGGTTCCAGACATTTTTAGCATTGCAGGATATTTTATTATAATCGGAACTGCAGTTCTTGTTTTTATTTACAATTCAAAAAATGCGGCTAAAACTCAGGCCGAAAATTAACAGGGAGTTTTGCTTTCTGCAAGGGATTTTAAAATTGATTCCATTACCTTAAAGCTTGCAGGAGTCAGCGAGTCTATATTGTCATTCTGTGTGTGGAAAAGCCGCCAAGTGTAGGGCAGGTGCTCTTTGTATGAAAAGTCTGGAATGTTTTCTTTAAGACGTTTTTGCTTTGAAGATTCTCTGTTCATTACCGCATCTTCAAGAGATTTGTCGCTGTTGATTTTTCTTGCATAAAGAGAAGCTTCTTCTGCTGGCAAAAGTGTGATTGCGACTGCTGGAATTCCGCAGGCAAGAAAAGATGCGTTGTCGCTATACGGAACAGGAAGCGTCATCCATCTGCCGTCTGTGGCGCGCTTTAAAATATTCTGTGTTCTTGTGTAAAGGTCATTGAACTGCGATTTGAATTTTGCAGAAGCAAGGGAACTTAATCCGCTTTTTGAAAGAATTGGAATTTCACCGCGTCCGCAAGCATCAAAAACATAAACATCATCGTTTGTAATTCCAAGACGCTGAAAAGTTTTTGCAATTCCAAATGCGCCTTGGTTTGTTACAGTCCAGCCAAGCTCTTCTCCGTCTGTAAAAAAAATTCTTACATTATGGAACGAAGGATAATTTTTAAGCCACACTGCCCAGTTCATGAGCTGCCAGTCTGCCGCGCTGTTGTCGTTTGCACCGGGACTTTCTGGAACTCTGTCATGGTGGGCAATTACAGTTTTTATTTTAAACTGGGGATTGTAGCTTGAAGGAGCGAACTGAACTAAAATATGATTCTTTCCGTCTATTACAACTCGGTTGGAATTTACACCGCGGCTTTCAAGCCATTCCTGTATAAAGTCCGCCCGGTTGCAGTCTTGAGCTAGATATTCTGAAAACTCATTCGGAAGGAATCCCATGTTATTCTAGTAGTCTCCGTTTCTGCGGCGATCGTTTGAACCGAATCTTCTTCCGCCGTCTCTTGAAAATCCTGAACGTTCACGAGGCTTTTTTTCTTCTGCATAGTTTACGCGGATTTTGCGTCCGTCAACTTCTTTTCCTGCAAGCTCGGCAATTGCCTTGTCTGTTTCCGCAGAATTTTCCATTTCAACAAAGCCGAAACCTTTTGACTGGTTTGTGTCGCGGTCAATAATAATTGTTGCAGAAACAACATTTCCGTAAGCAGAAAACAATGAACTCAATGTATCTTGTGTTGTTGCATAGCTCAAGTTTCCAACGTAAAGTCTTTTTGACATAAATAATTCCTTGCAGATTCACAAAGCCTTGGCAAGGAATCATGCAATATTAAAATACTATGGAAAAAATGCGCTGTCAAGTAAAATTGCCTTTGATAAACGGACCAAACGCATTATAAATGTATTCAGCACAAAACTGGCTGCCATGCACGGTTTCCTGGTTCAAAACCGCGCAATAATGCGCTGCACGCTGATTGTTGCAAAGCAACTATAGAATTGCCCGCTCACGCGGTCGCAACAATCAGAGTGTTTTTGCCCCGGGAACCGTTCCTTCCCGCAAACTTTACTTAAATTATTTATAATGCGTTTGCCCTGCCTTTGATAAATTTATCCTGTTGATTTTTAACATTCTGTGTTATAATATCTTTTACATGAAGAAAGAAGAATTTTATGATTTGCTGGAAAGTATTCCAAAAGCCGAGCTCCATGTTCATGAGGAGGCTGTTTTAAGCAGGGAAACCGTAAAGAAAGTTTATAAGCGTAATTTTAATCAGGATATGTCAGATGAGGAATTCAACTCTCTTTTTGAATACGATGATTTGACGGGCTTTCTTTCTTCCTTTATAAAAATTCAATCTTATTTTACAAACATAAATGACTTTGAATATATGTTCAAGGATTTTGAAGACTACTTGGATAAAAACAATATTGTCTATTGCGAAACTTTTTTCAGTCCGACTTCTCATTTAAAGAAAGGCTGGAGTTTCCATGACATGATCAGCATTGTTCAAAAAAGCATTGAGCGCATAAAAGAAAATTCCGGGCGCACTGTAAAACTCATTGTTGATGTGAGCCGTTCGTTTGGCGTGGAAAACGCAATGAAGAACTTGGATCTTGTGCTTGCTGAAAAAAGTCCTTATATAGTTGGAATCGGGCTTGGGGGCGATGAAAAAAAAGGACCTGCCGCGGAATACAAAGATGTTTTTGTAAAGGCAAAAGAAAACGGACTTCATGTTGTAACTCATGCAGGAGAAAGCTGCGGCGTTTTTTCCATGAAAGACAGTTTGGAGCTTTGCAAGGCTGAACGTCTTGGCCACGGAATCGCCGCAGCGCAGGATGCAGATTTTATGAAGTATCTTGCAGAAAATAAAATTCCGCTTGAAGTTTGCCCTACAAGCAACATTTTTATCCTAAAAGAATTCAACGGCGATATGAAAAATCATCCTGTAAAAAAACTTTACGATGCAGGTGTTTTTGTTACGCTGAATACAGATGATCCTACATTCTTTAAAGTTTCGCTTATTGATGAATACTGGAATATTTATAAAGATCAGAATTTCTCTTTGGATGAAATAAAAGAGATTATAAAGAACGGCTACAAGGCTGCTTTTATTTCTCAAGAAGAAAAAGATAACTATTGCAAGAATGTTGATTCTGCATGGGACGCTTGGTTTAAAAAACATCCAGAAGCAAAATAACTGAATAATATTTTTGTTATTGGTATTTAAATATTGTTGCCGTGCAAATCGCAAAGTTGATATGCACGGCAATTTTTTTGTCATTTTTTAATTTTTACAGTAAAACTAATCTTGGATTCTTTTCCTTGCCAGTCGGTTATCTTTAAAGTTCCTCTTCCGGCAGTTCCAGTTGTTTTTACGTAAATGCCAGACATTCCGCCCTTAAGAGAAACTGCTTTTGGACCGATTATTTCAATTGCGCCTTCCGCTTCTGCAATTACAGCTTCCTGCATAAAAGGCTGAAGATTTCCGTTTTCGTCTTCTGCCCGCAAATGAACTTCTGCAACATCGTAAGTTTCTTCTTCTATTAAAATTGTGCGGCTGACTTGCGCTTTTAAAGAGGCATTTTTGCACATTGACTTTACGAGCGTTTTTACAGTCTTGCCGTTTTTAATCGCTTCAAATTTATAAGAAGAAGATTCTCCGCCCCAGTTGCCTATGTACTTTCCAAAGAGCGCGATGAGTTTTTCTTTTGAAATAATGCGCATTGCAAAAAGTTTTGCGGCTTCCAGCTTATACTTTGCAGGGAGATTGTTCTGCCCGAATTTCTTTATTGCAAAAATTAGCTCTTTTATTTTTTCACTGTGCTTTGCAGAAATTCCGTCTTCGTCGACGAGCCTATTTCCAATTATGTCGTCAACAAGAATCGGTCCGTGCGCAAGATTTTTAAACGGCGAATCAGATGCTTTGAATTCCTTGATAAAAATGTTGTTTACAAAAAGTTTTACGGAATCAGCGTTTGAAAAAATCCATAGGTCGCCTAAAAGTCCTTCGTTGTATTCTCCGATGCTCATGTTGGAATTTACTTCAATAAAATCCCCGGTAAAATCTTCCTGGCTTTTATAGACTGCCGCCGCTAGCTTTGGATTTCTGAACATATCCATTACGCCGTGATAGCAAATTCTGTCCCCGGAACCGAATTCCTTGTGAGTGTTGTAGTCGAAGGCGCACCAGCCGCTTGAGCCTGCGCAGTCATCGTGTCCTGCAACGCTGTCAAGAACCGTAGCGTGCCTTATTGCGTGTTCTGTTCTTCTTTGCTCAGTGTCGAATGATTTTGTTGGGAACATGTGGCCTGAATGTTCTGTTACTAAATATCCGCCGTGGCTTTTTGTAACTTTGATTTTGTCAAGGCTTCCGGCGTTTTTACCTGAATGGCTAAAGTCGTTGTAAGTATATACGTCTTCCAGCAAGTTGCTGTTCTTGATGCATCTTACGCCGCCAGTTGGACGAGTTGAATCTATTTTGTGCGCAAGGAAATTTGTTGCCTTGTAGAATTCGTCATCGTCCTTGCTTTCATTTATTCTTACACCCCACATAAAGACTGAAGGATGGTTTCTGTACTGCGAAATCATTTCATCTTCATTTTCCAGAGCCTGTGCTTTCCAGGCATCGTCTCCAATATGCTGCCAACCCGGAAATTCCGTGAACACAAGAATTCCAAGCTCATCGCATCTGTCTATAAAATATTTGCTCTGCGGATAATGCGAAGTTCTTACGTAGTTTACGCCAAGCTCGAATTTCAAAATGTCAGCGTCTTCTTTTTGGATGTTCTTTGGCATTGCGTATCCCACGTAAGGGTATGACTGATGTCTGTTCAGTCCGCGAAGCTTTATTTTTTTTCCGTTGAGATAAAATCCTGTTTCATCAAATTTTATTTCCCTGAATCCGAATCTTACAGTTTTTCTGTCTGCAATTTTTCCCTTTGGATTTATAAGCTCTGTAACAAGATTGTAAAGAACCGGCTGCTCAAGAGTCCACGGATGAACCGGCTGTGCGTCCGCCGCAGTAAGAATTTTGTTTCCCGGAACTCCTGTGTTTATTTGCGCCACAACAGAGCTTGAGCTTTCAACTCGCTGAACAATTGAATATCCTTCCGCGTCAGAAGAATTCAAAGTTATTTCTGTTTCAAAATGGCTCGCCTTTGTTTTTATAAAAATGTCTTCTATATAAATAGGATTTTTTATATCAAGATAAACGTCTCTGTAGATTCCTCCATAAGTCATGTAGTCGATTACAAATCCAAACGGCGGAATGTTTAAAGACTCGCGGCTGTCCAGTTTTAATGCAAGCAAGTTGTTTCTTCCTGCCGGCAAAAGTGAATCTGTTAGATCAACAGTAAAAGCCGTGTAGCCGCAGCTGTGCCTTGCAAGAAATTTTCCGTTTAGAAAAACATCGCACTGATGAGCCGCGCCTTCTATTGTAAGAAGAATTTTTTTCCCTGCCCATTCTTTTTCTGTTTTAAAAATTTTTCTGTAAACGCTAAGTTTTTGATATTCGCTTTCATCAAAGCCGTTAAAAGGAGTTTCGCAAACCGAATGTGGAATTCTTACTTGCTCGAATTTTCCCTTGTATTTTGAATCCAACATTTTTTCATTGAATGACGGAGAAAATTCCCAGCCGTTGTTAAAATAAATTCTATCTTTCATTCTTTTAGTCTATTCAAAAGAATTTTTATCGTCAAGGTTGAAATTGCCAGTTTAATTGTAAAAAAGTCGCTTGTTTTGCGACCTTTTATGAAAAAATGTTCTTATAATTTGTAAAAAATCGATTTCTTCCTCTTGACAAAAGTTGGGGGGGGTAGAATGAAGTTATATTATTTTTATTGGAGGGCTTTTATGAAAAAGCTATTGGTTGCTGGGTTTTGTCTTTTGGGAGTTTTGTGCTTTATGCAGGCGCAGAATGTTGACTGGAAGAACTATGGAGCTGGAATTGAGGAAGGAGATTTTATTGTCCGTGGCGACATTGGATTTTCTAGGCACTGGAAAGCGCTGCCTTATGACGGCTCTATGAAAGTTCCGTATCTTGAAGCGTCCGTTGAGTACACAAAAAAAATCAATGAGCTTCCTTTTGGATTCGGCGGATTCATCGGATATTCGCAGGACAAGATGAAAGAAACCACTTCATTCGGAGTGGATGGAGTTCCTGACTACGAATGGAAAGGCGAGATGAATTACATCAACTTGGGCGTGCTTGCAAATTATCATATTCAAGTTCCTGTAGAAAAACTTGATGTTTATGCTGGACTTCGCGTTGGACTTGAATTCTGGAACTGGAAAGTCGATTACAAATGGCCTAGTTACGAACCAGTTTATAATAGTTATGGCTATATTTCCAGCTATAAATATAAAACTGAAAAAGAATCAATCAAGAAAAACGGAACAAATTTTTATGCGGGAATAAACCTTGGAGCTTCATATTTCTTTACTGAAAAATTTGGTGCGAATATTGAAGTAGGCTATCCTCAGCTTATAAAAATCGGCGGAACTGCGAAGTTCTAGGATTGAAAATTCTGCGTCTTTACAGACCGTGCTTTTTTACGATTTTTTTTATGTCGGTCTTTAATGCGCGCAGGATTTCAGATTCAATCAATTTTAGTTCTTCTGCTGAAACTGAACTATTTGAGTCTTGCGGCATATAAAGTCTGTAAGGCTCAACTTTAAGTGAGGCGGCGATTCTTTCAACAAATGAAAGTGAAGGAAAACGTTTCTTTGTTTCAATCTGCCCGATGTAGGAAGTATCTGTCTTGCAGAGTTCCGCAAGTTTTTCTTGCGTCATATTCTGTTCTTTGCGGAATCTTTTCAGATTGCTAATAAATGTGTCTTGTAAATCCATTGTTTATATTCTAAAAGCTACTTTTTTCTTTTTGTATACGCTTGACGCATGGTTAAATTGTGCTAAAATATAGTCTATTAGCTAATAAAACGGCGTGGTTGCATAGAAAATGCAGGAACGCAAGGAGAATTTTATGATTAAAGTTTTTAAAAGTATTATGGCGGCTTTTCTTGTTGCTGTAATGGTTGCTAGCTGTTCCAACGGAAGTTCCGGGGGGGGGCGACAGTAGTGATGAAAATTCCACATCATCATTAGCTGGAACTGTTTGGGAAGTTGGAGGTGTATACCTGTATTTATATGAGGATGGGATATGCTCTTTGGTGGCAGGATCGGCTCAGCCAGGAACTTATGATGAGTCCACAAAAACTATACATATAACATCACCTGTTTCTATTTATTATACTTATGAAATTTCTAGTGATACAATGATACTTTCAAAAGATGGAAAATCTATATACTTAAAAAAACAAAGTTAGTTTTTTTGTTTTGCATGGTTTCCTCAAAAAGAAGCCATGCAGAAGATTTTTTATTGAAACTGATAAAGTGAGTGAGATATAATTTTTATCAAGGATGTGAGTATGAGTGATGCAGAAAATTATAAGTTTGTTTTTTCTGAAAATGATAAAAAGCTTAAGCTTTATATTAGAAAATTTAATTCTGAAGTAAAGGAAAATCATGCAGGAAACAAAATTGATTTGACCATTTATGATACATTGAGAAGAATTGCTGAATCTGCTTTTGCAAATGAACCTGATATTTCGGAAATAAAACTGCCTTCCAATCTGCATATCGTAGAAAAAGAAGCCTTTAAAAGTTGCAAATCCCTTAAAGTTGTCCAATTTGAAGGAAAAGAAGAGTCTGAACTTACAATCCAATTAAATGCCTTCAAGGAGTGTGAAAAACTTGACTCTGTAATTTTCGGATTGAAGAAACCTCTGAAGAAATTAACAATTGAAAAAGGTGCATTTGAAGGCTGTACATCATTGCGTGCAGTCTATTTGAATTCTTCTGAATGTAAAATAAGCGGCGGGGCGTTTTCCGGCGCAGAAAATCTTACGCTTGCTGTAAAAGATGGCTCCGATGCGGAACTCTATGCAAGAGAAAATGGAATTCGATATGTTAAATTCTGAATTCCAAAGCGAACTGTCCTTTCGTATAAATGGATGGCAGCAGAAAGAATATTCTGGAAGTTCTCTCGAGTTAAAAAGTGATATTAAAGGAATTGAAATCCGTAGTTTGGCTGACTTCTGTTCAAAGCTAAGTGAGTTGAATGGCGTTCACGAAAATCCTTTTTTCTATCGTGGTCACAACAATTCAAATTATATTCCGATTCCAGGAATCATGCGGAATGGCATGAAAAATGAACATTTGTTATTTAATGAATTTTCCAAACGTTTTTCCTCAAAAATAAACGTTCTGCCTTCAACTTTGGATAAGTTGATTCTGATGCAGCATTACAGATTGAATACAAGACTTCTGGATATTACGGAAAATCCACTGGTCGCCTTGTTTTTTGCCTGTTATCAAGAACAGAAATTTCCAATAGAAAAACAGGACTCTAAATACGGATGCGTCATGATTTTTTACGAGCAGAATCCTGACGAATTGAAATATCCGAATAGTCTTACAGCAAAGGTGATTGCGAATACCGCTCTTGTGGAGCAAGATTTTGACTATAAAAAACTTCAACAACGTTTTTATGAGGACTATTCTGCAGAGTGGCTTCGTGATTTTATTTATTTTGAGGATATTGTCCGTCGTTCAATTATAATCCGCACATCTTGCGAAAATCCAAGAATAATAAATCAGAGCGGCGCGTTTATTCTTGTAAATGCAAATGAACTTATAAAAATTGAGAATAGCAATGAAAAGCCATCAGATGTTTCTTCTGCTGACTTCATGAAATGGATGATGACTGAGGGCAGAAAGTCGAATTTTACTGATATTCAGGAAAACTGTAAAAACAAGTTTCATTCCGAATTCAAGGACTTTAAACGGTGGAAGTTTCTTTTTCGCAAGGTTGAACCGTATTCTCTTGAGAACAAATACAAAGAATTCCGAGATGATCCATTTGACTTAAAACGTCTTTTTTACACTGATAAAAATGGAAAACGCATCGTGTTTTTTATTCCGCCGGACTGCAAAAAGAAAATCCTTGAAGAGCTTAATACCATGAATATAAATGAATGCACAATGTATCCTGAAATGGAACATATTGCGTTATATTTGAATGAAAAATTTGAAAATCAATGAAAAAAGGTGTGTAGATTTTATGAAAGTAACTGGAAGTAGTATTTTTGACAAAGCGCTTGATTTGGTTGTATCAATTCGAGAAGATGCGTTTGAAAGAAGTTTGCGTTTAGCTAAATCTGGAAATTCTTATGCTCAATTAGAAGTTGGAAAGTTATATCTAAATGGATATGGGATAGATACTGATGATGCTGTGGTCGTGATTAAAAATAATAATAAAGCTTTCTACTGGTTTTTAAAATCCTCTGAACAAAATAATGCTGGTGCTTTTTTTATGCTTAGCAATTGTTTTGAGCATGGTATTGGAGTGAAAAAGAATATAAAAAAAGCAGAAGATTATTTATACAAAGCTGCAGAATTTGGTGATAAAAAAGCTTTATTACAACTTGCTATATTTTTTGTATCTAAAAATGATTTTTCAATGGCTATTTCTTTTTTAGAAATACTTAATGAAGTTGATGACGGGACTTATATGTTGAAGATTGCTCAAATTTACACACGTATTGGAGTTGAATATATGTATGGAGATGAAATATATATGAATTTTGAAAAAGGTTTGGAATATCTTATTGTTGCTGCTGAAATGGGAGATTCAGAAGCGCAGTCTGAACTTGGAAGTAGATATTTAGATGGAGATAATGTACAACAAGATTATGAAAAAGCTTTCTTCTATTTAGAAAGAGCTGCAAAGCAAAAAGATTCATCAGCAGTTATGGAACTTGCTAGATGCTACGAAAAAGGAAATGGAGTGGAGAAAAATATAAAAAAAGCAATAAAGTTATATTGTGAAATACTAAATATAGAAATATTATATCCAGAGCACTATAATTTTGATGAAGCTTTACACATAATAAAAGATTACAAAGATTTAGAAGATATTGAAAATTGCATTGATTCCCCTGCTGTTTTTTATTACCTTTCTCAAGAATTTACAGGTTTTAAGGGTGAGAGGAATCCTGAAAGATACATACGTTTCCTTAAAAAATCAGCAGAAATGGGATATGATAAAGCTCAGTATGAATTAGGAAAAATGTATGAAACTGGTCTGCATGTTGAAAAAGATATAGACAAAGCAATTGAGTGGTTTGAAAAAGCTGGTGAACAAGGTGATGACGGAGCTATTTATTCTCTTCAATATTTAAAAGATCCGAATTTCTTCAAAAATAATAATACCTCACAAAAGGAGTAAGCCATGAATATTTCACATATCAATCCAATGACTAATTTTCCGTGTCCTGGACTTATGATTTTTAGTGGCATGAGTTTTTATGGAAATGAAATGTGTTCGGTTTATCGTTGTTCTATTTGCGGACGGACATTTTTTGTAAATAATTATGGCAATGTTGTTTTATAAGTTTCATTGAAATTAATATTTATGTATTTTATACGGAGGTAAATATGGCAAATGGTATTTTTGATTCAAAAAATGGAAAGGTGATTTTTGTATGTATAAACAAATCATACGAAAAATTGAGCAAAGGAATAAAAGTTGCAGGAAGGGCATCTCGTTGGGACTGTGTTCGCAAATACTGGCCGATTGATGACGTAAAAAAGGCGAACGAGGCAGATTTCATCTTGGGTGTTTGCCACAAAGAAATTGTAGCAGTATGCAAAATGGACAACAGAGGCTGGAGAAAAATTTCAGAGGACAGTCAGTTAAGAAATGGTTTTAAGAATGACGCTGAAATAATTGAATGTCCTAGTTTGCTTTCCAGATATGCGTTTTCTGGCGAAATTGTTGATGATTCTCCATATCTAGGAATGGAAATTCCAAGTGAATACGGATTTAGTCAATCAAGAATAGTAACTTATAATTACTGATTTATAAAATATTTCATTTATTTAAAAACTGATTTTATATTTTCAACTCATAGAAACAGGAGATGATTGGCGATGAGTGGCAGTTATATTAAAAATTGGAATTTGTTGGTATCTCAGCATTCACAATTCTATAATCAGCCTGAATGTAAAATTCAAAATATTTGGGAAAGTTACTTTTCTGAAATATTCGGCTTTAGCAAGATATTTAATGAAATCGACTCCCATCGAAAACTTCATATCGGCTCTAGTGACAGAGAAATTCCTGACATAATTCTGAAAAAAGACAGTAAAGATTTATTCATTGTGGAGCTGAAGCAGTATTCTCTTGCAAAAAATGATGATTTTGAAAAATAACTTTTAAACTACATGAGTCACACAGATCTCAGACTTTCAATCGGTGTTCTTGTCTGTGAAAAACTTTATCTGTATTTCTACAATCATTCTGACAACAAAAATGATTGCCTTGAAATTCCTTTTGAAAAGGACAACGAGCTTGGAATAAAATTCATGGAGCTTTTCAATAAAAACAATTTTGATGTAGAGAAGGCAAGAGATTTTATTCAATCTGAAACCAAAAACAAAAATGATATTTCCAACATAAAAACAGAAATTTCAGAGGAGCTTGTAAAAAATCTTTTGACGGAACATTTCATAAAAATTTATGACAAAGATGTCGTTGAGTCCGCGCTGAAAGGTTTTTCATTTATTTGCTCCGAAAGAAAGAGTATGAATGATGCTGGAATGTTGAAAAACATAATACAAAATACGGGAAATTCATCTTACAATAAAAATGAAACTCCGCCTGAAGTAGTGTTGTTAATTGGAGACAGAGAAGTTGAGCCTAGGGAATTTAAAGACAAACTTTTACAAAAAAAATCTGCAAAACGTTTTTGGTATTATAACAATGGTCAAACTGAAGAAGATTTTTGGAATGCATATAGTTTTAAAGTTGATTCAAATTTATTGGGAAACATTCATTCAACTAAATATAGAAATTGGAAAACATCAGGACTTGTAAAACTCGTCTGCAAAATTCCAGAATGATTAGTTTTCAAAAGTCCCCCGTTTTGCGACTTTTTTAGTTTGCATTGCCGTACAATTTGTCAAAACTTAAAAGAAAAGAGAGATTAGTTTATGTCCGAGAATGCTGAAAAAACTGACAAGAAAAAAGAGCCTGTTGTTTTTGAAAATGTTAAGGTCTGCATTGAAGACCGCGGCAAAAGCTATGAATATTTTATGACGGATGATATCGATGTTCTTTGTGGTAAACTTTGCGAGCTAGGTTATCGCAATGTTAAAGAATCTGACTGGAGGCTTAATTCATCGCTTGCACAATCTGTCCGAGACAAAATGGTTGAGCTTGGCTGCTGTTTTTCTATGACGTTTTCCCATGGCACAAGTATCCTGAATTTCTGGACTAAGAATTCTCCTCGCCCTTATTATGTTCGGCTTGATGAGCTTCTTCCTTTTAATTCTGTGCTGGAAAAACAAATGCATCGGATAAAAGAAGACATAGCGGGAACTGAAAATCTTAAGAAGCTTGCAGAGCAAAATTCTTGGACTCCTCTTATGATGGCCGTAATGATGAATTCGCAAGAGTCTGTAAAAGAATATATCGCTGAAAAAAATGATGTGAACTGCCATGGCAATGATGGCATTACTCCGCTTATGATTGCGGTTTTCAACAGAAACAAGGAGATGGTTGAGTTTCTTATAAAAAATGGTTCGGACGTGAATTACTGCACGAACCGCGGCACTTCAATTCTTCTTCTTGCAATTATGAACAACAAGGACGACCGCTATACCGAGATAATAAAAATACTGCGGGATGCGGGCGCACGGACTGACAACATCTGCCTTAACTCAAAAACTCCAGAAGCAAAGCTTACTTTTAACCAGACTTTGGAATATTTTATTTCGCAGTTCACTTTGAACGGACGCGGAAAACCAAGCCTTATCTACAAGAACACGAGCATCGGCGGCGAGGGTGGAATTGACAAGCGAGCCTTCTCAAAAATCAGAAGCCAGAAAAATCCGAACTATCATCCCAAAAAGAACACTGTCTTTCTCCTTGCCCTTGGAATGAACCTTACAGTTGAACAGACCGAGCAGCTGCTGTTCAGTGCGGGCTACGCTTTTGATGAAAAAAGCAAATTCGACATGACAATCAGGGACTTTATCCAGAAGCGGAATTTCAGAATTGAAGAAATTGAAAATGCTTTGTTTGAAGCAACTGGAAAATACCTCGGACAAAAAGAAGACGCAGAAAAGTAACGGCAACGAAGCGCATGATAAATATAAAATTGCAATTTTCCTTGAATGCAATTATAATTTAATTGATTTCTAATTTTGAATTTTTGCGAGGTTTGTATGCCGTTAAAACTTATAGGAATTTTATTTTTGGTTGTGCTTGTCGCTCTTCTTACTGGATTCAATCTTTCGAACAAATGCTCAATTTGGTTTTTTCATAGCTTTGAAGATATTCCGGTTTTTGCAGCTCTGCTTTCCGCTTTTTTAGCTGGCGTTGTAATTACGCTTCCGTTCACATTTGGAAAAAAAAGAAAAACGGAATCTCTTCCTGAAACAAAAAAGAAAGAAAAAAAATCCAAGCAGAATATTCTGCAAGAAGAAGTTCCTTTGCAGCAGCCGCAGGAAAACGCTGAATGAAAAAATTATTGCTTGCATTTTTCGTTTGTGTTTCTTCCGTCTCACTTTTTGCGCAGAATAAAAAATCCGCGGAAATAATAAAACGGGAAGCCTTAAAGCAGGAAACAGTCCTTGATTCAATTGACTATTTAAAGCGCAATCTTGACTTTGCCGATACTGCTGCGGACACTCGTTCTCTTCTATATTATACAGGAACTTTGCAGGAACAGCTTGGGCTTTATACTGACGCCGGAAATTCCTATGCAAAGGCAGCTGGCATTGCGGCGCACGACGCTTCAAATATGCCAAAGGTTACTTCTGAGCAACTTGTGCTGAATGCAGTGCGCGCGAATCTTTGTGCTGGCAACTGGGAAACAGCCGACTCTTACTTGAACAGCGCGGTCAGGAATTCCAAGAATGAAACAGTTTCAGCCACAGTAAAGCTTTATTCTGTTTGGAGCGATCTGTGCAAGGCATCTTCTGTTCCCGGCGCGGATATTTCAGATTCTGTGGAGCTTTTAAAAGCGTACAGTTCAATGCAGTCCATGAAAAGTGTAAAGGCGCAGGTTCTTTTTACTTTGTGGCATTTGACTTCTGCAAGAGTATATGCGGAAGAACTTAACCGCGAATTTCCTTTAAGCCCGGAATCTTCTGTTGCAAATGGAAAAAGCCAGATAATGCGCGTTCCGTTTTGGTACTTTGTGCCGAAAGAAAATTCCGCTTCATCTTCACAAAACCGCTACGCTGAAAATTCAGAAGTGCCAGCGAAAGAATCTTCTGTTCAGTCTGAAATTCCTTTGTCGCAAAAACATCCTGGAAAAAAACAGCAGCTTGGTCTTTTTAAGAAAAAAGAAAACGCTGACGACTGCATAAGAAAAGCAAAACAAAAAGGCTTCGATGCATACTGCTACACAGAAACCCGCTCCAGTGGAACTACATATTTTATAGTCGCCGTAGACGAAAACTCCAGCATGACAATGGGTCAAAAACTAAAAAATGCCGGCATAGACTGTTATACGATTGAATAAAAGTTGCCACACGGATTTGAAAAAATGAATGGATTTTTTTATATATTGAAATTGATTCGGGAGGAAAATACATGAAAAAAATCATTAATTTCATATTAGCACTTTTATTATTCTCAAAGGTATTTGCGTATGAAATTAACGATTTTTCAGATTGTGAATGGTTTGATAATATATCTGTGGAATACATCATTAATTACCAAAAGCCGGTTTTTGATAAATACGATATTGTAAGCTTTAGGTTTCCTAAGAAAAATAATTCGCCTGATTATAAAGACTGGGGATATTACAGTATTTCGGGAATAGGAGGAGTCGGAGCTATTTATTCAGTATCAAAAAAAGATGAAAATAAATTTATTTTCGAATATGGCTATTTTCCTTCTTCCAGCGACCAAAATGAGAAACCTGTAAAACTGTCTGAACCTAATATATGTACAGTTTATATTCAGAATGAAAATACTTTGATTCTTGTAAATCCTCCGCTTTGCATATACAGAAAAACTTTGTATAGAAAGAGTTTCGGCAAGAATTCAAGTATAAAAATGGAAGACGGCGTTGTAAATGATTTAAATGTAAGAATTAGGCTTGAACCAAATACGAAAAGTCTTGTTTTAGGCAAGGTACAAACTGGAACAAATGTAAAAATAATAAAGCAATCAGAACCATATATAGCTGATGGCAAAAATAATTGTTGGTATCAAATACAACTGGATGGATATCCTATATGCTGGATATTTGGAGAGTATATATCCAATCGCGAAGATTATTTTAAGAATTTTGGAGTAATAGAATAATTTTTCATAACAAAAGAAACTGTGCCATTTGATAAAATGAATGGAACTTATAACGCTCTTCCGGCAAGTTTTTATTCTATCTGCAAAAAAAAGCCGCCAGGTGTTTTAGTTCCTAGCGGCAATTTTTTTCAGGATAACGGCTTAAAATCCTTTTACAAATTCTTTTTTTAGGAAGTCAAGGTCAAGCTCTGGATAAAGAACGTGCTTTGAAAGAAGCTCCTGGACTTCTTTTTCTGCCTTTGCCTGAACAGAGCCGTCAAGTTCAATTTTTCCTTTTGCAGGCTTTCCGTCCTTTGTAAGTCCAGGCTTTGTTCCCTTAAGAACAAGGTCAATAATTTCCGCAACTTTCTTCATGTCGTTTTCATCCATGCCCAAAGTTGTAAGCCCTGGAGTTCCAATGCGGATTCCAGAAGTCCACCAGGCGCCGTTCTTGTCATAAGGAAGAGCATTCGCGTTTGCTGTAACACCGCATTTGAACAGTGCCGCTTCCGCCTGTTTTCCTGTAAGTCCGTAAGTTGTAACGTCAACGAGCATAAGGTGATTGTCTGTTCCGCCGGTCTGAAGCTTCATTCCTTTTTCAATGCAGGCTGCTGCAAGTGCCTGGGCATTTTTTACAACATTCTGCGCATAAGTCTGATATGCAGGAGTTTTTGCTTCTTTGAACGCCACAGCCTTTGCCGCTACAATGTGGTTCAGAGGACCGCCTAGAACCATAGGGCAGCCTTTGTTCACGTAGTCTGTAAATTCCTTTTTGCAAAGAATGAGCGCGCCGCGTGGTCCGCGTAAAGTCTTGTGTGTTGTGGTTGTAACGACATCAGCCCATTTTACAGGATCATAGTCGCCTGTGAAAACTTTTCCTGCCACAAGTCCTGCAAAGTGCGCCATGTCCACCATAAGAACTGCTCCGCATTTGTCTGCAATCTCGCGGAATTTCTTAAAGTTGATTTTTCTTGGATACGCGCTGAATCCTGTAAGAAGAATAAGAGGCTTTACTTCCATTGCCTGCTTTTCGATTGCGTCATAGTCCAAAAGGCCGGTTTCCTTGTCAACTCCGTAAGGATGGCTTTCAAACATACGGGCAGAGACATTCATCTTGTATCCATGGGTAAGGTGTCCGCCGCATGAATAGTCAAGTCCCATAAGACGCTGGTTGCCGAATCTTTTGCGCAGAATATCGAACTGCTCGGCATTGAGCTCTGCAAGGGACTTTACGCCCATTTCCTCAAGTGTCGGAGTTTCTATTGTCTTTGAAAGGATTGCCCAGTAAGCGACAAGGTTCGCGTCGCATCCGGCATGAGGCTGAACGTAAGCGTAGTCTGCTCCAAAAAGCTCTGCGGCTTCTTTTGCGGCAGTTTTTTCTACTGAATCGATGTTTTCGCATCCGCCGTAGTAACGGTGCTCTGGAAATCCTTCCGCGTATTTGTCTGTAAGAAGATTTCCCATTGCGGCCTGAACATTAAGAGAGCAGTAGTTTTCACTTGCCACAAGCTTTAAATGGCGGCGCTGGGTTGCAAGCTCCTTTACAATGTCTTCTGCAATTTCCGGGGCTACATCAGAAACAAGCTGAAGATTCGCAACATAGGAAGTCATGGCAGGATTCAATTTTCCGCCGCATTCCTTTACATAGTTTTCAAGTGGAGTAGGCATTGGACTCACCTCGCTTTATGAAATTTGGACAGTTTCAAATACTAACAGACATTTGAAAGTCTTTTTAGCATTCTAGTTGAATCTAGCTCTTTCCGCAAGTAAGCTGAACTTTTGAAGCACAGGCAAGCTTTCTAGTCTGCACAGTTATGCTTTATATGTATAGAACGAGGTATGTATGGTTTATGAAATCAACTTAAAAACAAAATGGAATTAACTTAAAATCAAAACAAAATTAAGTTAAAAACAAAATGAAATCAACTTAAAAACAAAACAAAATTAAGTTAAAATAAAAATGAAATCAACTTAAAATCAAAGTGAAATCAACTTAAAATTAAAATGAAATTAAGTTAAAAACAAAACAAAATTAAGTTGATTTTAGGGATTCACAAGCAGTGGAGAGGGGCAACCAAAGCAGTATGTAAGGGAGTGAAGAGACTGTTATTAGCGTAAGGACAGTGGATACAAAGAGTCTTATCTTATGACAGAGACAGAAAAATTTGACTTGTTGTCGCTGGTTGTTTATTCTATAAAAAAAGCAGCTGATTAAGAGGAGTAAAAAAATGAAAAGTTTGAAAAAATCTTTTAGCTTGGCTGGCAACCACAAGAGTAGGCTGTCTTTTGCAAAGCTGTTGTGCGGGCTTGCGCTGCTTGCAGTTCCGCTCTGTACTGCATACGGGCAGAAAAAGCTTGACGTGCAGAAAGTTCTTGAAAAGGGAAACTACAAGGCAAGCGATCTTATGATTGCGGTTCCGGGGCAGAACTATTCTATTCTTGCAACGGAAGTTACACAGGAACTTTACGAGTCTGTAACGGACGAGAATCCAAGCGAGTTCAATGGCGAAAAGAACCTTCCTGTGGAAAACGTGAGCTGGGTTGACGCAGTTAAGTTCTGCAACAAACTGAGTGAAAAAGACGGCTTGAATCCTTGCTACTCATACAAGGAAAGCGCGAACGCTGCTCAATGGGATTTGGACAATGATGAAATGGGCAACTGGTCGGAAAACGAATGGAAAAAGTTCAACAAAGACTTTGCCTGCGACTTTACAGCAAACGGCTACCGTCTGCCTACAGTTGAAGAATGGCAGTACGCGGAAAAAGGCGGACAGGATTTCAAATACAGCGGAAGCGACAACTTAGATGAAGTTGCCTGGTATAATGACAACAGCGAAGAAAAAACACACACCGTTGCACAGAAAGCTCCTAACGGCTACGGATTGTATGACATGAGCGGAAACGTGTGGGAATGGTGCGGAGATTTGGACGAGTATCTCTGGGATTGCAACCCCAACAACAGCAGCGGACGCTATGACTGCGGCGGCAGCTGGTACGACGACGCCGACTACTGCGAGGTGGGCTACAAGGGCTGGTACTACGCCTGTAACGCCTACCTCAACCTGGGCTTCCGCATTGTCCGCAACACAGGTAAGTAATGGCGGGCAGGTGCTGTTGTAAAAAAAAGACAGATTCCCGCATCGAGCACGGGAATGACATATAAGTAATAGTTTGAAATTTTGAAGCACAGGCAGGCTTTCTAGGTCATAAAGCAAAGTGTTTATTGTTGATAGAAGAAAAGAACTGCCTTGTTAATTTTTAAGTTGTAAAAGGCAGCTCTTTTTTGAATAACTTCCCATCATATTATTCAGTTTTTTTATTATTCGTTTATGATGTCTATTTCTTTTAATTTTTTTATTACGAATGTTATGCCAAGAACTATTATTGCGGTACAGAGTGCGAATGATATAACAGTCCAGAATCCATTCCAAAGCAGTTTTAAATCAATATCTTTCCAGCTTTCCCATTCTTCTTGGCGAAGCTGTTTGTTATAAATTTTATTTGCTTCAATATTCAAGTTATCAGAAATCTTTCTGCCCAAATCATCATAGAAATGAACTGGTTTTGTTATGTCTCTTTTTTTGTCGCAATTCAAATATTCATAATTGCAATTATAGCAGTCTGAATACGAAGTTTGATCTTCAGTGATTTTGTAAATAGGTGTAACAATGTCTTCAATTCTTGAAACTTCTTTTGATTTCTCCTGTTCTTCAAAAAGCTTTTTTGCTTCTTTACGAATTGATTTTGCAACAACTCTATTGAAGTCATCAAAATAAATGCCATAATCCATTTGTCTGATTGGAAGTTCAATTTCATCAACATATTCAACTACTTCTGAAGAGCTGTATACTACGGAAGTCTTGAATTTACTGTTGCTTGTTTCTAATGCAAAAGAATTGAAGCATAAGGATATTGTAAGTGTTGTTAATAAAAAAAGTGATTTTAAATTTTTCATAATTCATCTCCATGGATAAAAGTTATTTATAAAAAAACAGCTTTGATGGGGAAAACTGTTTTATTCATGTATTGCAGTTGAAAATTTATTCAATATTTGAAAATTCAAGTTTCTGAATTTTTTCTAATACCGGCATAATTTCATTGCCTTGCAGGAAAAACTTCTTTTGTTTTTCATCGTTCCTGCACAATAATTTTTCTGAAAGTTTTAACTCGTATAAATCATAGCTTAAAAAAATATTTTCAACTAAAATCATTTTGCTTTTCGGTTCAAAAGAAAAATGAGTATGAGCAAAATTAATATTATTTGAAGCTTTGTTAATTTTAGTAAATTCACTGGAAAATTCTTCTTTGGGAATTTCATACCTTAAAATACTTGAAAATGTTCCAGAATAACAATTTTGAACTTCGATACCGGGATATTTCCAGAAGCCTTCAAAAAACTTTTCTTTAATTTTTTTATACTTCAATAAAAATTGTGCTTTAATTTTTGACTCTGGTTTTATCTTTATTCCAAAAATGAAATTATAGTTCCAATAGTTATTTATGTCGTAAATTGTTTTTTCAAAAATAAAGTCATTTCCAGCTTCAAGTAAACCTTTGCAAAAACTGAAAGCATCATTGTTTTTAAATTTGCTTAAGAAAATATCAGATTCTAAATGTGAACATTTAAAGAACAGTCCGTTCTTTTCAAAAATTGAAGTGCAATCCATTTTTTACCATCCTTTGTATGATAGTTCTTTAATAATATTTATGTTTAAATCTTTAACACAATCTTTAACACGCTCTTCTTTTTTTAGAAGATACTCTTCTATTTTTTGTATAATAAATTGAAGTTTTTCTTCATCGCTTAAATTTTCTTTGAAGTTCCCTTTGAAAATTTCGTTGCCTTCAATTTTGATTTTCAATTCAAATTTTTCTGTGTTGTAATAACAAAGTCTTACTTGTGGCAAGACAACATCTTTTTTCCAAAACTCTGAACGTAATCTTTCAATTTCCAAAATGCTTTCAGAAAATCCTTTTTGCTTAATTCGTCCTGTTTCTTTTAGAAACGCGTGAAAGTTTGGCGGCAGGATGATAATGTTTTTTGACTGTGATTTAAAATCTATTTGAAACTCAGGTTCGTTTTTGTCGGTTTTAAAAATTTTTTCATATAAAGTGCGTAAAACTTTTGTTAAAAAAATTACAAATGCAACTCCCAGTGTGCACAATGCTCCAATTCCAATCCAGACCAAAATATTTAGAAACATATAACCTCCCGTTTTTATTTCTAAATATATATAGCTGTGCATTTTTCAAAAGTTGACACAAATTTTTATTATTTTTGAATTTTTATAAAAAAACAAAATACCTCTTGCCCCCCCCCGAAAAAGTTTTACTATAATGAAGAAATGTGCAGGAAGTAGAAATATGGAAAAAGAAGAAATTATAATAGAAATAAAAAATTTTCTTTCAGGAAAGCAAAAATGCAATCCGTCTACAATAAAAGATGAATTAAAAAAGAAAGGCATAACTGTTGAAAATTTAGAGCAGGTGTTCGGCACAAAAAGCATTACAGATATATTAAAAGCAATTCCAGAAATTTATTTTGAAAAAGATGAGCATGGCACATCGTATGTAAAACTAAAAAATTCTTTAGAACAAGATGATTCTGTAAAAAACATTCAAAAGTCTGAAAGTCAAGTTTTGAAAAAAGAAACAAACAAAGAAGATAGAATTCCATTGCGTGAGAGAATAAAAAAACTTCTTTCATTTATAGGCAAAGATTTAATTGAAAAAGATGAAGCTGTTCGTTTGGCGCTTTTAGCAAGCATTGCTGGAGAAAGCATATTTTTTCTTGGACCTCCAGGAACTGCCAAAAGTTTAGTGAGCCGCCGCCTTAAGTTGGCATTTAAAGACGAAGATGAAAAGTCAGTTTCTTATTTTGAATATCTGATGAACCAGTTTTCTACACCAGATGAAATTTTTGGACCGGTGTCGCTAAAGGCTTTGGAAGAAAATAAATATGAGCGAATTACACAAGGTTTTCTTCCAGAAGCAAATGTTGCATTCTTGGATGAAATTTGGAAAGCAAGTCCTGCGATTCAGAACACTCTTTTGACAATCTTGAATGAAAAGAAATTTCACAACGGAAACAATGTAAATGCAGTTCCATTAAAAGCCTTGATTTCAGCAAGCAACGAACTTCCTGTAAAAAATCAAGGTCTTGAAGCTTTATGGGACAGATTTTTGATTCGTGCGATTGTAAATCCAATTCAGGATGATGAGGGTTTTGAAAAGTTTCTTTATGGCGAAAAAGTAAAAGCGGAACTTGAGCCGACTGATTCAATGAAAAAAAATCTTATTTCAACTTCTGAGCTTGAAGACTGGACAGAGAAAATAGAAAAAATTAAAATTCCTGATGAAGTCCGCAATGTTATCAGTAAAATAAGGCATGAATTGTCTCGCAAAAATGAAGAAAAAAAACGACAAGAAAACGAAAAGTTTTATGTTTCTGATCGCCGCTGGAAAAAAATTATAAAAATCCTAAAAACTTCTGCCTTTCTGAATGGACGAAATTCAGTTGACCTAATGGACTGTCAGCTTATTGAGTATTGTATCTGGAACACAGAAAATCAAATTGAAGAAGCAGAACAAATTGTAAAAGATTGTGTCGAGCAGAACGGACTAGAAGTTGACATTGCAGTTAATGATATATGTGATGAGATAGAAGAGTTTAAGAATGAAATAAAGAAAGAGTTTTATGTAGAAGATGATTATTCAGATAAACTTGTAAAAAATCCAGTTTTTGAAGAATATCCAGATTTTGAAGAAACTCGTCAAAAAAAAGCTGATGAAAAATATAATTCAATTTTAAAATCTATAAAAACGAGCATCCAAGAAGTTGATAATTATATTTCTGAAAAATCTGCTCCTTTTAGAGAGAATCTTTTTGCAGATCAAAAAATGCGTAAAGTTATTTTAAAGGCAGTTGAAAAGCCTAGGTTGGAACTTGAAAAGGCAGGATGTGATTTGAATAAAATCCGCGGGCAATATATTTAAACTTTTTTATGAAACAAAATTACAAAGAATTTAAAAATCAGATATATAAAACTTTAAACCCTTTGAATAAACTGTTGGAGTATTCGGATAAAATTTCCAGTGTAGAAAAATTAAATGAAAAAGATTCTGCATATATAAATGATCAAATAAGAATTTTGGTGCAAAATCTTCAGAATCCACTTGTCCGCAAAAAGACGAATATCAAAGAACTTGGAATGTTCCGAAAAATCAGAAACAACATTTCTCATAATACAGAGGAATTTTCACAGCCAGAACTTGAGAATTTGTGGAAGGATGTTTTTCCTGTCTTGCCTAAAATAAAATCGGAACTTGAAAATCTTTTGCCAAAAGAAAACTCAAATTCTAATCGCCGTCGTTTTAGAAAATTTGGAACTCCTGTTTGTGGAGATGAAACTGAACGCCAGCAGCTTTTAGACGCAATTGAGGATTTCTGCAGTTCTTCAAGTTTGTCAGAATCAGAAAAAATTGACTTTCCTGAAAATAAATTTTCCCAAGCTGCAAAGCAAAGTCTTGAAGAAATATTCACAAGAAAAGAAAATTCTGCATACATTCAAAAGCATGAAGGGCTTGCAAAAAATATTCAAGATGATTTGCTTGAGTGGATAAAAAATGTTGACAGCCGTCTTTCAAAAGAAAATCCATTTGAAAAGGAAGCGGCATTTGTTTCTTCTTTGAAAAATAAAAAGTCAGAAGAAATTGCGGATTCTATTTTGCAGATTCAAAAGGATTATGAGAAAATATCTGATGAAAAATTTAATTTTGATTTTTATAACAAGAAATTTTTAGAGATTAAAGAGAAAAAAGAGTTTGTAAACAAAAAAATTAAAATTTCAAAAAAATCTGAAAAGTATAAAGAAGAACTGAAAATAAAAATTCAAGCAGTTTCAGATAAGTTGATTGAAGATTTTGAGTCAAGTTTGATACAAAGAAAAAATGCATGGCAGCTTGAATTGATTGAAGAAATGCGGAAAAAATTTATAAAAGAATTTTTTGAGAAATTGGAAAAATTCAAGAAACTTGAAAATCTTCTTTGCAGAATTTTTGACGAAACTGGATTTTTGTGGGACTTGTCAAAAGGACTTTTTAATGAAAGTGGTTTTGAAATTTTAAGACAGTATGCGGATTTTCTTGAGAAAGATAAATCTCTAAATGAATTTGCAGCAATTTTAGGAAAACATAATAGAATTCAGCGGATATATGAAAAAGAAGTTAGTGAAAAAGTAATTGTAAAAAATGAATGGAACCCCAAGCCTGCATACAAAGGCCAAATCTCTGGCATTAGAATGTCTAGCGATATTTCTTCTGTTTTGCCTTCTGAACTTGCAATGTTTTCAAGTCCAGCGACAAAAAAACTTTTTGAATTAAAGTTTGCGCAAAATCAGCTTATGTCATTCAAGTATGAAACTTTCGTTCCTGAAGAAAAAAATGAAATTCAAACAGAAGAAATCACCAAGGAAAAACAAGAGCAAAAAGGTCCTGTTGTAATATGCGTAGACACAAGCGGTTCTATGAACGGAACTCCAGAAAATATAGCAAAGACAATAACGTTTGCGCTTTCTAAAATTGCTTTGCAAGAAAAATGCAGCTGTTATTTAATCAGTTTTTCTACAGATATTGAAACACTGGATTTGAGTTTTAAAGACAAAACTAACAGTGAAGTTTTATCTACTCTTGTTAAGTTTTTGAGAAAATCATTTAACGGCGGAACTGATCCCTGTTTAGCTCTTGAACATGCTGTAAAACTTTTGCAAACTGAAAACTGGAAAAATGCAGATGTGCTTATGATTAGTGATTTTGTTATGGACAATCTTGATGAAGATTTGGAAAATAAAATTGAAATTGAAAAAAAGAAGAATACAGATTTTTTTAGTCTTGTAATCGGTTCAGGCGGAAATCAAGAAACAATAAACCGCTTTAATCATAACTGGTTTTATAACATGAATGATTCTAGGGCAGAATATCATTTAGTTGAGCAGCTGAATATTGTAAAAAATAGGCAAGAATGAATTTAAAAAAATGAAGGGGCCGAACAAATCCGCCCCCACAGCTAAGTGTCCGAAGACATCCTAACTCAATTCATTTATAAGATTACAAAAGAAAATCAAAAAAATCAAGCATTTTATTTGCACAATGAATGCAGTTTTTCTGCGATGCTTTTATCCTGTGTTCCGAAAATCAGGTTTTGACTTACAGGAAGCCTTTCAGTCATTTTTTGGATTTTCTGATATTCATTCACGAAACTTTTTATTCTTTTTGACTCGTCCAATTGTTTTAAAATATAACAGACAAGTGCGACATAAGAAATGATAAAATTAAAATCAATTTGTTTTATTTTCAGTTCGTTTTCCAGAAGAGTCTTGATGTTTTTTCCGGCTTCGCTTGTGGCAAACCGTGTGTCAAAAATTATTCCGTTATGGGCAATTGCATTTCGCAAATCCTTCAGAACAAAAATAATGTCTTTCAGTAAAAATCCATCAGCGTTTAAGTTTGTCGGAAGCTTTAAAAGTTCTGAAACTTCAAGCCTTATTGTTTTATTTGAGCAGGCGAAAAATGTGCCGAATTCTCCAAGCGACAAGCTTTCAAACGCAGCCCAGACAGGAACTTCACGTCCGTTTTCGTAAAAATGAGTCTCGATTTCTTTTCCTGACATATAATCTCGGATAAGGGCGGAATTTATTTTCATCTGGAGATCCATTTTTCTTTTGAATTCTTTTTTGTATGCCGCGGTTCCGGTTTTAAATTCCTTATAATAGGTAAGCGACTTGTTGAAAACTTCCTGAAGGTTTTCGCTTTGGCTGTCGGCAAGAGTTGCCTCAAGAACATAATTTTTCAGGGCATTTTCAATGAACATAAGATTCGGATAAAAAAGACCTTTCAACTGCATGTCAAAATCATTCAGCGCGACTACCTGAGAAAAATTTGTAAAGGAAATAGGATTGTTTGATTTTCTTACGAACCGGTAGCCTTTGTAGCCATGGTAATATCCGATTTTCCTAAGGTCTTTTTCCTGATTTGGATTGATTTTCAGATTATGCTTTTCCTGCAGATGGGTTTTTAAATCCTGTAAACTGTACATATTAAAAGTATAACATGAAAAATAGTTTTTATGAAATTTAAATTAAACATGAATCTACTTTAATATAGTTTTTTTTAATCTTTCATAGAATCTTGACATCATTTTGCTTGCATTTGATTTTGAACATCCGAAAACTGCTGCTATCATTTCTTGGGTAGGAAGTTCTTTTTCTGAAAAAAAATCCTGCCAAATCTTTTTGTTTAAAAACGAAAATTGTTTTTCTAGTGCAATGATTTTCTCTAAGTCTATTTCCAGAAAGTTTTTTTTATCAAGTTGTGTTAAAACATCTTTTGTTATAAACGCTGATTTTAGTTCCTTGTTCTCTTTTTCTTTTTGAATAGCTGAATTTAAAATTTTTAGAGATTGTTTTAATTCTTCAAAGATGAAATACTTTTCTTCATCTGAAATGTTTTTCTTATAATTTACAGAAAGTGGAAAAAAATCGGTTATATAATTTTCTTCATCTTTTTCATTGCATGAAACTATTGGGATTTGATTTTTCGAATAGGACTTTTCTTTTTTCCTTGTATTTTTAAGTTCATTTTTTAAAGCCGCAATAACATAATTTGAAAACTCACGACCTTTTTCTTTTGCAAAAAGTTTTGTGCATTGAATAATACAATTTGTTATTTCTAACGCATATTCTTCTATATTATATTTTCTGTTCCAGCTGGTGTTTAATTCATTCCAAATAATAATAGTGAGTTTCCTTATCAAGTTATTTTTTTCTTGCGGATTTGAAGTTTCCTGAATTTCAGAGAAAATGGAATTTATTTTTGAATAAAAAATTTTGCTTGAGCTGTTCATATATAATTTACAGAGAAAAGAAAGTTTCCAGACTTTTTAATGCTTTCTGTCTTGAATTTGATGCAAGTGAATAAGTGAAAGAATTTAGATAGTAAAGCGAGGTTACATCATAAAGCTCTGGATTTTTTGGCTTTCCATCTTTCCAGTCAACTTTGCCATATATAATTTTTTTTATATCAGAATTGTAGAATTTTTCAGCAAACGAAAATGCACATAGAACAATCATTGGAACTGTGCGCGGACCAAAAGTTATATCTGCATATAGTTCTGAATTTTCCTCAATCTGGGAAAGCATTAGTTTTAATCGATTTTCATTATTTGATTTTAACTCTTCGTAATTTGTTTCAATAAATGAATATTCGATTTTTGCTCCAATGTTTGCATTTATGTTTTCAAGTTCAGTCTGAAAAATTTTTGTGTTTTTTTCTACAAGGCTGCTGTTTCCTTTTGTCTGAATTAGAACAATTTTTATTTCTTCATTTTTTTTGATTTTTTCAGAAAGCACCGCATTTATTGGATATACGACAGGTACTTTGTAAGCGCAACAGGCATTGCCAGTGTTTTCGTAAGAAACGGCTTCAAGTTTTTCCTTCATGGAAATATCAACAAAAACAATCTTTTTCATAATTTACCTTGAAAAATTCTAAAGTTTTCAATTTTCAAAAAATGCTATATTAAGTTTATCGTAAAAAATACTATGGTGCATGATGTTAAGTTTTCTTACAATTAAAGAAAATATTCAGTTAAGATTTTATTTATCTTTTTTTGTTATATTGAAGCCTTGTTCCCCATCTTTATCTTTTCATTGCAAACATCAAAAAAAAATATTATAATTTTGCTTTATAAAAAAAGATTTTATGCAAATATGTGTGTAGATAGAGGTTACGATGAAAGCTATTGAACTTGAAAAATCCTACAATCCAAAAGATTTTGAAGATAGAATTTATGCTGAATGGGTTCAGACAGGATGTTTTAAGCCTGCGTCCGACAAGGATTCTCCTGTGCATGAATGTTACTTGAACAAGTCTAAAAAATCAGCGGTTTCAAAGTATACAGTCGTAATTCCTCCGCCAAACGTTACAGGCGTTCTTCACATGGGACATGGACTGAACAATACATTGCAGGATATTGTTGTGCGCTACCACAGAATGAAAGGCGACGACACTCTTTGGATTCCTGGAACTGACCATGCAGGAATTGCCACACAGAATGTTGTTGAAAAGCAGCTAAAAAAAGAAGGAAAGACCCGCAATGACCTTGGACGTGAAAAATTCCTTGAGCGCACTTGGCAGGTAAAAGAAGACCATCACAACATAATTGTTAAGCAGCAGCGCAAGCTTGGAAATTCCGTTGACTGGAACCGCGAGCGTTTTACAATGGATGAAGGTCTTTCTAAGGCTGTGCGCAATGTTTTTGTCACTCTTTATGAGCGCGGTCTTATTTATAAAGGTCATTATCTTGTAAACTGGTGTCCTCGCTGCGGAACGGCTCTTGCTGATGATGAAGTTGAGCACACAGACACAGACGGCTTCATGTATCACATTTACTATGAATTTGAGGACGGCACTGGAAAAATTGAAATCGCCACAACCCGCCCGGAAACTTTGCTTGGCGACACTGCGGTTGCTATAAATCCAGAGGACGAGCGTTACAAGTCTATCGTTGGAAAAAAACTCAAGCTTCCGCTTACAGACCGTGTAATCGACTTGATTGCAGATCCTTATGTTGACAAGGAATTCGGAACTGGGATGGTAAAAATCACTCCGGCGCACGACCCTAACGACTGGGAAGTTGGAAAAAGAAATAATCTTGAAGTTATAAACATTTTAAATCCGGACGGAACATTAAACAATAACTGCCCGGAAAAATACCGCGGCTTAAAATGCCCAGAAGCACGCAAGCTTATTATAGAAGATTTAAAGGAGCTTGGACTTTACAAGGGCGAGGAAAAAATTAAGCATTCAGTTGGACATTGCTACAGATGTTCAACTGTCGTAGAGCCGTATTTAAGCGACCAGTGGTTTGTAAAAATGAAACCGCTTGCAGACAAGGCTCTTGCCGCCTGGAAGAACGAGGAATTTGTTTTTTATCCGCGCAAATGGGAAAACACATTCTCTCACTGGATGGAAAATATCCGCGACTGGTGTATAAGCCGTCAGCTTTGGTGGGGACACAGAATTCCTGTTTGGTACTGCGACTGCGGAGAAACAATCGTCAGCCGTGAAGACCCGAAAAAATGCCCTAAGTGCGGCGCGGATTCTTCTCATCTAAATCAAGATCCTGATGTTCTTGACACTTGGTTCTCTTCTTGGCTTTGGCCGTTCTCAACTTTGGGCTGGCCTGAAAAAACTGAAGACCTTGAGCAATTCTATCCTACAACGGCTCTTGTTACAGCCTACGATATTATTTTCTTCTGGGTAAGCCGAATGATTATGGCTGGTCTTGAATTCACAGGAAAATCTCCGTTCCATGACATTTACATTCACGGACTTGTTCGCGACAAGCAGGGCAGAAAAATGTCCAAGTCGCTTGGAAACGGAATTGACCCGCTTGAAATTATCGACCTTTACGGCGCAGACGCTCTTAAATTCACTTTGAGCTATATGTGCGCCCAGGGGCAGGATGTTCTTGTAGACAAGGATTCTTTCAAGATGGGAAGCCGCTTCTGCAACAAAGTATGGAACGCAAGCCGCTATATTCTTGGCAATCTTGAAGGCAGAACTCTTATTCCTGTTGCTGACTCAGACCTTAACGAGCTTGACAAGTGGATTTATACTTGTCTTGACAACGCCGTAAAAAATGCAAGGGCTGCTTTTGAAGGCTACCGTTACAACGACGGAGCTTCTGCAATCTATGAATATTTCTGGAACGATTTCTGCGACTGGTATGTTGAAGCCACAAAACTTTCGTTTAAAAATGGCGATGACCACGAAAAAGACCGCGCGGTTTCTGTTCTGCTGAATGTTCTTGAAGAAAGCCTTCGTCTGCTTCATCCGTATATTCCTTTTGTTACAGAAGAAATTTATTCCAAGCTGCCTTTGGCTCAGATTGTAGAAAACCGCAAGAAAGCCGGAGAACAGAACATTCTTTCTTCCGATGAATACACAGGACTTCTTGTTACAGCTCCGTATCCAGATGAAAAATCAAGCCGCGTGAACAAAGAAATCACAGAGCGTTTTGAAACTTTAAAGGAGCTTATCAGAACTTTGCGCGGACTTCGTGTTGAATGCGGAATCGATCCTGCAAGCAAACTCCATATTGCAGTAAAAATTTCCAAAGGCTCAAGCGCGGAAGTAATAAAAGAAAAGACTGACATGGTTTGCCTTTTGGCTGGAATCAGCAAGGTTGACTTTGTGGAATCAAATCCTGAAAAATCAATTGGCGCAGTCGGTACTGGATTCGAAGCGTTCCTTTTGGTTGACGAAAGCGTGAACAAAGAGCAGCTAAGGCAGAAGTTTACCCGCGACATCGAATACGAAACGGAAAATGTCCGCAGAAGCACAAACAAGCTGAACGGAAAATTTGCCGAGCACGCTCCAGCTGAAGTTGTTCAGGAAGAAAGAAACCGCATGGAAGAAGCCCAGCGCCGCATAGAAAAGCTTAATTCGTACTTGAAGAATTTGTAGCGGAACTTTTTCAAAAGATTTGCCTTCAGGAGGATTCTTATGAAAAGAAAATATGAAATGGCGGTGGAAAAGCCACAGCAGATGGACAACGAGCACATGCTTCAGCTTAAGAACATCTATCTTGCGCCTTATATGCAGATTGCCACAGCTTTGATTGGCAAGGCAAGGTTCGCAGGGGGAAATATGTTCCGCCATCAGCTTGACACAATGAGCATTCTTATTGACTACGGCTACATCGACAATATCCTTTTGAAGGCAAGCTGCGTGCATGATACAATAGAAGATATTCCTGGGTTTGATGAAAATCTTATCCGCAATGCAGATTCTGATGGCCCGGAAGTTCTTGAGCTTGTAAAAGAAGTTACAAAGAGACCGGGGCAGCTAAAGAGCGAATACTTAAAGTCGATTATAGACAACGGAAGCCAGCGCGCAAAAATTCTAAAATGCGCCGATAGAATTTCCAATATGATAAGTTTGGGCTTTGTAACGAGCAATGAATTTATTGAACGCTATTGCGATGAAACTGAATATTTTATTCTTCCTATTGCCGTTGAAGTTGATTTCAATATGTACCAGGAGCTTATAAGCCTTGTTGTAAGCCGCCGCGAGCATCTTGAAAAGTCCGGCTATTTCGACAGGAAAGAAGAAAGGGATGAGTAGTCCTTTTGTTTGCGCTCTCCAAATTCTTATGGTACAATTCTTCAAATAGAGAACGGAGATTTTTGCGCAGTGCCCTCGTATACGATTATTGTTCCCGATTCATCTTATCTTGCCCGTATCTGCGGAACAAATGACAGCAACTTAAAACTCATGGAATCTTTTCTTGGAGTTCCTGTTTTTGCCAGAGGAAACGAGCTTTCTATTGACTGCGGAGATTCTTACATTGAGCAGCAGTTCCGTTTTGCAGTTGACCGCATTCTTGATGAATTTTCTGCGGCAAGCCAAAATGTTTCCGATTCAGAATTGATTCAGTCTGTCTTGAATAATGACGCTGCTTTGGATTTGTCTATTTCTATTCCGGGCGGAACAAAAAAAGTTTTTCCGCGTACAAAAGGCCAGTCTTCATTGATTTTAAAGATGCGTACTTTTGATTTGGTTTTTGCAAGTGGTCCTGCAGGCTCTGGAAAGACTTTTCTTGCAGTTGCGGAAGCTTTGCGTCTTTTGCTTTCCCACAAAGTAAATTCCATAGTTTTGACGCGTCCTGTTGTTGAAGCCGGCGAAAGTCTTGGTTTTCTTCCGGGAGATTTGCAGGATAAAATAAATCCGTATATAAGGCCTCTGTTTGATTCAATAAATGCGGTTTTGCCTTCAGATACTGTAAAAAGACTTACAGAAAACGGTATAATAGAAATTGCGCCTCTTGCCTATATGCGTGGACGAACTTTAAGCAATAGCGTTATAATTCTTGATGAAGCCCAGAACACAACTTCTGAGCAGATGAAAATGTTTTTAACTAGAATGGGAGAGAATTCTAAAGTTTTTGTAACAGGAGATCCTTCGCAGGTTGACTTGCCCAAAAGGACTCCTTCTGGTTTTCTTCATGCCTTGAATCTTCTTAGAGGCGTTGAAGGAATTTCGATTGCAGAGCT
This sequence comes from uncultured Treponema sp., assembly GCF_945873775.1. Taxonomy (GTDB): domain Bacteria; phylum Spirochaetota; class Spirochaetia; order Treponematales; family Treponemataceae; genus Treponema_D. The sequence continues at coordinate 137,313 of NZ_CAMCEC010000001.1, read as the reverse complement.
GACTTCGGAAGACGTTGTAAGAAACGGGTTGGTTAAAAAAATTATACAGGCTTATGAAAATGAAGAAAGATGAAAATAAACAGACTTTTTTTTCTGTTTTAACAGGAGCTTTTTTTAAATATCTTAAAAAGAATTATCCGATGGTTATTTTGACCTTTGCAACTTTTCTTATTACAGTTGCACTTGTCTTTGTAAAGATTTCCACATCTTCTACAGTTTCTTCCTTTAATATAAACGACTATGAAATCGGGCAAATTTCTGATGTTACAATAAAAGCTGTAAAGTCGCTTCCTTCCGACTATGAAAATCCTGTTGAAGTTCAGGCTGGCGAAAAAGTCATAAGAAAAGGATTTCCAATTACAGAAGAAGGCTACGCAAAGCTAAAGAAAATGTCGGAGTCCGCCGTTTATGTGGATTACCGCGCTTTTGCGAATTCTGTAATTTACCATATATTGATGTGCGCCTTGCTTTTCTTCTGCTGCAGCAAAATTTATTTTAAAGCCAAGATGATAGAATTCAAGGAGCTTGTTACCGAGTGTTGCTTTTACATTATAATTTTTAGCTCCGTGATTTTTGGCTCTAAATCCGTTTACTTTGCGTCTCCTTATGCAATCTGCGCTGTTATTCCGTCTTCTGTATGCGTGTTTCTTGTGGCGATTTTGTTCGGGCAGCTCAATGCGGTTTTCTTTTCGCTGATTATTTCACTTTCAGTTTTAAATGCGTCTTCTTATCAGATTGTTCCGTTCTTGTTTGTGCTTTCAACTTCTTTTGCTTCCGCGCGGCTTGTAAGAAAAATCAACAGAAGAACTGACATGGTTTTTGTTTCTGTGCTTCAGTCTTTGCTGAATGTTGTTTTCCTGATGATTTTCAAGATTATTTTCAGCGATTCTTTGTATGACGGGCTTGGCGCGATTGTTGGTGTTGCCCTGAACGGATTCTTTTCTGGCATTCTTTGTCTTGGACTTCTTACGCCTCTGGAGCTTTTGCTGAACACGGCTTCTCTTTTCCGTCTTATGGATTTGAGCGACTTGAATAATCCTACGATGAAAAAGATGCTTGTTACTGCTAGCGGAACTTACAATCATTCGCTTATGGTCGCAAGTCTTGCTGAAGCTGCGTGCAATGAGGTCGGAGCGAATCCTCTTCTTGCCAGAGTCGGCGCATATTATCACGACATTGGAAAACTTGATAATCCTGAGTACTTTGTGGAAAATCAGACTGCAGGAGAAAATATTCATACGGAAATAAATCCGTCGCTTTCTGTGAGCATTATAAGAAGCCATGTTAAGCGCGGTGTTGAAAAGGCACGTGCGTTGCGTCTTCCAAAGCAGATAATCGACATAATAATCGAGCACCACGGAAATCAAGTTATCGCATATTTTTACAATGAAGCAAAAGCTATTGATCCGGATGCAAACCCGGAAGATTATTCTTACACAGGAAATCCGCCTACAACAAGAGAAAGCGCAATTGTTATGCTTGCCGATACAGTTGAAGCCGCCTGCCGCAGTTTGGAAAAGCCTTCTGTTCCGCGCCTTGAAAAATTTATAACAACTCTGATTTACGGAAAAATTGAGCACAAGCAGCTTGAAAACTGCAACCTTACATTCAGCGACCTTACAAAAATTCATGATGCTTTTGTTCAGATTCTTGCAGGCTACTATCACAGCCGCACAAAATATCCTGACCAGAAAGACCCGGACACAAACGAAGTTCATCAGATTCCGCTTCCTCCTCAGGCGCAAGCCCAGCAGGAAAATTCTTCTTCCGAAGAAAAAGATAAAAAATCTGAAAAGACAGAAAAAGAAAAAAGCGTAAAGGAAGATAAAAATTCCAAGAAGTCTTTAAAAGACAAAGCTGAAAAAATTATAAAGGAAAAAAAGTAATGGGAAACCAAATTTTTGTGGGCATGGAAGACGGAAAAACTTCTCCTGCCTGGATAGAAAAAATTGAGCCTTTCGCGCAAAAAGTCATGCAGAAATGCGGCTGGGACGGTGAGGAATTTTCTATTCTTTTTTGCTCCGATGAATATATTCAGTATTTAAATAAAACTTACCGAAATATAGATAGCCCCACTGATGTCTTGAGTTTTGAAAACGGCGAAAAATACACTGACGAAGACAATGTTGTGTGGCTTCAGGCTGGCGACATTGCGATAAGCGTTGACACTTTGCCAAAGAATTCAGAGTATTTTGAAGTGAGCCAGAACGAAGAGCTTAAGCGGCTTATAATCCACGGAATTCTTCATTTGAACGGATATGACCACGGAGAAGAGCACGTTGAAAAAAATGTGGAGCCAAAATGCGAAATGCTTGTTCTTCAAAAAAAACTGATGAAAGATTTTGAGCAGGAAATTTTAATAGAAGAAACTGAAAAATAGGAAATTGTATGTTTGGACTTAAAAAAGAAAATTCAAAGAAAAACGACCAGAAAATCTCTGCCGCAGAAGAAGCCCAGCAGGAAATTTTAGCTGAAGAAAAAAACGACATGATTCAGGGAGTTGAAGAGCTTGCAGTAACAACTGTAAAGGAAGTTATGGTTCCTAGAATCGATGTTGATTTTATTTCAATGGAAACTCCAGAAGAAGAGCTTCTAAAAAAAGTTACAGAAAGCGGACATTCACGCATTCCAGTTTATTCCGGCTCAATAGACAATGTTGTTGGAATTCTTTATGTAAAGGACTTGATAAAAACTCTTGCGGAAAAGCTTCCGATTGACTTGGAAAAAATAATCCGCAAGCCTTATTTTGTTCCAGAAAGCAAGCACATCGACAGCCTTTTGCGCGAATTTAAAAGGCGGCACGTTCATATTGCGGTAAGCATTGATGAGTACGGCGGAGTTTCCGGAATTGTCTGCATGGAAGATATTATAGAAGAAATTGTTGGCGATATTCAGGACGAATTTGACAATGAGCATGAGGACATAATTTCTCTTTCTGAAAATGCCTGGATTTGCGATGCGCGTGTTGACCTTGACACTTTAAACGAAGAAATCGGCTCGGACTTTCCTACAGAAAACTTTGATACTTTGGGCGGATTCGTGTTCGACTTGTTCGGAAAAATCCCTGTAAAGTTTGAAAAAATTTCATGGAATCAGTGGGATTTTATTATTCAGGAAATGGAAGGACACAAGGTTGACACAATAAAAATAATGCGGAAAAAAGAAGACTGATTGTTCCAAGGTTTCCACGGAGTTAAAATGAAAAGAAATATTTTTCATAGTTTTACACTTGCTTTTTTGCTTTTGACTTTTGCATATCCGTTATGCGCCCAGAAGAAATCCGCATTGGAGCTTTTTAAGCAGGCGCAGGAGCTTCAGCAGCAGAGCAGGTGGTTTGACGCGGTTGACCTTTACCAGGAAGCTCTTTTGCTGAATCCGCAGTACGGAGACGCTCTTTATAATCTTGCGATTTGCCATTACGCGCTTGGAAGCTATGATCTTTCTGTTCAGTATGCGGACGAAGCTTCAAAATATGCGCGCAATTTCAGCGATATTCAAAATTTAAAAGGCTTGTCTTTGATTTCGCTTGGAAGAGTGAACGAGGCAAAAGATGTTTTCAATCAGATTTTAAAAAAATATCCAAACGATGTAAACGCAAGGTTCGGACTTGCCGAGCTTGATTTGCTTGACGGTCGTCTTACCGTTGCGGAAAGCCGCTACCAGGATGCTTTAAAGCGCGACGCTTCAAATAGAAAAGCTCTTTTAAGTCTTGCTCTTGTAAGCGCGGAAATGGGAAAGAGCGATGTTTCTGAAAACTATATAAGGCAGGCGCTTTCTTTTTATAGCGGTGAGCCGGAAGTTCATTATATGGCGGCTTACCTTTCTGCAAAAAACGGTGACTATAAAACTGCAGAGCAGCGCGCAAGAAGCGCAGTTCTTATAAATGGAAATTTTGACAAAGCCTATTCTCTTTTGGCTGGAATTCTTTATGCGCAAAAACGGTACAACGAAGTTATTGATATTTGCGACTTTAGAATCGGGCGGAACAGAGATTCAGTTGACTCCTGGTATTTAAAAGGTCTTTCACTTCAAAAGCTTGGCAAAAACGAAGATGCGATTGAAACTTATGAAACTGGACTTTCAATTGCGCCGCAAGATGAAGTTATGCGGAATGCCCTTGAGCAGCTTGCAGGAAGCTATCTTTCAATTGAAGATCCAAGGCGGAATACTTGGGCTGTTTTTCATTCGGCAAAGGCAGAAGAATATGGACGCAACTTTGACGGAATTGCAGAACGCTACGAGTACCAAAAGGCGCTTTCTGTTTCTCCGCTGAACGGTAAAATCAGGCAGTCGTTTGCCGATATGCTTGAGCGCGACGGACACTACGAACTTTATCTTCAGCAGCTGAAATTCATAAAAGAAAATGAAACTTCCGCAGAATCAGAAATTCAGACAAATGAAAATTCTCCTGCGGCAAAAAGAACGCGCGAGCAGATAAAGAACGATGACGCAATTGAAGTTTACGAAAGTCTTTTGCGGAACAACATTGCTTCACGCTGGAATGTAGAGCCGTTTTATTTGGACAAGACAAGGTGGAATATTGGAATCTATTATACAAAAAAGCCTGTCCAGCTGTTTCATGCCGACTTGGAGGAAATTTCTGCGCTGGCTGCAAAAGATGTATTTAACGGAGTTCCTTCCGCTTATGTTGATGTTCAGTCTGAGCCTGTTAGCGGCTATGGCGAGGCGTTCCGGCTTGCAAGAAATTCCGGGCGCGACTATTTTGTTATTTTGACTGCTTCTGAAACTGAACGCACATATTCGCTTGATGCCATTATTTATTCGGCTAGAACTGGAACTAAGACTTCCGAAGTTCATGTTTATAGAACTGGTAACGATTGCATGGCGCGCGCTTTGCAGAGATTCCGGCAGGGAGTTTTGGATATTCTTCCAATCCGCGGAAAAGTTTTGCGAAATGTTCATGGGCAGCTTCTTGTTGACCTTGGAAAAAATGACGGCATTTCAAAAGATTCAGAATTTGATATTGTTCGAAAGGGAAGTGTGATTACAAAGGATTCGGGTCCTGGAGTTTCGTATAACAAAAAAGATTTTCTTGGAACATTTAAAGTTGAAAATGCGGACGAGGAAATTTCAGAAGGCGTTTATAAGAAAAACGGATTTTATGACACTCTGAATGTTGGCGATGAAATTGTTCTTACAAAGAATCCTGAAAAAGAAACTTCTACGCTGGACAACCGCCCGGCTGCAAATGCAAGCGGAGATCCTGCCACAGAAGAAGCTAGAAAAGCGGAGCTTGAATCGCTAAAAGAATCGCTTCGTCCTGCTTCAAGAGAAAACGATTTGATTCACTTGATAAGAACGATTATTTAATATGAGTTTCTTCATATTGAAAAGTTGAAACAATTGCGTATTTGTTATATTATTTTTGCAACCTAAGTACAAAATTCCATGGAGGATATTTTATATGATTAAGACAGTAAAAGATGTTGATCTTAAAGGCAAACGCATTATCATGCGCGTTGATTTCAACGTTCCTATGAAGGACGGAGTTGTTCAGGACGACACACGTATCATGGCGGCTCTTCCTACAATCAAATATATTCTTGAGCAGAATCCGCGCTCGCTCGTTCTGATGAGCCACCTCGGAGATCCTAAAAAGGACGTGAAGAAGGCGCAGGAAAAGGCTGAGAAAGCCGGAAAGACTTGGACTGAAGCAGATTCAGAAAAATTCATCAACGGCAAGAACCGCATGGCTCCAGTCGTAAAATATTTTTCTGAAAAGCTCGGAAAAGAAGTTACATTCCTTCCTGACGCACTCGGACAGAAAGCCGCAATCGACGCTCTTCCTGACGGAGCAGTCGCAATGCTTGAGAACGTGCGCTTCCACAAGGAAGAGACTTCAAAAGATACAGCTGAGCGCGAGACAATGGCAAAAGAGCTTGCAACTTACGGCGACATCTTTGTAAACGACGCTTTCGGAACAGCTCACCGCGATCAGGCTTCAACAGCGACAATCGCAAAATTCATGAAAGAGCAGCCGGTCGGCGGATTCCTCATGGAAAAAGAAGTGAAATATCTTGAGCCGATGGTTACAAATCCTCCGAAGCCTATGGTTGCCATTATCGGCGGCGCAAAGGTTTCTTCAAAGATTGCCGTTTTGGAATCTCTTCTCAAGAACGCGAAGTATCTCGTAATCGGCGGCGGAATGGCATACACATTCCTCAAGGCCCAGGGACACAATGTAGGAAAATCTCTTGTTGAGGACGACTTTATCGACACAGCAAAGAAGCTTCTTGCAGACGCTGACGCAAAGGGCGTAAAGATTCTTCTTCCTGTTGACCACATTGGAGCAACTGAATTCAGCGCGGACGCTAAACCTGTCGCAGTTGACGGAGTTGATATTCCTGCTGACCTTATGGCGATGGACGTCGGACCTAAAACTGTCGAGGAATACAAGAAAGCAATCGGCGAGGCAAAGTCAATCGTCTGGAACGGACCTGTCGGAGTATTTGAATTCGACGCATTCGCAAAGGGAACTGAAGCAGTCGCACATCTTGTTGCGGAAGCTACAGGACGCGGTGCAATGACAGTTGTTGGCGGCGGAGATTCTGTTGCCGCTGTAAACAAGTTCCACCTTGCGGACAAGATGAGCCACGTTTCAACAGGCGGCGGCGCTTCCCTCGAACTCCTCGAAGGAAAAACACTTCCTGGAATCGCGATCTTGGCTACAAAATAATTGCGGAATTCCGTTTAAAACAAAATGTCATTCTCCTGCCTGACAGGGGAATCCGGCAGAAAAAGAAAAGCTCTGCGCAAGCCGCAGGGCTTTTTTTTAAGGAACATTAAAAATGAATAAAACTGTAAGAATTATGTTAAAGCCTAAAGAAGACCGTGAGATTTCTCAGGGATTTCCGTGGGTGTACGATAATGAAATTTCAACTGTAAAGTTTCCGCTTGATGAAGGAATGAAAACTTCATCTCTTGAAGAATGCGCTGTGGAGGACGGAACTATTGTCGAAGTCTGCTCTAATGCCGGAGGATTTCTTGGCAGCGGCGTGATAAACAAAAAGTCAAAGATTACTGTGCGCATGATTTCTTCCTTGCACGCGGATAAAATTTTGGAAGACATGAAAGGATTTTGGGCAAAGAAAATTCGGGACGCTGTAAATGTCCGGAATCTTAGCTTTAAAAGCGATGACAGCTGCCGTCTTGTTTTTGGCGAGGCAGATTTTATTCCTGGGCTTATTGTGGAAAAATATGTTTCAAAAGGCAAAGTGTATCTTGTAGTTCAGTTTCTGGCTCTTGCTTGTGAAAAGTTCAGAGATGAAATTCTTGGCGCGCTCAAAGATTTTGTAAAGCCTGATTTTATTTATGAAAGAAGCGATGCGGCTGTGCGTGAAAAAGAAGGCCTTGAAGAAAAATCCGGCTGGATTGGAAAATCTGGGCAGGAAATAATTGAAATAGAAGAAAACGGAGTTCTTTTGCTTGTTGACATTGCCCGCGGACAAAAAACTGGCTACTTTCTTGACCAGAAATTCAACAGGGAAAAAATTAAAAAGTTCTGCCACGGAAAAAAAGTTCTGGACACTTTTACACATACAGGAGCTTTTGGTCTTAATGCCGTAAAAGCCGGCGCACGTGAAGTTATAAGCGTGGACATTTCGCAAGAAGCCGTGGACATGGTTGAAAAAAATATTGCGCTTAATGGTGCTGAAGACAAGATGAAGGCTGTTTGCGCTGATGTGTTTGATCTTCTTAAGCAGTATGAATCTAGCGGCGAAAAGTTCGATGTGATTATTCTTGATCCTCCGGCATTTACCAAGAAAGCTGGAAAAATTGAAAAGGCTTACGGCGGATACAAGGAAATAAATTTGCGCGCCATGAGAATTCTTAATGAAGGCGGAATCCTTGTTTCATGCTCTTGCTCCCATTATTTTGATGAAAATACATTTTATTCAATGCTCATGCATTCAGCGATGGACAGCCACAAGCGTGTTCAGGTTTTGGAAAAACTTGGAGCAGCTCCTGACCATCCAATTCTTTTGGGCTATCCTAAGAGTGAATATCTTAAGTGCGCCGTGTGCCGGGTGATTTAATTTGATGCAGGAAAAAAATGTAAACTGCGTTGTTCTGCTTGGACCTACCGCCGTGGGAAAAACTGCCATTGCGGTGCGCCTTGCAGACAGATTCGGCTGGGACATAATTTCCGCGGATTCAAGGCAAGTGTATAAAGGTCTTGATCTTGGAAGCGGAAAAGATTTATCTGAATATTCTATAAACGGAAGGCAGATTCCATATCATCTTATAGACATTGCAACTTTGGACTCTGAATACAACGTGTTTTGTTTTCAGCAGGATTTTTATAGAACATTCAATTCTCTTAAGGCACAGGGAAAGTTTGCATTTGTGGCGGGCGGAACAGGAATGTATCTTGACTCTGTTGTGCGTGGCTATGATCTTCTTACAGTTCCAGAAAATCTTGAGCAGAAAGAAGAGCTTGAAAAAAAATCACTTGAAGAACTTGGAGCTATGCTTTTGTCTCTTAAGCCTGAACTGCACAACAAAAGCGATCTTGCTATAAAGGAACGTGTGGTAAAGGCTTTGCAGATTGAGCTTTTTAAGACAAGCCCTGAAGGAATAAAGGCAAGAAGCGAACTTTTGAGCCGCCCAAAAATTGAGCCTCTTGTACTTGGCACAACATTGGACAGAGATGAGCTTTACAAAAATATTGAAATCCGCCTGCGCCAAAGAATTCAAGAAGGCATGATTGAGGAAGTTGAAAATCTTCACAAGCAGTTTTCTTGGGAACGCCTTGAAAAACTTGGGCTTGAGTACAGATTTGTAAGTTTCTATTTGGAAGGAAAAATTAGTTCAAAAGAAGAAATGGAAAAACAGCTGTGCGCTTCTATACGTCATTTTGCAAAACGTCAAGAAACTTGGTTCCGCGGAATGGAGCGTAAAGGCGTAAAAATACATTGGCTTCCCCGCGAAACAAGCAAGGAAGCTAGGTATTTGGCTGCTGTTGAATTGATTGAAAAGTATGTGCCGGAAGCTTAGGCGTTTACTGCCATCTTTACGGCTGGCTCTTCAATTTTTGTAAGATAGCCGGTTCTAAGGCAGGATTCGAACAATGTGCGGGAAATGAAGTCTGTTGTTATTTCATCGTAGCCGTCTTTGTCTCTTACAATGCGCACAACGTATCCGTCTTCTGTTTCTCTTAGAACTGCCATGTAGTCATTTGTCTTTGCTATGGTTTTAAGTGTGTAGTATGCCATAAATTGCACCTCGCTTTAGTATTATAAGCAATGCTGCTTGAATATGGAAAAATTCCTTAGCCTTATTATATTTTCGGTTTTTTAATGAATGTGTTTAGCTTTTTATTTATCTGGAGGCTTTAATGCTTTGCGATTCCCATTTGCATATTGCTGAATGTGAAAATTTTGTTCCGGCGCATTTTTGCTGTTCATGCGCTCATTCAAAAGAAGAATTTTTTATTCAGGAAGAAATTGCTTCAAAAAGCAGCGGAAAAGTTTTATGCGCATTTGGTCTTCATCCGCAGAAGCCTTTGCTTGAAAATGTTGATTTTTTAGAAAGCCTTTTGATTAAAAAAAGAATTGTTGCAGTTGGAGAAACAGGTTTTGATTTTTTTACGCCGGAACTAAAATCTTGCGCAGCTCAGCAGAAAAAAGCATTTGAAGTGTGCCTTGAACTTGCCACGGAGCATAAAGTACCTCTTGTAATTCACGACAGAAAGGCATTGGATCTTGCGTTTTATTATTCTTCTGCTCTAAAAAAATGCGCTTCGGTTGTTTTCCATTCATTCGCTTTTACTGCAAGAGATGCCGTTTCAATTTTGAACCACAGAATAAACGCATATTTTTCTTTTGGAAAGCCTTTGCTCAACGGAAACAAAAAATCAATTGGCTGTGTAAAAGAACTTCCGCTAGAAAGAATTCTTTTAGAAACCGACGCTCCGTATCAGACTTTAAAAGGAGAAGAAAAAACTTCCCCGCTTCAAATCAAGCAGGTTTACGAAAAGACTTGCGAATTCCGCAGCATGAATATGGAAGAACTTGAAAATTGCGTGCTGAAAAATTTCTTTAATGTGTTTAACGTTGCAGAAATAAATTGTTCCTAAAAATCTTCTAATCTAATAAAAAGGAACTGAACTATTTTTTATAGCTAGCTCCTTTTTTGTTGCAAACTTTTCTATTTTAGACTTTTTGGAATCTTTATTACATAAATCACATCGTCATCAATGCTTGTTGTGCCTGGAAGTATTTTCTGCACAAGCTGGTTGTTTTCAACATTGATTGCAAAGTCATTGTCGTTCGCCACGGCGATTGTGCTGCTGTCCAAAATCCAAAGGCCTTCAAGCTTGTCGTGGGGATATTTGTTCGGAAGATATTCCACAAGGTCAACAAGGAATTCTTTTTTTACAGGCTTGATTCCAGCGGCCTCGATTTCATCTGTGCTGCACTGCTCAAGAGTTTTTCCGTTTATCAAAAGTCCTTCTTTCGATTCAGGATTTTCTCCTGTTATGTCGGTCGCGTCTTTAATGTCGATTTTGAAAAGATACTTATGCGCTTCCTTCTCGCCAGAAAACTTTCCGTCGCGTTCAATTACAACAAATTCTGTGCTTGAAAGAGCCGTAATTCCGCAGGTGGAATCTGTCTCCTTGTTCTGAATATATGCGTACTGCTTTGTGCTGCCAGTTTTAATGTCAAAAGTTACAATGCGCACAAGCTGATTGTTTTTGATTTCTTTTTTTGAAGGATTGAACAATGTTGACTGCATAATTCCAACCAAAGTTGTTCCGTCCGGTGTTACTGAAAGACCTTCCATTCCGCGGTTTGCACGGCGGCGCGCAAGAACTGCCGGAAGGTGTCTTTTTCCTGTGTCCATTCCAAACGGGCTTATTCTTTCAATCTGCTTTCCGTCCGCATCGTAATGAACAATGTGAGGACCGTATTCATCAGAAATCCAGAAAGTTCCGTCTTTCATTGCAACAATTCCTTCGCTGTCCAGTCCATATTCGTCTGTTCCAAGAATGTTTCCGTCAAGGTCATAGGCAATTTCTCCAGTCGCGCCTTTTCCATCTGGATTTGGAAGCCCTGTTATGTCTTTTCCGTCCGGAGTTTTCAGCGTAATTTCTTTTACAAGCGAAACCGAGCCGTCCTCGTTCATCTTAAAAAGCCCGATTCTTGGCGCATAAGAAGGAATAGGGAACATTTTTCCTTTTCCGTTGCTTCCCTTAAAGTCGATGTTCGGACCGCGGTCTGTAAGTAAATAGAAAAGATTTGAATCTGTTGGATGAGCGCACGCATCTGAGCCGTATCCTCCGTTTTGAATTTCCACGCCGTCTGATGTTTTTGCAAGAACAGTGTAAGGAACTTTGCTTCCGTTCAAGCCGACTTTTTCAAACGCTGAATTTGCAGTTGTTCCCGCCTTTGATGTTGAAGCGCAGGAAATCAGCAATAATGCGGCCGTTGCAGCCAACGCATAAAATAATTGTCTTTTCATAGAAACCTCTTTGATTTAATCTGGAAAAAAATTAAATTCACTTTGTAAAATCCTGATTAAGAAATCGTTAGATTAGGAATAATTTCCTTTAATGGCTGATTCAACCTTGCTGCGTGGAATCTATTGTTTTTATGATTCTTAATTGACCTAACGGAAATATTTCATTATTATAATGAGACTAAAAATGAATTTTACCGGGAATGTCCGGTGTTTGGAGTAAAAAATGGCTGTTTTAAAAACAATCCTTCTCATTGCGTTTGTAATTATTTGTGTGCTTTTAGTTCTTCTTGTTCTTGTTCAGAATGAAGAAAATAATGGCATGGGAAGCGCTTTTGGCGGCGGACAGTCTACAGCTTTTGGCGCCCGCTCAGCGAGTGTTCTTACAAAGACAACTGGTGTTCTTGCCGCATTGTTCTTTGTAACTGCTTTTGGAATTTCACTTTTGAACAAAGCTCCTGCAAAAGAAGACTTGTCTTCCACTGTAAAGGAAATTCAGGGAGAAAAGACTTCTTCTGAGGATAACGGAAGCTGGCTTCAGGAGGAGCTTAGCCCGGCTGAAAAATAAAGCTGCTTGTTTTTGGCGGCTCTATTGTTAAGGATGGTAATATGGTTTTTGCAAAAATATTCTCTCCTAAAAGCATAATTGTAAACCTTGAAAGCGAAGATAAAGACGAGCTTTTTGAGGAAATGGTGCAAGTTATCCATTCTGAACATCCGGAAGTAGGCAGGGACGATGCGCTTGCAGTTCTTCATGCACGTGAAGCTCAGATGAGCACTGGCATAATGCATGGTGTTGCTGTTCCGCATGGAATTTGCAGTTCTGTAAAAGGCTGTGTCGGAGCAATAGGAATAAGCCGCAAAGGTATTGATTATGACGCTTTGGACGGTTCTCCTGTAAACCTTGTATTTATGCTTTTGTGCGGTCCGAATGACAACAATCTTCTTCTTGAGATTTTAAAAGAGCTTGCCGTTGTTCTGCAAGATCCTCTGTTTATAACAAAACTTTTTGAAAAAACTTCACCGCAGGAAGTCTTCGATGCTTTGTGTGAGGCTGAATCTCAATAGAGTAAGTGTAAAACTTTTGTTTGGAGTACATAATGGCTGCTGAAGAAATTGATATTATTACACATCTTCTTGATGTAGAAAAAGAAGCTTCTACAACAGTGCTTGACGCGCAAAAAAGGGCAGATGAAAAAATTGCAGCTGCACGCGCTCAGGCTGAATCTGAATTCAAGACCAAGTATTCCTCTGTCGTTTCAGAAATTGAGCAGAAAGAAAAAGATACAAAATCCGCTATAGAAAAAAAGCATTCCGCAGACCTAGAATCTTATAAACAGAATTTGAATTCAAGCGAAAAGGATTATTCGTCTTTTAACGCTCTTATGGATAAAATTCTTTTTTCATAGGAGAGCGATATGGCAATGGATAAGTCCGCCGCTGATTCTTATGTTTATGCAAAAGCCAGCGGTATGCTTGCCCGCTCTTATGTCGGGGAACGCGCAAGGCAGTTGTTTTCTTTTCACACATTGCAGGAATTATGGGCTTTTTTGTTCAAGAAAGAAGTTCCTGTTGTTCCAGAAACTCTTTTAGCCCATGCCTTGGAGCAGGAAGCCTTTGAACGTTTTATTTACGATTACAAAAAACTTGTCGGAAACTATTCAGAGCCGGACGGCATTGTTTTAACTTTGCTTAGAAGTTTTGACTATGAGAATTTAAAGGACATTTCAGCTTCTCTTTCACTTGGAGAAAAGAAAATTCCTGATATTCAAAAAATAACTCCTTTCAATATAATAAATTACGATAAATGGCCGGACATTGCTTCGATTACTTTTGGCGGACCGCTTTCTTGGTACAATAATATTCCTCCTGTTTCCGAGCAGCATTTGGCGAATTACAAGCTTGACTGCCATTATATTATGTCGATTTGGAATGCCGCTAAGCAGGTTCATTCGTCTTGCAGGGAAGAAATTCTTAAGCTGATTGGTGAAAAAATCAGAATAGACAATATTGTCTGGGCAATCCGGCTTCGTTTTTACTATAAAATGCAAAAAGAAGAAATTATTCCGCTTTTGGCATATTCATCAGAAAAAAAGGAAAGTTCAGATCCGCTTGCCTATGAAGCTATAAGAACGCTGGACTGGGAACTGGACAATTACGATGCCTGGAAAAACTGGAAATATAGCAGGCTTTTGAATCCGCATGAAGAAGGCGTTATATGGACAATAGATCCTAGATGGATTTCAAACTCATATAAAAGTCTTTATGTAAAAAAAGCGTACAAACTTTTCCATAAATATCCGTTTACGGCTTGCTCGATTGTCTGCTGGTTTATCATAAAAAGAAACGAACTTGACAATATCCGCACGGCTTCTGAAAGTCTGCGGCTTAGCATTGACTCATCGCAGGCTATGCAGATGACTGGAGCCTTGGAGGTAATAAATGGCTAGAACAACCACAATGCGTCTTATTGAGCTTATGGTTTTGCGGGAAGACATACATTCTGTTCTTAAATACCTTGGCGAGCTGGGCGAATTTCAGTTCCAGCAGGAATTTGCCTCTGATTCTTCCGATTCTGCAAAAAGGCTTAATCCTGACGCTTCCGTTTTTGAGCGGCTTCAGCAGGTTAGGGCGGCTTTGGATTTGCCTGACTTGGACGGATACAAAGGTTCTGTTCCGCTTCCTTCTGACGCAGATTTTGAAAGCGCGACAAAAATTATTGATTCAGTTGAAGATATTCACAAAAAAGAGCTTACTGCCGTTGACGAGGAAAAAAGAGCTGTTTCCGCATATAGAGAAGCTTTGGCTTTTGCAAATTTGAAAGTTTCTTATTCGGACCTTGAGTCGCTTTCTTTTCTTACTTTGCGAATCGGAAAAATAGATCCTGAAAAAATTGATGATTTAAAGGCCCGGCTTGGCTCACGTGGAATTATTGTAAGGCTTGGCGATGATGATTCAAGAATTCTTGCGGCTTCGTCAAAAAAAGCCCGCTTTGCATTGGACGGGGAGCTTAAGGAGGCAGGATTTACAGAGCTTCAGGTTCCAAAAGATTTTAAGGGAATTCCAGATGAAGTTCTGCTTACTTTGGAGCGGAATAAAACTGAAGCCGCCGCTGCCCTTGAGGAAATTCAGACTGAACGCCGTAATTTTGCGGAAACTCATAAGGATGAGCTTTACAGGCTTTTGCAGATTTATTCAATTGGAAGCCAAATTTATTCTGTGGAAAATTCTCTTGAATCCACGGAATTTGTATACAGAATAACAGGTTGGATTCCGGCTTATCTTATTAGAAAAGTAATGAAGGATTTGGACGAGCTTACACAAAGCCGCGCTGGAATCCGTGAATTTTTGCCAACCGAAGTTCCTTCTGTTGTTTCTGGGCAGGAAAAAGTTCCAGTTCAGGTTAAGCATGGAAAAATTGTTTCTAACTTTGAGCGCATGATTTTCAGTTACGGTTCGCCTTTGTACGGAACTGTTGACCCGACTCCGTTTGTGGCTTTGTTCTTTACGGTTCTTTTTGGAATTATGTTTGGAGACGCAGGCCAGGGATTGTGCTTCCTTATAATAGGAATTCTTTGCTGCCTTAAAAAAATCAAGATTTCAGGATGGGAAAAATTCGGTGGAATTTTCTGTTGCATAGGAGTGAGCAGCACGATTATGGGACTTCTTACCGGCGAGTTTTTTGCAAATGAAACTTTGCTGCGTCCGTTTGCTTTGTGGGTTACGGGACTTTTTGGAACTCCGCGCGCTCCAATTCTGCACATGATGCCTTCAAGCGATCCGGCTTCTATAACAAGAATGTTTACGTTCTTTGGCTTTACGATTTCAATAGGATTTATAATCAATAGCTGCGGACTTGTAATAAATATAATAAACCAGTTTTCTTTGCGCCGGATTGGAAAGGCGTTGTTTGGAAAAACTGGAATTTCAGGCGCGGTTTTCTTCTGGTACGTGATTGTCTTTGCGGTTAGAGTTGCGCTGTTTAAGCATACTCCTGCCGCTTATGACTGGATTGTAATATCTGTTTCGCTGTTTTTGACTGCTTGCTCCGAAATATTCCAAAGACTTGTTGACGGTGAGCGTCCTATTTTGGAAAACGGTCTTTTTAGCGCGGTTATTGGCGCGGTTGTTGAAATTATCGAAGTTATTTCTTCATATCTTTCAAATACAGTTAGCTTTGTTCGTGTAGGCGCATTTGCTCTTGCCCACGCAGTTTTGGGATACATTATCAACACTTTTGTTGAGCTTGCCCCTGGCGCAGGCGGAATTGCTGTAGCCGTTCTGGGAAATGCTATTGTTGTAGTTCTTGAAGGAATGATTGTTGCAATTCAGGTTGTGCGCCTTCAGTATTACGAGTTCTTCTCGAAATTCTTTAGCGAGACAGGACGGGAATTCAAGCCGTTCTCTTTTGTTTATAAAGAGACAGTTTAGTTTGTAGACAGCTGCTTTTGGCAGTTTATTTATAGAATTTTTAGAACAAGAGGTTTTTATTATGAACAAGAAATTTTTGGTTGCTCTCTCAATGATGCTTTTGGTTGCTGTTGCAGGTGTTTTTGCGCAGGCTTCTTCTGTTCCTGAAGAGCAGGCTGTAGAACAGGCGTCTTCTAATGCTGGAGCTATAAAATATGTAGCTGCTGCACTTGCTGTTGGAATCGCTTGTATTGGCGGCGGTTCTGCTGTTGGAAAAATTGGTTCAGCTGCTATGGGCGCAATGAGCGAAAACGCAGAGCTTTCAGGAAAGGCGCTTCCTTTCGTAGGTCTTGCTGAAGGTATTTGTCTTTGGGGATTCCTTGTTGCTTTGTTCATTATGATAATGTAATAAAATTTTTTGCTAAAGGCTGAATTTTGGGAGGTTCTTTCTGCTTAAAATTCAGTCTGGCATAAAAGCAAAGTCATGGAATATTTTGTAATTGGAGAACGGGAACTGATTCTTGGCTTTATGCTTGCGGGCGTAAAAGGCAAGGCTGTTTCTAACAGACAGGAAGCTTTGGATGCTTTTAACAAGGCAACCGGACAAAATTCTTCCGTAGGCTCCGTTGGCGACATACCAAAGGTTCTCATTCTTACGGAAGACATAGCCGATATGCTGTCCAAGGAAATTCAGTCTTGGCAGATGCACGGAAAGGCTCCTCTTATTGTGGAAATTCCTGGGCTTCAGGGACATATTCAGGGAAGAAAAACTCTTACTGATTCAATCCGGGAAGCTGTTGGAATTCAAGTTTAATTTTTATTCATCAATTTAGGATTTTAAGCAAACCTAAAAAATCCAGAGGCAAGGTTTTGAGAAAGCAGAAAAATTGCTAGTTGTTCTGAATTTTAGGGCTTATAAAACTAAACATTTTGTGCGGAAGGTTCATACCGAAACCATACAAGGAAGACTTTTTATGGAAGAATTACGTTCAACGGAAGTTCTGGACAAAGAAATTCGTTCTGACAGTGTAAAAAAAGCAGAAAAAATTCTTGCAAAAGCAGACGAAAGCGCAAAGCAGCTCATTGACGGAGTTCAAGACCGCGTTGAAAAGGCGAAGTCAGACGCAGAAAAAATCTCCGCGGAAGGAATTGCTGTTTATGAAAAAAATATAAATGCGTCGCTTCCTCTTGAAAAGCAGCGTTATCTGGTTTCTTATATTTACGGCTCTATTATAGAAGCTATGGATAAATATTTTGAATCTATCGGAGACAAAAAACGTCTTCTTGTTATAAAAAGCCTTTGCGAGCGTGCAAAAAAAGCAATTCAGGAAAAGAAAATTTCAGCGGTTGTTGTTGGATTCAATCTTTCTGACGCTGAATCTATGCTGAAAGAAGTTTTTCCGCAGAATATTTCTTCTTGCGAGGCAGGAGATGTTCAGCTTGTTTCCCGCGAAAGTCTTGAAGGATTCAATTTAAAAGAGGGAATTATACTGAAGGCTTTGGACGGTTCTGTTACTTGCCGTTTGACGCTTGATGAAAAAATAAAGAAAATTTTGGACGAAAAAAGAGGAGTTCTTGCACAGACTCTTTTTGGCGGGAGGTTGCCTGAATGATTACTGGAAAAATAACCCGAATTTCAGGTCCTATAGTCTATGCTGAAGGTCTTGAAAAATGCGGACTTTACGATGTTGTTGATGTTGGCGAAAAGAAGCTTATTGGTGAAATAATCCGTCAGAGTGAAGGAAAAGCGACAATTCAGGTTTACGAAGACGTTACTGGAATGCACGTTGGCGAACAGGTTGTTTCTAGCGAGCGTCCTCTTTCACTTAAGCTTGGTCCTGGACTTGTAGGCACAATTTACGATGGAATTCAGCGTCCTTTAAAAGAAATGTATGAAGACGGCGGAGTTTTCCTGCTTCCTGGCCAGCGCACAGAACCTATCGACAATAAAAAGAAATGGGAATTTATTCCTGCCGTTCATCCTTCCGACGGAAAAGAAATGTGCGAAGGACTTTCCATTGCTCCGGGAATGGTTTTAGGAACTGTTCAGGAAACTGGTTCTATTGTCCACAAGATAATGGTTCCTCCGACAATCCGCGGACGTGTTTTAAAGACTTTTGCCGGAAAAGGCTCTTATACAATTGATGAGACAATTGCTACTACAGAGCTTGGTGAAAATATTTCTATGAGCCAGTACTGGCCTTTGCGCAAGCCTCGCCCTTTTGCACAAAAACTTGAAGTAAGCCAGCCGCTTGTTACAGGTCTTCGTGTAATTGACGTTTTCTTTCCGCTTTCAAAGGGTGGAACTGCTGCGATTCCAGGCGGATTCGGTACTGGAAAAACAATGACCCAGCACGCGATTGCAAAATGGTGCGATGCCGACTTGATTGTCTACATTGGCTGCGGTGAGCGCGGAAACGAAATGACAGACGTTCTAACAGAATTTCCGACTTTGATTGACCCGCGTACTGGACGTTCTCTTATGGAACGCACGATTTTGATTGCAAATACTTCAAATATGCCGGTTGCGGCGCGCGAAGTTTCTCTTTATTCGGGAATCACTCTTGCTGAATATTACCGCGACATGGGAATGCACGTTGCAATCATGGCGGACTCGACTTCAAGATGGGCGGAGGCTTTGCGTGAGCTTTCTGGCCGTATGGAGGAAATGCCTGCGGAAGAAGGTTATCCTGCATATCTTCCAACTCGCCTTGCTGAATTCTACGAGCGTGCCGGCCGTGTTAATTCTCTTTGCGGAAAGGAAGGCTCCGTTTCTGTTATTGGAGCTGTTTCTCCTGCGGGCGGCGACTTTTCTGAACCTGTAACCCAGCACACAAAGCGTTTTATCCGCTGTTTCTGGGCATTGGATCGGGAACTTGCAAATGCGCGCCATTATCCTGCTATTGGCTGGATTGATTCATATTCAGAATATGCCGCGGAAATTAAAGGCTGGTGGGACAAATTTGATCCTCGATGGTCTGCAATCCGTGTTCAGGCTTTGGATTTGCTTAAACGTGAACAGCGTCTTCAGCAGATTGTCCGCTTGATTGGAGCTGATGCTTTGCCGGACAGCGACCGTCTTATTCTTACTGTCTGTGAAATGATTAAAAACGGATTTTTGCAGCAGAATGCGTTTGATTCAATCGATGCTTATGCAGTTCCGGAAAAACAAGTGAATATACTTTTGCTTATGATGACTTTCTATGAAAAAGCATTAAAAGTTATAAAATCTGGATGTCCGCTTTTGAAAGTTACCGAGCTTCCTGTCCGCAATGAAATAATCAGGGCAAAAAGCGAAATTCCAAACGACAAGCTTGATGAGCTTACAACTATTCAAAATCACCTTGATGACCAGATGGCGGAACTTGAAAGAATGTACCGCAAGGATGTTGCACTATGAAAGGAATTGAATATACAGGATTGACTTCTGTTGACGGACCGATTGTAGCTGTAAAACGCAGTGAAAATTCATCTTATGACGAAGTTGTTTATGTCCGCGATAAAAACGGTGAAAAAAAGACTGGACGCATTATCGATTTGAATGAAAAAACTGCGATTGTTCAGATTTTCGGAAGCACGACTGGTCTTGACTTGGAAAATACAACTGTGGAATTCCTTGAAGAGCCGATGGAGCTGCGTGTTGGAAAAGGACTTCTTGGACGCATTTTCAACGGACTTGGCGAGCCTATAGACGGCTATCCGCAGATTATTTCAGACAAAAAAGTAAATGTAAATGGAAACCCGATAAATCCTTATGCCCGTGTTTATCCGCGCGATTTTATTCAGACTGGAATTTCTTCAATTGACGGAATGAACACGCTTATCCGCGGACAAAAGCTTCCGATTTTCTCTGGAAACGGACTTCCACACAACAAGCTTGCCGCACAGATTATTCGCCAGGCTAAAATTCTTAATAGCAATGAAGAATTTGTTATGGTTTTTGCCGGAATGGGAATAAAATACGATGTTGCGCAGTTCTTTAAGCATACTTTTGAAGAATCTGGAGTTTTGTCAAAAGTTGTAATGTTCCAGTCTTTGGCTGATGCTCCTTCTATTGAACGTATTATTACGCCGAGATGCGCTCTTACTGCCGCTGAATATCTTGCTTACGAATGCAATATGCACGTTCTTGTTGTTATGACAGACATGACGAACTATTGCGAAGCCTTGCGTGAAATTTCAACAACACGCGGTGAAGTTCCTGGAAGAAAAGGCTATCCGGGCTATCTTTACTCAAATTTGGCTGAGCTTTATGAGCGCGCAGGAAAAATTCAGGGAAGCACAGGTTCAATTACGCAGATTCCTATTCTTTCTATGCCGAATGATGATATTTCGCATCCGATTCCTGACCTTACAGGATATATTACGGAAGGCCAGATTGTTCTTGACCGCGAAATGAGCCAGAAGGGAATGTATCCGCCGGTATCAGGGCTTCCTAGCTTAAGCCGCCTTATGAAGGACGGAATTGGAGAAGGCATGACCCGCGAAGACCACGCTCCTGTTTCAAGCCAGCTTTTTGCCGCTTACAGCAAAGTAAAATCAATCCGAAACCTTGCTTCAATTATTGGTGAAGAGGAACTTTCTGAGCTTGACCAGTGCTATTTGAAATTCGGAAACGAGCTTGAAGCGAAATTCTTTACCCAAGGCGAATACGAAGACCGCTCAATAGATCAGACTCTTGACTTGGGCTGGAAAATGCTAAGTATTCTTCCGCGCGAAGAACTTTACAGAATCAAGAATGAGATGATTGATAAGTATCTTCCGAAAGCTTTAGAGAACTGACTATGGCGAAACTGAATATTGCTCCGACAAAATCGAATCTTCTCGCAATAAAAGAGCAGCTGGCAATCAGTACTGAAGGCTATGACTTGCTTGAGCAAAAGCGTGAGATTCTTGTAATGGAGCTTATGCGAATTGTTGAGCAGGTTAAGCTTCTGGAAAATCAGATTGACAAGTGCATTCAGAAAGCCTATCCTGCGCTGAAAAAAATGCTTGTATCTGTTGGCGGCGACCGCGTTGAGCGGATTGCGCACGGAATTGACTACAACTTTGAAATTACAAAAAAGCCAGCTGTCATTGCAGGAATGTCTTTTACAACAATCGATGTGAATCTTCCGCAGAGAAGATTGTTTTCTTCTTTTATGGGAACTTTTGCAGACAGTGATGAAGTCATGGCGGATTTTTTTGAGCTTTTGACACTTCTTACAAAAATGGCGAGCATAAGAACTGTCGCCTGGAGACTTGCTCTTGAAGTCAAGAAAACCCAGCGGCGCGTAAATGCTTTGGATAAAACGGTTATTCCGCAGGACAAGGAAACTGTGAAGTATATTGAAGGTGTTCTTGAGGAACGGGAACGTGACAATGTTTTCGTTATGAAGTCTTTAAAAAAAAGGCAGGGTGAAAAATGATAAAACCTCTTTTTCAGCGGGTTGTGGTTGGCTACAATGGCTCCCGCTCTTCTCTTCATACAGTTTTGTACGCAATTCTTATGGCAAAAGTTTACAAGTGCGCGGTAAAAGTTGTGAGCGTTGTAGACACTGCTTCCATAAAGTATCTTACTTTGCAGAAATTTATGGTTTCGCAGGAAGGCGAGTCTATTGCAAAAAGCCTGGAATCTGACAGCGAAAAAAATTTGGATTACGTGACTGACCTTGCAAAATCAAAAGGTGTAAAGATTGAAACTGAAATCCGCAAAGGCGCAGTTTGGTCTGAAATTATTACAGCCGCAGATGAATTTAAAGCTGATCTCATTCTTTTGGGCGGCGCAAAAAACCTTGACCATCTTTCTTCACTTTCACGCGATGTGATTTCTTCTCAAGACAGCGAAATAATTGGAAGTGCGCACTGTTCTGTAATGGTTGTCCGCGAGCCTTATGTTGAGCAGAAATTCAAGCTTGTTTAATTTCTTATAGAATGCTTTGAACTGTCTGAAATTCGATTTTATAATTTAATGTCATTATCGGGCTAGATTCTGCGATGTTTCTAAAAGAAACTCGGTTGATAATCTATTAGAATTTTACAATAGATTCCCATGTCGTAGCATGGGAATGACACTAAAGTAGTTGTTTTTATCAAAACTTGATATTCAGACTATATTTGCCCTTTTGTTTACTGAAAATTTGTCTTATAATAAACTTTATGCGAATTTTACTTGCCGATGACAATGTAAGAAATTCACAGGCCTTGGCTGAGTTCTTGCAAAAAAATCATTTTGGAACTGACACAGTTTACACGGGAACAGAAATTATTGAATATGCCTCTTCTGAAATTTATGACGCGCTTGTCATTGAAACTGCTCTTCCGAAAATAGGCGGACTTGAGGCGGTAAAAATTCTCCGTGAGAAAAAAAATTTTGTTCCGGTTCTTCTTATGTCCGAAAATCCTTCTGTTGATGAAATTGTTGAAGGCCTTGATTCAGGCGCGGACGATTATATAAGACGGCCTTTTTCATTTGAAGAATTTCTTGCAAGGATAAAAGCTCTTACAAGACGAAAAGGTGAATTCAAGTCGAGCACAGTTTCAATGGGAAATTTTCTGCTGGATAAAAATTCATGCGAAATTCAAAATTCCAGTGGCGAATCTATGAAAATTTCTTTAAAGGAACTTTTGATTCTTACGCTTTTATTTGAGTTTCCGCATCAGATTGTAAAAAAAGAGCTTATTATAGAAAAGATTTGGGGCGGAAACAGTGCGGCTGAATATAACAACGTTGAAGTTTATATTTCCTTTATCAGAAAAAAAATGGATCAGCTCAATGTCAACGCACGGATAAGAACTGCGCGCGGCATAGGCTACTCCTTGGAGGAAATTTCTTAGCTTTTAGAATTTTGTTTTGAATCCGATTGTAGCTGAATAGCTTTTTTCCGGATCACTTTTAAGATCCAGCAAATTTACAGAAAGTGATGCATTTAATGTTCCTCCAAGAATTTCTATTCCTGCATAAGGCGAAATGCAAAGGCTGTTTTCTTGCTCGTCATCTCCGTCTGGATCAATCCGCGAAACTGCAAAAGTTGTGTGAGCTCCAACAGAAAGTCTTGTTGCTCCTGCGTAAAGCCTGTCTGTGTGGATATTTAAATTCATTCCAAAAACATTTTCAGTTCCAGGGTATCTTCTTATTATATTTCTAAGGAAAATCATATCTTCTGCAGCTTCCGCCGGAAAAATAAATCCAGAAGTATCAATAGAAATATATTTGCCCTGCGCTCTTGGCTCAATAAATGCCCAGACATCTTTTATTTCCAGTTTGTCTGAATCAGAATCGCTGTTGCCTTTTCTTAAAATATATTTGTTTACGCCGCCCTGAAGCAAAAGAGAAGTTGTGTTTCTGTTTCCTATAAGAAAATTCAGTCCGCCGTGAAGCTGAAGCTCTTTTATGTACACAAGCGCGTCATTATCTTCGCTGTTTACTTCGGAAGGAAGTGCAAGCCCGGCTGAAAAATCAATTGTTGAAATTCCAACAAGAGATGCGAGCCTCAAGTCAAGGTTCAGAACGTCATCCTGATTTTCATCTTCTGCAGCTTTGTTTTTGTAAAGATTTATTCCCGCCGCAAAAGTTCCTTCCGGATGAAATGTGTAGCCGATTCCCTGCGCATAAAGAGGGTAGTAACTGGCACCTGCAAGTCCGCGGAAACTTTCTGTAAATGAAGAGCGGATTGGCTTTATTCCGAACTGCCGCTGAAGAAACAAATCTGAGCCGACCGGTTCAAAATTTCCGTAGTAAAGGCTTATGTAATGAGAGGCGTGCGCCGAATTGACTGTGTATGTTGCTGAAACTTCTTCCACTCTAAGATATGAATTTGGAGTGTCTCCGTTCAAAGAGTCGTATTCAAATATGTCGTTTGCCTTGGCGTAGAATTCGCCTCTTAGGAAAAGTTTTCCGCCAAAGTCAATCTGGCCTGCAAAAAAAGTTTCTCCTGTAAAAGCCGGATCAAATTTTTCAGAGTCGTATTCATTTTGGATTCCGGCAAGAAATCCTGTGTATCCGTTAAAATACGGACTTTCGAATGCAAATAAATTTAAAGCTGCTGAAATTGAAATGGCGGCTGCGCAAAGAATTCGTTTCAATTAGTCCTCCGTGCGGAAAATTTCAGTGCAAGAAATAAAGAAAAAATCTTCCGTCCTTTGATTTTCGGAAGAATAGAAAAAAACTTAACATTTGGATTTTTTAAGATGTTCCAATAAAAAAGATTAAACTTTACTTGATTTTTTATTATATTCGATTAAAATATATTCTATGAGTGATTATCTTGATGCCAATAATGAAGAGCTTCTGAAGGATTTTTTTTCGGAAGCTGAACAGCAGGTAGAGACTCTTGAAAGCAACATTCTTGTAATAGAGAATGATCCTTCAAATCATGATGCCATAGATGAAATTTTCCGAGCGGCGCATACGTTGAAAGGCGGTTCGGCTACTGTGGAAATGAATGAACTTGCAACATTCTGTCATGATGTGGAAGATTTGCTTGATGCGCTTAGAGGCGGTCTTGTTGCAGTTTCTGAGCCTATTGTAGATGTTTTATTGTCTTCTATAGATACTATAAAAGCTATGCTTGATGCAAGAAGCAATGGTTCTGTTTATCAGGAAGATATAACTCCTATTGTCCAGAAAATCAATTCATTTATACCGGCAAAAGCTCCAAAGAAGAGCGCGCACGTAAAACTTCCGTCTGGAATGCTTGGTGCTGCTCCTGCTGAAAAACCGGCTGTCAGTGAGCCAAAGCCAGCGGTTCAGCCTTCCAATGGAATGCCGCCTGTTCCGCCGTTATCTGATGACGAATATACAGAACTTAAAAATGCAGTTCCAGAAGGCCAGAAGCTTTGGTCTGTGAATGTTACTTTTGATGAATCAAATCCAATGAACAGCGTTGGCGGAATTCAGGTTTTTGCGGCTCTAAAGAACTGCGGAACTGTTTTAAAGACTGTTCCTGATTTTGAAGAGCTTTACGAGGATGAGTTCCATCCGCAAGTTGTTTACTATGTTTCTTCTGCAAATGAAGGCTCTGCTCTTGAAGATGCGGCTTTCTTGGATGATGTAACTCTTGCTGTTGATGCCCAGACAGTTTCTGGTGCTTCTTCTGCTGTTGCGTCTCCTTCAGTTCAGACTCCTGCGCCGGAAAAAGTTAAAGATTCTGCGCCTGCTGCTGAAGAACAGCCTAAAGCTGCGGGAACTCCAGTTGCTTCGCCGGCAGAAGAAAATAAAACTGAGCCTGCACAGAATAATGCGCAGCCTGCAAAAAAGCCTGCTGCTGGCCATGCTGTAAATCAGTCTTCAATTTTAAGAGTTGATTCAAAGCGTGTTGACAATCTTATGAATCTTGTTTCTGAAACTGTTATTACAAAAGCCGCGTTTAACCAGAACGGACTCCACATGGCGGACTTGCAGGTAAAACTTCAGAATTTGAATCTTTCTTTCAAAGAAAAGCATCGCCGTCTTATGGAATGTATGCCAAAGTATATTGAAGAGCTTCAAAATGGCGTTCAAATGAAAGAAATTATGCAGAAGATGACAGAAGAATTTGGTTCTATGTCCTCATGGTTCGATGCTTTTGAAAATGAATTCAAGTCTTCTTCTACAAAATACCGTTCTACAACGCAGAATCTTGGACGCATTACAGGCGAGCTTCAGGAAGGCGTTATGAAAATCCGAATGGTTCCTATTGGAACTATTTTCAACAGATTTCCGCGCGTTGTCCGTGATTTGAGCCGTGATTTGGGCAGAAAAGTCAACCTTGTTATTGAAGGTGAAGATACAGAACTTGATAAAACTGTTGTTGATGATTTGCTGGATCCGATCATGCACTGTGTAAGAAATTCTGTTGACCACGGAATTGAGCCGCCGGAGCAAAGAAAGGCAAGCGGAAAAGACGAAACTGGAACTTTGACTTTGCGCGCTGCAAATGAAGGCAACATGATTGTCATTGATATAATTGATGACGGTACTGGAATTGAAGTTGATAAAGTCAGAGAAAAGGCAATCAAGAAAGGTCTTATAAGTCCTAATAAAATTCTTTCAAATCAAGATGCCTATAATCTTATTTTCCTTCCGGGATTTTCTACAAGCGACAAAATCAGCAGTGTTTCTGGGCGTGGTGTAGGTCTTGATGTTGTAAAGACAATGGTTGAAAAACTAAAAGGAACAATCAATGTTACAAGCGAAAGAGGAAAAGGCTCGAAGTTTTCTATAAGACTTCCGCTTACACTTGCAATTATTCAGGGACTTTTGGTTCGTGTTGGAAAAGAAGTTTACTCTATTCCTGTTGCCAATGTTATTGAAAGCCAGCGTGTAAAACTTGACACAATAAATACAATTGACAACTATGAAGTTTTGAATGTGCGCAATGAAGTTATTTCGATTCTGCGTCTTGGACGACTCTTTAATATCCGCAAGACAGACAATGATGAATATTGCTTTATTGTTATTGTTGGTTCTCAGGAAAAGAAAATCGGCGTTATGGTTGACGCTCTTATTGGCGAAGAGGATGTTGTAATAAAACCGCTTCAGGATCAGTTTACTTCTTCTCCTGGAATTGCTGGCGCGACAGTGCTTGGAGATGGTTCAGTTTCTCTTATTATTGATGTGAACCAGCTTCTTGAGCTTGGTGTAAAGCAGGAGCTTGATGCACAGCAAGTACGTGAAGCGGAAGCTATAAAATCAGCTGCGGCAAGAGGTTAGTGTATGGCGACAATTCAAGAAAGACTTAGTGTGCTTGCAAATACAATGGACAGAGCTGAAGGCTTGTCTTCGGAACAGCTTGCAGAAGAAAAAAACAAGATTACTGTTGTAGATTTCAAAATGGTTACTTTTTCTTTGTCTGGAAAAGATTATGCCATTGATATTATGAAAGTAAAGGAAATTGCAAAAGCCGGACGTTTTACTTATGTTCCGAATGCGCTTCCTTTTGTCCGCGGTGTCTACAATTTGCGCGGCGATATTATTCCGATTATTGACTTGCGCCTTTTTTTCAACAGTGAAGTTCAAGAGCATGATGACGATTACCTTGAAAATTTGCTGATTGTTTCAGTTGGCGAGCAGACATTTGGAATTGTAGTTGACGAAATTGACAAGGTTGTTGGAATTCAAAAAAGTTCTATTCAGCCACCGCATCCTTTGTTTGGCGATATAAACATAAAGTACATTTACGGCGTTGTTGAATCCGAAAATAATCTTTATGTTCTTTTGGACATTGACAGAATTTTTGGCCACAGAACTCCGGAAGAAGAAAAAGAGCTTGCAGAAACTGCCCAGAATCAGGCGAAATTAAGGCAGGAAGCTGAACTTGCAGAATCTGCTGCTTCTCCTGAAAAGTCTGTTCCTGAAACAGAAAAGCCTGCTGAAAAAGAAAAGAATTCAGTTCAGGATTTAAATTTCATAGCTGATTCGCTTAAAAATTTCAAAAAATTCTACGTAAGTGAAATTACAAAAGATTGGACTGAAAAAAGATATGCAGAATGGAGCAATGAGCGCGGCGAAGGAAAAACTCAGCTTCAAAATGAAACCGATGCGGATTTGTTCTTGAATCCGTTCTATTCAAAATGCACAGGAAACTGGTGGACAGAAGAATATGCGGATGCTGTGGAAAAAATGCTTCCAGACAACAGCGCAAAAAATATTGTTGTTTGGAATCCGGGCTGCGGAAAAGGCTACGAATCTTATTCTTTGGCGTGCATATTGAGAAAAAAATATCCGTCTGCAAAAATTAGAATTTATGGCCATGATATTGATTTGCTTAGCGTTTCAAATGCTCCTCTTATGACGCTTTCGGATGAAGCTAGCAACAGTTGGTATCAGCCTTATACCGTGCGGACTGTAAGCGGCGAGTATGCGTTTAACAAGGACATAAAAGATTCTATAATGTTTGAATACCATGACTGCGTAAACACAAATAATCTTCCTCCTATAGATATTGTGTTTGCGAGAGATTTGCTTGCGTTCTTGCCTGATGCTTCAAGGAATACTCTTTTGTCTGAGTTTAGTGAAAAAACTAAAGGCAATGGCGTTATCATAGTTGGAGACAATGAAAATATTCAGATTCCAGGTTGGAACAAGGTAAATGCGCCGGAAAATATTTCAGTATATAAAAAATAGGCTAGAAAATATGTTTTTTTCAGGGGGTTATTAATGAGAGTAGAGTATATTAATCCATTTGTTGAAACTTCTTACCGTGTGTTGAAAGAAGTTTTGGGCGGGGCAGAAGTAAAAAGAGGCGACTTGTATTTAAAGTCAACTGCTATGCCTGTAATGGGTGTTGCGGCTCTTGTTGGTCTTGCAGGAGATGTTGAAGGCCGTGTCCTTTTCGACATGACTTTTGAAACTGCATTGAACATTGCTTCCAAGATGAATGAGGAAAAATTGCCGGCTTTTGACGACTTAGCAAAGGCTACTATCAGTGAGCTTGCAAATTTGATTACGGCTCAGTCTGTTACAAAACTGCATGATCTTGGTTTTAAATTTGACCTTACACCTCCTGCCTTGTTTGCAGGTGAAAAAATGGAAATAGC
Organism: uncultured Treponema sp.; assembly: GCF_945873775.1. Lineage (GTDB taxonomy): Bacteria > Spirochaetota > Spirochaetia > Treponematales > Treponemataceae > Treponema_D. The sequence continues at coordinate 108,924 of NZ_CAMCEC010000001.1, read as the reverse complement.
GGCATTGGGCGGAACAACAGACAATGTAGAAGCTCTCATTGTTCCTCTTATTACTGACTATGGCAAAATTGAAGTTAACGTCGCAATCCGCGAGCGCACATAATATAAGGAGTTTAGAATGAAAACAAAACAGGATTTTCCATCTATTAATGAGCGTCCGCCTGAAGGTGAAAAACTTGACGGCACAAAGTACCGCGTGCTAGTTGTAGACGATTCTATGTTTGTTGCAAAACAGCTCACTCAGATTCTTTCTAGTGATGGTTATGAAATCGTTGCTACAGCTCAGGACGGAAAAGAAGGCGTTGACAAATATAAAGAGCTTTGTCCAAATGTTGACTTGGTAACAATGGATATAACAATGCCTCGCATGGACGGAATTACAGCTCTTGAGCAGATTATTGCTTTTGACAAAAATGCCAAGGTTGTAATGGTCAGTGCGCTTGGAAAAGAAGAGCTTGTAAAAAAATCTCTTCTTAGCGGTGCAAAAAACTATATTGTAAAACCTTTGGACCGCAAAAAAGTACTGGAACGCATAAGCGCGGCTTTAAAATAGAACTATAAAATTTGTCTTGAATAGAAAAGGGGCTGTTCCGTAAGTATCGTTTATGTCATTTTCGGGCTTGACCCGAAAATCTAAATGTATGTATTGTAATCATTTAGAGATTGTCGTATCAAGTACGACAATGACATTTGGAACTTATTGGACGGTTTCTTTTTGTGTTGTGTATTTTTATGAAGAATACATGTGTCATGCTTTAGCTTCTTCTGTTTCGAGGTTTGCGCTCATTTTTTCTAAGAGATTTAGAAGCGTTTCTTTTTCTTCCGCGGAAAAGTTTTTATAGCAAATTGAAAGAAGTTTGCTTGAAATTTCGCTTGTAAAGTTGTTGTATTTTTTTCCTTCAGCTGTTAATGAAATTATTTTTTTCCGGCTGTCTTTGCTGCTTGACGCGGACTTTACGAGTTTTTCATCAATCAATTTTCTAATTAAAACTGTTGTGGTGCTTTTGTCTCTGTTTATTTTCTTTGCAATTTCACCCATGGACATTTCTGCGTTTTCAGATAAAAGAAAAAGTATAAATCCGTGGGAAGAAACAAAATTGTGGCTTGAAAGCATTTTGTTTGTAAATTCTGCGGTTTGCATGTGGATTCTTGAGATAAGCGAAATTACAGAATTGACATTGTATTTCATATTTTTCTAATTTTATCATCAGCGTTGCAAATTGTCAGCAATTATATTACTATTTTTTCCATGTTTGGATTTTTCTTTAAAAAGAATTTATGCGATGTCTGGGACAATCTTTTTTATGTTGTTGTCTGCAATTTTTTTTCACTGATTGCGCTTTTTGTTTCATATCTGATTTTTATGTTTGCCTATAGTTCGCCTTTTTCTGGTGAATTTAGGACGGCGTTGATTTTTGCTTCTGTGATGGTTTGCTGCATTTTGATTTGCTCCACGGGATTTGCCGCTGGAAAAAATGCCGCTAAAATTTCAAATTTTAATGCTCCAAGATACAGTGATTTTTTTAAGGAATTCTTGGCTTCATTTAAAAGCGGCGCATTGTTCGGACTGTTTGCCGGCGCATTGATTTGTATTGCGGCTGTGAGTTTGCCTTTTTATTTCAGAATGTGGAAATCAAGCGGAAGCTACGTTTGGTTTGTTTTTATGGTTTTGATATTTTGGTTTTTAGTCACAACTTTCTTTGCGCTCCAGTGGTTTTTGCCTGTAAGAAGCCTTATGAACAATGGATTTAAAAAGTGCCTAAAAAAATCGTACATAATTTTTTTCGACAATATTGGTTTTACGTTTGCGCTTTCTTTTGTCAACTTGCTGAATCTTTTGCTTACGGTTTTTACTTTTGGACTTTATCCGGGAATGACAGGAATTGTGATTACCAATACAAATGCGCTTCGTATTCTTCTTTATAAATACGATTGGATTGAAGTAAATCCGGGACTTTCTGCGAAGGAACGCAAGAATGTGCCTTGGAGCGATTTGCTTGCTAAAGACAGGAAACTTTTGGGGCCAAGAACATTAAAAGGTTTCTTTTTTCCATGGAAAGAAAATAAAGCCTAAATTTTTACATTGTTGTTTTGTTTCTGCGAATATTGACAAAAAAGCGTAAAGATTGCAAAATGACGCAATATATACAATTGTTGAAATTTAATAAAAATAAGAGGCCATAATCTATGGAAGATGATATTCTTACAATTGAAGAAGTTGCAAAATATCTTCGTGTAAGCGAGCGTACTGTATATGACTGGGCTCAGAAAGGCGAAATTCCAAGCGGAAAAATTGGAACTGTCTGGAGATTTAAAAAATCTGAAATTGAAAAATGGGTAAACGAGCGGCTTTCTTCTAGCGGAAAGTCAAATGATTCTGAAATTGTTGTTCAGGTAAAAAATATACTTTCTCCAGAGCGGATTGTTTTTATGAATCATCAGACAAAGCATGATTCTCTTGTCCGCCTTGCGCAGAATCTTGCTACGGCGCCTCAGGTAAAAGACGCAAAAGAACTAGAAGCTGAAATTCTCAAGCGGGAAGAGCTTATGTCAACTTCTATTGGCAGAGGTCTTGCGATTCCCCATGTGCGCCTTTCAAGTGTTACTGACCTTGTTATGTCCGTAGGAATTTCAAAATGCGACATAATTGGTTTTCAGCCTGTTGATGAAATTCCTGTAAGAATTCTTTTTATGATTGCGGCGGCGTACAATCAGCACAGCTATTATTTAAAGACACTTTCATTCTTTAGCGCAAAACTAAAGGACGCATCTTTGAGGGAAGCTCTTCTTAATTCGGAATCTCCTATGGATGCTTACAATCTTCTTATAAAATAAAACCGCATTGCTTCCTTGCGCTTAAAATGCTCATGGAAGCATTACGGAAATCCATTTTGAAAAATCGCTTTGGTTTTTGTCAATAATTCCCCAAGTTAATCCCGGCACTGTTGTTTCTCCTGTAAGATAGGTTTTGCTTTCAACTGAAAAGCCGAATCCTGGGTGGGACGAAACAAGTCCTGCAACTGCGTGATGAAATTCGCTGCTTACAAAAATTATGGAATCTATGTTCATACTTTGAAGAATTACTGCAATCAGCATGGATCTTGAGTCGCAGTCGCTTCCGCCGCCAGAAATTATAGACGGAAGAGAAGCAAAGTCGCTTGCAGTTTTTTCTCTTTCGTATTTGAATTCTTGAGTCCATGACAAAAGTTTTTGCGCAAAATCAGTTTCGTCCTTGCAGTCAGGCGCAAGAGCTCCGTAAATGTCAAATGAAACTTTTTGAAGCCGCTTGCACGAATCTTTAAAAATCATTCTGTAGTAACGTTGCCAAGCTTCTTTCCAAAGCGGACTGTTCATGTACATTTGAAGAACTTTGTATTCGCGCTCAATAAGATATTCTGAATTTTTGCAGTCAAGCGAATCGATTTGTGTGGAAATTTTCTTTTTGTCTATGAAGAGATTCAGCGGCTGTTCCTTGCCGGAAGCAGGATGATACAGCGATGTAAAAAGTCCCGGTGAAAAACAGCTTTCTGAATCAACACAAAGCGAATCGATAAAACTTTCAATGAGAAAATCCGTGTTTTTAAAATATTCCGCGCCGCACCAGGAAACGAGAACCGCAATGCTTTTGTTTTCTGGAATTACAGAAGCTGCCGCGTAGCCTTGTGTTTCTACTCCGGAAATTTTTCCCTTGAACGCCGCAATGCAGGCTTCGTTATTTCTCCATTGCGCAGTTTTTGATTCAAGAGTTTTGAGGTTTAGTTTTTTGATTGTGCTTTCAAGTGCTTCTTGCGCTGAAGTGAATTTTTCCTTTTTGTAAATTTTAACTATGGAATTTACCGGCGCAATTTTGCTTTGCAGAAGAAATGAATCTTCGCCTTGAGACTGAACGAGCGCAAATTCTTCAGGCAAATCAATAAAGACTGAATTTGAAAATCCTTCAAATGAAACTCTGTGCGCAAAAATTTCTATTGAAATAAAAAGCAGAACTGCAAGAGCGGCCGTTTTTTTTGCAATGCTTGTCATTTTTACAAACCTCAATTAAGATAGAACTCTAAATATTGAGCTGGTTTCAAAAGTTTTTTGCTATTGAAACTCTTTCTATTTTTATTTTCGGCAAATGAAAACTTTTTCTATAATTTTTGAAAACGATGAAATTCTTCTTGTGAATAAGGAAGCTGGCGTTTCTGTTCAGGGCGGATCCGGAATTGCTCATCCGCTTGATGAAGAGCTTTCCATTCAGCTTGGATACAAAATTTTTCTTGTTCATCGTCTGGACAAAGAAACTTCCGGCATTCTTGTTGTTGCAAAAAACGCGCAGGCTGCTGCAAAGTGGACAAACTTGATTTCAGGCGGAAAAGTAAAAAAAGAATATGTTGCGGTTTGCTTTGGAATTCCTATTGTGAACGGAAAAAAATGCTATTCAGGCGTTTTGGAAGGAACTGTTGAAGCCCACGGAAGAACTCAAAATGCAAAAACTTTTTTCAAAGTTGAATCGGTTTGGAATGTAAAACTTCCAGAGACGAAAGAAGATCTTGAGCTTAGTTTTTTGAAGCTTGCTTTGGGAACAGGCCGTATGCACCAGATAAGAATTCAGCTTGCAAAGGCTTCTTGTCCGATTGCAGGAGACGACAAGCATGGAGATTTTAAAAAGAATAAGCTTGCAAGAAAAATCGGAATTAAGAAACTTCATCTTGCGTCTGTAAAACTTTCTTTGCCTGTTGACGGTAAAATGCAGACTTTTGAAATTCCGCTTCCTGAACATATCAAAAATACATTGAACAGCCAATAACAGGTTTCGTTATTGACGTATTTATTTGTTTTATGGTACTATATTATACTTATTCGTTATTATTTATAGGAGTTCCGTATGTCAGGACACAGTAAATGGTCAACCATTAAACACGCAAAGGGTATTGCTGATGCAAAACGTGGAGCGCTTTTCACAAAATTCATAAAGGAAATTTCTATTGCAGCAAAAATGGGTGGAGGAGATCCTGATTCTAACCCTCGCCTTAGAACTGCTATGCTCAAGGCAAAAGCTGCTTCTATGCCAAAAGACAACATTGAGCGTGCTATAAAGAAAGGAACTGGCGAACTTGGCGCAGTTTCTTATGAAGAGCTTGTTTATGAAGGATATGCTCCAGGCGGAGTTGCAGTTCTCGTAGATGTTCTTACAGACAACAAGAACCGCGCAGCTGCTGATGTTCGCAATATTTTCAATAAAAACGGCGGAAACCTTGGAACAACTGGTTCTACAAGCCGTATGTTTGAGCGCAAAGGCGTTATCGAATACGATGCAGAAAAAGTAAGTGAAGACGATGTTATGAGCGTTGCTGTTGAAGCTGGCGCAGAAGATGTTGTAAATGAAGACGGAGTTATTACTGTAACAACAGATCCAGCTTCATTTGACGCAGTTCTTGAAGCTCTTCAGGCTAAAGAATGGGAAACACTTTCTGCTGCTGTTTCTATGGTTCCGTTTAACTATACAGCGGTTGATGCTGAAACTGCAAAGAAAGTTCAGAAGCTTTTGGACAAGCTCGAAGAAAATGATGATGTTCAGAACGTTTATTCAACTGTTGAATATCCAGAAGACTTCGATCCTGAAGCTTAAGTTTTGACTTTTTAGTTTTTATGCAGGCATTTGGTGCGGAATTTTGTTTCGTCCAAGTGCCTTGTTTTTTTTTCAGCATAGATGAAAAAACGCCGGATTATTGGCATAGATCCCGGGCTGGCGCATACTGGGTTCGGGATAATTGACTGTGAAAATTCCAGAATTTCTCTTGTAAGTTATGGAGTTATAGAAACTTCAAGCAATGATTCGCATGAAGTGCGTTTGCTTTATATTTACAATAAGCTTTTGGCGATTTTAAATGAGTTTCGTCCTACAGAAGCTGAAATGGAAACTTTGTTTTTTGCCCGCAATACAACTAGCGCGCTTGCAGTGGCGGAAGCAAAAGGCGTTGTGAGTTTGTGCCTTGTTCAGCAGGCAATTCCCATTTTTATGTATGCTCCGAATCAGATAAAAAGCGCAGTTACAGGAACAAAAAGCGCAGATAAAGATACGGTTGCTCGGTATGTTCAGCTTCTGTTGAATTTAAAGTCGCCGCCTCGTCCAGATCATGCCGCGGACGCACTTGCTGGAGCTATAACGCATTTTCACAGCACTTTGTCTGCATAGAATAAATTTTGGCGTTTCCTTTTTTTCCGGCTGTATTTATAATTTCTATTTTTGAAAGAACCCAAAGCATAAGGTTTGCATCGCTTCTTTTTACAAGCGGAACATCTTTCTTTAAAAGCTCAAAAAAATCTTTTGAAGTAAATGTGGCAGGAAGATTTTTTGGAAGCAGTTTCTTATAAGATGATTTTCCGTGCAGAGTAAAAATTTTTCCTGTCTGCTCAAGCCGCTTTCCTGTTTTTTGCCAGTTTCTTTTGAATCTTCGCCTTTTGTTTTTTGACTGGACCGGCTCTTCCGTTTTTGTGCGTTCTTCTGTTATTTCAGCTTCGATTACTTCCAGCGTGAATTTTTTTTCGAGCAGAACGGGAACAAGAGCTGTTATTTCCTTGAAAACTGAATATATGTTCTTTTTTAAAGGGCTTTTTCGCCTTGTGATTTTTCCTGTAGCGGCGTCTTTTGTTTCTATGTATTTTATGGTTGCAAGCGGATAGACAATTTTTATTTTTCGTTTTTCGGATAAAAAGAATTCAGTTTTATTGAGCAATTTTCCAAGTGTTCCAGTTTGAATTTCTATGATTCCGTCGTCAGGACAAAGAATGTCTGCAATGTACGCGCCGACTTTTACTTCCGATTTTCCGTCGCATTGGATTCTGTAAATGGCTTTTAGCGACTTGTGAAGGCTTGTTTCATTCAGTGTGTTTATCATTTTCTTGCAGCCTGCGGATTTTTAGCAGATATAAAAAAGATTCTCAACTATACAGTTTTAAAGTCCGGCTGAATTTTCAGCTATAAAAATCAGGTTATCGGAGAGTTTTTGCATTGACATTACGTTTTTTTTTGATAAAATATTTAATAAGTGGGAAATAGTGGGGTAAAGTGGTGGATAGTGGCATGGAAATGCTTTTTGGCGAGTACAACAACACGCTGGATGACAAAGGAAGAATTCAGTTTCCGGCGAAGTTGCGCTCTGTTTTGCAGCAGGAAAGTCTTGTTGTAACTCAGGGGCTCGACCGCTGTCTTATGATTTTCTCCATTGATGAATGGACTTCTCTTAATAAAAAAATTGTGGACTCGGCGTCTTTGTTCAATGATCAGAAACGCCTTGTTATGCGACGCTTTATTGCGCCTGCACAAAAATTGGACTTTGATAAATCCGGCCGTCTTTCTATTCCCCAGACGCTTAGAGATTACGCAGGACTTAAAGGTGAATGTACGATTCTTGGAATCAACAAGTACATGGAGCTTTGGGATTCTGAAAAGTACAGAGCTTACCTTGATGAAACTGAAGATTCGTTCCTTAAGGCTGCGGAAACTATGGGTGATATTTTGATGTGAGTTTTGCCGCTCAAAAAATCAGGCTGGAAAAAAGTGGAAATTGTTCATACTCCTGTATTGCTAAATGAATGTCTCAAATTTCTTTCTCCAACGGGCGAACCGTTTGAAAAAGACGCTTTTATGATTGATTCCACTTTGGGAGAGGGCGGACATTCGTTTAATTTTTTAAAAAAATTTCCAACTTTAAAAATTCTTGGGCTTGATGCTGACAGCGTTATTCAGGCTAGGGCGAAAGAAAGGCTTGCGGAATTCGGGGAGCGGATGAAGTTTTACAACGGCTGGTTCAACGATTTTTACTGCAATTATTCTGAAGAAAGAAAGCCTGATTTGATTTTGTTTGATTTGGGAATCAGCGTTTTTCATTATGAAAAAAGCGGCAGAGGATTTTCGTTTCGTCATGATGAAGAGCTTGACATGAGGCTGAATCCAAACACAAAAGAAAGCGCCGCCGACATCGTCAACGAAATGCCTGAAGCTGAGCTTGCAAATATGATTTATCTTTATTCAGATGAAAAATATTCAAGGCGGATTGCAAGCGCGATTGTTTCTGCAAGAAAGTCTCAGAAAATTGTTTCAACAAAAACTCTTGCCGATATAATTTTCAATGCCGTTCCTTCAAAATATAAATACGGAAATATTCATCCTGCGACAAGAACGTTTCAGGCTTTAAGAATTCTTGTAAACAGCGAGCTAAAAAGGCTGCCGGAAGCAATTCACGCTGCGTTCAATGTTCTTGCTCCGGGCGGAAAAATGGGCGTTATAACATTCCATTCTCTTGAAGACAGAATTGTAAAAAATTATTTTCGCAATCTTGGAAAGCAATGTGTTTGTCCGCCGGAATTTCCAGAATGTGTTTGCGGCGGAACTCCATGCGCGGAAATTTTAACAAGAAAACCTGTTGAGCCTTCCGAAGAAGAAATCAAAACGAATTCTCCTTCCAGAAGCGCAAAACTCCGTGTTGTGCGAAAACTTCGGGATGCAGACAAGCTTCGGCTTTATGGAGTGGAGGCTTTGTAATGAAAATAAAAACTTTGCTGAAAAATTTTTGCCTTGTTGTGTTTGCTTTGGGAATTCCTGGGCTTTTGATTTTAAATGGAATTCAGTCAAGCAAATACCGCGAGCTAAAAAAAGAAGTTTCGGAGCTTGAAAAAAAACAGGAAAAACTTATAGAAGAAAATAAAAAACTTATAACGGACATAAGCGTGCTTTCGAGTTCAGACAGAATTGAAACTATTGCTGAAAATGATTTGGGCATGAGAAAAGCTGAAACTGAAGAAATTGTGCGCGTGGAGATGAGAAAAAATGAACGAAAATGATTCGCTTTTGTCGCTGGAAGAAATACTTGAGGCTGTTTATGGCGTGCACGTTTTTGGAAACGGTCCGCTCTGCATAAAGTCTGTTCAGACAGACAGCCGCTTAGTTGAAAAAGATACTCTTTTTGTTCCGCTCATTGGTGAAAATCAGGACGGGCATTCTTATATTCCTCAGGCAATTGAAAAAGGTGCAAGCGCAGTTTTTATCCGCATGAAAAATTTTGAAGGTAACGGAAATTATTTTGTTCAGCTTCATGAAAAAAATCCTTCTGTAATTTTTATTGCTGTAGAAAATACTCTTGAAGCTTTGCAGAAAGCCGCTGCCCGTTATGTGGAAAAATTTCCGCATCTTATAAAAATTGGCGTTACAGGCTCAAGCGGAAAAACCACAACAAAGGAAATTCTAGTTTCAATACTTTCGCAAAAATACAATGTTGTTTATAACAAAGGAAATTTAAACAGCGAGACAGGACTTCCGCTTTCCGTGTTTAATATAAAAGCCGAGCATGAGTGCGGAGTTTTTGAAATGGGCATGAACCGTGAAAATGAAATCGGAGAAATCGCTTCTGTTCTTAAACCTCGTTTTGCCATTGTAACAAATATAGGCACGGCGCATATTGGAATTCTTGGAAGCCGTGAAAACATTGCGAAAGAGAAAGCAAAAATTTTCAGTTATTTCGGCGGATTTGGAACTGGCGTAATTCCGATTGACGATGATTTTTCTGATTTTCTAAAAAATGAAATTGATGGAAAAGTTGTGTTCTACGGAAACGACACTGACTCTGTAAAATATATTTGCGACTTGGGATTGAAAGGAACAAAATTCAGCATAGACGGAATTGAAACAGTTTTGCCGCTTCCAGGAAAATACAACTACAAAAATGCTTTGGGCGCGATTGCTCTTGCTCAAGTGCTTGGACTTTCTTCCCGGCAAATTTCAGATGGAATTTCAAGTTTAAAGCCGTTGTCCGGACGCTCTGAAATTCTTGACGGAAAAAATTTTTTTATTATGCAGGACTGCTACAATGCAAATCCTGATTCAATGGAAAAAGCTATTGAATTTATAGGCTCTGTAAAAAAAGAGGCGGGCGCAAAAAAAATTTTTGTTCTTGGCGATATGCTTGAGCTTGGCTCTGATTCAAAATCCGCACATGAAAAAACTGGAGTTCTTGCATCAAATTCTGACGCTGACCTTGTGATTTTTATTGGAACAGAAATGAAATCTGCTTTTGAAAAGATAAAAAATTCTTCTGAAAAAAATATTATTTTTATTGCAGGAAATTCTCAAGATGCAATGGAAAATGCTGCTTTGGAAATAAAAAATGTTTTGCGCGGAAGTTCAAATTCAATTGTATTTATAAAAGGTTCAAGAGGAATGGGACTTGAGCGGATTTCAAAAATTTTGCTTGGCGGAGACGAGTGATTATGGGAGAGTACAGATTTTTTCCCGACCGTCCTGTGTCAAATTATAGAAAAAGTGATTCAGTTTTTATTGTCTGCACTTTGCTTTTGTGGGGACTTGGAATTTTTACACTTTACGTTTGTTCTCCTGGAGTTGGCGAGCGGTTCTTTGGAAATAAAAATTATTTTTTAAATAGGCAGATTGTTTCTTCTGTAGTGGGTTTTGCCGGATTGATTTTTTTTGCAGTTGTTCCAGTAAAGAGAATTCGAAAATTTGTTTTTATGTTTGCCGTGATTTCTTTTGTTCTTTGCATTCTTGCGTTTCTTCCTGGAATTGGAAGCGAAAGAAAAGGCGCTTCAAGATGGATTGTGATTCCGCATTTATTTTCTTTTCAGCCGTCGGAATTTGTAAAGTTTGCAATTGTAATGTACTTGGCGCACATGTTTGATGCCCATTCTTCTGAATACGAGGAAAGCTCCAGAGAATTTATTTATCCTGTTGTTGCTCTTTTGCTTTTTGTTGTTGTGATTTTTTGCCAGAGAAATTTATCTACTGGAATTTTTGTTTTTGCACTTGGCGTGGCGATGTTCATTTTGTCTGGCGCGTCTTTAAAATGGCTTATTCCGTTTTCTATTCTTGCAATTCCCGCCGCAGTGATTTTGGTTTCCATGGAAGAATATCGATTAATGAGAATTCTTGCGTATCTTTTTCCTGAAAAATTCAGGCTTACGGCAGGCTACCAAACTTCAGCATCTGAAAGGGCGATTGGCGCAGGAGGAATTTGGGGAACTGGAATTGGCGACGGGCTTGAAAAAATTTCTTCGATTCCAGAAATTCAGACTGACTATATATTTGCAGGCTGGGCTACAATGATGGGACTTTTTGGCGTAACGTCTTATTTTATTTTGCTTATAGTTTTTGCCTGCCGTGGATTTAAGATTGCGCTTAACTGCCCGGATAGGTTTGCGGCTTACGGTTCGTTTGGGTGCACGCTTTGCATTTTTTGCCAGTCGATTTTTAACTGCGCCGTTGTCTGCGGAGCTTCTCCTACAACTGGAATTCCTTTGCCTTTTTTTTCTTCAGGAGGCTCGTCCCTTATAATAACGCTTTGCATGTGCGGATTTATTATAAACGCTTCCCACTGCGATGCCGATAAAGAATCAGGGCAAACTTTGAAAAATAAATTTGATAATATTGAAACAATCGGGGGAGTTGTAGTTGAATATGAGTGATGCGGCGATTTCTGATTTTGACGAATTTTTTGGTTCTTTTGAAGCTGTAAAAACTTCTGAAAAAGCAGACCAGAAAACAAGTGAAAAAAAATATATTGTTCTCAAAATTGTTGTTTTTGTGCTTGGATTTTTTCTTTTTGTTGAAGGAATTATCTATGCTTTTGTTCTTCCTTGCTTTGGACATCCGGCTATAATTTATTCAGGCTTGGATTCTTTTGCGCGAAAAGATATTGCGGAACGACTTGCGCCGCTTTCAAATTCGTCTTGGACAGGATTTGACACAGACCGTGCGGCTTCAATTTTGAGCAACGTTTCTTATATTGAAAGAGTTTCCGTTGACAAGCGTTTTCCAGATAAAATTTTTATTTCAGTAAAAGAAAGAGCTCCTGTTGCAAAAACTATTCTTTCTGTAAATGGCGTGTCAAAGTCTGTTCAAATTGACGAAAATTGTGTACTATTCAGCATACAGTCAGATTCCATTTTGCAGGACAGTTCTATTCCTCTTATTTCAGGGCTTCCTATTGAAAATCTTCAGGAAGGAATGAGGCTTCCGGCAAAGTACCGTGTGCTTATGGAGCAAATTTCAGCGATAAGAAGTTTGCCTCAGAAATATTTTGCCGCGATTTCAGAAATTCAGGTTGTGCCTAAAGAGTATGGAAACTACGAGCTTGTTCTTTATCCTACGCAGGCAAAGGTTAGAGTTCTTACCGACCGCTCTTTGACTGAAGACGCGCTGAAGTACATGATGGTTGTTCTTGACGTTGTAAATTCTATTGAACCGGATGTTGTGGAAGTTGATTTGCGATACGATTCGCTTTCATACAGATGCCGTTGAGTGAGGAATATTTTGGCTCGGACGATTGTTGGTCTTGACATTGGCACTTGCTGGATCAGGACAGTTATTGCAGAAGTAAATGCAAATGACGAAATTGAAATAATAGGAATTTCAAAAAAGCCGTCTCAGGGAGTTAGAAACGGAATAATCGTCAATATTGATGCAACAAAAAATGTAATAAAAGAAACAATTGAAACTGCCGAAATCAGCGCAGGAACAACAGTTGTTGAAGTTTATACTTCGATTGGCGGTTCTCAAGTTACAAGTCTTCCTTCTACTGGCGTTGTCGGCGCAGATCCTAAAGGCGGCAACCGTGAAGTTGAAATCAAAATGGAAGCAAAGAGCCGTGCATTGGATTGCGCCCAGGCTGTTTCAATTCCGCTGAACGAAATTCTTCTTCACATTCTTCCGCAGGAATATCTTGTTGACGGACGCGAATATGCGAATCCGATTGGAATAAAAGGTGTGCGCCTTGAAGTAAAAACTTTGCTTTTAAAAGTTTCAACTTCAGCCTATGCGAATATAAATGAATGCATAATGCGCGCAGAATATCAGCTTAGAAGAATTACGCTGAAAACTTTGGCTGCAGCCTATGCGACTTTGAGAGAAGACGAGCGCGACCTTGGTTCTATTCTAATTGATTTGGGCGGCGGTTCTACGGATGTAATTGTTCTGAACAAAGACGCTCCGGTTTTTACAACTTCAATTCCGGCTGGCGGAAACCGAGTTACAAATGATATTTCTGAAGTAATGGGCGTTCCTTTTTCTGTAGCTGAAGAATTAAAAATAAAATACGGCACTTGCTGGCTTAATGAAGGCGAAGAAAATGAGGAAGTTATAATTCCTGGTGTTGGTGGACTTCCGCCTGAACTTACAAACAAAGCCGCTTTAAGTGAAATTATAACGGCGCGTGTTGAAGAAATTCTTGTTTCCGCAAAAAAGGAAGTTGTCAGACGCTCTGGTCTTACGGAACTTAGGGGAACAATTGTTCTTACTGGCGGTGGCGCTCTTATGCCTGGAATTGAAACTCTTGCGCAGGAAGTTTGGAAAACTACGGCTGTTAGAATCGGATGCTGCGCGGATTTTGGCGGAACTGATGATTCTTATAGAAATGCGGATTTTGCAACTGCTGTTGGACTGGTTCTTGCGAATAAAAATGATGATTCTTCTGCGGCAGTTTCCCGCAAAGTTTCAAAAAAGCAAAAGCAGGATTCAAAGTCCAGCTGGTTTAAAAACTTGCTAAAAAAGATAAACTGATAAATTAAATATTTTTGGATGCGCTCTGCTTTTAATGGGGATTAAGAAACAGAATGCGCGGGTCGGGAGGAAATTATGGAATTTACAAATGTTGAAGACACGTCTTCTCAAAAAATGAATGCGCCGCTGAATGGTTCTGTTTTGCAGCCAGTTTCAAATGTTGCAAATGACGAGCCGTTGAATTTTGATGATGAGCTTGGTGATATAAATCCTACTGTTATAAAAATTATTGGCTGTGGCGGCGGCGGATCCAGTGCGGTTCAGCGCATGATTGAAGACGGAGTTTCCGGTGTTCAGTTTATTGTTTTAAATACAGATAAGCAGGCTTTGCATAAATCAACTGCGCAGCTAAGAGTTCCAATTGGGCAGAAAATAACAGGCGGACTTGGGGCGGGCGGAAATCCTGCTGTCGGTGAAAATGCTGCAAAAGAAGATGCTGAGCGTATTTCAAGAATTATTTCCGGCGCAAACATGGTTATAATAACTGCCGGAATGGGCGGAGGAACTGGAACTGGTTCTGCGCCTGTTGTTGCGGAGCTTTCTCACAATGCTGGAATTCTTACGATTGCTGTTGTTACAACTCCTTTTGAATTTGAAGGAAAAGTCCGCATGGACAACGCTATGGAAGGACTTGAAAAACTCCGGCAGAATGTAGATAGCCTGATTGTTCTTCCGAATGATTTGATTTTTAAAGCCGTTGAAAATGTTGACCACCGCATGACTTTTAGAGAGCAGTTCAAATTTGCGGACGGACTTTTGTGCGCTGGCGTAAAGGGAATTACAGAACTCATTACTCAGCCTGGAGACATAAATCTTGATTTTGCCGATGTAAGAAAAATAATGTACGGTTCAGGCGATTCAATTCTTGGAGTTGGAAAAGGCAAGGGCGAAAACAGAGTCAACGAAGCTGTTGAAGGCGCAATTGCAAATCCTCTGCTTGAAAACCGCCAGATTGACGGCGCAAGAAAAATTCTCATTAACATAACGAGCAATGGAAATTTGGATTTGGAAGAAACTCAGGATATTGTGAATTTAATCAAGCATTCAGCAAGCAAAGAAGCGGAAATAATTTTTGGACTTTCAGAAAATTCCGCAATGGAAGACGACGAAGTTTCCGTTACTGTAATTGCAACCGATTTTAGCGGCAATGAAGATTTTGCAACTTCTGTTCCTTTGGAAGAAGACGAAAAGGATGATTCTGTTGCTGACTATGGCGAGTTCATCCGTGCCTTGGGCGGAAAAACTGAATCGGACTCAAAGCCAGCAAAGCCTTCAGAGCATTTTAGTTCTATTGATTTTAAAAATTCTTCAGTTGAAAATTCCGCTTCAAAAGAAAATGATGAAACTTCATTTGCTCCGGCGGAATCTCTTGGCGAGCGGGAAACTGTCTCTCTTGTTGAAAATCAGCCTGAAGAAAAAAATTCTACAGATGAAAAAAGACCGTTTTCCGGGCACAAGCTTCCTGCGGGAATAAAAATTGATCCGAACGACATAAATCAGCCGGCAATTTATAGAAAACGCCTGAACGGACTTTCGCGCTCCATAGATTTGACGCAGCTTTGATTTATGGAAAGAAAATCTCTGCTTCAGGAATTTTACAGTGATCTTCTTTTTGTGGAAAATCACGGAAAACTGACGGCGGAAACTTATTTGATTTGCGTTCAGGAATTTCTTGATTATCTGGAAAAAAATGAAACGCCGCTAGAAAAAGTTTCAGTTCAGACTTTGCTTTATTATGCGGCTTTTAGAAAAACTTCCGGAAGAAAAGAAATTACTCTTGCAAAAGATTTGTCTGCGCTTAGAATTTTTGGTTCGTTTTTAGTCCGAAAAAAAATTTGGATTGAAAATTTTGCGCATGAAATCGGAAAGCCGAAAGTTTCAAGAGCTTTGCCAAAAGTTTTGGAAGTTGAGCAAGTTGACAGTCTTTTGGCTTCAATCGATGTGGAAAAGCCGCTTGGAATAAGAGACCGCGCGTTGTATGAAGTTATTTACAGCTGCGGACTTCGGATAAGCGAGGCTTGTTCACTTTTGATTTCGAATGTTCATTTTGACGAGAATCTGATTCTTGTGCGCGGAAAAGGCAGCAAGGAGCGGCTTGTTCCGTTTGGCGAGGATGCGGCGTTTTGGCTTAAAAAATGGATTTTTGAAATTCGTCCCGGATTTGTTGGAAGTAGAATTATTCCCGAAGTTTTTGTAAATTCTAAAGGAAATCCTATTTCAAGAAAAGGAATTTGGAAAAATTTCAAATTGATGGGAAAGAAAACTGGAATTGAAGCTAAAGTCCACACTTTGCGCCATTCCTTTGCAACTCATTTGCTTTCGGGCGGGGCGGATTTAAGATCTGTGCAGGAGCTTTTGGGACATTCGGATTTGTCCACAACGCAGATTTATACGCACATAGAGGATTCAAGGCTTGAAGAAAGCCACAGGGATTTTTTTCCCGGACATAAAACTGAATAAAACAACGGAGGATTTGTATGAAAAAAATTATCAAAATTTCGTTTGCGCTTTTGATTTCTTTTGCGGCGATTTCCTGTTCTCCTTCTTATAATTCTGTAAAACGGATGCAGCGAATTGAAGAGGGCGTTTCAAATCCTACGACAAAAGAAGAACTTGAGGAAGCTATAAAAAAATACGATGCCCGCGCAATGGATTTGGCTCTTACAGAAGGCCAGATTGGAATTTGGTATAAAATTCTTGGAACTCGTTATATTGATCAGCAGATGTACGGAAAAGCATTGGAGTGTTTCCAAAAGGCTCTGTCTTATTATCCAGACAACGCGAATCTTTATTATTACGTAGGAAGCTGTGCAGGCCACATGGCTAATGCCAGCCTTGATTTTGAGGCGAATGGAACTTCTTCTAGCGGCGCAATAAAAAAAATGAATTATCTTCGTCTTGCTGAAAATTCTTATCTTCAGGCATTGAAAATCGACCCGAATTATTACCGTGTTTTGTACGGACTTGGAATTCTTTATGTTTTTGAATTCGGGCAGGGCGACAAGGCGATTCCTTATCTTGAAAAATTCCTTTCTGTTCAGACTAGAGATACAAATGCAATGTTTGCTCTTGCAGGCGCATATTATCTAACATATCAGTTTGACAAGGCGATTGAACTTTACGACAAAATTATTGAGCTAAAACCCAATGCAGAAAAAGTTCAGGCTGCGCAGGAAAACAAAAAGAAGTGTCTTGAGCTTCAGTATAAATAAAATTTGCATTTTATAACAAATTTTTATATCTTTTTCTTGTGAATATTTTAGACATTGCAATTTCATCAATAACATTCCTTTCTGCCAAAGAAAAAATTCTTTTAAAGAAAAATATTGACAGCATGGATAATCTTGCGTTACTGTCTATAGAAGAGCTTTCTACTATTATAGGCAGAAGTTTGGGAAGGGCGGTTTGGAATGGAAAAGCGTGCAGGGCTTTAGCTGAAAAAAGTTTTAGCCTTGCAGAATCAAAAGGAATAAATTCTGTTTTTTATTATGAATCGGAATTTCCTGCCATGCTTAGAACTATTCCAGATCCGCCTTACGCATTTTTTTACCGCGGAACTTTAGAAGCCTTGAAAAAGCCTTGTGTTTCTGTTGTGGGAACAAGACGTGTTTGCGAAAAAACTGCGCGTGCGGCTTTTGGCTTTGCAAAGGAAGCTGCTTTTTGTGGCCAGACTGTTATTTCCGGGCTTGCAAACGGAATTGACAGTTTTGCTCATAAAGGCGCTCTTGCCAGCGGAATTTTGCAGTCAACTGCGGCGATTCTTCCGTGCGGAATAGATACTGTTGTTCCGTATGGAAACAGAAGCCTTGCTCAGCAGATTGTAAAAAGCGGCGGTTTTATTGCAAGTGAGTATGTTCCCGGCATTCCTGCTGAGCCTTGGAGATTTGTTCAGCGGAACAGGCTTGTGGCGGCATTGTCTTCATGCACTGTCGTTGTTCATGCTCCTGCTGGAAGTGGCGCTCTTATTACTGCTGATTTTGCCCTTGATTACAACCGCGATGTTGTTTTTCATTCGGCTGGATTCTGCAATGAGGCTGAAAAAAATGGATGCGTCGGAAAGAAAAATGTCCGTACTTCTGAAAAATTTATTGAGGAAGGAGCTCCAGTTATAGAAAACTATGCGGATTTTGTCGCGGTCAGAAAAAATGCTCCGGGATTTAAAGTCTGTAAAAATAAAGGACAGCTTGAATTTTTTGATTCATGCTGACAGGTGGATTATGGCTGAAAAAACTGCTAAAAAAACATCGAAAAAAGAGACAAAAAAGAACACTCTGATTATTGTTGAGTCTCCTGCGAAAGCAAAGACAATTGAGCATTATCTTGGAACTGGCTACACGGTAAAGGCTTCTATGGGACATCTTATTGATTTGCCTAAAAGCCGCATCGCAATCGATGTAAACAATAATTTTCAGCCGGAATATATAACTGTCCGCGGGCGCGCAAAGCTTCTAAAGGAACTGCAAAAAGATGCAAAGAATTCTTCTGGTGTTTTGCTTGCATCGGATAATGACCGCGAAGGTGAAGCGATTGCTTGGCATTTGAATAATGCGCTCAAGGAAAAAACAAATGCTTCTATACAGCGCATTGTGTTTAACGAAATTACTCCAGTTGCAATAAAGGAATCTGTAAAAAATCCGCGTGAAATAGACGAAGCAAAAGTAAATGCGCAAAAAGCCCGCCGTGTTCTTGACAGGCTTGTTGGCTACAATTTGAGTCCGCTTCTTTGGAAAAAAGTAAAAAATGGACTTAGCGCCGGTCGTGTTCAGTCTGTTGCGTTGCGCCTTATTTGCGAGCGTGAAAAAGAAGTTGAAGATTTTATTCCTGAAGAATATTGGTCTCTTGATGTGGATTTTGCAAAGGGAAAAAATAAATTTACGGCTCAGCTTGTCCAGTACAAAGGAACAAAGCCTGAACTGAAAAATGAAAATGCTGTTAATGACATTATAAAGGAAATTCAAAACAGCGAGTGTAAAGTTTTAGATATAAAGGAAACTGAAAAGACAGTACGACCTAAGCCGCCTTTTACAACTTCAAAGCTTCAGCAGGCAGCGGCAAACAGGCTCAGCTTTACTTCAAGAAAAACAATGCAGATTGCCCAGCGTCTTTATGAAGGTGTGCAGATTGGAAGCACTCGCGTTGGACTTATTACCTATATGCGTACCGATTCTGTCCGCATAAGCCAGACTGCTATAAACGATGTAAGAGACTGGATTGGAAAAAATTTCCCGGAGGATCTTCCTGCTGAAAAAATTGAATATGCAGTTGGAAAAAGCGCGCAGGATGCTCATGAAGCAATCCGTCCGACTTATGTAAAGTATACTCCAGACAGTGTAAAGGAATATTTGACTCGTGAAGAACTTCGTTTGTACTCAATTATTTGGGAACGTTTTGTTTCGAGCCAGATGAACAATGCAAAATCAAAGACAACCAGCGTTGACATTCAGGCTGGAGACGCTTTGTTCCGTGTGAGTGCAAGCAAGCTAAGCCACAAAGGTTTTTATAACGTTATAAAGACGCTTTCTTCAAAAGAAGATGTAACGGGAAGTCTTCCTTCGCTTAAGATTGGTGAAATTCTTTCAAGCGGAAAATTTTATCCTGAGCAGCATTTTACTCAAGGACCGGCCCGCTACACTGACGCTTCAATGGTAAAAACTTTGGAGGAAAAAGGAATCGGCCGCCCGTCAACTTATGCGCCTATAATTTCAGTTTTGCTTGACCGCTATTATGTAACACGAAATAACAAGCAGCTTGTTCCCACGATGCTCGGAAAAATTATCTGCAAGATTCTTGTTGAATCATTTCCTGATGTTATAAATGAGCAGTTTACTTCGGAAGTTGAAAATGATCTTGACAAAGTGGAGCAGAATGAGCTTGTCTGGAACAATATGATTGCGGATTTCTTTGGACCGTTTAAAAATCGCGTTGAAGAAGTCATGGAAAATCAGGAAAGCTTAAAAGGAACTCTTGATGAGCCTACTGATGAAATTTGCGAGAAGTGCGGAAAGCCAATGGTAAAAAAACTTGGACGCTTCGGATATTTTCTTGCTTGTTCTGGATTTCCTGAGTGCCACAATACAAAAAGTGTTCCGCTTGCAAAATGTCCGCGCAAAGGCTGTGATGGGCATATTGTCGCAAGAAAAACAAAAGGCCGCGGAAAAGAATTCTACGGATGCACAAATTATCCTGAATGCACATTTATTTCGCATTTTAAGCCGATTGACGTTTATTGCCCTAAGTGCGGCTGGTTTCTTGTTGAAAAATACGACAAGAAAAACGGCTCGTATAAAAGCTGCATAAATCCTGACTGCGACTATCTCCATTCTGCGGATGAGGCTGTTGCAGCAGAAGCGGCTGGAGAATTTGCAAAGGCGAACAAAGCTGATAAAGAGTCAAAAGAATCCCAAAATGCCTGAAACTCTCTTTGAATGCTCCGAAGAATTTTTGGTTTACCTTGGAAGCGTCCGAGGTTTGTCAGAAAATACAGTTTTGTCTTACCAGCAGGATTTGGCTCATTTTTGCGAATTCTTTGGAAACGAAAAATTGCCAGAAGAACTTACGCTGGAAGACTTGAGGCTTTTTGTTGGAGAATTGAGCCGCAAAAAATATTCAGTGGCTTCTATAAATAGAATTATTTCCGCAGTCAGAGGATTGTTTGCATATTTAAAGAAATTTGGTTATATTTCTAAAAACGTTTCTTACGAGTTAAAATGTCTTCGTCAGTCAAAAACACTTCCGCGCTTTATGTCTCAGACTGAAATTGACAATGTTTGCCGTCAGCCTGAAAAAAAAGAGCTTTTGTGGGCATCAAGGGACAAGGCGATTTTTGAAATGATGTATTCTTCTGGATGCCGTGTGAGCGAGCTTGCTTCGTTGAAGTTTCAGGATTTCACAAGTGATTTTAGAAGCGCGGTTGTTACTGGAAAAGGAAAAAAAGATCGCCGTGTTTATTTTGAGCAGGACGCAAGAAACGCTCTTATGCTTTATCTAAAGGAAAGAAACGCAAGATTTCCGCAGGCTGAAAAAGGATGCGCTGGCGAAGTAAGCAGAATTTTTTTAAGCCAAAAAGGAACTGCGCTTTCGGCTCATGGAATTTGGTATATCGTAAGCCGCTACACAGGAATTGAAGGAACTGGCAGCCATGTTTCGCCTCATGCTTTTAGGCACACATTTGCTACGGGAATGCTTAATTCCGGCGCGGACATAAGAATTGTTCAGGAGCTTCTTGGGCATTCGAGCATAAGCACAACCCAGCGTTATACTCATGTAACTTTGGAACGTTTAAAAAAAGTATACAGCCAGGCGTTTCCGCATTCAGGAAAAAAAGACTGAAATAGAAACTGTCTGCTAAGGAGAATACAAATTATGGAAAATGAAAATAAAATCCGCAGCACCACTGTAATTGCTGTAAGGAGAAACGGAAAAGTTGCCATGGCTGGAGACGGTCAAGTTACTATGGGAAACACAGTGATGAAGGGCAATGCAAAAAAAGTGCGTCGCATTTATGATGGCAAAGTTCTTACAGGATTTGCCGGAGCAACCGCAGACGCTTTTACTCTTTTTGACAAGTTTGAAGAAAAACTAAAGACATTTAACGGAGACCTTACAAGAGCCGCAGTTGAACTTGCAAAACTTTGGCGCACAGAACGCTCAATGAGCAAACTTGAAGCGCTTTTACTTGTGGCTGATTCAAATAAAATTCTTTTGATTTCAGGAAGCGGAGATGTCATCGAGCCTGAAAACGACATTCTTGCAATCGGTTCTGGAGGAAACTATGCTTATGCGGCTGCAATGGCTTATATGGAATCTTCTCAGCTTTCCGCAAAAGAAATTGCCCAAAAGTCGCTTGCAATCGCAGGACAAATATGCATTTATACTAACAGCAACGTTGTAGTTGAGGAGCTTTAATATGACTGAAGAAATCAAGGCGCAGTCGAATTCAGCAGGAATTCCAGACGGACTTACTCCAGCGCAGATTGTTGAAAAACTTGACAATTACATAATCGGGCAGCAAAAGGCAAAACGTTTTGTCGCAGTTGCTTTGCGAAACCGCCAGCGCAGAATAAAGCTTCCAGAAGAAATCCGGGACGAAGTTGCGCCTAAGAACATTTTGATGATGGGACCAACTGGAGTCGGAAAAACCGAAATTGCACGCCGACTTGCAAAACTTTGCGGAGCGCCGTTCTTGAAAGTGGAAGCTACAAAATACACTGAAGTTGGCTATGTGGGCCGCGATGTTGAAAGCATGGTCCGCGATCTTATGGCGGTTGGCTACAATATGGTAAAAGCTGAAATGCAGGAAAAACTGCGTGAAAAATGCATTCCCATGGTGGAAGACCAGCTGCTTGATTTGCTTTTGCCTGGAAGTTCTGGCAAGAAGAAGCGCAAGGATTCCTCACCAAAAAGAGATGTCCATGTGCTTGGAAATATATTTGGAGAATCAAGCCCGATTCAGGGAAGTTTGATTCAAGTTGATATTCCAAAAGAAAATCCTGTTCAGGAAGAGCCGCAGGAAGAAAACGAAGAAGAAACTTCAGCCCGCGAGGACATGGCTTCTACACGTGAGAAATTCAGGACAATGCTCCGTGAAGGAAAACTTGAAGACCGCATCGTGGAAATAACCGTTCACCGTCAGCCTTCGTTCAGCATGAACATGATGGGAGCAAGCAACCCAGAAGACCTTGAGGAAAGCATAAACGGGCTTCAGGAGCTTCTTTCAGGCGGAAGGTCAAAGCGGCGCAATGTGACTGTTCGGGAAGCGCGGCAGATTCTTATGGCGGATACTCTTGAGCGGAATACGGACAGCGACAAGGCTGCTGATGAGGCAAAAAAAAGGGTAGAGCAAAGCGGAATTATTTTTATAGATGAAATAGACAAGATTGCGACTCATGGCGGCGAAGGCGATCGTCAGGCAGTCAGCAGGGAAGGTGTTCAGCGTGATATTCTTCCTATTGTTGAAGGAAGCGACGTGAATACAAAATGGGGCGTGGTAAACACAACGCATATTTTGTTTATTGGAGCTGGAGCGTTCAGCGTGTCTGCCCCTAGCGATCTTATTCCAGAACTTCAAGGCAGATTTCCTCTTCGCGTTGAACTGGAGCCGCTCAAAAAAGAAGATTTTAAACGCATTCTTACCGAGCCAAAAAATGCCCTTGTAAAGCAGTATGAAGCGCTTCTTGCCACTGAAGGCGTAACTTTAAAGTTTGCAGACGAAGCTATTGACCGCATGAGTTTTATTGCAGAAGATGTAAATTCTCACAGTGAAAATATAGGCGCGCGCCGTCTTCACACTATAATGGAAACTGTTCTTGAAGAATTGAGCTTTGATGCTGACCGCCATGCAGGAGAAACAATAACAATTGACAGCAAATATGTTGATGAAAAACTGAACGGCGTAATTCAAAACCAGAATCTGGAGCGTTACATACTCTAGCTTTTTTATTCTAAAGCAAACAAAAAAGGACTTGGAACTGTTTTGCAGAACCAAGTCCTTCATTTTTTTAGTTTGAATATTACTTAGGAATTTCTTCCACAGCAGTTTTTGTATTTTTTCCCGCTTCCGCAAGGGCATGGATCATTTCTGCCTACTTTTGGAACTGATCTAGTTACTGTTACACTCTGTCCTTGTCTTCCGCTTTTCATTGCTGAATTCTGGGCTGCCTGCTGCGCGCTTCTTGCCATTGACTGCGCTTCCTGATGCTGGGCATTCATTTGGCGAGGCTGCTGCTGGCGTTGAGGCTGTGAGCCGACTTGAACTTTTACTTTGAAAACTCTGCTTGTTACAGAATCTCTTATGCTGTCAAGCATTTCATCAAACTGATTGAATCCGTCAATTTTATATTCTGTGAGCGGATTTTTGCTTCCGTAAGAACGCAAGTGAACGGCTTCTCTTAATCCGTCAAGGAATTCAAGCTGATCAAGCCATTTTTTGTCAATCATCTGAATATACTGATAGCGGATAAACATATTCAGGCTTTGTTTTCCGGCAAGCATTTCCTTTTGTGTCAAGTCATTTTGAAGAGCAGCATCAACACCTTCTTCTGTAAGCTGATCGTAAGAAAGCTGCTGGCCGAATGTGTTGTAGATTTTGTCTGCAAGCGCGCTTTGCGATGGATTTCTTTCATGCTTGAATTCTTCGAAAATCTCAGAGACAGTTTCTTTTGCATTATTCATAACTCTGCCGCTCAAGTCTTCGTCTACAAGAATTTCGTCACGCTGGTCGTAAATAAATTTTCTCTGCTGATTCAAAACATCGTCGTAGTCAAGAAGATTTTTTCTTATTTCAAAGTTTCTTTCTTCTACTTTTTTCTGGGCTTTTTCAATTGAGCGGTTAAGCATCGGGTGATTTATTGGCTCGCCTGGCTGCATTCCGATTCTGCTCATAATGGCTTTCATCTTTTCGCCGCCAAACAGTCTCATAAGATCATCGTCCATTGAAATGTAGAATTTGCTTCTTCCTGGATCTCCCTGACGTCCAGAACGTCCGCGAAGCTGATTGTCAATACGGCGGCTTTCATGGCGTTCAGAACCGATTACGTAAAGTCCGCCAAGATTTTTCACTTCCTCGTAGTCTTTTTTCCATTGCTCTTTTTCAATTTTGAGAGCTTCGTCAAACTGCTCCTGAGAAGCTTCTGTTCCGACCTTTTTTCTTGCTCTGGTTTCAGGACTTCCGCCGAGCTTGATGTCTGTACCGCGTCCTGCCATGTTTGTTGCGACTGTTACAGCTCCTTTTGCTCCAGCTTCGGCTATAATCAAAGCTTCACGCGCATGGTTTTTTGCGTTAAGAACTTCGTGGCGGATTCCTTTTCTTGTGAGAATTGCCGAAAGATGCTCTGATTTTTCTACGGAAACAGTTCCGATTAAAACTGGCTGTCCTTTTTTGTGCGCTTCTTCAACTTCTTTTGAAATTGCAATCCATTTGTCGCTTTCGTTCAAGTAAACTTCATCATCTTCATCAATGCGGGCAACTGGCTTGTTTGTTGGAATTACAACAACATCAAGATTGTAGATTTTGTCGAATTCCACGGCTTCTGTTGCGGCGGTTCCTGTCATTCCAGAAAGCTTGTCGTACATTCTGAAGAAATTTTGGAACGTGATTGTCGCAAGAGTTCTGTTGCGCTGGGCAATCTTTAAATGCTCTTTTGCTTCTATTGCCTGATGAAGTCCGTCTCCGTATCGTCTTCCTTCAAGAATGCGTCCTGTGAATTCATCAACAATCTGAACTTGTCCGTCTTTTACAACGTAGTCAACATCAGGGTGATAAAGCGTGTGAGCCCTCAATGCCTGTGTAAAATAATGAACGAATTCAAAATTCTGCTCGTCAAAAACAGTTGTTCCCGGCTCAATAAGATTGTGGGAAAGAAGAATGTCGTTGATTTTGTTCATTCCCTTGTCTGTAAATGAAACGCGCTTGCTTTTTTCGTCCAGCTTGTAGTCGCCTTCGAGAGCTGCTCTCTGTTCTGGAGTCATTTCAACTTCGTCCGGATAGTCGTTTGTCTTTGGATCTTTTTTGACTTCCGTGAACATTCCAATGTATTTGTCAACTTCGTGGAATTTGAAAGTGTCGTCTTCGCCTTGTCCTGAAATAATGAGCGGAGTTCTTGCTTCATCGATAAGAATGGAGTCGATTTCGTCCACAATACAGAAGTTGAATCCGCGCTGAACTTTGCGGGAAGCATCAATCTGCATGTTGTCGCGCAAATAGTCGAATCCGAATTCGTTGTTTGTTCCGTAAGTCAAGTCGCAGTTGTAAGCGGCTTTTCTTGCGTCGTTGTCCATATTGCTTAAAATGCAGCCTACAGTCTGGCCTAGGAATCTGTAAATGCGTCCCATCCACTGGCTGTCGCGCTCTGCAAGGTAATCGTTTACAGTAACGATGTGAACGCCTTTTCCGCTAAGAGAATTCAAGTAGGCGGCGCAAACGCACATGAGAGTTTTACCTTCACCAGTCTTCATTTCTGTTATTCTGCCTGAATGAAGCACAAGAGAACCCATGAGCTGGCATGGATAAGCGCGCTCTCCAAGAACCCTTTTTGCCGCTTCTCTTGCCAATGCGAATGCGTCCACAAGAATATCATCGAGAGTCTCGCCCTTTGCAAGACGCTCTTTTAGGATTTTTGTCTGTTCAGGAAACTGCTCGTCAGAAAATGCCTGTGCCCAGCTTTCTCTAGCTTCAATCTGCGCAACAACAGGCTTAAGTGCTTTTACAGCGCGGTCATTTGCCGAACCGAAAATAATTGTTAATAATTTGTCAAACATAATGCAGTAAATATATAAAATTTTCTATATATTTGCAACTTTCTGAAAATCCGGGTGTCTAAGTCTATAGTGATTTGAAGTTCATTTTAGGTGGAAGTATTTCGCTTGAAATGAATGACATTTTGTATTAAAATGTCAGAAAAACTTTTAACCACACTGTTTTTAAGAGGAATATATGGCACTTTATCATGATTTTTTAGTTGAAGACAGAGAGTTTACTTCCTACGAGGACTTGAAGGCGCATTGCCGCTTGAAGGCTCCGGAAAATTTCAATTTTGCCTATGACATTGTAGACCGCTACACTGTTACAGAGCCGGGAAAAAGAGCCCTTGTGTGGTGCGATGACGACGGTGAAGAACATACTTGGACATTTGAGCAGATTTCAGCTGATTCAAAACGGACTGCATATTTTCTTGCTTCCCAGGGAATAAAAAAAGGCGATGCCGTTATGATGATTTTGCGCCGCCGCTACGAATGGTGGTGGGTGATGATGGCACTTCATAGAATCGGGGCGATTGCAGTTCCGGCTACAGACCAGCTGCTTCAAAAAGACATCGAGTACCGCACAAACGCCGCTGAAATCAAGATGATTATTTCCTATGACAATCCGGCTGTTCAGTCTGAAATTGAAAAGGCTCTTCCGAATTCCCCGACTGTAAAAAAACTTGTAACTGTAGGACCTTCACGCGAGGGCTGGATTGACTTCCATGCTGAAGTTGACAAGTGCGTCCCGGAATTTCCGCGCCCGGTAGGAGATGCCGCCGTCCACAGCGAAGATCCGATGCTTCTTTACTTTACGTCAGGAACTTCAGGCTATCCAAAAATGGTTCTGCACAACTTCCTTTATCCAATCGGACACCTTATAACTGCAAAATACTGGCACGGCGTTCAGGACAACGGACTTCACCTTGCTGTTTCTGAAACAGGCTGGGGAAAAGCTGTCTGGGGCAAGCTCTACGGCCAGTGGATCTGCGGAAGCGCGGTATTCGTCTACGATATGCACAGTTTTAAGCCGGACAAGATGCTCCAGAAAATCGCAAAGTACGGAATTACAACTTTCTGCGCGCCTCCAACTGTTTACCGCTACCTTATCAGGCAAGACCTTTCAAAGTACGACATCAGCAGCGTAGTGCGCTTTGCAACTGCGGGAGAAGCTCTCAACGGCGAAGTCTACAACAAGTTTATAGAGCAGACAGGAAAGAAAATCTATGAAGGCTACGGTCAGACTGAATCCACGATTATCTGCGGAAACTTCCTTGACGCTGTTGTTCGTCCTGGCTCAATGGGTCGTCCGTCTCCTGTTTATGACGTTTCTGTTGTAAATGCCAGCGGAAAGCCAGTTCCTGCAGGTGAAGTAGGTGAGCTTGTAATTCACTTGGACAAAGGACATCCGTTCGGACTTCTTTCTGGATACTACCGCGATGTTGCCCTTACCGCGAATGCTTTTGACGGAGGTGTTTACCATACGGGAGACACTGTCTATATGGATGAGGATGGATACGTTTGGTTCGT
This sequence comes from uncultured Treponema sp., assembly GCF_945873775.1. Taxonomy (GTDB): domain Bacteria; phylum Spirochaetota; class Spirochaetia; order Treponematales; family Treponemataceae; genus Treponema_D. The sequence continues at coordinate 81,608 of NZ_CAMCEC010000001.1, read as the reverse complement.
TGGAAGAAAAGACGACATCATTAAGTCTTCTGGATTCAGAATCAGTCCGTTTGAAGTTGAGTCTGTTCTTCAGCAGCATCCGGCTGTAATGGAATGCGCTGTTACAGGCGTTCCTGATGAAAAAAGAGGACAGGCTGTAAAGGCTACAATCGTTCTTTCTCCGGGATACGAGGCTTCCGAAGAGCTTGAGCATGAGCTTTTTGACTTTGTAAAGCACGAGACTGCGCTTTTCAAGTGTCCTAGAATAATTGAGTTTGTGCACGAGCTTCCAAAGACAATCAGCGGAAAAATCCGCCGTGTGGAAATCCGCGAAAAGGATGCCGGTGTAGACGTGGACAAGGTTAAGCAGGAATTCTAAATCGTACAAAGAACTTCTAAAACTGCCGTCATTTTAGCGAAAAATGCTAATCTGGCGGCTTTTGATTGTTCCGGGAGACTTCGGCAGGCTTCCAAATGTCTTCTTTATAGAAGACTTACAGGATCTGTGTCTGTTTCTATATAGACATCCTTTGGAGGCTTGAATCCCCACACAAGTTTCTTCGCCATTTCCTGAAGCGGGCGGATTTGCTTTGCGCGCAGAAGAATCTGATGGCGGTGGCTTCCGTTTACCATTTCAAGCGGGCATTCTGCAGGTCCAAGAATATCAACTCCCTGCGGACGGCACTTGCAAAGGATGTTGTACGCGCTTTGGGCTGCATTCTGGGCTGCGTCTGGTTTCTGCGAGCGGAACACAAGTCGCAAAAGCCGTGAAAAGGGCGGAAAGTTAAGAATTTGGCGCGCTTCAAGCTCATTCTTGTAGAATTCTTCTGTAAGTCCTTTTACAGCGTAGTTTATTGCGTCGCGGTCTGGGCTGTAGCTTTGCACGATAACTTTTCCTCCGGGGAAAAATCTTCCGGCTCTTCCTGCAACTTGAGTTATAAGAGCGAATGTCTTTTCCTGCGCACGAAAATCCGGCAAATGGAGAGCGGTATCTGCAAGAACAACTCCTGCAAGCTTTAGGTTCGGAAAATTCAGGCCTTTTGCAACCATCTGCGTTCCAAGGAGAATGTCGTATTCGCCTTTTCTGAATGAATCAAGCTTTTCTTGCAATTCTCCTTTGTGATGCAGCGAGTCTGTGTCTATGCGCACGACTTTTGCATTTGGAAACTTTGCCTTTACTTCTGCTTCTATGTATTCTGTTCCGAATCCTGAATATCCTATGTCAAGCGAGCCGCATTTCGGGCATTGCTGTGGCGGCGGAAGTGAATATCCGCAGTAGTGGCATCTTAGGCGGTTTTCGCTTTTGTGGTATGTCATGGAAACAGAGCAGTTTTTGCACTTTAATTCATATCCGCAGCTTGAGCATCTAAAAAAATGCGTGAATCCTCTTCGGTTCAAAAATAGAATCGTCTGTTTTTTTTCTGAAAGGGCTGACTGAATTTCATTTTGAAGCGGCTTTGAAATGCAGCTTTCCTTGTCGGCTTCAAGGCTTAGGTTTACGCAGCTGATTTGCGGCTTTTCGCCTCCGGCAAGTCTTTTTGTGAGTGTGTGCTTGATTATTGTTCCGTTTTGCATTGAATGCCAGGATTCAACAGAAGGTGTCGCGCTTCCCATTACAAGCGGAATGGAATTTTTTTTGCACCTAAGCATTGCAATCTGCCGTGCATGGTAGCGCGGGGAAGAGCCTGATTTATATGAAGAGTCGTGCTCCTCGTCAATTATTATAAGTCCGAGCTGGGGGACCGGGGCAAAAACTGCGCTTCTTGCTCCTACGACAATGCGTGCTTCCCGGCTTAGAATTCGCTTCCATTCTCCGAGACGCTGGCTTGGCGTGAGCGCGGAATGAAGAACTGCGACTGTGCTTCCGAATCTTTTTTGTACAGCTTTTACAACTTGCGGCGTAAGTCCGATTTCCGGCACAAGATAAATTACGCCTTTGCCTGATTCCATGATTTTTTCCGCCGCGCTTAAAAATACTTCTGTTTTGCCGCTTCCTGTTGTTCCGTAAAGGTAGTGGAATTTTTCAGTTGAAGAAAGAATTCCGTTCACTGCGTTTTTTTGTTCTTCGCTCAGGTCTTTTCTTTTAAATCCAGATTCATCTTCCGAAAAAGAAAGTCCTGGAATTTCAGTTTCGCGCTTGCCTGAAGGAATCATCGCAAACACGCATTCTCCGATTGACGCAATATAGTAGCCGCTCATAAATTCCGCAAGCTCCAAAAGCTCTTTTGTCAAAAGCGGAATTTGGTCTATGTAGCGAATTGCTGTGCGGATTTTTTCTTCTGAAACAGCGCAGTTTGGCGGCAGAGTCTTGTGGACGGCGGCTACAAAGCCTGAAGTTTTTCTGTTTCCGAATTTTACTTCAACACGCAGCCCGAACGGATTTTCAATGTTCTGTGTGCCTTCCGGTATTTTGTAGGTGAAAGTCTGGTTCAGCGGAACGTTCAGAATTACGTCGATGTACGCTGAATTCATGGCGGGAGAATCATTCTGCATAGAATTTTTCCGCGTAGTTCGGGATTTCTTTTAAGATGCGGGATTTGAAAACTTTTAAATCTTCCCAGGCAGGACGCTTGAGGCTTTCGTTTCGTAAAAGCGCGCTTGGATGGTAAGTTGCAAGCAGCGGTATTTTTGTTTCGCCAAGGCTGTATTCAAGCCATTTTCCGCGGAGAGAATTTATTCCCTGCTGTGTGTCCAAAAGATTCTGAACTGCCGTGCGTCCCATTGCAAGAATGTACTTTGGCTTTAAAATGTGAATCTGCGCCTGAAGATACCCTGAGCAGGCGTGGGCTTCGTCTGGCATTGGTGTTCTGTTCATTGGCGGGCGGCATTTTACAATGTTTGCAATGTAGCAGTTTGCTGTGCGTCCAAGAGAAATTGCCGCAAGCATTTTGTCAAGAAGCTGACCGGCTTTTCCAACAAAAGGTCGTCCTGTTTTGTCTTCGTCTTCGCCTGGACCTTCGCCTATTACCATTACATAAGGATTTTCAACTCCTTCGCCCGGAACAGTGTTTGTCCTTGCCTTGCATAGAACGCAGTTTTTGCACGAAGCGATTTTTTCCGCAATTGATTCGAGTGTTACGCCTTGAACTGGAACTTTTTCAGTTGAAGCTTGTTCTGGAGGAGTTTGTGAAATTTGCGGCTGGGCTTGAACTGGTTCTTGCGCTTTTATTTCTTCTTGCTCTTTTGGAATTTCTATGTCGTCTTCAAATACGGGAGTTTCCTTAAAATCCGGCGACGGATAACCGTAGCTCCAAGAAGAGGCTGTTTTTAGAAAATCGTAGACTTTGCTTTTTTCTTCCGCCGTCACTTGCTTTCCCTTTCTTTGCAGATGTCGATTGCTTTTCGGTAGCATTCGGTCAGCTTGGGCGTAAGAGAAGAAATTTTCCATTTGCTTCCCCATTCCAAGGCCTGCTTTGATTTTTCCTTGTGAAGGGATTCATTCTGCAGAAGTTCCAGCGTCTTTTTGGAAAATTCCTCCACGTCATCTTTTACCATAAAGCCGCCGTTGTCTCCCTGCATAACGTCCACTGTTCCCATTTCCCCGATTGCTACAACCGGCAGCCCGGAAAGCATAGCTTCAACTGTTACAAGCCCCTGTGTTTCTGTTTTGCTCGGAAAAGTAAAGACCGAAGCCATCTTGTAAAAGTAAATCAAATCGTTTCCGTTGATATATCCTGTAAAGAAAACTGATTTTTCAAGTCCGCGCGATTTTACGCATTCCTTCAGCTCGCTCAAAAACGGTCCGCCGCCCACAAACAAAAGCGCAGTGTCCGGCCGAGATTCCTGAACTTTTTCCAAGACATCAAAAAGAAACGGAAGGTTTTTTTCCTTTACAATGCGTCCTACAAAAAGAAGGATTTTTCTTTCCTTTAATTCTGGAAACTTTTTGAAAAGCGTTGCGTAAACTTCATTTGATTTTTTTTCATCGTACTCAAGCTTGCTGTCTGGAATTCCTGTTGGAAGAATGTTCACTTGGCGTTTTATTCCGTATCTTTCCACGACTTCTGCAATCCGCTTTGTCGGAGCGATAATCACGTCGGCTCTCTTTAAATAAAAGCGAACGACTTCCATTCCGATTTTTTTTAGTCCGCGGGCAGGAACAAAGTTTATGTAGTTTGCAAGATAATCTTCCCAAAGCGTGTGGAATGTGAATACAAAAGGAACATGGCGATGGCGGCAGTAAATTGCTCCAAAATATCCGATTGTCCATTCTGAATTAATATGGATTACGTCAGGCTGAAATTCGTCCATGGATTTTTTTACTAGATGCCATTTGTCCAGCCGCATCATTCTGTCTTCTTTTGAAAATGCAATCCAAGCAGACGGAACTCTTAAAATTTTAAACGGCGACTTCTCGTCATTTGTTTTTTCGTCAAAAAAAGAACTTTTTTGCTGTTCTTCTGTATATTCAAGGCAGACAACACAGACTTCGTGTCCAAGCTTGCAAAGTCCTTCCGCAAAAGACTGGACTGAAACTGTAACTCCGTTTATGCGCGGAAAGTATGCGTCTGTAAACATCGCGATTTTCATATTCTATCGATTTTACTCTATACTTGTACTTTCTGCAAGAATCAAGTAAAATTGGTTTCTATGAAAATTTTAAGTTCATTTAAAAAATTTCTTTGGATTGTTTTGCTTTACGTGCCGTTCTTTTCTTTTGCACGCGGAAAAAATGAACTTGTAAAAAACGGACACTGGATTTATGACGCCCTTGCCGCTGTTTCAATGGAAGAGGGCAGGCTTGATTTTACAGACCGATCGCCTTTGAGTGTTGGAGAAATTCTTTTTTTCCTTGATGAAGCCGAATACAGCTCTTTGAGTTCCGCCGGAAAACTTCAGTATGACAGAATAAAAAATTATTGTTCGCAGGAATCTTTTGAGTTCGGGCCGGATTTTATAAAGCTTGGCTTTGAAGTTGAACTCAATGCGGAAGGCTATTACAAGCAGAACGATGATTTGGAGTGGAACTACGGACGCTATGATAAAGGCGACTTCCTTTATATTCCTGTAAAAATTGAAGGCGCGGATTATTTTACAATGATGTTTGAAGGAAAACTCGCGCTGAATAAAAACACAAAAGAAGATAATGATAATTTTTTGAGCGTTCCACTTGCGGCTGATGAAATCGACATAAATTTCCCGGACACAGGATATTTCAGCACAAGCCATAATTTTACAGAAAACGCGGCTTTGACTTTTCAGATTGGAAGAGGAGCCTCTGATTTTACCCGCTCGCTGACTGGAAGCATTGTGCAAAGCAGATATTTTACAGGCTCTAGCTATTTGGAACTTGGCTTTTACACGCCGAATTTCAGGTATTCCATGAATGTAAATCAGTTCAATGTGGACAAATATCTTTACTCGCACGAAATCAATTTCCGCTTTTTTAAGAAACTTCAGTTTACCGCAAGGGAATCTTTGCTTGTTTTTGCGCCGATGGAGCTTCGCTATTTGAATCCTTGGACAATTTACCACGGATTTGCGGCTTGGCGCGACTACGGAAGCAACGAAAGCAATACTTGCGATTATCTTGCTTTAAAGCTTGCATACACGCCTGTAAAATTTTTGAGGCTGTACGGCGAATTTGCAATGACGCAGTTTCAGACTGTATATGAAACTTCAAACTTTAAAGACGACACAACGCCGAACGGACTTGCTTTTCAAGGCGGAATCGAATCCTTTGTTCCTTGCAATGACGGATATTTTCACTTTTGGCTTGAAGGAACTTACACAGACGCATATATGTACATAAAGGAAAGCCCTGACTGGAGCATGGTGCGCAACTACCGCGAAAATCTTGGCGACACAAAATATGTTTTCTATGAATGGATTGGGACTCCCTTTGGTCCGGATACTGTTTCCGGCAAGCTGAGCATTGAATATGAAAAGCCTGCAAAATGGTCTTTGGGCGCGTCTTATCTTTTAAAGGCTTGCGGAAAAAATTCCGGCACAAAAATTTTCAAGAATCTTGGTTGGCACGAAGGAAATGAATACGTAATTGACGACAGCGATGATGGCAAGAAAAACCGCGAGAACTGGATTTTCCCGGATTCTGATTCTCAAGGAAGCGATGAGGCAAAAAAAAGACAGAAAGCTTCTACGCCGTCTGGAACTAACGAATATGTGAATGTTGTTTCTTTGCGCGGAACTTTCAGCCCTAAGGAAAATATAACTTTTGTGTTTCAGCCGTCATATACGTTTATTATAAATTACAATAATGAAAGCGGCAGAAATGAAAATGGATTTGAAGTTGCTTTTGCCGCGAATATAAAAATTTTGTAATTAATTGAAGGAAATATTAATGAAGTTAAGAAAACTTTTTTTTGCCGCTGTTTTTGCTTTTGCTGGAGCTTTTTGTTTTTCTCAAGTTTCTGTTGACCCGTCAGACGAATTTTATAAGTACGCATTAATTTGGGAAAACCGCGGGCTTGTTTCAAATGTGCCTCCAATCCGTCCTTATCCGCTTGCAAATGTAAAGTCGATTCTTCAGGAAGTAATTGAAACCGGCTGCGAAAAAGACAAGGAAATTGCAACTGAAATTTATGAGCGCGTAACCGGCAAGCCTTACCACATAACTTTTGAAACTGATTTTTTCATTAAGCATGAAATGGAAGAAAAGGACGAAAAGAACGAAAAGCAGTCCTTTAGCACTTCAAAAATGCTTGCGCTTTATCCTGCAATAAAAGGCGACTTGGGGTTTAAAGATGATTTTGTTTCGCTTGGATACGGAGCGGGCTTTGCGGTTTCGAATGCGACTGATATAGACTTTATGCCGCAGTATTCAAATTCATTCCACGATTCTATTTTTGATGCCACTGAAGTCGGCCCGATTGAAATGTACCTTGACGTGAATAGTATCATTGCGCTTGGCTACAAAAATCTTTTTGTTCAGGGCGGAATTTACAGAAGCGGATATTCAGCATTTATAAATGAAGGACTTTCGCTTAACGACACAAGCTATCATTCAGGAAACCTTTCGCTCACATATTTGCACGACAAACTTTCTTATGTTCAGGAACTTTCAATGATTGGCGCAACTTCATCTTATGACGGCGACCTTTCAACTTTGGCTCCAGATAAAATAATGGCGTTCCATGCAATTGGATATGAGCCTTTTGATTTTTTGAAAGTTTCATTCTATGAAAGTGCAGTCTACGGAAACCGCCTTGATCTTTCTTACATTTTGCCGGTTCCTTATATGGTTGCTCAGGGTGTTGGAGGTGCGAGCGACAATCTTGCGATGGGACTTTTAATCGACATAAGGCCTGCTCCTGGGGTTTTGTGGGAAACTGACGTTATGTGCGATGATTTTCCGGCGGAAGATTTCTTTAAATTGAATTTCGATTCAAAGTACAGGCTTGCTGCAAAAACCGGGCTTATCTACACTCCGGCAAATTCATTCCTTGACCGGCTGGATTTTAACTACACTTTTGTGCTTCCGTATACTTACAGCCACTGGCAGTATGACAGCGACAGTTTGGCTTCAATTTCATCTTCAACAATAAACTATCAGAACTGTACAAATGCCGGTGTTTTGATTGGCTCGCAGTATGAACCGAACTCAGACGCTGTAAAATTTTCCGTTGACATAAAGCCTTTTAAGCAGCTCACTTTGTCAATGGGAACAACTTATTCACGCCACGGAAATGTCTGCGAAACTTTGGACACAGAAGAAGCCATGATTTATCTTTGCGCAGACAAAAATGTTTATTCAACAGACGGCTCGGTTTACACTCATTCGATGTTTGCCGCAAATAATTCAAATTCCGGCAACCACGTTTCTTCCGCTTGGGATTCCATGAACTGGCTGAACCAAAAGCACGTTCAGTTTACGCTTCAGTCTTCGTTGAATGTAAAGTACGATTTTAAGCCTACAAAAAAAGGAACGCGCGTTTCCTTGAATGCCGGCTGCACATTTGAATACATTCACAATTATGGAGTTTCAAACCAGATGTTTCCAGGTGGAAATGAAGACATAATTCCAGTTTACGAAAAAGATGATGACGGAAACGGCGGCGGAACTGGCGACATCATTGGATTCCGCAAATCAAAGAACGGAGAAAAATACGATTTGGATTCAGCTGAGGCAAAAGCAATTGTGGACGGATTTAAAGATGCCTGGATTTCTCAACTTACAAACAAACTTAATCTTTTCTTTAACTTTGGCGTAACAATAAGATTTTAACGGCTTAAAAAATGAAAACTGAAATCGACACAACTTTTTATACAGAAACTTATCTTGGAAAGCTTGGCGAGCTTACACTTAAAGGCGGAAATATCCGTATTTTTGAAAAACAGCTTTTGTGCAATATCCGGCTTGCTTTGGAGACTGTCGAGGCAAAAGTAAAACTTCTTTCCGGGCGGCTTTACATTTACTGCACAAAAAATTCTTGCGGCGCAGTTGAGTATGCGCTTGACCATTTGATTGGAATTACCGGCTGGGCAAAAGTTCAGGCTGTTGAAAAAAATCTTGAAGCTATAAAAATTGCAGTCAGAAAAGAAGGAAAAGTTGCAAAATCAAACGGAGCAAAAACTTTTAAAATTGAAGCGCGCCGTGAAGACAAAGATTTTCCGCTTAATTCCTACGAGATTGCCACGGAAGTTGCCGGAGTTCTTTTTGATGACGGAACTCTTGATGTTGATGTTCACAAGCCGGACGTTTCCATTAATATTGAAGTGCGCGAAAAATGCTATGTTTACTGTTCCCAGAAAAAAACTTGCCGTGGTCTTCCAGTTGGCGTGAGCGGAAAAGGTCTTTTGCTTCTTTCAGGCGGAATTGACAGTCCAGTTGCAGGCTACAGAATGATGCGACGCGGAATGAAAGTTGAATGTGTTTATTTTCATTCTTATCCATACACTTCGGAAGAAGCCCAGCAAAAAGTTCAGGACCTTGCAAAGATTATCGCGCAGTACGGAAACGACACTCACCTTAATGTAATTTCATTTACAGAAGTTCAGATGAAAATAAAGCAAAAAGCGCCGGAAGCCTATTCAACATTGATGCTCCGTCTTTGCATGATGAAAGCCGCCAATATGCTTGCCGAGCGGATTAACTGCGACTGCATAATAACAGGCGAAAGTTTGGGGCAGGTTGCAAGCCAGACAATTGAAAATCTTGCGGTTACAGAAAGCTTTGCAGAAAAGCCTTTGGTTCGTCCGCTGATTGGCTTGGACAAAGAGGAAATCATGGACACAGCGAATTTCATAGGAACTTACGAAACTTCAATTCTTCCGTATGAAGACTGCTGCGTTTTGTTCAGCCCAAAGCATCCTGTTTTGAGAGCCACTATAGAAGAAGCAAAGAAAATTTACGATTCCATGGAAATTGATTCTCTTATTCAAAAATCTTTTGATGAGCGTCAAATTTTCCGATACTCAATAAGAGACGTTATCGGGGAAAAATGGTCTTTAAAAGAAAACTTCTAGCATTTGTTTTTTTACTTTTCTCAGTTAAAATTTTTTCACAGGAAGAAGTTCCTCAGCTTTTAAAAGGCGTATGGAAAAATTCCAGCCGCTACTTTGTCTTTGATTCAGGCTACGTTTCTGATGACGGCGGCGCAATTCCCCAAGCTGTGCTTAGAACTTTTTACACTTGGTACGATGACCGCGCGGCAGAAAGCAGCCTTTATTCAGAAAAAAATCCGCGGGACGTAAACAACACAACTTCAAAAAGCCCTGCACAGGAAATCAGCATAAAATATGTTCCGCTTGCCGATGAGCTTTTTTCGCAGGCAGATGGAAACGGCGTTTTGCAGAATGACGGCGGAATTCTTTATGCGAACGGAATTCCTTCTGGCGCCTGGAATCTTGAAATAAAATATCCGAATAGAAAAGAAATTTACAATGTTCCAGTTGCTGTAATTGGCGACAAGCTTTTTCTGAAATTTGTCATAAGGCAGAGCGGGGAAGCAGGGCGCGCTGGATTTTGGAAAGATTCAGGAAACGCTTCTGGAATTTTAATAAGTCCGCCAGTTTCAAGCAAGGAGCTTTTGTCTTATTTTGCCACGGATTCAGCAGTTTACCAGATTCGCTACTGGAAAACCGACATGGAATACGACAGTTCCGCCCAGGCTTTTTTTTCCGACGCAGGAAGTGAATATTCTGTTCCAAAGCATCTTGTTGTAGCCGGGCAAATTTTTACTTGCGTTACAGGGCGCAGAACCAAAATCCGCAGTGTGAAAAAAATTTCTTCTTTTCCTGCTGACTGTACTTTTAATTCAGTTTTAAAAATAAAATCTTCAAATGATTTAAATGGAATTCAAGTTCCTCAGGAGTCTGTTTACTCAACAATCTGCGCATTCGGCGAGCCTTATTTGACGCTTGAAAATGGAAAATCTCTTGAAGAAATTCTTGCTGAAAATCTGAAAAAAAATCATCCGCCACCACAGCCTCTTTTTCCTCCGCATGGAATTCTTGACTTTGACTGGAGCATAATTGAAGACCCTCCAAAAGACTGGAACCGCCGCGTCCTTGATCACGGAAAATAAACTTGCAAATATGTCATACTCGTGCTTGACACGGGAATCTTAAAAAATATTAGACGGGGGGGGGGTACTTGTAAAAAAAGTTGACAGATGAAGATTTTGTTATATAATTTAAACCAAGTGTATTGTTAAGAATTGGAGAATACTCAATAAGTTTAAAATGTCATTGTCGTACTTGATACGACAATCTCTAAATGATTGTAATATATATTTTTTTTAGATTTTCGGGTCGAGCCCGAAAATGACATAAAAGATGCTTTTGAAACATTCTCTGGTTTTTATTTTTAAGGAGGAATTTATTATTATGGGAGAAAATGCTTCATCAAATACCGAAAAACGCAAGAGCCTTGTGTTCAGGCTTGTTCTTTTTGTAGGACTTTCAATTATATTTTTTAACTTCCTGCAAATTATTGTAACAGGAAAAATCACAAAAAAGTCTGTGCTTTCTGATACTGCCGAAGATTATGCAGTTATTGCATCTGCCTATTCGCAACTATTTCAGGAAAAAATGAATGTTTATTTTTCAGAATTAGATTATTACCTAAGAGCGGATGTCGTTTCTACAGGAAACATTGACGCAATAAAAAAATGGCTTCTTGCTCATGAAGGCGAGCGTTCAGAACTCTTTGACTATGTACTGGTTGTGGGACCAGATGGCATTTGCACAACTGACACAGGACCCACTGCAGATATTTCTGACCGTTCATACTTCAAAGCTATTATGCAAGAAGGAAAAACAAAATTTGTTGCAGATCCTTTAGTTTCCAAAACAACAGGAAAAACTATTATTCATATTGCTCATGCCATTGTTCATAATGGAAAAACTATAGGTCTTTTTGCAGGTATAGTTGATGTAAAACACCTTGATGATGTTGCAACTTCAATAAAAGTTGGAAAAACTGGATATGCAGTTATTCTTTCAGATGATGGAACAGTTCTTTCCCATCCAAACAAAGATTGGGTCATGAAACGCAACTTTCTTACCGGATATTCAAAAGGCCATGAAGACATGGGCGAGCTTGCAAAGCAAATGGTTGCAGGTAAAACAGGAACTGCCTGGATAAAAGGATTCTCTGAGGCTCTTGAATTTGTAAGTTTTACGCCTATTCAAGGCACACATTGGTCTATTGGAATTTTTGTTCTTCAGAGTGAAATCTATTCTTCAATTACTTCAATGATGGGGCAGATGACTTGGCTTTCTATTATAAGCGCGATTCTTCTTGTAAGCATAGCAGGCTTCCTTATGTACCGCGCAATAAAGCCATTGAATAAACTTGACTACGCAATAACAAAAATCGCTTCAGGCAACGCCGACCTTACACAAAGAATTGAAATAAATTCCAACAACGAAATCGGCGTTGTTGTAAAAGGATTCAATAAATTTGTTGGCAAATTGCAGGAAATTATTTCCGATGTAAAAAATTCTAAGAATGAGCTTTCTAGTGCAGGAGAAGTTCTTGAAGAAAGCACTCAAAATACTTCCAGTGCAATCACGCAGATTCTTGCAAACATTGACAGTGTAAGAAACCAGATTGTAAGCCAAAGCTCAAGTGTTGAAGAAACCGCCGGGGCTGTAAATGAAATCGCTTCAAATATTTCTTCGCTTGAAAGAATGATTGAAAACCAGACCGCAGGTGTAAGCCAGGCTTCCGCTGCCGTTGAGCAGATGATTGGAAACATTTCTTCTGTAAATCAGTCCGTTGACAAAATGGCTTCTTCATTCAGCGAGCTTCAGTCTGACGCGCAGAACGGATTTTCTAAGCAGCAAGTCGTAAACGAGCAGATAGAAAAAATTGAAAAGCAGTCCGCAATGCTTCAGGAGGCAAACGCCGCCATTTCTTCAATTGCAAGCCAGACAAACCTTCTTGCCATGAACGCCGCAATCGAAGCAGCCCACGCAGGCGAAGCCGGAAAAGGATTCAGTGTTGTAGCAGACGAAATCCGCAAGCTTTCAGAAACTTCCACTTCGCAGTCAAAGACAATCGGCGACCAGCTTAACAATATCCGTGAATCTATCGATGAAGTTGTTGCTTCTTCCGCGGAATCAAGTTCGGCTTTTGAAAATGTTTCCAAGAAAATCAAGGATACAGACCAGCTTGTTGTTCAGATTAAGTCGGCAATGGAAGAACAGACCGAAGGCTCTAAGCAGATAAACGAGGCTCTTCATTCCATGAACGACAGTTCTTCCGAAGTTCGCAACGCCTCTTCTGAAATGTCAGCCGGAAATCAGGCGATTCTTGAGGAAGTAAAACGGCTTCAGGATGCCACAATGGTTATGAAGGAAAGCATGGATGAAATGGCGGTTGGCGCAAAGAAAATAAACGAAACTGGTGCCGCCTTAAGCGAGATTTCTTCAAAGGTAAAAGGCTCTATTTCGAATATTGCAGACCAGATTGACCGCTTTAGAGTTTAATAAAAATTTATCGACAAACAATTTATTGTTGTTATAATACGATAAAAAATTGTTGACAAACAAGTAAAGCTCTTGTAGAGTATTCTACAGGAGCTTTTTTATGTCCAGTAAAAATTTTAATATTCTTGCAAAGGTCGTTTCAAAGTTTTTTGAAATTGTTTTCTTTGTGTGTTCCATTCTAATGGTTGTTGCCGCAATTCTTTCTTTTGCGCGTCCCCAGATGCTTGGAGCATTCCTTCTTGCCAACATTGACAACGGCACAATCGCCACAAATGGATTCCAGATTATGATTGTAGCGCCAAACGGAGAGCCTATTGTTGGCGCAGTCAGAATCTTTACTTTCGCCGGAATCTTTACAATGCTTTGCATGACAATGATTTTTAGAAACATTTATCTGATAATCAAAACTTGCGAAGGGCGCACTTGGTTCAGCAAGGGAAAAACTCCGTTCCAAAAGGACGTTGTTAGAATGGTTCGTGAAATAGGCATTTTCAGCATAATGATTCCTATGACTGGACTTGTTCTTAGCCTTGTTGCCCGTCTTACGATAGGCGCGGATTTTTGCGAAACCAGCGTTCAGATTGTAGGAATCGCCATGGGAATTGCAATGATTTGCTTTTCGCGCATTTTTGCTTACGGAATAAAGCTTGAAGAAGAAGTCGAAGGGCTTATCTAAGGACGGAGTATTATGGGAAATATTGTATTGCATCTTGACCGCGTAATGGTTGAGCGTAAGATTTCATTGAATGACCTTGCGGAAAAAGTGGGAATTACCAACGTGAACCTTTCCAAGATAAAAAACAACAGGGTAACGGCAGTGCGCTTTTCCACGCTTGAAGCCTTGTGCCGCATACTCCACTGCCAGCCCGGAGACATCCTAAAGTACGAAGAATAGTCTTCTTGCCGTTCCCTCTGATTTGTCAGGAAAGCTTATGTCATGTCATTCCTTGATTTGCTCAGGTAATATTATTGTTATGTCATTCCTGTGCTACGACACAGGAATCTGTATGGCATTAGAATTATGAGATTCCCGTGTCAAGCACGGGAATGACCCAAAAGCAAGCACATAAATAGCACAAACAAAAGCAAACAGAGGAATAGATATAAAAGCAATCGCAGAAATGACCAAAAGCAAGCAGGAATTTATGCCATGCCATTATCCAGCTTGACCAGACGTATTGTCATGTCATTATCCGGCTTGACCGGATAATCTCCTGCGAGTATAAGCACAATATCATTATCATGCTTAATACTGCGATGTTTCTAAAGAAACTTGGTTGACAATCTTTAAAAATATGCGTTGAACGAAACCGTGAACTCATGCCATCTCTCGTCCCAGTCCATATTGAAAGAGTAGCCGCCTTTAAGCGAAATGTTTTGGGCAATATTAAAGCCTTCGTTTACGCTAGCCTGAATTCTTAAATGTTTTTTGTCGAACGGCGACTGAAGCGCGCTTGCCGCAATCTTGTTTTTCCAGATTCCTGCCGTTGTTATAAAGCCGACTTCTGCGCCAATAAGCGGATCTGCATAAAAATGCTTCCTTTCATACTTTGGAGAAGCATAAGCGTCAAATCCTGCAAGAAAGTAAGGCTGAATCCAATAAGCTGGCTTTATGCTTGTTCCGAACATTGCTTTTAGCCTGAATGCAAGAGCTTCTTCTTTATATTCATTCGGGTTGGAGTCAAGTCCGACAACAATATTCATTGCACTGTTAAAAAAGTACAAGTCTGAAACCGGCAGCGAGATTACCGAGGCAATCAAGGCTTTCTTTAAGTAGAAGTCTGTTTCCTGCGGATGCACTCTAAGGTCAATTTCACCGAACACAAGTTCTGAATTTGAAGCGTATCCTGCAGGATTTTCAAGCTGTTCGTGCGCTGTAAGACGAAATTCCAAGCCTGTGTATGCGCCTTCTATGTCTTTTCCGCCGTGAATGGAAATCTTTTTGGAGCCATGTGCTTTTTCCGGATGCGGAGGCTCTGTTATTTTTGTGCTGGATTCTATCTTGCCTAGCTTTCTACGCTCCGAAAGAACTGAAACAAACCGCGGTCTGTATTCATCTGATGAAATTTTCCGGCTGTTCAAGAGGGAAGTAAGATAGTCGGATGCCTGTTCCCAAATTTCAGCCTGTTTTTCTTTTGGCAAGTCGCCGAATGGGAAGTCCTGTGCTGTCTTTTTCCCGTAACAAACGTCTTTTACATATTTGTTTTGCTTCCGTGTAAGCTGTGTCTTTTGAAATTCCAGTTTTGAGTACACGGAAGGTCTGTAGTCAGTTTTATCTGCAAGTCCTGTTTCGCAGATGGTCTTTACAGTTTCTATTGGCTCTACAACGCCGCTTAAAATATTCGTTATGTCTGTTTCTGGCTTTGCGGCTTCTATAAGAAATAAAAGGTTGTATGAGCAGTTTTCGCTTATAAAAAAGTAACGCGAGTAAATACCTGAAAGGTCAAAAACATGGCGCAGCATTCTGTCTTTTTCTTCTTCTGAAAAGTTTAAGCGGTATTCCCATATATCGCGCATATCCATATTGGCGTACTGCTTGATTTTTTCATAGTAAGGCACGAATCCAAAATATCCCCGGAATCCTCCAACAAGACCTAGAATTGCGTACATCGCGCCGCCTGTTATATTTGTAACAGCTCCATAGTTTATAGAGCTTGCAAGAAGACGCGACTGTTCTTTGGATTCCATGAGCAAAAATGTATGTCCGAAAACTGAAGCCGGATTTTTTAGAAAGCCTGCCGGGAATATAAGGTAAACGTCCCCGGGATTTACTTTCCGCACAATCGACTGATAATATGCGTCTCCATCATAAGGAAAATCCTCTTTTGAAAGATTCAGCTGGTCGCAAATCCATTTAAATCTGCCAGGAAAACGCTCAATTGCGTGCCGTTCATCTTTGCCGGGCGCAGGAGAAAAGAATGCTTTTATAGTACCTTCTAGCTCTGCCTTTGGATTTGTCTTGCCTTTTTTTGCACAGAAAAACATCGGGTCGTCCACAAGGCTTTTGTTTTTGTGGAATGGAGAAGGCTTGTAATGAAGAAGTGTTTTCCAATATGGCGCGTTATAAAGCTCCATGGAAAATGCTTTGTCCACAGCTTCCTGTGCTTTTTTTTCGTAGCCGGGAGCTGGCTCTGTAGGGGCTAGCTTTGAAATTGCTTCTAGTTTTCCTGAAAAGTTAACGGCGTCCGCAGTTCCTTTTGCGGGGCTGTTTTCATCTGCAAATACTGGCAGGAAAAACGAAGCTGCGAGTAAAAACAAACAGGGTACGACTTTGCGGCCGTACCCTGTTCTTTTAGACGAAAAGTCCAACTTAGCCAACAAGTGAGTAGATCTTTCCGCTTACTTCAGTTGCAGATACGTCTGAAGAAGAGAAGATGTTGTCAAAGTTCGCCTGAAGAGCAGCTTTGAAAGCTACACTGTCAGAAACGTTGAGCATTGTTGAAAGTGTGTCAACATATTCGCCTTCGCCCATAGCGATGTCTGTTGCAAGTGCATCCATGTTGTCTGCGATGAACTTGTCTGTTTCTTCCATTCCGATAAGTCCTCCGCTATATCCAGAAGTTCCGAATGTAATAGCGAATCCCTGTGAACAGAATGTGCCGTTTGTTGTTGCGGCAAGCAAGTCATAAACAGGTCCGTTCTGATCTCCGAAAACAACATAACCAAGACCAGGTCCAACCTTTGTAGCAAATGCGCTAGAAGCAAGTGCCAATGATACAACAGCTACTGCAGCAGCCAATTTACCCTTAAACATAAGAGCCTCCAATGTTTTTTCAGAAAAACAAAGCCATAAAGTTTTTGTTTCTCCTTTTAGTTTTATAAATGATAAAGCAACAATTTCAAAAAGTCAAGAAAATGAACAGTGATTAGCTTAAATTAACAAAAAACTTAAATTTCACTATTTTGGAAACTCGTTTTTGATTTTTGGAAGCTCTTTTTCCCAGATTTCCGCCATGAATCTGTAGCCGGCTTCGTTTGGGTGGATTCCGTCCTGGCACATAAGCTCTTTGTCTTTTTTGGACTCAAGAAATGCAAGCCTCATATCCACAATCTGCACGTTGTTTTGAAAACTGTATTTAACAAGATGCGCATTGTATGTTTCGTGGTTTTGGTACAGCGTCATAATGTCCGAGTTCACAAACGCCTTTACTTTTTGTTCGTCATATCCTCGGCAAATGTGCAAAAGCCATCGGTCTGGAACAAGAGGCGGCATTGTCATAATGAGCGGCGTTGTTCCGTTTTGTCGGCAGGTTTTTGCCATTTTGTCTATCGTGCTTATAAATTCGTCTATGCCTACACGTGGATTTGTGTTTTCCCCGGAGCATACTTGCGCCCAGTCATAGTCGCAGTCGTTTCCGCCGGATTCTATTATTGCAAGGTCGCCAAGCGCATTCCGCTCAGCATCACGCAAAAACCTCTTGTAGCTTTTGGTGATTATGTTTCCGAATACGCTTTGGTTGTTCAGCTTAAATCCTAGTTTTGCAGCTGCAAGTGAAAGGCTGTCATTCTTTGTTATGTCAAAGAGGTGCCCGCTTCCTGTTCCTGTAACTGCGCCCTTTAAAATTGAATCTCCATATACAGAGACTGTGTTAATTCCGTTTTCCATGCCTTGTTAGACACATTTCACGCCGTTAAGTTTCATTTTTTAGGTCGAATGTCGAATTTTAGGATTTCTTGAAATTTCTAGTCATTGTCAGGCTTGATCCGATAATTCCTTGTGTTTTTTTAGCAAGATTGCAGTGTCAAGCACGGCAATGACAGTCTTGCTGTCAAATTTTGCCTAATACTATCAGTGCAATTACTACAGTAATAAGGTGTTGATTAGTACGCTAATAATGAGGCAATTACTGCACTAAATGGGTGTTGATGAGCGCACTAATAAGGAGGCATTTAGTGCAGTATTTAAAGGGCAATTTAAGAGGTGGAAGAATGTCTTTCCTTAAAAAAATCGCATTGAAAATTAAAAATCCTTGTGATAAGATAGGAAAATAAAAAAGAGGTTACGGTTTATGCTGATTTCAACAAGAGGGCGTTATGCACTTCGTGTTATAATAGAGCTTTGTTCGCACGGAAAGGACGAGTTTGTTCCATTGAATGTCATTGCTGAGAATCAGGATGTGTCGCTAAAATATCTTGAAAGCATTGTGGCTCTTTTGGTTAAGGCTGGTCTTGTAGAAGGCTTGCGCGGAAAAAAAGGCGGCTACAGGCTTACAAAAGATGCTGACGAATATTCCGTTGGAGAAATCCTAAAACTTACGGAAGGAACTTTAGCCCCTGTTACTTGCCTTGAAGAAAACGCTGAAACCTGTCCACGTTCCGCAGAATGCAAGACGCTCCCCATGTGGGAAAAACTGGACACTATAATTTCCAACTATCTATACAGCGTAAAAATTTCCGACCTTTTAAAGCCTGAAAGTGTAAGCGACTGGGTAATATAAATATCTTATTAGCTTCTATATTCAACAGATTCCTGTGTCGAGGCACAGGAATGACTCTTCATTCAATCCGTGTGGCAAAAAATAATAATAAATTATAAAACCCTATTGACTTGATAGGAAATAAAGGTTAGTATTATTGCATAAAACCTATATTTTAAGTAGGAATATAAACTAGCAGGAGGCCGGATATGGCAGACATTAAGGAAAGCGTAGTAGAACTGATTGGAAACACACCGATTCTAAAGCTCAACAATTATTCAAAGGCTAGCGGTATTGAAAACGCAACTCTGCTTGCAAAGCTGGAATATCTGAATCCGGCCGGAAGCGTAAAAGACAGAATAGCCCTTGCAATGATTGAAGACGCAGAAAAAAAAGGCATTCTAAAGCCTGGAGCTTCTATAATTGAACCTACTTCTGGAAACACAGGAATCGGACTTGCCGCTGTTGCCGCCGCAAAAGGATACAAGGCTATTTTGACTTTGCCTGAAACAATGAGTGTTGAACGCCGCAATCTTTTAAAGGCTTACGGGGCTGAGCTTGTTCTTACCGAAGGTTCTAAAGGAATGAAAGGCGCTATTGCAAAGGCAGAAGAGCTTAAAGAGTCAATTCCAGGCTCTGTTATTCTCGGGCAGTTTGTAAATCCGGCAAATCCTAAAGCGCACCGTGAAACTACAGGTCCTGAAATTTGGAGCCAGACAGATGGAAAAGTTGATATTTTCGTTGCGGGCGTAGGCACTGGTGGAACTGTTTCCGGCGTAGGTGAATTCCTAAAGTCGAAGAATCCTGCTGTAAAAGTTGTTGCTGTTGAGCCTGCTTCAAGCCCTGTTCTTTCAAAAGGAACTGCCGGCTCTCATAAAATTCAGGGAATCGGCGCAGGATTTGTTCCTGAAACGCTTGACACAAAGATTTATGACGAGATTATTGCCATAGAAAATGATGACGCTTTTGCGGAAGGAAAAGCTTTTGCGCGGTCAGAAGGAATTCTTGTTGGAATTTCAAGCGGAGCTGCTCTAAAGGCTGCAAAGATTCTTGCCCAGCGCCCTGAAAACAAAGGAAAAGTTATTGTGGCTCTTCTTCCAGATTCTGGAGACCGCTATCTTTCAACACCATTGTTTGCCGACTAATCTAAAAATTTTACCATAACAGGGATGTCTAATAAAGTCTAAGTGTCGTTGTCGTGATATGCAGTTTGTCATTGCCGTACTTGATACGGCAATCCTAGATTATCAATCGAGTTTCTTTCAGAAACATCGCAGGGTCAAGCCCGATAATGACATAGAAGGTTCTTTTAGGACATCCCTTGTTTTTTTTTGTCATTTCCGTGCTTGATACGGCAATCCCCTAATAGATTTTTTTGTCATTTCAATTATCTAGTTTTTCTGTCATTATCCACTTTTTACTTGTCATTTCGATTATCTGACTTTCTCCGCCACTATCCAGCTTTTTGTCATTATCCAGTTTGACTGGATAATCCTTTCCTCAATTTTGCGCTTTGTTGCTCAGTTTGATTTATGTGTCTTGCATTATATTAAAACAAGTGTTATATATATGCTTCTGATTATCGAATCAAGTCCGATAATAACGTAAAGAGGAGAAAATTATGAACAAACAATTTTACAAAGATTCGCTTAAAATGTTTTTTCCTATTATTCTGCAGAATATATTCGCCGCCATGATGGGCTCTGTGGATGTTATAATGCTTAACAGTGTAGGTCAGGACGCTATTGCGGCAGGCTCTCTTGCAACTCAGTACTCTGGTCTTGTCTTTATGTTTTATTCGGGAATAAGCTCGGGCTCTATTCTTCTTGCGGCTCAGTATTTTGGTAAAAAAGATTTTAAGGCTCTTGAGGCAATTGAAGGGATTGCGCTTAAATGCTCGCTTGCTGTTGCGGTTGCCTTTTCTGTTGGCGCATCGTTGTTCCCGGAAAAACTTATGCGCGTTTATACGGCTGATCCGGTTTTGATTTCAGAAGGCGCGGAATATCTTCGCATAATCTGGGTGTTCTATCTTTTGTGGGCGGTTTCAAATACTTACTTTTCTATGCTTAGAAGCGCGAATCATGTTTCGGTGGCAACATTCTTTAACGGTGTGGGATTTTTCCTGAACATCATTCTTAACGCGGTTTTTATCTTTGGATTTTTTGGAATTGAAAAAATGGGAATCCGCGGAGTTGCTCTTGCTACTTGCATTTCTCAGGCTGTTTGTGTTGCAGGGTGCTTTATTGTTTCGGCCCGGAGTAAGGACATAAAACTTAAGTTTTCCTATATGTTTATAAAAAGCAGCTCTCTTGCCAAGGATTTTTTTAAGATGTCTTTGCCTGCCTTGCTGAATGATGTTTCCTGGGGCGCGGCTTTTTCTGCTTACGTTGCAATCATGGGGCGGCTTGGCTCTGATGTTGTGGCTGCGAATTCGATTGTATGTGTTGTGCGCAACTTTGCCACTGTGTTCTGCTATGCTGTTGCTGCGGTCGGCGGCATTATTGTAGGAAACTTGATTGGCGCGGATAAGATTGACGAGGCTGAAAAAGGTGCAAAGGAATTTCTTAAAGTTACAGTTATTACAGGGGCGTTTGGCGGACTTTTGATATTTATTTCAATTCCGTTTGTTCTAAAATACGCTTCGCTTTCAACTTTGGCAATGCATTATTTAAAGCAGATGCTTTTTATAAATGTCTACTATGTTATGGGAACTGCTGTTAACACAACTCTTATTGCCGGTATCTTCCGCGCGGGCGGATGCACAAAATTCGGTCTAATATGCGACACAATCGATATGTGGGGCTATGGAATTACAGCTGGAATTCTTACAGCTTTTGTATTCAAGCTTCCTGTTGTATGGGTTTACTTTTTTATGTGCCTAGACGAATTTGTAAAGTGGCCCTGGGTGTTCTCGTTCTATAAGAGCAAAAAGTGGCTTAGAAACATAACTAGAACTGAATATTAGCTTTGACTTGAACTTATGCAGGCATTTTCATTTGTCTGCTTTTCTTCTATAATAAAGGGCTATGAACGCATTCAACGATGAGAAAATTGTAATTCAAGGTGCGCGCGAGCATAACTTAAAGAATATCAGTGTTGAAATTCCGCGCAATAAACTTGTTGCCATAAGCGGACTTTCTGGCAGCGGAAAATCATCACTTGCATTTGATACTCTTTTTGCTGAAGGCCAGCGCAGATATATGGAAAGTCTTTCTTCCTATGCAAGGCAGTTCCTTGGAAGAATGGACAAGCCTGATGTGGATTTGATTACGGGGCTTTCTCCTGCGATTTCAATTGAGCAAAAGACAACCCATAAAAATCCGCGTTCAACGGTTGGAACTGTAACAGAAATCTATGACTATTACCGCCTTCTGTATGCAAGAATTGGAAAACCCCACTGTCCGAATTGCGGTCGGGAAATCAAGGAACAGTCGGTTGACCAGATTATAGAAACAATTCTTTCTTGGTCGCAGGGAACTAAACTTACAATTCTTTCTCCTGTTATCCGCGGAAAAAAAGGTGAGCATCAAAAAGTTATTGACGACGCAAAAAAATCTGGCTTTGCGCGCGCTAGAATTGATGGGCTTATGGTTGAGCTTGAAGATTCCATAAAACTGGACAAGCAGAAAAAGCACACAATTGAAATCGTTGTTGACCGCATAGTTTTAAAGCCTGAAATTAGAAAACGTCTTGCCGATTCAGTTGAAACTGCGCTTCAAAGTTCAAACGGTGTTATAATTGTTTTGCGCCGCGTAAATAAGACTGATGAGGCTTATGAAAATGTTGTGCATGAGATTTCTGCAAAAGGAAAGTCTGTTGATTCTGCCGCGGATTTTATAGAAGAGGAAGTTTTCTTTTCACAGAAGAATGCCTGTCCTGACTGCGGAATTTCTATTCCAGAGCTTCAGCCTAGGATGTTCTCTTTTAACAATCCGTTTGGAGCCTGCCCCGACTGTACTGGTCTTGGCGAAAAAATGGAATACGACAAAAATTTGATTGCGCCGGATTCTTCACTTTCATTTAATGAGTACGGAATTCAGGCTTACAATCCTGAAAGTTCCTGGAACCATGCGATGTTCGAGGCTGTTGCAAATGAAGCAGGCTTTACTCTTGAAACTCCGCTGAAGGATCTTACAAAGAAGCAGACTGATTTTTTGTGGAACGGAAACGCGCAGAAAAACATAAAGTGGGTTTACAAAAAGCAAAGCGGTGAGGGAACAAGTTCTTACAATCGTCCTTGGCTTGGAATTTTCGGTGATTTGCGCCGCCGCTACAATGAAGCTTGGGGAGAAAATGCAAGGGAATCTCTTGAAAAATTTATGTCGCATAAAGAGTGTGCGTCTTGCCATGGAAAACGTCTTCGCCCGGAATCTCTTGGCGTTACTGTCGGCGGAAAAAATATCTGGGACTTGACCGAGTTTTCTGTTACAGAAACCATAGACTTCTTTGAAAAATTAGAGCTTTCTGAAACAGAAAAAAAGATTTCCGCGCAAATTTTAAAGGAAATAAAATCACGCCTTTCGTTCTTGAAAAATGTTGGTCTTGAATATCTTACGCTTCAGCGTTCGGCTGCAACTTTAAGCGGAGGCGAGGCGCAGCGCATAAGGCTCTCAACTCAGATTGGCTCAGGTCTTACCGGGGTTATGTATATTCTGGACGAGCCTTCGATTGGTCTGCATCAGCGGGATAATCAGCGGCTTATTGATTCTCTTTTGTATCTTAGAAATCTTGGCAACACGGTGATTGTTGTTGAGCATGACGAGCAGACTTTGCTTACCGCGGATTATCTTGTTGACATTGGTCCTGGAGCTGGTGTCCACGGCGGAAAAATCATGGCGGCAGGAACTCCGCAGGAAGTTATGAAAATTCCAGAAAGCCTTACTGGCCAGTATCTTGCAGGAAAAATCAGAATGGAAATTCCAAAGCAAAGAAGAACTGGAAACGGAAACTTTATAAAAATTCAAAATGTTACAGAGCACAACTTGAAAAATGTAAGCGTTGAAATTCCGCTTGGAACTTTTACTTGCATAACGGGAGTTTCTGGCAGCGGAAAGTCAACTTTGCTGAATGATGTTTTGTTTCCTGCAATCAGCAATAAAATTATGAAGAGCGAGCTTCCTGTTGGAGCTTATAAGAAAATTTCAGGCTTGGAAAGTATTGACAAAGTAATAAGCATAGACCAAAGCCCAATTGGAAGAACTCCGCGGAGCAATCCTGTAACTTACATTGGCGTGTTCGATAAAATCCGCGAGCTTTACGCAAGTATTCCAGAAGCAAAGGCAAAGGGCTACAAGAGCGGACGTTTTTCTTTCAATGTAAAAGGCGGAAGATGCGAGGCTTGCCAGGGAGCTGGAACTTTGACAATTGAAATGAATTTTCTTCCTGACGTTTTTATTCCATGCGATGTCTGCCACGGAAAAAGATTCAATCAGGAAACTTTGGATATTCTTTACAAGGGAAAATCCATAAGCGATGTTCTTGACATGACTATTGAAGAAGCCGCTGATTTCTTTTCTGGAATTCCGCATATTGCAAGAAAACTTGAAACTTTAAAAAGCGTTGGGCTTGGTTATATTCAGCTTGGACAAAATGCGCTTACTTTGAGTGGAGGAGAAGCTCAGCGTGTAAAACTTGCATCTGAACTTTCGCGCCCTTCAACTGGAAAAACTTTGTATATTTTAGATGAGCCTACAACGGGACTTCACTTTGTTGACATAAAGCAGCTTATGAGCGTTATTCAAAAACTTGTTGACAAAGGAAATTCAGTTGTGATGATTGAGCACAATCTTGACGTTATCTGTCAGGCGGACTATTTGATAGATCTTGGTCCTGAAGGCGGAAGCGGCGGCGGTTCAATTATTGCGACTGGAACTCCAGAAGAAGTTGCAAAGTCAAAAGAAAGCTATACAGGAAAATATGTTTCTCAGCTTCTTGAGCGCGAAAAAGAAAGAGACAGGCTTTTGTAAAAAATGTTTTTTTGTCTTTCATCTTTCGGAAAAAGAAGTGCTCTTTTTTTGCTTGCTTTGTTTTTTTTATTGAAGCCTGCGTTTTCTCAAAGCGGTGTTACGGTTGTAACAATCATAAGCGCAAATTATTCAGAATATAAAAAAAATGAAAATACAAGCGAGGATGAAATTCATCTTTCTGGAAACGTAAAGCTTTCTGTTGAAAAAGAAAAATCAAAGACAGAAATAAAAGCTGACGATGTAACTTTCAATCGTTCAACTCAAATGCTTTATGCAAAAGGAAGCGTTCGCATTTTTAAATCCGGCACAAACGGTGATGAACAGGATATTTCCGCTTCAACCGTTTTGCTGAACACAAGCACTTTGGAAGGCGTTTTTGACAATGGCAGAATTTTTAATGCAGGAAGCGGAGCTTTGAATCTTCCGTCCGGCTCAACAATGATTGTCGCTTCTGAAATTTTTGGCAGGGATTCTTCTGGCTCTGTTGCTTTTAAAAATGCCTCGCTTACATTTTGCGATGATGAAGATCCTCATTGGCGGGTAAAGGCTTCAAGAATTTGGCTGCTTCCCGGCGGCGAGTTTGCGTTTTTGAATGCGGTTGTCTATGTTGGAAAATTTCCGGTTTTGTATCTTCCGGCTTTTTATTATCCAAAGGACGAGCTCTTGTTTAACCCAGCGTTTGGATATGATGAGCGGTTCGGCTATTATTTTCAGACAACAACTTATTTGCTTGGAAGAAAACCTTTGCAAGAGTCTGACACTTCTTCCGATGATAATCTTGCAGCCGGAATATTCAACTTTATGCGTCCTTCAACTTTAAAAGAGCAAAAGCGGGAAGGGCTTGTTCTGCATAATCTGGATGAAGATTTTAAAGGAGACGCTTCAAGCTATTTAAAGTTCATGGCGGATTACTATGCGAATATGGGATTTGCGACTGGACTTTCTGGTGTTTATAAACCGTCTTCTTCTGACTACATTTCTTCTATTGAAGCCGGAGCGCAGCTTGCGTTTACAAATACAGTTTTTTATTCCGGCGGAAAATATACTCCTTATTCTTCAGCTGGAAAAATTGAAAAGGACAACTCTAATTTTCTTGGTGTTGAAGCTCCGTTCCGCTATAAAGGACTTTTAAAAGCTTCTATAAAAAAGCCGTTTTCTTTGAGCCTTTCTATGCCAGTTTACAGCGATCCGTTTTTTACAGAAGACTTTGAAAAACGTTCTGAATATCTTGACTGGATAAATTTTCTTTTGGGACAGACAAAAACTGATGACAACGACACGGAAGATACTTCTGCTCAGACTTCTTCATTTGAATGGACTGCAAATGCTTCTTATTCTGTTCCGCTTCCGGATTTTGTAAAGCCGTTTATTTCAACTTTGTCCATTACAAATTTGTCGTCGGATATTTCATTTAGTTCAAAGTCCAGGACTGATTCTGATTTTTCTTCTTCCGCATCTGATTGGCAAACTTACAGTCCTGAGCGTTCGTTCTTTTATCCGTCGCAAGTTGTTCCATTTAAAATCGCAGCAAAAATTGAAGGAACTATTTTTAAATATCCGTTTGAAAATGTTTATGAAAAATTCGATTCGCCTTCGTTTCCAATCGAACTTGAAATTCCAGAAGAGTTAAAAACTCCAAAGCAAAAAGAAAAAGAAACCGCTTCAGAAAATCCAGAAGTAAAAGATGAGCCTCAAAAAAAATCAGAAAAGGATGATGCGCTTGCTTTTTCAATACAGGAACTTGCTCCAAAACCAAAAGAAAATATTGTTGATGTAAAAGGAATTGAATACAAACTTGGCTACTCAATAGTTCCGCAGTTTACATCTCAAGTCAACTACAATTCTTCCGAGCTTCTTGAGCCTTCTGATTTTGAATGGGGAAATTTTTATTCGACTTATTATCAGATAAAAGTTCCTGCTACAATTTCAAGCGAGCTGGGATTTAGAAATCCGTTTGTGTATTCAAAAAATGATTTTACATTCAATCCTGTTTATCAAAGCCACCCGAATCTTGACGGCTATACATCCGAGACTTCAAAAAATTCGGTAAAGCTTTCGGACTACAAAGCTAAAAAAATGGATTTGGTAAATGACAATAATTTTTCTATAAATCCATTTGCTTATTCTGATATATTCAAGGATTCGAGCATTGCATGGAAATCTTCTATAAAAATTATCAAGACTGAATTTATTGGAGACGCTGAAAAGCCTGAATGGGAATACGCGGTTATGAAACTCACTGATGAAGAAACAGTAACTTCCCATACAGTGAGCGCAAAACTTGCCGCAAAAGAAACAGATGATTTTTCGCAGTCCCTGACGTTGACTTCAAATCTTCCGCCGCAGCTTGATGAGTACACTTTCAACGCCGCTTTTTCTTTTCCTTATGCGAGTCTTTCTGCGGAAGTCGGAATAAAACAGGAAAACGAAGACACTGACAATTTTGTTTGGAATCCTTTTAAGCAGTCCGCCACGCTGAAATTTTTTAACGGAAAACTTTTATTTTCAGAATCCTTCAACTATGAAATGGAAGAAAGGCGTTCGGATTCAATGAAGCTTTCTTTTTCTTGGAAGGATTTTCAGCTGTCATACATAATGCAGTATACGACTTGCTACGATTTTGATTCAAGCGAAGGCTGGGTTGCAAAAGAAGACAAGGATTTTGTTCCTTATACTTTGAGCCTTGCGTATTCAACTTCCGGAAAAAAATTCAGGTACTGGAAAAATCGGATTACCTGGGCGCCTTCTCTTACTGCTGGAATTGTCTATGACTGCGTCCGTCCAACAAACAGCTATTTTAGATTTGTTCCGTCTTTGACTTTTAAAATCCATGAGGCATTTGAACTTTCATTCAGCGCGGAAACTCAGAACAATGTTATTTTCAGATATTTCCAAAGATTTACAAAATACGACAATGTTATTTCCGGCGAAGAAAATATGTTTGTTGACTTATGGAATTCTTTTGCTTTCTGGGGCGACGGACAGTTTTATGATTCAAGCCAGCTTAACAGACGCTCTTCTGGATTCAAGCTCAAGACTTTAAAAGTCAGCATTACAAGAAATCTGCATGACTGGGACATGACAGGCTCAATTTCATTTAAACCTCGTCTTGTTACAAACGGAAGCGGCGCAAAAACTTATGACTATCATCCGTATATAACTTTTGCAATTTCTTGGCATCCAATGCCTAGTTTTAAGACTGAACTTATTGACGAATATGGAGAATGGCAATTACAATAGAATAAACTGAAATAAAGCGGAGGCGAAAAATGTCAGAAGAAATCAATGAAGAAAAAGCGGAAGAAACTGCTTCTGGTAAAAAACTATTTGCAAAAACTCTAAAGCAGTATCTTGACAAAGGAGTTGAAGCTTCTAAAAAAGGATTGAAAACTGCCGGTTCTGCAATAAGTGAATTTGGCGACAAGTCCGTTAACAAAATTGATATTGTCCAGCTGAAAAGCCGCCTTGAAAAAAAATATCAGGAGCTTGGACAGGCTGTTGCGGATCAGCTTGCGGAAGACGGAATTTCAATTTCAAAAGATTCCCTTGTTGTTTCCGAAAAGCTTTCTGCTATAAACGAGCTGAAAGAAAAAATTAACGAAAAAGAAGCGTCCTTAAAAAAACACGAAAAATAAAAGTTATTTCTAAATAGCTTGAATAAATTTTTCATGCAGTAAAATTGTGGCAACGGATTTTGTTTTGTGATAGAATATCTGCATGAAAAATTTTTCGTTGATTATAAAACTGAATTTAATTTGCTCGGCAATTTTTTCTGTTCTGTGCCTTTATATGCACTTGGACATTTCCGCTGTGGCATTTCCTCTTTCCGCGGGCTTTACCGTTCTGCTTTATTTTGCTTCATACGTTGAGCTTGTAAAAAATAAATCAGTGCGCCGCTTGAATTCTGTGCGCCGTGTTTTTCAGTACGAGCCTTTTGTTTTTATAACGGCTTTTGTTATTCAGCGTTCTGGAAAATTTGGATTTCCTGCCGCCTTTGATTTTTTGTGCGCTTTTGCCTGGATTGTGATTCTTGTCCTTTCACTTTTGGCACAGTATTTTCTTGCTGAAAAACGGATTGCCTCTCTTGATTCCGGCTGGGCTGAATTTTTAAAGGCGAATCCTTACAAAAAGCCAAAGGGAATAAAACGTGTTGCCGTTGAAATTCTTGAATGGGTTGACGCGCTTTTTCAGGCTGTGTTTACAATCATGCTTTTAAATATTTTTATTTTTCAACTTTACGAAATTCCTTCAGAAAGCATGGTTCCGACTTTCCTCATAAAAGACAGAGTTGTTGTTTTTAAGTCTCTTGCCGGCCCGAAATTTCCGCTTAGCAATGCAGGTTTTCCGTATCTTCAAAAATACAAAAGAGGCGACATTGTTGTTTTTAGAAATCCTCATTATGGAAGCGATCGTGAAAATGAAGTGAAAACTTTTTTCAGCCAGTTTATTTATATGTGCAGCCTTACGCTTTTAAAGACAAATACAGATGAGCACGGCGAAATAAAAGCCGACCCTCTTGTAAAGCGTGTAACCGCAGTTCCGGGCGAACAGATTTATATGCTTGACGGAACTCTTTATTCGCGCACAAAAGATAATCAGGAATTTAAGCCTGTAGAGCAGGACTCTTCTTGGGCTGCCTGGAATTTGAATCCGCTTTCTTCAAAGATAAAGTCAAAAATACAGACAATTCCTCTTTCTGAATCACAGGCTGAATCGACTTTGAAAATTGAAGAGCAGCGCAGAACTCTTGACTTGAACAGCGCAAAATCTGAATGCGAAAAACTTTCCAAGGAATTTGCTCGTTATGCGCGTCCAAAAGAAAATTCAGGCAAATCTATAGAAGAAATTTTTTCAGCGCGGGATTTATTTGTCTATAATTTGTTTTCAAATATAAACAACGAAACGATTTCGCTTTTAACTGTAAAAGGAGGCTCCGATTGGGTTGACTCATTTCTGAACAGCTGGCACCGTGAAAATAATATTTTAAATCAGCTTGGAAGCGACGCATATATGGAATCAAGTTTTAGGCTCAATGTAATGGCAAAGCTTTTATTCGGCAGGATTCTTGTAAGAAATGCAAGCCTTTTAGCTTCGGAAATTCCTGTTTCAAAATGGCAGACTGATTCTGTGCGCATGGAATATCTTAAGGCGGCTCAGGAACTTTGCCTTTACATTCTTGAAATGGATTTAAGAAATCTTCCTGTTTTTCCTGCAAATGACAAGAATGGAAACGCTCAGTACATTCCAGAAAACTGCTATTTTATGATGGGCGACAACCGCTACAATTCTCTTGATATGCGCCATAGCTATGAGCAGACTTTAATTTCAATTTCGCCAATGGATTCAATGTCTGTAACTTACTATACAAGCCTTGCGCCTCAATATGTAAACAGAAGCCGTATGCTTGGAAAAGCCTGCTTTAGATTCTGGCCCTTGAACCGTGTTGGAATTCCTAAAAGCGGTTTGACTGACTAAAACTGAATTGTTATTGATTTTTGAAATAATAAATAATAGAATAGACTTATGACTGAACAGTACGAAAATAATAATGAAGATGAAATTTCTTTGATTGACTTGTTTGCGGTTCTTGTCCGCTATAGAAAACTTGTAGTTATAGGAACGCTTGCTGTTGCGCTTGCCGCCTTTGCATGGCTTTTTGTTCTGCCGAAATTTGTTCCTTCGTTGAATAAAAAAACACTTACGATTTCCTATGCGCTAAAAACAGAACGTTTGCCTGCTAGTGTTTTCAATGCGACAGGATATGATGTTATTAAATCTGCTGTTGATTATATGCAAGATCCTGCTGTAATTTCTGAGTGCCAAAGAGATTTTCATATTTTTGAAAACGCAGAGCAAGCAGTACTTGGAGGAACTTTTTCTGTTCAGTCGTCTAATGCTTCTGACCGAATTACACTGCTTTGCAAAATTCCTGCTGAAAAAGAAAATGAATTAAATGCTTTTATTTTAGAGCTTTTAAAAAGCACGAACTCCTATATAGAAGATTCTGCTATGCAAAGAATTAATTCATTGGAAGAAAATGCTGATAAAATTATTGTGCAATATGGAAATTTGAGTTTGCCAGTTGTTTGGAGAGAAGAAAATAAAAAGTCGGAAATAAAAACTATTTCTGTGTCTGTAAATTGTCTTGAGATTTCTTCAGATATAAAAACATTTAAAGCCAGCCATGATAAATTTGTTTCAGCTCCTATTCTTCTTTCTTCTGTAGTAGATTCTGGTAAAAGAACAATTAAATTTATTATAGTTGCAACTTTTGCCGCATTCTTTATTTTTGTTTTTACAGCGTTTCTTTTGAATGCAATTGAAAATATTAAGAATGATGAAAATGCTGTTTCCTTAATAAAAAAAGCATGGGACGAAGGAAAATAAATTTTTAGAGGTTTAAAATGAAGGGGATTATTTTAGCAGGCGGTTCTGGAACTAGACTTTATCCAATCACAAAAGCTGTTTCAAAGCAGATTCTTCCGTTGTATGATAAACCGATGATTTATTATCCGTTAAGTTGCCTTATGCTTGCGGGAATAAAAGAAGTTCTTATAATTTCAACTCCAAGAGATTTGCCTTTATTTAAGGAGCTTTTTGGAGACGGAAGCTGGCTTGGAATGAAATTTGAATATAAAGTTCAGGAAAAACCGCGCGGACTTGCTGATGCTTTTATTATTGGAAAAGATTTTATTGCAGATGACAGTGTTGCATTGGTTCTTGGCGACAACATTTTTTATGGTCAGTCGTTTACTTCAACTTTAAAGCGCGCAAAAGAAACTGTTGAGTCTGGAAAGGGCAGTGTGATTTTCGGCTATTATGTAAAAGAGCCTTCTGCTTACGGAGTTGTTGAATTCGATAAATCTGGAAAAGTCCTTGGAATTGAAGAAAAGCCTTCAGTTCCAAAATCAAACTATGCAGTTCCGGGACTTTACTTTTATTCAAATGATGTTGTAAAAATCGCCGCTGATGTAAAGCCTTCTGCCCGTGGAGAAATTGAAATAACTTCTGTAAACAACGAATTCCTTTCAAGAGGCCAGCTTTCTGTAGAGCTTCTTGGACGCGGAATGGCTTGGCTTGATACTGGAACTTACGACGGGCTTTTGGAAGCAAGCAATTTTATTGCCACAATTCAAAAACGCCAAGGAATGTATGTAAGCTGCATTGAAGAAATTGCATTCCGCAACGGTTGGATTTCCAAAGAAGAGCTTTTGTCTCTTGCTTCTGGCTACAAAACAGAATACGGCCGCTATCTTGAATATATCGCAGGAGCAAACTGATGTTCGACTTTAAAAAATGCTATTCTTCTGACGGAACAGAATTTGCAGGACTTTATGAAATTCAGCCAAAAGTCTTTGGAGATAGCCGCGGATATTTTTTGGAAACTTACAGCGAAAAAGATTTTTTTGAGGCTGGACTAAAAATGAAATTTGTGCAGGATAATCAGTCGTCTTCGTCAAAAGGCGTTTTGCGCGGACTGCATTTTCAGACAAAGCATCCTCAGGGAAAACTTGTGCGCTCATTGCAGGGAAAAGTTTTTGATGTTGCCGTGGATTTGCGTAAAGGTTCTGCTTCATTTGGAAAATACTACGGAGTTGTCCTTGACAGCGAAAAGCAAAATCAGTTTTACATTCCAGAAGGTTTTGCCCACGGATTTTATGTGATTTCTGATTCGGCGGTTTTTGCCTACAAATGCACGGACTTTTATCATCCGGAAGATGAAGGCGGCTTGATGTGGAATGATTCTTCAATTGGAGTTGACTGGAAATCTGTTGGCGCAGGAGAATCTCCTCTTTTGAGCGAAAAAGACAAAAAACATCCGGCATTCTCTTTTGATGTGGATTACTTTGATTTAAATGGAAAATGGCAGGGAAAATAAAATGCGCAAACTAAAAAATATTCTTGTAACTGGCGGAGCTGGTTTTATCGGCTCGAATTTTATTCATTATTTGTTCGGACTTTCTTCAGCAAATGGAAATCTTTTTAACGATGCAAACTTCAGCGGAAACGTTGTGAATGTTGACTGTCTTACTTATGCCGGAAATCTTGAGTCGTTAAAGGATGTTGAAGAAAAATTCGGCGGAAAACGTTACTTCTTTGAAAAAGTGGATATTTGCAACCGTTCGGAAATTGAGCGGATTTTAAAGCAGTATGACATTGATACGATTATTCATTTTGCCGCGGAAAGCCATGTTGACCGTTCTATCTTGGGACCGGAAGCTTTTATAAAAACAAATGTGATGGGAACTTTCACACTTTTGGATGCTGCTCGCAATTTTTGGAAGAAGCCGGACGGGACATTCAGAGACGATGTTCTTTTTCATCATATTTCAACTGATGAAGTTTACGGTTCTCTTGGCGAAACTGGATATTTTACAGAAACAACTCCTTATGATCCTCGCTCTCCTTATTCTTCTAGCAAGGCGAGTTCCGACCATATTGCAATGGCGTATTTCCATACTTACGGTTTGCCTCTTACTTTAAGCAACTGCACAAACAATTACGGACCTTATCAGTTCCCGGAAAAACTTTTGCCTCTTATGATTAGCAATATCCGCGACGGCAAGGCTCTTCCAGTTTATGGCAAAGGCGACAATATCCGCGACTGGATTTATGTTGAAGATCATAACCGCGCAGTTTGGCTTATTGTAAACAAAGGACGCACTGGTCAAAAATATAATATTGGCGGTGAAAATGAATGGCAGAATATAAACCTTCTTCATAAAGTGATTGAGCTTGCAGTTGAAAAACTTGGAAAGCCTGTTTCTGAAATTGAAAAGACAATCACTTATGTAAAAGACCGTCCGGGACATGACAAGCGCTATGCCATTGACTGCACAAAAATAAAAACTGAGCTTGGCTGGCAGCGCAAGATGACCTTTGAGGAAGGCTTGAATGCGACTGTTGACTGGTATTTAAAAAATACAGAATGGGTTGACCATATCCTTAGCGGCGAATACACAAAATGGATAGACGCTAACTACAAGTCAAGATAAAGTTAAAGAAAAGAAAAAGCCTCGTGAAAACGAGGCTTTCTTTATGTGTAAAAATATTGTTTACTGTCTTTTTACAAATTGTATAAAGTCCAAGTTCATTCCGACATCTCCAGTTTTTTGCTCTGAATTTGCTTGAATTGTAATTAAGATTGTACGCGGCTCATCGATTGTAAAATAAATCGGCGCTCTTGTTGTTAGCTCCCAAGTTCCTAGCGGCGGATTGCTTGGATAAACACGGAATGGCGTGTTGTCTATATAAACATAAAATGCGCTGTGGTCAGAATCTGTAGCTTTTTCTTTTATAAGGCATTCGTAAGTTCCAGCCGGAAACTTTACCTTGAGTTTTGCAGTTGCCGCCTCATCAAGAAGCCGTGCCGCAAACTGTCCGCTTGCATCCTTGTCCTGAACAACAAGAAAATGATGAAGCAGCATTGATTCAACTTCGTATTTTATTCCGATTCCAGAATATTCAATAACAGGAAGTTCTGTTAACATCGGAGGCGGAGTCTGCTTGTCTTCAACTTTCAGAAATTCTGAATTCTTAGGTGATGTTGCGCAGGAAAAAAATGCCAGCGTGCATACTGCCGTTAAAATAGTAAAAACTGTTTTCGATAAAATTGTTCTCATTTTTTAATTATAGCACAAGAACTTTGCATTTGCAAATATCAAACTTGCATGGAACTTTTAAATCTTTGGAACTCTTGGTTTTGCCATGTTTTTCAGCATATTTTGCAAAAGCTCGTGAGCTGTTTCTGCGTCAACTTCTTTTGAAGGCTCGTGGTATTCAACAAGATTTTTGGGAATTTCATCAAGAAAACGGCTTGGCTCGCATTCAACTGTGGAAGTCATTTTTCTTCTGTGGGAGCATGAGGAAATTAAAAGCCTGTCTCTTGCTCTTGTAACTGCAACGTAAAAAAGCCGACGTTCTTCTTCGACCGCCGCATCTCCGCCCTCTTCTACAGCATGGGCATGGGGCATAAGTCCTTCTTCCGCTCCTGCAATAAATACAACAGGAAATTCCAGCCCCTTGCTTGCGTGGATTGTCATTAAGTTCACTTTGCCTTTGTCCTGCTCGTCGTCCATATCGTCCCGCGAAATCAAAGTGATTCTGTTTAAATATGCGTAAAGGCTTGTGTCGTCATAGTTTGGATTGTTTTCCCATTGCTCCATGCTCTTGATTAAGCTTTCGATGTTCATGTATTTGAATCTTGCGGATTTTTCGCTCTTGGGATTTTCTGAAATCAAATAGTCAAAATAATTTATTTCGTCTACTAAGGCTCGTACTTTTTTTGCAAGTCCTTTTCCAGAAAGCATGCTTTTAGAATTTTCTATTATATTTGAAAAGGCTTCAAGGTCTGCTTTTGTTTTTTCACTTACAGGACATTCTTCTTCCGAAGATGACAAAATTGCCTGAATAGATTCCCACAGAGAAAAATTCATTGTGGAAGCAACTTTGTTTATTGATTCGATTGCCGCCTTTCCGATTCCACGCCGCGGTGTATTTATTATGCGCAAAAGGTTTATGTCGTCGTCATGGTTTGCAATTACGCGCAGATAGCTGATTATGTCTTTTATTTCTTTTCGCTCAAAAAAACTTGTGCCTCCGCTCATTGTGTATGGAATGTTGTTTTCAAGAAATGCTTCTTCGATTGCGCGGCTTTGTGTGTTTGCCCGGATTAAAACTCCAAAGTCGTCATAGTTGCGTTTTTCGTCTACGCTGATTCCAAGAATTCCTTCTGCAATAAAGTCGGCTTCTGCGGCTTCGTTTTCCGGCGAATAAAGCTCGATTGGTTTTCCGTTTCCGTTTCCGCTCCAAAGCTCTTTGTCTTTGCGGTTTGTGTTGTGTTTTATTACTCCGTTTGCCGCCGCTAAAATTGTGCCAGTTGAGCGGTAGTTTTGTTCAAGTCTTATTTCTGTAACATCAGGAAAATCTTTTTCAAAGTTGATTATATTCTGAAAATCTGCGCCGCGCCAGCTGTAAATGCTTTGGTCGTCGTCTCCAACAACCGCGATATTTTTGTTTGCAAGAAGATGCATCATTTCGTACTGCTGATGGCTTGTGTCTTGAAATTCGTCAACCATTATATAGCGGAATCTGTTTCTGTACGCTTCCAAAACTTCCGGGTTTTCTTTGAAAAGTTTTATCGGGAGCACAATCAAGTCGTCAAAGTCAACAGAATTAAAAAGCTTAAGTCCCGACTGATATTCTTCGTAAAGGCTTCTGTACATATCGCTTTCTGAATTCCAGTTTTTGCGCCCGGTTTTTATATCGCTGAACAATGTGCTTATTTTGTAAAGATCCATTGCGTCTGCTGAAAATTTCAGCTCACGTCCGCTTTCTTTTATAAGAGCTTTTTTGTCAGTTTCGTCATAGATTGAAAAATTTTCCCGGTATCCAAGCTTTGTAATTTCCTGCCTTAGAATGCGCACTCCAAACGCATGAAAAGTACTGACTGTAAGATTGTTCAGTTTTTTTCCAGTAAGCTCTTTTATTCGCTCTTCCATTTCCTTTGCGGCTTTGTTTGTAAAAGTGAGCGCGAGAATTTGGCTTTGCGGAATTCCTTTTTCAAGCATATTTGCAATTCTGTAAGTGATTACGCGTGTTTTTCCAGAGCCTGCGCCTGCAATTATTAAAATCGGACCTTCAATTGTAGACACAGCTTTGTATTGCTCTGGATTGAGCTTGTCTTTTAAGTCATTTTCAAGAGACATTTTTATTCCTTTTTTTAACTAGCTTTTTTTATTCAGTTTTGTAGCTGTCAACAATTTTCTTTACAGATTCAGAAAGCGTAAGGTTTTCTTCTGAATGTGAATTTACTTTGCCAGCAAAATTTTTCATCTTGTCAAGGTTTTCGGAAGCGGTGCTTGAACTGTCAAGAATTTCCGAAGCTTTTTCCTGAAGAATTGAAACTTGCTCCTCAAGAAGCGAATTTTTTGTCTTGAGCTGCCCGGACGAAACTGAAATCGCATCGGAGTCTTCATGAAGAATTTGCATCATGCTTTGGATTTTGCTTGACTCTGAATTCTGCTCGTTCATTTTTTCGCATACGCTTTGAATTGAGCTGTTCATGCTTTTTATGCTTGATTCCAGCGCGTCAAATGATTTTGTAGAATTTGTAGAAGCTGAAACCATCTGTTCTACAGCTGACTCAATATTTTCAACAAGTTCTTTTATCGATTTTGTCTGGGAGGCGGAATTTGTTGCAAGCGTTCTGATTTCATTTGCAACTACGCTGAATCCTTTTCCTGCTTCACCTGCGTGCGCCGCTTCAATTGCCGCATTCATGGCAAGCAAATTTGTCTGTGCGGAAATTTCAGAAATCACTTTGTTTGCTTCAAAAAGCTTAGTCGCAAGTTCCTGAATAGCTTCAATCTTTTTTGCGACTTCGGACTGGCATTGTTTTCCGTCATTGGATTTTTGAACGATATTTTCATATTCGCTGTTGATTCCAGAAATTTTTTCGTTGATTTCTTCTATGTTTTTTGTAATTTGGCTAACGGCGTCTGTGGAATTTTGAATTGCCACGTGCTGGTTTCTTGCTTTTTCGTCAAGTTCAATCACGGAATTTACAACGTCGTCAATAGTTCCGTTTGCTTCCTGAGTTTTTTCAGTCTGCTCTTTCGCCTTTGAGTAAATATCTTCTATTAACTGACCTTCTGTTTCAATTAGGCTTGTTGTTTCGTGCGTCTGGCTTAAAAGCACATTGGAATTTTCGCTTAATTTTGAAACGGCTGTTTTTTCAGAGATAATCATTTTCTGAAGATTTTCAATTATTCTGTTGCAGGCTCTTGAAATTTCTGTAAGCTCGTTTTCGCCTGATTCCAAAACTCTGGCTGTAAGGTCGCTTTCTCCGCCGGCAATTTCGTTCATTCTTGCTGAAACCGATGTAAGTTTTTTGAAAAATGAAGAAATCCACAGGCACAAAAATCCTACGCAGATTACAAAAAGGGCGAGGCAGCAAATTGTCATGGTCATCTGGCTTCGTTTTATTATTTTTATGATTGAAACAGCGTCAAAGTCGCAGGCTACAAATCCGATTGCTTTGCTGTCTTTGATTATTGGCGCATAAGCCGTGAGCATCCAGCCCCATCCTTCCTGCTTTTTGAAATTTGAAATTATGATTTCTTTTTCCTGCAATACAATGTGCGGATAGTCGCCGTAGCTTGTTAAATCTTCAACTGTTCCGATTGGCGAAAAATTGTCTGTGTCAACAGGAGTTGTGCTTCCGTCTACAATATAGGTGAAATTGTTTCCGCCGCTTGGAATCATTGTGTAAAGGAATTTGCACTGTGTCTGCGATTTTATGATTCTAAGTTCTTTGTATAGTTCTGTATAATACGGATGCGATTCGTCAAGTGTTTCAGCGAGCTCTGCAAATCGGTCTACGTCAATTTTGTATAAAGCTCTTTTTACTAAAGATTCTCCCTGCGATGAAAAAACTGAAAAAGCGGTTGACTTTATATTGTTCATTGCAACCATTGTGGTAATGACAGAAATGAGAATGATGAAAAATGATATAAATGCGATAAACTTGAATTTGTAGGAATTTGTAAATCTCATAGAGTCCCCCTTGTGCTTTTACTTTTTGCACCAACAGTTTTATTTTATTAATTATATACGATAATTTCCATTTTGAACATATAAATCAGATTGATAATTCTTAGTTTTATATTTATAATAGTAGCAATATTTTTAATTTCAAGTTTATAAGGAGTTCGTTTATGAACCGGAAAGTTGCAGCCTTTTTGGGCAGACACAATTTCAGCATCCATCAGGACATTAATTCAGTTGTTGAAGCCATGCTTTTTGATATGAATGAAGGATTGAGCGGCCGTCCTTCTGGCGAGGATATGATTAGAACTTATGCGAATCCTCCGTCTCAGGCTACAGCTGGAAAAAGTGTCATTGTAATTGATGCCGGCGGAACAAATTTCCGTTCTTGCCTTGTAACTTTTGATTCAAACGGAAATCCTTCAATTGATTTTATGGAAAAAACAAGAATGCCTGGCGTTGACCGCGAGCTTTCTAAAAAAGAATTCTTTGATCAGATTGCATCAAACCTTGAGCATTTAAAGGATAAGTCTTCTAGCATTGGATTTTGCTTTTCTTACCCGGTTGATATTCAGGAAGACGGAGACGGTGTTCTCATTAATTTTACAAAAGAAGTAAAAGCTCCTGAAGTTGAAGGTTCCCATATCGGAAAAGAACTTGAAAAAGCATTGAAAGAGCACGGCTGGAAAAACAAGCTTCATGTTTCAATGCTGAATGACACGGTTTCCGCCTTGCTTGCTGGTGCCGCCGACCCGGATGAAGGAATGAAATATTCTTCTTATGTTGGATTCATCCTTGGAACTGGAATGAATTCTGCGTATATTCAGACTGCAGCTCCAGAATACAAAAATTTAAAGACACAGATTATAAACTGCGAGTCTGGAAAATTTGACAAGGTTGCAAGAAGCGACTTTGATATTTCATTTGATAAAAAAAGTGAAAAGCCTGGAATCGGCATTATGGAAAAACTTTGCTCAGGCGCATATATGGGACCGATTGCTTTTGAAGCTGTAACAACTGCCGGCAAAGAAAATCTTTTTACAGAAAAACTTTCAGAAAAACTTTCCAAGCTTGATTCTCTTACTCAAATTGAAATGGATTCGTTCCTTCATGCGCCATATTCAACAAATTCAAAACTTGGCTCAATTATGGCTGAATGCGCAAAAGAAGATGATTACGATGTTTTGTTCCAGCTTCTTGACGCTCTTGTAGAACGCTGCGCTAGAATGGCCGCCGCAATTTTGTCTGCCTGTGTAATAAAAAGCGGGGAAGGCAAGACTGCTGATAAGCCTGTGTGCATTCTTTGCAACGGAACTTCATTCTTTAAGACTTATAAAGTTCGCCAGCGTGTTCTTGGTTATCTTGAAGAGCTTCTTGTAAAAGAACGCGGACTTTACTTTGATGTAATCAGCCGTGAAAACGACATTACTCTTGGCACTGCGATTGGCGGTCTTCTCTAATGAAATTTATGGGGGAAAGCTTTTAAACTTTTCCTCTGTTTCTTTTGGGCGTGGTTTTTCTTAGGTTTTTCTAAAAAAAGTCCGATAATCAACTGGAGCAATATATGTCAAACGCTAAAGTTTTAGGAAAATCAATTCTCCTCATCATTCTTATTGTAGTTCTTGTTTTGTTCGGACTTCTTTGGTTTGACTATCTGGGAATAATTCAGGCTAAGAGAGCTTTTGCACCTTTGTTTAAATTAGCCGGGCTTTCTCCGCAGACTTCTGTTTCAGCTTCATCTTCAAAAGAACTTGTTGAGGCTGACCTTGACAACGACCGTTTTGCAAAAAGACTTGAGGCGCTTGATATTCGTTCGCAGGAGCTTTCAAAAAGAGAGGCGGAAGTAAAGGAACGCGAGGAT
This sequence comes from uncultured Treponema sp., assembly GCF_945873775.1. Lineage (GTDB taxonomy): Bacteria > Spirochaetota > Spirochaetia > Treponematales > Treponemataceae > Treponema_D. The sequence goes on along the minus strand of NZ_CAMCEC010000001.1, from coordinate 41,940 downwards.
GCAAATGCCCAGGTTGCGCAGGAACTTGAAGACAAAGAAAAAACTCAGGCTGAACGCGAAAAAACATTTAATAATTTAGTAAAAAAGTACGATGATAGAAGTGTAAACATCGAGCAAATTGTTGCTAATTTGAACGGTATGCCGCCAAAAAGCGCAGTTGGAATTCTTGTTGAAATGGATGATCAGGACGTAATTGATGTTCTGCGCCGTGCCGATGAGATTGCCGCTGCTTCTGGTGAATCTTCTACAGTCGCATATTGGCTTTCCTTAATGCCTAGCGAACGTGCTGCTGAAATTTCACGCAAGATGGCAAATAAACCGCTTTCAATAAATTAGCAAGATTGCCTGTCAATGCGGCGCGCCGGTGTTTATAGAATCCGGAGGTTGCCCATGCAGGCATTAAGTTTACAGATTGTAAATCCACAGCAGGAACGCGATGTTTCTGTAAAGAAAATTCCGACTGCAAAATCTGAAGACAGAGAGCCGTCATTTAAAGAAATGGTGGAATCCGCTTCAAGAAAAGAACGGGCAGACAATTCTCCTTCCAAAGAAAAAGTTCAAAAAGTTTCAAAGACTTCTGATGAGCCGGCTGCAAAGTCCGTAGAAGAAAAAGCCAGCGCAGAAATGCAGAATTCTTCTTCTGTTTTTGCTTCGTTTGCGGTTGTTCAAGAAGAGCCTTCTGTTCAGGCAGAATCTTGTGTTAACTTGGATTTTCAAAATGAACTTTCTTCTGATTCTATTTCTGAAACTTTGCCTTCTAGCGAGCAGCTTGCATTTTTGCGTTCTGAAGATTTTTCATTGGAAAACAAAACTGATGATTTTTCAGCTGAAAGTAGTTTTTTTCTTCCATTAAATGAAATGCAGAATTTGCAGGCTGCGCAGAATCTTTCTGTTGACGAGCCTGAAAAGTTTTTAGAAAACACAAAATTTACTGAGCATTTTTCTAGTGTTGAAGCAAGTCTGAAACTTGAATCTTCGCAGTCTGTTCCAGATGAAATTGCAGCTTTGCAGAATTCCGCAGAGTTTGCACAGCTTGCGCTTTCTTCAGAATCCGGCGAAAAGAAACCTGATTTTTTCAAGCTTGAACTTTCTTCTTCTGATGAAAATGGCGCAAAAGAAGTTCCGTCTCTTTTTGAAAATATTTTTACAGTTACAGACGAGCGTTCCGTTGAGCAGAAAATCGCTGACTTTAAATCTGAAATGAAATCTGACTATTCAGAGCAAGACAACAGCTTGAATCTTTCGCTTTCACTTTCTGAAACTGCAAAGCAGAATATTCTTTCTTCAAATAACCAGAGCGCAGGAGCTTCCGGATCTACTTTTCAGCAGATGCTTTCACAGCAGATTCAGTTTAATGCGCCTGATTTTGTCCGCGCTGGAAACATTGTTTTGCAAGACAACAATTCCGGCTCAATAAATATGATTTTAAAGCCAGAAAATTTAGGAAATGTTAAAATAAATCTTCATCTTTCCGATAATGTGATTACAGGGCAGATTACAGTAAACAGCAAGGAAGCTTTCGAAGCTTTTAAACAAAATATGGAGACTTTAAAGCAGGCTTTTCAAAACAGCGGATTTGAAAATGCAAATTTAAGTCTTAGCTATGCCGACACATCTTCCGGCTCATTTGCGCAGGGAGAACGGCAGCAGAGCAGCGAACAGTTCTTTTCTAACAAAGTTTACGGTGATTATGCGTCTTCCGCTGAGATTTCAGGAGCGGCTTCTTCGCAAGCTGCATATAGCGCGGATTCTGACAGAAAAATCAGCGTTGTTGCATAGGAGTAAAAGATGGACGGAATTCAGTTGAATACAAGGCTTAGCGATCAGGAAATGGCAAAGCTGAATATGCAGGTAGATTCTTTCAACAAGTCAATTACGATTGAAGGAAGAAAAGTTCAGCGCGACTTGGGAAAGGATGATTTCCTTAAGCTTTTGATTACTCAGCTTTCAAATCAGGATCCTACTTCTCCTATGGAAAACACGCAGTTCATTGCGCAGATGGCTCAGTTCAGTTCACTTGAGCAGATGACAAACATGAATCAGGAATTTGCCAAAATGAATTCAATGCTTGTTTCTTCTCAGGCTGTAGGAACAATCGGAAAAACTGTTGACATTACGCTTGGCGACACAAAGACAACTGGAGTTGTTGAAGCCGTAACTTACGGAGCGAATCCGCAGGTGCGCGTAAACAATATGTATTATGACATGAAACAAATCTCCGCAGTTTACGGAGAATGAGTTCAGGTTGGGGGAACTCGTATAAAAAATCATAAGAGGGTAAATTTATGATGAGATCACTTTATGCAGGCGTTTCGGGCTTGCAGAATCACCAGACAAGAATGGATGTAATTGGAAACAACATTTCCAATGTAAACACTTACGGATTTAAAAAAGGCCGCGCTACTTTTCAGGACATGATAAGCCAGCAGATTAACGGTGCCGCACGTCCTACAGAAGAAGTGGGCGGTGTAAATCCTAAGGAAGTCGGACTTGGAATGAGTGTTGCTACAATTGACACAATCTTTACACAGGGAAACCTTCAGACAACAGGAAACACAACCGACCTTGCTATTCAGGGAAACGGATTCTTTGTTCTTAAAAACGGAGATGAAACTTTCTATTCACGCGCAGGTGTCTTTGGAACAGATTCAAACGGAACTCTTGTAAATCCTGCTAACGGACTTCGTGTTCAGGGCTGGATGGCAGAAGAAGTAAACGGACGTCAGGTTGTGCGCTCTTCCGCAACTCCTACAGATTTGGTGATTCCAGTTGGCCAGAAAGACCCGCCTAAAGCAACAGAAAATGTAAGATACTTCTGCAACCTTAACAAGAACACACCAGAAATTCCGGACAATCCGACTGCGGATCAGGTCATTGAAGGAACTTGGCAGACAGAAATTGATATTTATGATACTTACGGAAACGCTCATCAGGTTCAGATGAATTTTGCAAAAGTTCCTGGAGATCCAAACCAGTGGACAGTTACTGTAAATGTTGACCCGGACAATGCTGATTTTACACAGACAAGAATTGGCTTTGGAACAACAGATGGCGTGCAGAATACTTACACTTTGAATTTCGACAACACAGGAAAACTTCAGTCTGTAATTGACAGCGCAGGAAATCAGTCTAACCCTCAGGGCGAAATCGTTCTTCAGGCTTCTTATGCAGTTACTGATTCAAATGCCGATGCGAACGGAAATCCATACCGCCAGACTTTCAACTTGAACCTTGGAACAATCGGCTCAATGGAAAACACAATTACTCAGGCTGCTTCAAAATCTACAACAAAAGCAAACTATCAGGACGGCTACAAGCTCGGCTATCTTGACAACTTTAAGATTGACCAGTCTGGAATAATTACAGGCGTTTATTCAAATGGTTCTGTCCGCACAATCGGACAAGTCGCAATGGCAAGCTTTACAAACCAGGGCGGTCTTGAAAAAAAAGGCGACAACACTTACGCAGAATCAATCAACTCTGGAATGGCAAACATCGGCGAAAGCGGAACTCAGGGAAAAGGAAGCATGCTTTCTGGAACTTTGGAAATGTCAAACGTTGACCTTACAGAGCAGCTCACAGACATGATTGTAACTCAGCGCGGATTTGAATCTAACGCAAAGACAATTCAAACCGGAGATTCAATGCTTGAAACTGTTTTAGGCTTGAAACGCTAATTTAGTTGAACTAGGAATCTTTAGAAAGTAATTTCTTTAGAACCTCTAATTCATAACCCAACCTTAGCTGGACAGATGAACCCTCGTCTGTTCAGCTTTTTTTGTTTCTGTTTGACTACACCTGCGTTTTTTGATATAATTATTTCACTTTTTGTGAGGGGTAAACTATGATTTTTCCACTTGAAGAACTTGCTAAATTCAAAGGCGGAATGTACGCCATTACTGTTGCTGCTAGCCGCCGCGCATATCAGCTTGCAAAACTTGCCATGATAGAAGATCCTGCTGTTTCTGAGCTTGTAGAAGATAACGACGGAAAAGTTGTAAGTCTTGCAGCCCGTCAGCTTTTTTCAGGCGAAGTTAAATACGCTATTGAAGCTCCGGCACGCTAATTTTGCTTTTTGCATTGATTGAAAATTGATTCCAGTAATTGTTGTTTTTGCACCAACTGCTTGCGGAAAAACTGCTTTGGCTGAAGACTTGTTCGGCAGAAGCAGTTCTTTTGTTTTTAAAGGAAAAGCCGAAGTCATTAGCGCGGACAGCCAGGCGGTTTACAAAGGTCTTGATATTGGAACTGCAAAGCCTACAAAAGAGGAGCAGCAGGAAATTCCTTTTCATCTTATTGATGTTGCAAATCCGCAGGAGCAATTTGGGCTTGGAAACTTTCTTGACTCCGCAGATTCTTTGTGCGCGCAAATTTGGAGCAGAAAAAAAATTCCTTTGGTGATTGGTGGAACTGGTTTTTATATAAGAAATTTTTTGCTAGGCTCACCGTCAACTCCAGAAAGCCGCCTTGAAATCAGAGCGCAGATAAAACAAAAACTTGCCGATTTAGGAAAAGAAAGTCTGTATGCAGAACTTAAAATTGTAGATCCTGTGAGCGCAAAAAAAATAAATATAAATGACGAATATAGAATTTGCCGCGCCCTTGAAATTTTCTATTCATGCGGAAAGCCTTTAAGTTCATTCACTCTTCCATGCGAACTTAGAAAACAGTATAAATTTTGCATACTGATTTTAAATCGGAGCAGAGAAGAACTTTACAGGCGCATCGATTTGCGTGTGGAAAAAATGTTTGAAGCAGGACTTGCGCAGGAAGTTGAGGCTTTAAAAAAATCAGGGCTTACAAAAGATTCTCCCGCGATGAAAGCCATTGGCTACAGAGAATTTTTTATTGAAGGTCTTTCCTTGGAGCAGATAAAAGAAAAAATAAAATTCAACAGCCACCATTATGCAAAAAAGCAATACACTTTTATGCGCGGAATTCCTGAAGCTTGCATTGTGGATGCTGACGACAAAGAAAATATAAAGAAAATAATTTCAAGCTTTCTTAGTTCAGTGTTATTGTAAATGTTGTTCCTTGGTTCGGCTTGGATTTTACATTTATGCTCCAGCCGTGGCTGTCTATAATTGACTTGACTACAGAAAGTCCTATGCCCATTCCGTTTTCACGCCGGGAATTTGAAGCGCGGAAGAACAGCTCAAAAACTTTTTCCAAGTCTTCTTCTGGAATTCCAACTCCAGTGTCGCTTATTGAAATTTCAGTTTTTCCAAGTGAATTCTTTTTTGCTTCAAGTGAAATTGAATCTCCGTCATTTGTGTAGCGCAGTGCGTTTCCGTAGATGTTTTCCAAAGCCCGCGTAAAAAGGTTTTTGTCCATAAGAACTTGCTGCTCATCGATTTCTATTGAACTTGAAATTTTCCGTTTATACAGTTCTGCGGCGCATTCCATGTTTGCTGCAAAGTCCTTTAAAAACGATTTCAGCTCAACAGGCCTTAAAGTTTTTTTCCATTCTATGTTGTCCATTTTTACATAGTTGATTAAGTCATTTATCATTGATTCAAGCTGGCCGGCTTTTGTGTTTATTATTGAAACCGATTTTTTTATGTCGTCAATGCTGTTTACAATTCCATCTGAAACCGCTTCTGAATATCCTTTTATCAGCGCGACTGGCGTTCTCAAGTCGTGGCTTATTCCCATTATAAAGCGCGAGCGGCGTTCAAGATTTTCCTTTAATGCTTTTCTCATGCGCTCCAAGTCTTCCGTGAGCTGCAAAATTTCATTTGAGTTTCTTCTGCCTGAAATTTCAAGCTTTGTGTCAAGCTCTCCGTTTGCAATTTTTTGAGTTGCCTTTTGAATTATTTCTATTGAATTTGAAACTGACTTTGCAATTAAAATAATCACCGTGATTGACAATGATTCAAAAGCAAGCACTACAAAAAATATGTGCATCATGAATTTTGGAATTCTTTTCAGCGAGTTTTTTTCTTTTGCATCGAATCGGCTTATAATCAAGCCTTTGTTTTTGTGGCTTCCGTCGCGCGCATCTTTTTTCGGCTGGTTTTCAAGAAAGAAAGACTGAAACTGATAGTCGTAAGAAGAATTTGTTGTCTGCACAAAATCAAACAGTTCCTTGGGATTGTGCGTGCTTCCTGTTTTTAATTCAGGAATTGTAGAAAGAATAATTTTTGAGTTGTAAAAAATCAGAATCTGGACTTCCGGCGGAATTTTTTCAATGTAGTTTTGAATCTGGTTCCAGTCGCTTTCAGAAAGATTCGCCTCGTTTATTTTTCTAATTTCCTTGTAGCCTTTCATTAAAAATCTTCGCGGGGAATTGTAATATGTGTAAATCGGAAAAAGAATCATGCACAGCGTTGGAAGTATTATAATTCCCGTGATTAAAAGCGAAATTTGATTTTTAATTTTCATTGTTTTCCATGCTGAACTGGTAGCCAAGTCCAAAAACTGTCTTTATATACTTTGGGTTTGCAGGATCTTCCTCGATTTTTCTTCTTAGCCTTTGAACATAAACTCCAACCGCAGTCATGTCTCCGAACGGAGTTTTCCATACCGCATTAAAAACTTGCTCTGGCGTTGCAGGCTTGCTGTTGTTTTTTACAAGATATTCAAGAACTTCATATTCTTTTGTGGAAAGCGGAATTTTTTCAGTTCCTTTTTTTAGGATGCAGCTGTTGCAGTAAAGCGTGTACGGACCAAAATTTATTGTTTCTTCCACGGAAGCTTCTGTTGCGCAAAGCCGCGCGAGCTTGGACTGAACTCTTGCAACTAGAACTTTCGGGCTGAATGGCTTTGTTACAAATTCGTCCGCACCAAATCCAAGTCCTTCTATTATATCTTCATCTGCATCCCGCGCAGAAACAATTATAACAGGAATTGTGGCTTTGTAGTTTTTTCTGAAAGTCTTTAAAAAGTCAAATCCGCTCATTCCGGGAAGATTTAAATCCAAAATTACCAAAGCAGGCGAATATCCTGCGCTTAGTTTTTCAAGAGCTTTTTCTGCTGTGTCAAATGCCAGCGAGTCAAAATCCGCGTTGTTCAAGTACATGCAAATCAACTCTGCCATTTCTGGAACATCTTCAATTACAAGGATTTTTGTTTTCATGGCTGAAATTTACAATTATTCAGCAGGAAGTTCAAGAATTTTTGCGCGCCTCTAACAGATTATTATTTGAATTTTTTAAGTAATGATTTTTAATTTAATGCTTTTTTAACAAATGTTTTCTATAATATATATAATATGACAGTTGAAGAAATAAAAAAGAACACAGAAATAAATGCGTTTTTGAACAAGGGAAATGAAATTTTGGGAAATCTTGGTTTTACAGATCATGGGCCTGGACATTGCGGCTTGGTTTCTGAGCGGGCAGGATTTATTTTGCAGGAATTCGGGGAATCAAAAGAAAAGATTGAGCTTGCAAAAATAGCAGGATATATGCACGACATTGGAAATGCCCTAAACAGAAAGCATCATGCAGAATACGGCGGACTTTTGGCAAATGAAATTCTTGGCAAGCTTGATTTCTCTTGCGAAGACCGAATTGAAATCGTTTCGTGCATTGCAAACCATGACGAGTCAACAGGCGGAGCATTCGACAAAGTTTCCGCAGCCCTTATAATCGCAGACAAAACGGACGTAAGGCGAAACCGCGTAAGAACAAAGGAAAAATCCGCATTCGATATACACGACCGCGTTAATTTTGCAGTTGAAAATTCGACTTTAAAAATAAACCATGAAAAAGGTCAAATTTCCCTGAATCTTCAGATTGATGAAAACATTTGCACAATGTGCGACTATTTTGATATTTTTTTAGGACGAATGCTCATGTGCAGAAAAGCCGCGGAATTTTTTGACTGCCGTTTTAAGCTTATGGCGAACGGAAGCAAAGTCCTCTAAAACCTTTGGCAGCTTTAGTGCCTTGTACTATTAAAAAGTTTGCTTTCTCTTGTTTTTACGTCAAAAATAGTCTAAAATACTTGACGATTCACATTTTACAGTTCATTATAGTATATTATGATTGAAGTAACGCGTCTGAACGGAAAAAAATACTGGGTCAATCCGCACCAGATTGAATCTATGGAACAAAATCCTGATGTTACGCTTGCTCTTCTTTCAGGTAAAAAAATTGTTGTAAAAGAATCTCCAGAAGAAATCATAGAACGAATTGTTATATATAGAAAAAAAATAGGAATGCAGGAACTTTGATTCTTGCGCGAGCGGGAGGAAAAAATGGATTTAGCTACTCTGATAGGATTCTTTGGCGGACTTGCAATGATGGCAGTTGGTGTTTTTACGTCCGGCGGATCCATTATGGGTATTATAGATATTCCATCAATTTTCGTAACTATTGGCGGATCTTATTTTTCTTTGTGGATTTGCGCCCCTATGAATCAGATTATCGGTCTTTTTGGCATTATGGGAAGGGCTTTTAAAACTTTCGACTACGGAGAAAAAACAACTGTTCAAAACATGGTTGCCCTTAGTGAAAAGGCCCGCCGTGAAGGAATTCTTGCTCTTGAAGAAGGGCTTGACGACCTTGATGACCCGTTCCTAAAAGAAGGCTTGCGTCTTATGGTAGACGGAAACGACGGAAGCGCAATCCGCTCTATTCTTGAAAATGAAATGGCTCAGGCAGAAAGCCGCCACATGGCATGGATTAACGTTGTTATTCAGTGGGCAGGTTTTGCTCCTGGTTACGGAATGATGGGAACCGTTATTGGTCTTATTGGTATGTTAAGAAACCTTGAAGACAAAAGCGCGCTCGGTCCTAACATGGCGGTTGCTCTTATTACAACTTTGTATGGTTCTATGCTTGCGAACTGGCTTTTCGGACCTTTGGCTCAGAAGCTCATTATGCAGAATGGAAACGAAATGAATGTAAAGGAAATGGTTCTGGAAGGAATTCTTTCTATTCAGGCAGGAGACAACCCGCGTATTCTTGGACAAAAACTTCTTACATATTTGGATCCAAAATCCCGCAAGGCAATTGAGTCCGACATCTTGAAAGACTAGGCTTGGGGAGTTTTTCAATGGCAAAAAGAGAAAAAAAAGAACCAGAAAAACCGTCAACCGCCTGGATGGGCACTTACGGAGACATGATTACTCTCATGCTCTGCTTTTTCGTTATGCTTTATGATCCTTCCGAATCAGATGCAGTTCAGATGGCGGCTTTGCAGGCTTCGCTTTCAAATAATAATCCTGGCGGTGGAATTTCTGTAAGTCCCGGAAGCCTTGCCAACTTAGGAAACGTTGTCAGTTCTCTTCCTTCTATAGAAAAAGGCCGCGCTTTAGGTCCTGCAATGAAAAAGGCGATTTCCAGTTTTGCGCCGGAAGTAAAATCAAACAAAATAACTATAACCAGCGATGAACGCGGACTTGTAATTTCACTCGCATCCGATGCTTTTTTTGAGGAAGGCAGCGCGGAACTTAACATTGAAGAGGCTAGGGGAACTTTGCTTAATCTTGCAAAATTTTTTGCTTCCCCGGAAGTTGCCGGCAGAAGATGGCGCATTGAAGGCCATACGGACAACAGGCCTGTTCCTGCTTCAAGCATTTATCCTAGCAACTGGGAACTTTCTGCGGCTCGGGCGGCAAATGTTCTGCATTATCTTGCGGATTTTGGCGTAGATGAGCAGCAGTTTTCTATTGCAGGATATGCGGATACTCGTCCTAAGCTTAGCAATGACACTGCGGAAGGCCGCGCGTATAACCGGCGTGTAGATGTAATTGTTCTTGACGATGGACATTTTTAGTGGAAATGCTTATTTTTCAATTTCTTCTAAGATAAAATTTAAAAATTCCGATATAAATAACGAGAAGATTTTAAAATCCGGGAGGACTTTATGGCAGACGAAAGCAATGCAGACGACTTGGGCGATGACATCGGAGCTGAAGTTTCAACAGGAAAAAAGAGCGGAATAAAAGGCGCGTTTCCTCAGCTTTTGAAATTTATTTTGATCGGTGTTGCTGCTGTAATTTTCATTGTTACTATCGTAGTTGTTACAACTGCTATTTTAAATAAAGGCGGAAAAACACCTTCGCAGTCAATTCCAATTAGCGAGGAATATACTGTAAAAAGAGAATCTTATGACTGGTACACTTCTTTGGATCAGATCCGCACATCAACAAGCGATCCTGTTCCGGCGAGTGTGAGCGTTACAATTGCGCTTGGCTACAAAAAGGAGGACAAGGCGGCTTCAACTGAAATCACAGAGCGCCGTATTGAAATCATTGACTTTTTGAGAAGATTTTTTTCAGAGCAGACTGTTGAAGATTTGCGTCCGCAGAATGAGGAAGTTCTAAGACAGCAGATCCGTGACCAGATAAACGATGATATTTTAAGCAACTCCAGAATACGCGATGTTCGTTTTACAGGAAAGGATGTTGTTCAGCAGTAAGCTGAAAAAAGGTGGAATGAGACATGAATGAAGTTCTGTCACAGGATGAAATTGACCAGCTCCTTCAGGCTATAAGCACTGGCGAAAGCGAAGCAGATGAATTTAAGCCGGTTACCGATACCAGGCGTATAAAAATCTACGACTTCCGCCGTCCTGATAAATTTTCAAAGGAGCAGATTCGCACGGTTTCCAATATGCACGAAACTTTTGCGCGTCTTACAACAACAAGCCTTTCTGCCCAGCTGCGTACTTTGGTTCATGTCCATGTTGCTTCTGTAGATCAGCTGACTTACGAGGAATTCATTCGTTCTATTCCAACTCCTACAACTTTGGCTGTAATCAACATGGATCCTTTAAAAGGAAACGCTGTTCTTGAAATTGCTCCTGAAATTACTTTTATAATAATTGACCGTCTTTTTGGCGGCTCTGGAGATACAGGCGGAAAAGTAAACCGCGACCTTACAGATATTGAGCAGTCTGTTATGGAAGGAATCATTGTCCGCATTTTGGCGAACATGAGAGAAGCATGGACTCAGGTTATAGACTTGCGCCCGCGCCTTCAGCAGATTGAAACAAATCCGCAGTTTGCACAAATTGTTCCTCCGAGCGAAATGGTCATTCTTGTTACTTTGGAAATAAAAATCGGAGAGGAAGCGGGTATGATGAATATCTGTATTCCTTATATAACGATTGAGCCGATTGTTTCGAAACTTTCATCTTCTTTCTGGTTCAGTTCAGTTAGAAGAAGCTCCACAACGCAATACCTTGGAACTCTCAAGGAAAAACTTGCGGATGTTGAGATGGAGCTTGTTGCGGACATCGGGTCAATAAATGTTCCTATTAGAGATGTTCTAAGTCTTAGGACAGGCGATGTTATAAGACTTAACACTATAAAGGTTGGAGAGCCGCTTACATTAAGTGTGGGCAGCAAGAAGAAATTCTACTGTCAGCCTGGCGTTGTCGGGAAAAAGGTTGCCGTTCAGATTATTGAAAAAATCGACGAGCAGGAAACTGAAAATTTTGAAGAATTAACACCAGAAGGAGACGATAACCTATGAGTGAAGGATCTATATCACAGGAAGAAATCGATGCATTGCTGTCCGGCGTAGATGTCGGCGGACTTGGTTCAGGCGGCTCGTTTAATTCTGCTCCAGAGGTTGACATTGATGTTCCAACATTGCAGAATTTTGCTGGAACTATAAAAGACAAGCTTGCTGATGTCATTAAAAATATGACAGAAAAAGACACTGTTCCGGGCGCGCCTGTTGTTGAGGCAATTGGACGGGATCAGTTGCTTGCAAAACTTCCGGAAGAAGCTGTTGCTGTAATGGCGGACTTCTCTTCTGGATTAAGCGGAGACCATCTTTTCCTTATGTCCCCGGAATTTGCAACAAAGCTTGTTGGATATATAAACAAAGAGGAAAATCCTGCTCTTGATGATATGGGACTTTCTGTGATTTCAGAAGTAGTTTCGTCTCATTCAGGCGCGGAAATAACAGAGCTTAGCAAAGGCGGAAAACTTCCGGGACTTGCTACAAATCCTCCAGAAGCTGTAAAAGAGCCAAAGGCAATGATTCGTATGCCTCAGGGAACTTTTGCTTGCTTTACATATCCAGTTACTGTTGGTGGCGAGCAGTTTACCTTGTGGGAAGCTGTAAGCGGTTCTGCTGCTGACGGAATGGCGCGTGCTCTTGGCGGCGGCTCAAAGCCTGCTTCACAGCCAGCGTCTTCTGCAAATTCTGGAATGGAAAGTTCTTCTGCCATGGGTGGAGCTCCGCAGATGTCTTCTCCTTCCGCAGGATTTACTCAGCAGCCAATGATGGGCGGAATGCAGATGGGAGGAATGGGAATGCAGCAGATGCAGCCTAATCCTGCGATGATGGGAGGTATGCAAATGGGCGGCAATATGATGGGAATGCAGCAGATGCCTAATCCTTCAATGATGGGCGGAATGCAGATGCAGACTCCTCCGAATGTTCAGTCATTGCAGTTCCCGAATTTTGCGCAGTCTGTAGGCGGCGGCGAGCAGGGAAATATCAACTTGATTATGGATGTTTTCATGGAAATGACGGTCGAACTTGGCCGCACCAAGAAAACAATCAAGGATATTCTGGGTCTTGGCGAAGGAACAATCATCGAGCTTGACAAGCTTGCCGGTGAGCCTGTTGATATTTTGGTAAACCACAAGCCTATTGCCAAGGGCGAAGTTGTAGTTATTGATGAAAACTTCGGTGTTCGTGTTACAGAAATTCTTCCGTCTCTTGAACACGTGGCTTCATCTATGTGAAAATAAATTTGCAAGGGGCTTTTGAATTTCATTGAAGTTTAAAAGCTCCGCCGAATATAAAAGCGGCAGGCTTGAAATGCGGTGGGGATAACGCAAATGGCTTGTTGCTTTGGGTGGGAAAATGAATTATTCAAAAATAAAAATTTTAGCAGCATTGCTGGCTTTATGCGCTGGACTTTCTTTTGCCCAGCAGTCTTCTTCTCCTTCCGAAAATCTTACTTCCGCGCAGATTGAAAACTCTCAGATTTCATTAGACTTTTCAGAAAATTCTGATTCTGGGACTTCAGATGAAAACGCTTTTAGTTCTTCTGGCTCTTTCGGCGGAATCGGAATTTTTGTGCGCATGATTCTTGTTTTAGGAATCATAATTGCGGCGATTTACTTTTTGTTCAAATTTATGCGCAAGTCTATGGGCGTTGAGCCAGCTGTGGAAGACGATGTCTTTTTGCGCAAAGTTTCGTTTATAAGTCTTGGCGAAGGAAAATCAGTTCAAATTGTAAGTCTTTGGAACAAGGCGTTTATTCTTGGAGTTTCAGATAATTCCATTTCGCTTATAAAGGAAATCGACGACAAAGATCTCATTGACGCAATGAACCGCTATGCCGACATGAACAGCAACGCAAAAAAGCCGCGTTCATTTGAAGAAATCCTTCAGCTTTTTATGCCAGGAAAAAAAGAAGAATCCAAGGAAAATATTCCGGCGGCAAAAAAATCAGCTTATGACAAAGGCACAATGGATCTTATAAATTCCTTGAAGGACAAAATGGTTGGCGGAGAAGAAAAATGAAAAGCCTTTTCTTGCTGAAAAAACGTTTTTTTAAGTTTGCTGTTGCGCTTTTAGTTTGCGCTTGCTGCTTTTTTCCATTGTCATCGCAAAGCCAGAATAATTTTCCAGAAGGCTCTTCAAGCGGAACTACGGAAATGAACCGCCGCATAACGGGCTTGGACTTTCCGAATTTGAGTTTTTCAGCTACGGCTCCTCGCTCTGGAAATGAAGTTGCGTTCAGCGTGCAGCTTTTGCTTTTGCTTACGCTTTTAACTCTTGCGCCAAGCATTTTTATTTTAATGACTTGCTTTTTGCGTTTTTCGATTATCCTTGATTTTATAAAAAGAGCGCTTTCTTTGCAGCAAGTTCCACCGACCGCAGTTCTAAATGGCATTGCAATTTTTATGACGCTCTTTTGCATGTGGCCGACATTCAGGCAGATTTACACGGATTCTTTTCAGCCGCTTTCGAACAATGAAATTACTTTGACAGAAGCTATTGAAAAGGCAGAGTCGCCTATAAGAATTTTTATGTTCCGTCAGATGGGAAACGACAAAAACAGCATAAGAACTTTTATGACTATGGCTGGCCTTGAGCGTCCGGCTAATGCTTCTGATGTTCCGACTTATGTTTTGATTCCGGCTTATATTCTGCATGAGCTTACAGTCGCATTTAAAATAGGAATTCTTCTATATATTCCGTTTATCGTAATTGATATGGTTGTTGCAAGTATTCTTATGAGCATGGGAATGATGATGCTTCCGCCAGTGCAAATTTCTATGCCGTTCAAACTGATGCTTTTTGTTCTTGTTGACGGCTGGCATCTTTTGACTCAGCAGCTTTTTGTGAGCGTCTTGCGTTAGGAAAATCTTTGACGTTCGGATTTTGAATGGGAGGAAATTATGTCGTTGAATCTTATTAATAATTTAGTTCGTGGTGGAATTTTGCAGGTTTTTCTTATGTGCGCTCCTATTCTTGGCGCGGCTCTTTTGGTAGGACTTATCGTTGCGATTTTTCAGGCTACAACTTCTATTCAGGAGCAGACGCTTACTTTCCTGCCAAAGTTTCTTACGATTCTTTTTGTAATTGCTTTGCTTGGCGGATTTATGTTTAATTCTTTGGCTCAGTATTTCCGAGGAATTCTTAATTTGATTCCGGCTATGGCAAGATAGAATGCTTGAGCGGATTGTTTCTGACGCGCCTGTTTTTCTCTTTGTTGCGGTAAGATGCTTTGCCACGATAATGACGCTTCCGCTTTTTTCTTCAAGAACTGTTCCTAGAACTGCAAAAATTGCGCTTGCAGGCTACATTGCGTTTTTTATTTTTCCGCAGATTTCTTTGGCGGACGGAATTTTTTCTTCATATAAAAACTATATTTCACCTGAAGGAAATTTTTCGCTTGAATATATTTTCCTGCTTGCCGGAGAAGCGATGATTGGAATAATCCTTGGTTTTTTTGTGCAGATTATTTTTGCTTCGTTCAGCACAGCCGGACAATTTTTTGCGTTCCAGATGGGACTTAGCGCAAGCGAAGTTTACGATTCACTTAGCCAGGTTGAAAATCCGCTTATGGGACAGTTTTTTAACTTTATGGCGATGCTTGTGTTTTTGCAGAACAACTGGCTTCAGATGCTGCTTTTAAATGGAATGTCTGAAAGCTTTAAAGTCATAAGCGCAATTTCAATAGTAGACAATTCGCGGTTTCTTGCGGAATTTATGATGAAGTCGCTTACATTGCTTTTTAAAGACGCGCTGATTATTGCGCTGCCTGTTATGGCGTCTCTTTTTTTGATAAATGTTACGGTCGGAATTCTTTCAAAGGCGGCTCCGCAGATGAATTTGCTTTCGGAAGGATTTCCTGTTCTTATGTTGACTGCATACTTTTTAATTTTTGTTCTTGTTCCGCAGTTCATTGAATTTTTTGAAGGCTGCTTTAAAGGCGGACTTCTTGAAATTGAAAAGCTTTTTATCGGGCTTAGCGGAGGCGGGCAGTGATGGACTTGCAGTGGTTTGCCGCGGAAGATGAAGGCAAAACAGAAGAAGCTTCAGAACAGAAACTCCGCAAAGCAAGAAAAGAAGGCCGCATTGCAAGAAGCCAGGAGCTGAATGGAACTGTTGTTTTCCTTTTTGTTGTCGCAGTTCTTATTTTGCTGGCTCCCTGGTTTTATAATAAAATCTGCGAGATGATGATTTTTTACTTTAACAACGTAACTGCCCAGAAAATTGACGATGCAAGATTTTATTATATTTTTTTGCGGAATCTTCTTCCGATTGTGCTTCCTTTGTCGCTTGCAGGAATTCTTGCTGGCGTCATAATAAATTTAGTTCAGAACAGAGGATTCATTTTTACAACAAAAACAATAGAACCAAAGTTTTCAAAAATTGTTCCAAAATTCGGCGAGTACTTTAAAAAGACTTTGTTTTCTATGATGGGGCTTTTTAATATTGCAAAGTCTGTTTTAAAAGTTGCTATTATTGTTGCTGTCGCAGTTCTTCTTATCCGCCTGGATTTGGCCAAGACTCTTGGATTTTTAAAGGCTGGCGGAATTGATTTGGCTTTGCGTTCTGTTTCTGGAATGGTTGCCCAGTTGCTTGTGGTTTCTGCTGTTATTTTGATTGTAATCGGCGTGTTCGATTATGTAATGCAGCGCAGGGAATTTAAAGAGCAGATGAAAATGACCAAGCAGGAAGTAAAAGAGGAATTCAAGGAAAGCGAAGGCGACCCGGAAGTAAAAGGCAGGCTTGAATCCGCGCAAAAAGAAATGCTTTCACAAAATATGCCAAAAGCTGTGCGTGAATCAGATGTTGTAATTACAAACCCTACGCATTATGCAGTTTCCCTTCAGTGGAAGCAAGAGCAGCAAGACGCGCCGATGATTACCGCAAAAGGAACTGACAATACAGCGCAGACAATGAAAAAAATAGCCGCTGAAAATAATGTTCCGATAATCGAAAACCGTCCTCTTGCCCGCGGACTTTATGCAGATACTGAAGTTGGCGACATAATTCCTACATCTTATTTGCGGGCTATTGCGGCTGTTTATGCTCAGGTTGGCTTTATGAATAAGGAAAGAAACAAAAAATCCACTTAAAAGTTACTTTTTGCCGTTTTCAAAATCCTTTTTTTGTAGTAGAATAAAAAGACATTATATTTCAAATTTGAAGCTTTTTAGTTAGGGTGGGGACTCGATGGCGGAAAAGCGCGGCTCAAGCGGTAGTATTTTAAATTTTATTTTACGCAATTCACTGGCGGTAGGTATTATCGTCGTTGTTTTGTTTATGTTTATTCCGCTTCCAACAGCTTTTATAGATCTTGCAATGGTTATAAACCTTGCGCTTTCTTTTATAATTCTTTTGACCGTTATCTATATGAAGCGTGCTGCGGATTTTACATCGTTTCCGCGGGTTGTCCTTATAACAACGATTTTTGGTCTTGCAATAAACATTTCTTCCACTAGAAATATTCTTGTTCATCCGGTGAAAACTTCCGGGCACATGGCTGGGCAGAGCGAAATGGTCCAGGCATTTGCTAACATTGTTGCTGGCGACAAGGTTTTAATCGGATTTATAATTTTCATTATTCTGATTGTTGTTCAGGTTCTTGTAATCACAAAAGGCGCGGACCGTGTTTCCGAAGTTACGGCGCGTTTTACTTTGGATGCCATGAACAACAAAATGTTTACGATTCAAAATCAGATTAACAACGGTTCTATTACAGAAGAAGAAGGCGAGCTTAAAATTAATCAGCTTAGGCAGGAAATTGACTTTTATTCTGCAATGGACGGTTCCTCTAAATTTGTAAGCGGAAACGTAAAGGCTGGAATTTTTATTACAGTTGTAAACCTTATCGGAGGAATTGTAACTGGAACTATGGCGGGAGCTTCTATAACTGATGCACTTGACAGCTATGCGAAGCTTACGATTGGCGACGGACTTATGTCTCAGCTTCCGTCTTTGCTGCTTTCTTTTTCAACAGGACTTTTGATTACTGGAAGCAACGATGGCGACTTGCTTTCCGACCAGCTCAAAGAGCAGTTTTCTGCAAACGGAACAATTTATGTTATTGTTGGAGCTACATTGGCGGCTCTTGGACTTGCGTTCCATAACGGAGCTACAGCAACTCTTGTTCCGATTGGAATTTTGTTTATTTTTGTTGGAACTCGGCTTTCCCGCCTAAAAACAAAAGAAGAAGAGCAGAAGGCAGTTGAAGCAGAGCAGGCGAAAAATTCTCCTCAAAAAGGAAATGGCGGACCAGAGGAAATTTCTCCTGTTGTCAAGCTGGATGAGCTTTCACTTGAAATTGGATATGCGCTTATTCCTCTTGTTGACGATGAAAAAGGCGCGGAGCTTATGTCGCGTGTAAAAAGAATCCGCCGTGAAGCCGCCCTTGATTTGGGACTTGTTATTCCGCCGATTCATATTATGGATCAAATGGAGCTTTCTCCGGAAGAATATTCGTTTAAAATCCGCGGAATTGAAGCTGGAAGAGGCCGCCTTAAGCTTGGACATTTTATGTGCCTGAACACAGGAAATGTTCCTAAAGACAGAGAAATTGTTGGAGAAAAAACAAAAGATCCTGCGTTTGGAATGGATGCGATCTGGCTTCCTGATTCAAAACGCATTGAAGCAGAAAAAGCCGGCTATGCGGTGATTGACGCTCCTACTATAATTGCAACTCATCTTACGGAACTTATAAGACGCAACGCTTCTAAAATTCTTAGCCGCCAGAGTGTCAGTGCGATTATTGAAGAAATCAAGAAGACAAATCCTGTTGTTGTTGATGAAGTTACAACCGGCGACCACAGATTCTCTTACGGTGAAATCGAAGCTGTTCTTAAAAATCTTCTTGAGGAACAGGTCAGCATCCGCAATATGGTTGTTATACTTGAAACTTTGGGAGACTACGGAAAACTTACACGCGACTCTTGGACACTTACAGAAAAAGTGCGTGAAGCTCTTGGCGCGCAAATTTGCCAGCAGTATGCGGATGAAAATAAAGTTCTTCACGTTTTGAATCTTTCGCAAAGTCTTGCCCAGAAAATTCTTGACCACAGAGCCGATATGCCGGGCAAAGGTCCTATTGTCGCATTTGATCCTGTTGACGCAAGGAATTATATTTCCGCAATGAGCAATGCTGTTGCTGCTGTCCGTGAAAGAAATTATCTTCCTGTTATTTTGTGTCCGTCCGAAGTGCGCCGGCTTGTAAAGTCTTCTACAGAACTTGAAATGCCGGGAATAATAGTTTTGTCTATAAACGAAGTGATGGCTGCTTCGCCAAATATAAAAGTTGAATCTCTTGGAGAAATAAATGGCTGACAATGAGCATAACACGAATGTCCAAAGCATTACTGGTCGTTCCCGCGATGAATGCATGGATAAACTTTACGATAAATATGGAACAAACTTTCAAGTGCTTGGCTGCAAAACTAGGCTTTCCGCAGGATTTCTTGGTTTTTTTCAGCGTGAGCAGATTGTTTTAAGATACCAAGTTACAAATTCTTCATTGGATCAGCCTGCTTTTACAAGGAAAGTCAACTATCCTGCAAGCACAGGATACACAAGGGTTTCTTCAACAGGCGGACTTCCGCTTCAAAATTCTTCGCCTCTAATCCATTCTCATCAGGATTCTTTTTTACAGAAGCGCGATGAATTTTTAACAAAAGTAAATCCAACTGTTACAAACAATCTTCAGATTGGGCAGCTCACAAAGCAGTTTGACCAGTTTAAAAATGAAATGCAGGAGCAGATGAAGACAATTGTTCAGGCCACTTCTGCGGAAAAGGAACATCCTTCAATTTTAAAAATTCAAGAGCTTCTTGAGGAAAACGAATTTACAAAATCTTACATAAAAAAAATGTGTTCCCGAATGAAAAATGAATTCAGTCTTGAAGAGCTTGATGATTTTGACTATGTTCAGACTTGTGTGGCGGACTGGATTGGTGCGAGCATTCCTATTGCTTTTGAAGAAAAAAAATCTGCGCCGCAAGTCATTATAATTGTTGGACCTACAGGAGTTGGAAAAACAACTACTGTTGCAAAGATGAGTTCCCGCATTTCAATCGACTATAAAAAGAACCGCGAAAAATACAAGTATCCGCCTAGAATCCGCATGATTACAACAGACACAATGCGTGTTGCCGCTATTGAGCAGCTTAAACGCTGGGCGGAAATTATAAACGTGAATGTTGACAAGGCTGAAAGTTCTGAAGATTTGAAAATTCTTTGCGATAGCTACGTTTCTAATTCTGACTATATTTTTATTGATACAAGCGGCTACAGTCCGAATGATTATGAAAACATAGCAAAAATGCGCACCATTTTAAATGTTAAAAATTTAAACGAAAATGTTTACCTTGCAATTACGGCAGGAGTGAGCGCGAAAGACTTGGAAAATATAATCCGCAATTATGAAGGATTTGATTTTAAAAGCATAATTGTTACAAAATGCGATGAAACCACATCGTTTGGACGTGTAATAAGCGTTTTGGCAGAAAAGAACAAGCCTGTGTCCTGGATTACGACAGGTCAGGATGTATTGAACACAATTCAGCGGGCGGATCCAAAATGGTTCTTAAAAAATCTTTCAGGATTTAAAATCAATATAGAACATATTGAAAAAAAGTTCGGAACTGCCGATAAAGAAGCAGAGTAATCTAAAAATTGAATCAGGGCAACAGGAGAATATAAATGGAAGAACAGGCAAAAGAATTGCGCGCTCTTATGAATGAAGATAATTTCGCTAGGCCGGCAGCTCCACATAAAACAAGAATAATTGCTATAACAAGCGGAAAGGGCGGAGTTGGAAAAACTAATATCGCAGTAAATATGGCGATTGCGTATTCCCAGCTTGGAAAAAAAGTCATACTTATTGACGGCGACTTGGGAATGGCGAATGTGAATGTTCTTTTGAGCGTTGTTCCTCAGTATAATCTTATGCACGTAATAAACCGCAAAAAAACAATGAACGAAATAATTTTGGACACGGAATTTGGCTTTAAGTTTATTGCAGGCGCAAACGGATTTTCTAAAATTGCAAATCTTTCAAATGATGAGCTTGACTACTTTGCAAAAGAATTCGCTTCTCTTTCAAATGCTGACATTATCATAATAGATACTGGAGCTGGAATTTCAAACAATGTTCTTCAGTTTCTTGCCGCCGCTGATGAAGTCTATGTAATTACAACTCCAGAGCCAACTGCGATTACAGATGCCTATGGAATTATAAAAATAATCACAACAGAGCTTCTTCACAGGCAGATAAATTTAAAGCTTCTTGTAAACAGAGTTCATTCTTCTGATGAAGGAAAACGTATTTCAGACTTGATTATAAATATTGTGGCGCAGTTCTTGAATTACAAAGTTGAATACATTGGGTTTGTTTACGATGATCCAGTTGTTCAGGCTTCCGTTATACGCCAAAAGCCTTTTATGATTATAAATCCGACTTCCAAGCCAGCTGTGTGCCTAAAGCATATTGTGGGCAGAATAGAAAAAACTGATATTCCGTCGGATGCAGGAGTTTCAAACTTCCTTAAAAAGTTCCTTGGGGGCAAGAAAAAATAAATCTTGACCTTAGAGGTGTTTTGCCTTAATCTATAAGAATATAATAAACGGGAGGAAAGAACATGTTCAATTTAAAAAATGTAGCTGCTTCTGCTGGTGTTGGATTTGTTCTGTCTTTCCTTATAAGCATTATTTCTACTCATCGGTTTTTTGTTGCTTCTTTCCGCGGAATTATTTTTGCCGTGGTTTTTGCGCTTTTGGCATTTGCGGCAGGATTTTTGAATAAAAGATTTCTTTCTGTTGAAACTTTGTCTGATTCAAAGGACGAGGCTGGAAAAAAGCCGATTTCAAAGGCTGGCTCTGTTGTGAATATTACAATAGATGATGAAAATCTTACAGAAGATGAGGCTGCTCCAAATTTTGATGTGAGCGCAAATAAAAATTTCTTTAATGGCGGCGGCTCTGTAGGAACGGCTTCGAAGTTTGAAGAAAAAACGGAAGATGCCCCTGTTGCTGATTCTTTGCAAAAAGCGGAATCTTCAACTGATGAGCCTGTAGAAAATGCAATTCCTGTTGCGGATTCTAGCGCGCCTGAAAAAGCTGAGCCTGAAAATCCAGTGGCGGCTGCGTCTTCTGAAAAAGCTGCCCAGTCGCATGAAATAGATGCTTTGCCTGATATTGGTGTTTTTTCTGGTGAATCAGATGACGACGGGGACGTTATAAATGACTCTGATTTTGCTCAAACTGAATCTTCTGAAAAACTTCCTTCTGCGCCTACAGATGGAAAAGTTTCTGTAGATCAGGATACAAAGACAATTGCAAGCGCAATAAGGACATTGCTAAAAAAAGATGAAGTGTAATATGGGGATATTAACGAAAATCTTTGGAAAAGAAACTTCTAAAGGTTTTCTAGCAAGGGTGTGGGATACATGGCAAATCAAATTTTAGATGAAAACGAAGAAGCCGAACTTTGGCGTGAGTATAAAAAAAGCAAATCTGTCGCAATAAGAGACCGTTTAATCCGTCAGTATATGCCCCTTGTAAAATGGGTTGCAGGACGAGTTTCTACAGGAATGCCAGACAGCGTGGAATTTGACGACCTTGTTGGCTTTGGACAGTTTGGGCTTTTGGATGCAATAAATAAATTTGACATTGACAAAGGCGTAAAATTCAAGACTTACGCAACAACACGCATAAGAGGCGCAATTTTTGATGAGCTTAGGGAATTGGACTGGGTTCCGCGTTCTGTGCGTCAAAAATCCCGCGAGATAGAAGACACGATTGTTGAGCTTGAGTCTAAACTGGGACGTACGGCTTCTGATGCGGAAATTGCAAAAGCCATGAACATGACAGAAGCTGAATATCAGTCGGCTGTTATGAAGGTAAGCGGAACAAGTGTGCTTTCACTGAACGATGTTTGGTATTCTGGGGATGAGAGCGAGCACGTTTCAATTGGGGACAGCATTGAAGCTCCGAACAGTCTTAATCCTGATGTCATTGTTGAACGCGAAGAAATCCGCAGAGTTATAATTCAAGCTATAAACGAACTTCCTAAAAATGAAAAAATGGTGATTGTTCTTTATTACCACGAGGATTTGTCTTTTAAAGAAATTGGCCAGGTTCTTAATGTAAGCGAAAGCCGCATAAGCCAGCTTCATTCAAAGGCGAATTTGCGTTTGCGTGCAAAACTTACAAGTGTCCGCAAAGGAATTTTTTAAGAGGTCTTATGGTAACTCTTGACAAGCTTAGAATAGACATGGAAAAGCAGCTTGCGTTTGACAAGGACATTCACACTGTTGAAGTCCGCGCAGACACATTGGATGAGTGTCTTGATGATGCTGCTGTTCAGCTTGATTCAAAAAAAAACAACCTTGAATATGAAGTTATAGAAAGAGGAAGCCAGGGCATTATTGGTCTTATGAAAAAGCCTTGGAGAATCCGCGTATATGAAAATCCTACTGTAATCCGTCAGAAAAAAGAAAAAGAAGCAGCTTCCCTTGCTGGAGAACAGGCTAGCGCAAGAAATGCTGAAAATGAAAGAGTTGACGGAATGTTCTATGTGCATAGGTTTGGCTCGCGCATATTTGTAAAAGTTACGTTGCCAAAAGGCTCTGGAACGCCAGTTTCCGCGTCAGACCTTATTAATGAAGCCCGGCGGCCGGATAATACTTCGCTTGATGAAAAGCTTTTAAAGAAACTTGCGGAAGAAGGCACTGACAACAGTTATGTTGAAGCCGGTACATTTACCCATGTTGCGGCAGGAGATGCTGTTATGGCTGTTGATATTTCCAAGGATGAAATGCAGGCAACCATTACTGTTTCACCTCCGTCTCAAGGCGGCTCTGAAATTTCCGCAGAGAATATAAAGAATGCTTTAAAGACGCAAGGCGTTGTCGCCGGAATTGAAGACGACAAAATAATTTCGTTTGTTGACAATCCGATTTATAATATGCCTTACGAAGTTGCGACTGCGATTCTTCCTGTCAACGGCACTGACGCGTACATTGATTATAAATTTGAAACTGACAAGACAAAACTCAGACTGAAGGAAACTGCGAATGGCCAGGTTGACTTTAAGGAGCTTAACCTTATTCAGAATGTTGTTGTCGGCCAGCCTTTGGCGGTAAAAGTTCTTCCTCAGCGCGGAAAGGGCGGAAAAACTATTCTTGGCCGTTATCTTGAAGCAAAAAACGGAAAAGATATTCCGATTCCTCTTGGGCAGAACACAAAGCTTGATTCAGACGGACGCACTGTTATCGCAGAGAAAAACGGAAACGTAACTTTGGTTGGCGACAAAATTACAGTTGAAGAAGTTTACGAAGTTCCAGGCGTCAACATCAAATCAGGAAATATCACTTACATGGGAACTGTTGTTTGCCGCGGAAACGTTGAAGACGGATTCAGCATAAAGGCTGACGGAAACATAGAAATTTACGGTTCTGTTGGAAACTGCCATATTGAAGCTGGCGGTGATATTGTTATTTCTCAAGGTGTGATGGGCCGCGATGAAGGCGAGATAATTACAAGCAAATCAGTCTGGGCAAGATTCCTTCAGAATGTAAAAGTTACAGCGGAAGAATATGTTGTTGTAAATGACAATATCATGAATAGCAATGTTACTGCGATGAAAAAAATCCTCTTAAAGGGAAAGCGTGCTTCTATTATTGGTGGTCATCTTTTTGCTACAGAGGAAATTACAGCAAAGAACATCGGCTCTTCTGGCGGCGGAATTGAAACAATCCTTGAAGTTGGTTTTGATCCCAAGGCAAAGCTTAGACTGCAGGAGCTTCAGGAAATGCAGTCAAATGTTGTTAAGCAGCTTGAAGAAGTTGACTTGAATATTTCAACTTTGGAAAACCAGAAAAAAGTGCGCCGTTCGCTTCCAAAAGAAAAGGAAGAAACACTTGCGAACTTAAGAAATCAGCGTGTTGACTTGATGGATTCAAGCGAAAAAATGACAACAGAAATCAACGAAATCAATGCTCATAACAGGGAGCTGAAAGTTGTTGGCTGTGTCAATGCAAGCGGAACTGTTTATCCTGGCGCAAAAATTCTTGTGCGCGATGAAATTGACGAAGTCCGCTCCGAATGCAAGGCTGTAACTTTCTATTTTGACAGCGGATTTGTAAAACGCAAAAAATATGAGCCAACACAAGATTCTGACGAAATGGAAAAGCCAGACGGATACAAATAAAAATCTGGCTTGACGTTTTGCTACTTTTTTAGTTTTTTTCCTATTTTCCTTAAAAAAGAGAATTGCGCCTCAATAAAATCAAATAGCCACGGCATTTTTGCTTTTATGTCTGCAAAAGTGAATATAATCGGGCTTTGCATAATGCTTACAATTCTTTGGTCGTTTATCAAGTGGACTTTATTGAACTGAAATTTCGGGTCATCTATCATTTTTTTTATGTCGTCTGGAATTTTTCCTTCAGTTTTTATCCGTTTTTGAAGTTCCTTGTCCGCAAGTTTGTAATAAGGAATGTAGTTTTTTCCTGAAAATTCGCTGGAATAATAATGGATGATTTTTGCATTTTTTAGAAACGCCAATCCGCCGTGGCTTGGCTGACAGTTCCATTCTCCGTCCAGCAGCTGCATTTTTAATCCTGTTCTGTAATTAGCCTCGTTAAGCGCGCTCTGATCGTGAAAATCATGTTTTTGATACGCAGAATATTTCCACGCTTCGTTCCATGACTTAAAAAGATTTTTTGATTCCTCACATTTTCGGGCAAAAATAACTCCGCCGTTTATATTGCAATCCGCGGCTTCTGTTCCATGAAACCCGAGTTTTTTGTCGCGCACCAAAAAGTATTTTTTGTGGATATGCTCATTCAGCATTACGTGTCCGTCTAAAATTCCGGCTGTTTTGTACGGAATTTTTTCAATCTCTGAAAGGTCATCCGCAATTATTGTGTCGCAGTCGATGTACAAAAAATCATCATCAACATATTCTGGAATTGAAGTTTTTATTAGGCGCGAGCGTTCCACATTGGAAACTTTTTCATCAAACTGGACAGAAATTATTTTTGAAACATATTTTTTGATTTCTGCACGTTTTAGGAAATCTGAATTTATTGAATCTTCGGTTTTGTTGTCAACAAGAAGAACTACGTTTGCGTCCGGCATAAGATTCCGCAGAGAATAAGTTGACATCAAAGCCTGCTCGTAATATAAGTCATTTTTGCCGGAAACCAGAACATAGACGTAAGTCATAAAAACCTCATGAATTGGAATTTATAATATTATAGCATAAAAAGAGGGCAGTTCTACATTGATTTTGTGAATAAGCCGAGTTTTTTTTATTTTTTTCTGCCGCAAGAAAAATTATTTCGGTTTTATCATGATTTAAAAACTCTATACTTTTTTAACTGAAAGTTCTATACTTATTTTATGGCAAATATTTCTTTGGAAAATAAAACTGTTTTTGTTACCGGCGCGGCTGGATTTATTGGAAGTTTTTTGTGTAAGAATCTTTTGGAAAATGTTTCCAGCATAAAAATTGTAGGAATTGACTGCATAACTGACTATTACGATGTTTCTTTAAAGCAGGAACGGCTTGATATGCTTTCTGCGTTGAAAAAAGATTTTACATTTGTAAAAGGCGATATTGCGGACAAATCATTGATGGATTCGCTTTTTGAAAAATATAAGCCAGCTGTTGTTGTAAATCTTGCGGCTCAGGCTGGAGTTCGCTATTCAATTGATAATCCTGACGCATATATCCATTCAAATATGATAGGTTTTTACAATATCCTTGAATGTTGTCGGCACAATCCAGTTGAGCATCTGGTTTTTGCCTCTTCAAGCAGCGTTTATGGTTCAAACAAAAAAGTTCCATATTCAACAGAAGATAAGGTTGATAATCCAGTTTCACTGTATGCGGCAACAAAGAAAAGCAATGAGCTTTTTGCGCACGCATATTCAAAACTGTATAAAATTCCATGCACGGGCTTAAGATTTTTTACAGTTTATGGTCCTATGGGACGCCCTGATATGGCATATTTTAAATTTACAAACAAACTTGTAAAAGGCGAGCCGATTCAGATTTACAACAACGGTGATATGTACCGCGATTTTACTTTTGTTGACGATATTGTGAAAGGCGTTCGTGCAGTTATGCAAAAAACTCCAGAGGCTACAGACGACGGTGCATTCTACAAGATTTATAACATTGGAAACAGCAAGCCTGAAAGCCTTATGCGCTTTGTGGAAATCCTTGAAAATTGCCTTATAAAAGAAAATATAATTTCTGAACCAGGAAAAAAGGAACTTTTGCCAATGCAGCCAGGTGATGTTTACCAGACATTCGCAGATGTTACAGAACTTGAAAAAGACTTTGGCTTTAAACCTGCAACCACTTTGGAACAAGGCTTAGACGCATTCGCAAAGTGGTATAAAAATTATAAAAAATAGGAAATTTGATTTTTTTAGGCAAATTTAGGATTTTTTCTGGATTTGCCTATTTTTTAGCACAAAAGAAAATACTTAACTGTTCTATAATGCAAGCAAATTTATAGCATTGTGCTGGAGCATAACTCGAAGAGTTTGCGACAATTTAAATACGAAAGAACAGTCAAATACTTTAAAAACAAAAAAGATATCCATTTTCAGAATGCCCTTTCACTACAGAAACTAGCTATAATTAGCAGTTTTCTGCAAAGTATTTGATTGTGATAACCCACAATGCAAGCAAGTGCGTAGCATTGTGCCGGAGCATAACTCGAAGAGTTTGCGACAAATTAAATATGAAAGAACAATCAAATACTTTAAAAACAAAAAAGGACATCCATATTTCAGAATGCCCTTTCACTTCAAAAACTAGCTATAATTAGCAGTTTTCTGCAAAGTATTTGATTGTTCTTACCATCTGTGATGTGTAGCTGTTTTCATTGTCGTACCAAGAAACAACCTGTACTTCATAGAGGTCATCTGCAATCTTAGAAACCATTGTCTGTGTTGCATCGAACAAAGAACCAAATCTCATTCCGATTACGTCAGAAGAAACGATTTCGTCTTCGTTGTATCCGAAAGATTCTGTTGCAGCAGCTTTCATTGCAGCATTGATAGCTTCTTTTGTTACATCTTTGCCCTTAACTACAGCTGTAAGGATTGTTGTAGATCCTGTTGGAACTGGAACACGCTGAGCTGAACCAATCAATTTTCCGTTCAATTCAGGAATTACAAGGCCGATAGCCTTTGCAGCGCCTGTTGAGTTAGGAACGATATTCTGAGCACCTGCGCGTGAACGGCGGAGGTCACCTTTGCGCTGTGGACCGTCAAGAATCATCTGGTCGCCAGTGTAAGCGTGGATTGTAGACATGATTCCGCTCTGGATTGGAGCATAGTCGTTAAGAGCTTTAGCCATTGGAGCCAAGCAGTTTGTTGTACAAGAAGCAGCAGAAATGATGTTGTCGTTCTTTGTAAGAGTTTTGTGGTTTACATTGTAAACGATTGTCGGAAGGTCGTTTCCAGCAGGAGCTGAAATTACAACTTTCTTAGCACCAGCATCAATGTGAGCCTGTGATTTTGCCTTTGATACATAGAAACCTGTGCATTCAAGAACTACATCAACACCGATTTTTCCCCAAGGGAGATTTGCAGCGTTAGCTTCCTTGTAGATTGTGATTTTCTTTCCGTCTACAACGATAGCACCTGGTTCTTTTACAGTTTTTCCGTCTTCAGCAAGAACGTCATCAATGTGAGAAACTGTGTGTTTTCCTTCACCAATTTTTCCCATGAATCCACCCTGTGCTGTATCATATTTAAGAAGGTGAGCAAGCATTTTTGGGCTTGTAAGATCGTTGATAGCAACTACTTCATATCCGTCAGCTTCAAACATCTGGCGGAATGCAAGGCGACCAATGCGGCCGAAACCGTTAATAGCAACTTTAACCATGGTAAGTTAACTCCTTGAATAAATTATTCTATAATAACTATTTTATTCCTATTGCAGTTTATTGTCAATAAAGCGTTCTATGTTCTTTTTCAATGTATTTAAAACATTTTTTTTATCCGCGGACCAAAGCGGAGCAATCAGAATTTTTTTTGGACCATCGCCTGTTATTCTGTGGACTACGATTTCAGGTGGAAGAATTTTTAAGCACTCGCAGACAAATTCGCAGTATTCTTCAAGCTCAAAAAGTTTAAAAGGCTTTTCCTTGTATTCCTGCGCCATTTTTGTTCCTTCAAGAATGTGCAGAAGCTGAATTTTTATTCCGTTGAGCCTAGGATTCAAGTCGGAAAGATATTTTACAGTCTGAAGCATAAGTTCTTTTGACTCTCCCGGAAGTCCGAGAATTATATGCGCAATGACTTCGATTCCTGCTGATTTCAATTTGTAAAAACAGTTTTCGAATTCCTTTAACGTGTAGCCTCGATTTATTTTTTTTGCAGTTTGCTCATGGATTGTCTGAAGCCCCAGTTCAATCCAGACTGGTTTTACTTTATTCAGTTCACGGAGAAGTTCAAGAATTTCATCTGGAATGCAATCCGGGCGAGTTCCAATTGAAAGCGCGGCAATTTCCGGCCGGCTGATTGCGCCAAAGAAAATTTCTCTGAGTTTTTCTATTGTAATGTTTTTGTCTGTGTAAGTATTTGTGTAAGACTGAAAGTACGCAATGTATTTTCTTTTTTCAAACGGTATGCTTTTTGGAAACTTTGAGTCAACTCTTTTTTTTGCTTCTTCAATTTGAATTTCTATTGGAGCTGGTTTCGTCGCAAAATCTCCAGAACCTCCTTGTGAGCAGAATGTGCAGCCTCCAGTTCCTTTTGTTCCGTCGCGGTTTGGGCAAGTGCATCCAGTAGAAAGTGAAAGCTTGTAAACTTTGCATCCGAATTTTTCTTTTAAATATGAATTGAGTGTTCTGTAGCTCATTTTGATTTTTAGTTTCGTCCGTAAATTTTTTCAATTTGGCTTGTGTATTTTCCATCTTCGCCGTAAACGATTATGGGGCTTTCTATTTTTAAATAAGGCTTTGCGCATTTTTCAGATTCAATCATCACCATTGAAGCTTCTTTTTCTTTATTTGGAAAAACAAGTTTCATTCTTTTGGGCGCAAGTTTATATTTTTCAAGCAAGGAAAAAATTTGCGGCAGGCGAAAAGGCTTGTGAATCAGAAAAAATTTTCCGTGGGATTTCAAAAGGGCAGAGGAGGTTTTTATTACGTCTTCAAGCGTGCAGAAAATTTCATGGCGCGCAATGGAAAGGGGCGTGTCTTTGTTTGTGTTTCCGCTTGAAATTTCTATGTAGGGTGGATTTGAAACAACAGCGTCAAAAGAATTTTTTTGTAAAACTTTAAACGGCTCTTTTATGTCTGCGCAGAATATTTTGATTTTTTCTTGCAGGTTGTTTAACTCCACGCTTCGGCTTGCCATGTCTGCTGATTCTTCTTGAATTTCTATGCAGTCAAAATTTGCCTCTGGATTTTTTTCAGACATTAAAAGCGGAATTATTCCGGTTCCTGTTCCCAAATCACAAATTTTGCATTTTCCTTTTGTGCGCGCAAAGTCAGCTAAAAGAACTGCGTCAATTCCAAACCGAAATTCTTTTTTTCCTTGAATCAGTCTAAGAGTTTTTATATGGAGATTTTCTATTGTTTCGCCAGTTTTAAGATTCATTTTTTTGTTTTGCTGAAATTATAAAAATTGTATTTTTTGTTTTCCAGTTGAAAATATTTTTTTCCGCGGCCTGAATAAAAAGTTCTTTGAGTTTTTCGAATTTTTCCTTGCCCAGTTTGTCTTTTATAAATTTTCCGTAAGAAGAATTTTCTGCGTTAAACCAACGTTCGGTTTCTAGTGCGCTGATTTTTCGCTTTTCTAAAATAAATGTGGACTTGTAAAGACAAGAGAAATTATTTTGCTCAAAAATATTTTTTACAGTTTCTTCATTCCATGAAAAAATCGGGTTTGCAATATTTTCAAAAAAATCTTTTTCCGCCTGGTCAGATTCTTGCAAAAGTTTTTTTATTTCTTTAGTTTCAGTTTTATCTTTAAAAAGTGTTTCTTCAATCAGCTTTGTCAAATGCTGGCCAGAACAAGGAATTCTCTGGGAAATTACAACTTGCGCATTTTTTTCAAAGAAAGGAAAAAGTTCTTTTGTTCCGTTTTGAACTTCTTCTGTGCTGAAGGAAATGTCGCGCTTTATTTTTTCTGTTCCAAAAAATCCGTCGCTTAAAGA
This sequence comes from uncultured Treponema sp., assembly GCF_945873775.1. Lineage (GTDB taxonomy): Bacteria > Spirochaetota > Spirochaetia > Treponematales > Treponemataceae > Treponema_D. The sequence continues at coordinate 11,337 of NZ_CAMCEC010000001.1, read as the reverse complement.
AACGCAAAGTTCTTCGATGTCATCTTTTGTGGAAAAAATATCACGGGCAAAAAATCTGTCAAATTCTATATCGCCAAAAACAGCAATCGAATTTCTTAACGTATCTTTTTTTATGCAGAGTTTTGGCTGGTCTAGTTCTTCAAGTGTTGAAGCATAGCGTGCCAAAGATTGCATTCCGTTTGGAGTTCTGCATATTCCGCATACTAAGCCCTCTGGAGTTTTTCGTATAAGGTCGAATAAAAGAAGCGCGTCATCTGCATTTGCAACAAGGCATCTGTGGAATCTTAAAATGCTGGCGGCATCTGTCATTGCGTTCCGTATTCCAAGCAAAGTCTGAGCCTTGTTTGTTTCAAGTCTTGCCCGCCAAAGTGATTCGCTTTTTTCAAGAGCAGAATTTTTTCTTGGATTTTCCGCAGTGTATGTAAGATTTTCTCCAGTTTTTTTTAAGCCGTGAAAATGTCCTGCTTCTTTCCACCAGTCAGAAACTGCGTTTATTTGCTCTGAATCTTTTTCTTCGCTATCTTCAAGAATTGACGCGATTTGTGCTTCCCTACGTGAAAGAATATCTTCTCTGATTTTTGCTTCGTAGCCTTGAGTTGATGGCGTGTAGAAAACTTTTCCAACAAGAGTGTCCGGCAAATATTGCTGGGCAACCCAGTGGTCTTTGTAAGCGTGCGGATAAAGGTAGCCAGCTCCGTGTCCGAATCCTTCCGCATCTCTTGAAGCGTCCCGCAAATGATTTGGAACATCAGCATCTTCTTTTTCAACAGAAGACAAGGCGTCGAAAAATGCCATTGAGGAATTTGACTTTGGCGTAGTTGCAAGATATAAAGCCGCATGTGTTAAAAAATATCTGCCTTCAGGAAGTCCTACTCTGTCAAAGGCAGCGGCGCAGCTTTCAACAATTGAAATTGCATTTGGATCTGCAAGCCCTGTATCTTCGCAAGCTGAAATAAGCATACGGCGAAAAATAAAATGCGGATCTTCTCCAGCTTTTACCATTCTTGCAAGCCAGTAGCAGGCGGCATCTGGATCTCGACCTCTTAGGCTTTTTATAAATGCGGAAATTATGTCGTAATGGTAATCTCCGTCGCGGTCGTAAAGAACAACTTTTTTTTGAATTGATTCTTCGCAGGCTTCTTTTGAAATGTAGATTGTGCTTCCAAAGCTTGGCGGCCATTTTTTTGGAGTTGTTTCAACTGCAAGTTCCAGCGCATTTAAAAGGCTTCTTGCGTCTCCGTTTGCAGTTTCGATTAAATGTTCCAGTGCGCCTTTTTCAAATTCAACATTCCATTTTCCATAGCCGCGTTCTGTGTCGGACAAAGTTTGTTTTGCGGCGTTGAGCAAATCTGTTTTTGTAAGCGGCTTGAGTTGAAAAACTCTGCTTCTTGAAACCAAAGCTTTGTTCACTTCAAAAAAAGGATTTTCTGTTGTCGCGCCTATTAAAATTATAGTTCCGTTTTCTACCCAGGGAAGAAGAGCGTCTTGCTGGCTTTTGTTCCAGCGGTGAACTTCGTCTACAAATAAAATTGTTTTTCTTTTATAAAGATTTTTTTGAGTTTCTGCATCGGAAATTGCTTTTCTAATATCTGCAACGCCCGTGAGAACTGCATTCAACGTAATGAAATTTGAACTTGTGTGGTTTGCAATTACGCGCGCAAGTGTTGTTTTGCCTGTTCCTGGAGGCCCGTAGAAAATAACAGATGTAAGCTGGTCTGCTGCAATCGCCCTTCTTAAAAGTCTTCCTTTGCCTACGATGTGCTCTTGCCCTATGTACTCGTCAAGAGTTCTGGGCCTCATTCTGGCAGCAAGAGGCTCGTGGGAATCTTTTAAGTTGGAAAAAAGCTCATCCATTTTTTCAGGCTAGTCTCCGTCGCGGTTCCATTCATCTTTTGCAGGATACCAAGCGTAAAGACCGGCATCATCCCAGGAATCTGAACTTGAGCGTATTGAGCCGTAAATAGTCGAAGCCGCGTACTCATCTGTTCCTAAAGTTGTGTTGTTAGAACCTTCACATTTATTCGGATTAAGAACAAAAACCATGAACACATATTCAGAAATTACAGAATTTCCGTTGCTTCTCATGCTTGAAGTGTCGCCATCTGGAATGCCAGTTGTTTCATTAATTTTAACCCTTGAAAGTCCGCTTGATGTTCCAAGAAGAATACAGTCTTTTGCAGCGGCAATAGAAAGAAGTCCGCCGGCATCAAGGTCAACAGACTGCTCTGTAGCATCTGAGGCTGTTATATAGTAAAGACTTGAGTTTGTGCTTACGTTGTTGCTTCTTGTATAAGTCTTTGTGTAATAAAGGCAGTTTGCGTTGGAAGACATTCCATAGTATTTTGAAAAATAAGTGCTGCCATTAAAGTAACATGCTGAAATTGCGTTCGTTGCATCAGATTCGCCGATAAAAGTTGGATTAGAAACTTCTGCAGGGGCAACGCTTCCGTTCAATTTGTAAAGTTTGTAAGCATTCCCGGATGTAGCTCTGATTCTTGCGTATGCTTCTCTATTTGCAATTGAAACTGAATTGTCTTCAGCTACAGAAAAATATTTATTGTCGAATATTACTTTTGCGTTTTCAAAAGAATAGTTTCCGCCGCTGATGTTTGCAACTTTTGTCCAGACAAGTCCGTTTGCAGGATCTGAATTTGTCGCGTAAATTGTCGCTGTCTTTGGCTCGTTTTCTCCGTCGTCATTTTCAACCCAGATGTAAGTCAGCGCGTAAAGATATTCACTGTCGGTTGCAAGAAAATATGTTGTGGCAGGAATTCCGTTGTCGCCTTTTTCTGAAGTAGGGGAAGTTGTGCTATTCCATTGCCCATTGTGAAGTCCTGTTTCGGATGAAGGCTTATTTGTCTTGTAAAAAATTTCTCCGTTGCAAGTTAAGATGTAGTTTTTGTAGTGAACGATTGAATGCATATCGCCTTGCAAGCCGCTTGAGTTCAGTTTTATTTCGTTGTTGATTGCGCCGTAAATGTCGTCGTGGCAGGAAGAAAATCCTACAAGACAGGCAAAAGCTGCGCAAAGAAAAATGCTGTTTATAATTGACTTTTTCATTTGTTTTCCTTTTGTAAAAATTAGAAATGGTATCTTGCCGTTACGCTGAATGTAAGAAACTGTCCTGCAAAGTTTTCTGCATTGTCATTGTACCAGGAAGAAAACTGCGGCATAAGAAGATACGAGGCTTCAAGTCCGAGCGACCAGCTTTCTGTAAGGCGGAACATTGCTCCTGCTTCCGGTTTTACAACAAGCCCCGGAAAGTAATTTTTTCCGCCGAAAGATTCCCATGCAAATCCAAGTCCGATTGTGAGTGGAAATTCAAATCTTCCTGCAACCGGCTGGTAGGTGAACGCTGCAATAAATGGAACATAGTTGAAAACGTGGCTTCCAATCGAAACATTGAATCCAAAGCTTACATCGAATCCGATTGCCATTTTTGAAGTTAAAAAGTAGTGGTAGCCTAAAGAACCAATTCCGCCGAGCTTTAGCTGCGAATCTCCTTTTATGGTGCTTTCAAAGTCTGGAAAATTCAACGGAAGGCAAAGACCAAGCGCAATTTTTATGTATTGGTCTCCCGGAAGATTCATTCCAAGATCAAAGCTGATGTCGTCTTCCGTGTATTCGTCTCCGTCATCACTGTCATCGCCTGAATTTTCATCCTGAGAGCTTTGCATAAAAGTTGTCTTTGGAAGCGCAGCCTGTGCCGATGAAATGTAAATTCCTATAATTCCTACGCTCAAAAGCGTAATTAAACGTTTCATAATTTTTCCTTTAACATAAAAGCAAATTCTTCTATGGTAATTTGTTCTGTTTTTTTATATTATGCTTAGGCAGTTTTCAAATGGATTTTTCCTTGAATATCGCCAAGCAATTATACTTGGTTTCAAGGATTTTATCAATCTAGCGACATTTGGATTTCTGCATATGCTTTATAAAAAAGAAAACAAAAAAATGGAAGGTTACAGATGAGCGCAAAAATTATAGACGGAAAAGCAATTGCCGCGGAAGTAAAAGCCGATGTTGCAAAAAAAGTTTCGGAGCTTAAGAAAAGCGGAGTTACGCCTTGCCTTGCTGTTATTCTTGTGGGAAACAATCCTGCGAGCGTAAGTTATGTTTCAGGGAAGAGAAAGGCCCTTGCCGAAGCCGGAATGGAAGATAGAAGCATAGAGCTTCCAGAGTCAACCACAGAGCAGGAGATTTTGTCCTTGATTCAAAAACTGAACGAAGACAAAACTGTGCACGGAATTCTTGTTCAGCTTCCGCTTCCTTCGCATATTGACGAAAAGAAAGTTACAAATTCAATCAGTCCAGAAAAAGACGTTGACGGTTTTCATCCAGTGAATGTGGGCAGGCTTGTTACCGGCGAAAAAGGATTTCTTCCTTGCACTCCAAACGGAATTACCGTTTTATTGAAGAAAATGAACATTGAGACAAGCGGAAAAAATGTCGTTGTCGTTGGACGCAGCAACATTGTTGGAAAGCCGATGGCTCTTTTGATGCTCAGAAAAGAATTCAATTCAACTGTTACAATTTGCCACACGGGAACAAAAAATCTTTCGGACTACACAAAAAAAGCTGACATTCTGATTGTGGCTTCCGGCCGTCCGAACACAGTTACCGCGGACATGATAAAAGAAGGCGCTGCAGTAATTGATGTGGGCGTAAACCGCATTCCCGATTCCACAAAGAAAAGCGGATTCAGGCTTTGCGGCGATGTTGATTTTGAAGGCGCAAAAGAAGTCGCGGGCTTTATAACTCCAGTTCCGGGCGGAGTTGGCCCTATGACAATCGCAATGCTCATTTTCAATACTTTGGAAAGCGCGGAAAATTTTAAGGCTCAAAATGATTGACATTCAGAATTCAAAAGACACACGCGAAATTCCCTTGCAGAAAGTTGGCGTTACGGACTTGAGCTATCCTGTTCAGGTTTTGGACAAGGCGGAAGGCTCTCAGAAAACGTGCGCAAAAGTGAATCTTTTTGTGAATCTGCCGCACAATTACAAGGGAACACATATGTCGCGTTTTATAGAAATTTTCCACCGCCACCGGGAAAATCTTGGAATGAAGCAGTTTCTTTTTATGCTTGAGGAAATCAGAAAAAGCCTCGATGCGGAGCGCGCGTTCGGCTCAATGGAATTTCCTTTCTTTATGAAAAAGCAGGCGCCAGTTTCCCATGCGGAAAGCATAATGTGCTATGAATGCACTTACGAGGGGGAGGTTAGTTCTGCTTCTAGCAGTTTCTTTATAAAAATTAAAATTCCTGTTACAACATTGTGTCCTTGCTCAAAGGCAATCAGCCAGTACGGTGCGCATAACCAGCGCGGAATTGTTACTGTAAAGCTAAAAAATTCAAGCCTGTTTTGGATTGAAGACGTGATTGAGGAAGTTGAAAAAAGTGCAAGCGGCGGACTTTACAGCATTTTAAAACGCCCGGACGAAAAGTTTGTTACCGAGCACGCTTACGAAAATCCTCGTTTTGTGGAAGATGTTGTGCGCGAAGTTTTCATTGCGCTTAAGAATTTTTCAAAAAGCGAAAAGCCTTTCAGCTGGTTCAGCGTGGAATGCAAGAATTTTGAAAGCATTCACAATCACAATGCCTACGCTTACACGGAATTTAGTGAAGCATAAAAAATGCCGGAACTGCATTGTCGCATCTCCGGCACAAGGGCTTTTGGTTTTAATGTTATTATGGGAAAACTTAAAACATTGTCATTATCGGGCTTGACCCTGCGATGTTTCTGAAAGAAACCCGTTTGATAATCATTTCAATGTTTTAGGCTTTTAGTTTATGAGCGTCTTTACGTCTACAACACCGTTTTTTCCGCCGAATCCGTCATCTGTTGTTGCCGGAGCGTTTTTGTCTGTCATCCAGTTTCCGTTTATGATGAACTTGTAAGTAAGGACGCTTTTTTCTGAAACAACTTTTCTGTATACAAAAGTGTCGCCTTCTTTTTTCATTGTCTTTGCGCCAGACTGCCAGTTTGTAAAGTCGCCTGCAAGAAGAACATTTTTTGCGCTCGGGTGTGAATATGAGAATGTAACTTCTACTTTTCCATTGTCGAGCTTTTTGCAAGCCACATCAGCGAAAACTGCCGCAGAAAACATTGCCATTGCGGCTGCCATTGCTAAGATTTTTTTCAATTGAAATTTCCTCCTTATTTTCAATCTATGCTTCGAATTTTATAATGACAAAAAGTCTGTGTCAAACAATTTGTAAAAATATTATGAAAACCGTTTTATTGTATACTTTTTATACTTAAAAATCATATTTTTGTTGTATTTTTGCTTTGGTAGAAATGCAATCAGGGCAAACGCATTATAAATAATTTAAGTAAAGTTTGCGCGAAGGAACGGTTTCTGGGGCAAAAACACTCTGATTGTTGCGACCGCATGAGCGGACAATTCTATAGTTACTTTGCAACAATCAGCGTGTAGCGCATTATTGCGCGATTTTGAACCAGGAAACCGTGTCTGAAAGGCAATTTTATGCTGAATACATTTATAATGCGTTTGCCCTGGAAATGCAATCTTTTTCAATTGTGCAATGACAGTTTATTCTTTATAATGAGCAGATGACTTATTTTTTTGAAACTTACGGCTGTGAGATGAACATTGCCGAAAGCGCTTCCGTTGAACAGATTTTAATTTCACGCGGCTGGAAAAAGGCTGAAAACGCTCAGCTTGCCGACCTTGTTGTAATAAACACTTGCTCTGTGCGCGGTTCCGCAGAAGAAAGAATATTCGGGCGGCTAGGATTTTTTTCAGGGCTAAAGAAAGTGCGTTCGTGCGCTCCCGACGCAAAAAAAAGAAACATGGAAATTGCCGCGGAATATGTGCAGAAAAACGGAGCGGTTCCTCTTACTTTGATTGTAATGGGCTGCATGGCTGAACGTCTTTTAAAGTCGCTTCAAAAGCAATGGCCTTGCGTTGACTATGTTGTGGGCACATTTGCAAAAAATAAATTCGGAGAGATAATCCAGGCGGTTGAGGAAGGCCAGAAATATATACAGACTGACGAAGAGCCTGTCTACGTTTTTGCGGAAACTTCGTATGAGGAAGGCGCGTTTTCAACCTTTGTTCCCATTATGCACGGCTGCAACAATTTCTGCTCGTACTGCATTGTTCCTTATGTGCGCGGCAGGGAAGTGAGCCGTCCTGTGGAACAGATTCTGCATGAGCTTGATGTGCTTGCCCGCCGCGGTGTAAAGGAAATAACGCTTTTGGGGCAGAACGTGAATTCTTACAAGGGCGCAGACGGAATGAATTTTCCGAACCTTTTAAAAACAATCTGCCGCCATTTGGAGCAAACAAATTCTCCTATTGAATGGATTCGGTTTGAATCAAGCAATCCCAAGGATTTTTCTGACGAGCTTATAGATGTGATTGCGGAAGAAAAGCGCATTTGCCGCGGACTTCACATTGCGGTTCAGCACGGCTCGAATTCAATTTTAAAAGCCATGAACCGCAAATATACACGCGAACAATATCTTTTGCTTGTTCAAAAACTGCGAGAGCGTATTCCGGAAATTCAGCTTACAACGGACATCATGCTTGGCTTCCCTGGAGAAACTGAAGAAGACTTTGAGCAGGCGGCTTCTCTTATGAAGGAAGTGGAATTTGAAAGCGCGTTTATGTACTATTATAATCCGCGTGAAGGAACTCCCGCCGCAAAAATGCAGAACCAGATTCCGCTTGAAGTAAAAAAAGAGCGTCTTCAGAAAATCATAGACATTCAGCTTGGAATTACAAGAAAAGTGATGGAAAAGCAGGTTGGAAAAAACATAAAGGTTCTTGCCGACATTATAAGCCGCGACAACGCCAATGAGCTTTTGGGCAAGACAGAGCAGAACGAGCGCATTGCATTTGAAGCTCCGGTTTCTCTAATCGGAAAATTTGTGCAAGTGCATATAGACAGTCTGAACGGAAACACATTTAAGGGCGGCCTTGTTCACTAGAAAATCGGCTCTTAATTGAAAATCAACTGAAAAACTGCTAGAATATGTGAGTTTTCAGATTTGATATGGAAACATAATCTTTAATTTAAATAGAGGCATTTTATGAAAAAAGCTGTTGTTTTGGCATTTGCATTGGCGGCTTGCATGGTTCTTCCTGTAAGCGCAAAGAAAAAGTCTGTTCAAATCAAAGGAATAGAAGATCTTGACGGAAAACGCATCGGCGTTCAGGGCGGCACAACTGGCGAAACTTATGTTCAGGAAAATTTGAAGAATGCAAAGCTTTCTTCTTTTAAATCTGGAATGGATGCTGCTCTTGACCTTATGAACGGCCAGATTGACGCTATTGTTCTTGACGAGCTTCCGGCAAAGCAGATTGTTTCCCGCAACAGCAAAAAACTCAAGATTGTGGACTCAAAGTTTGCGCAGGAAGAATATTCAATCGCTGTAAAAAAGGGCAACGCTTCCCTTTTGGAATCAATCAACAAGACCATTGCCGCTCTCAAGTCTAACGGCGGATACGAAGATTTGGTTAACGCCTTTATGCCTACTGACGGAGTTGTAAAAATTCCTAGCGACGAAGTTCTTTCTGGAAAAGTTGTAAAGCTTGGAACAAACGCCGCATTTCCTCCTTTTGAATATGTAGAAGGAACAAAAATTGTTGGCTTTGACATTACAATGGGACAGAAAATTGCAAAGGACTTGGGACAGTCTCTTGAAGTTGTTGATATGTCTTTTGACAGCCTGATTCCGGCTCTTTCTAGCGGAGCAATTGACTTTATTGCTGCCGGAATGAGCGTTACAGAAGAGCGCAAAAAGAACGTGGATTTTTCTGAGCCGTACTTTACTTCAAATCAGGTTATTATAGTCCGCAAGTAGTTTTTGGAGACGGCTGTGTTTGATTCAATTTACGATACGCTTATTTCCGGGCAGCGGTGGCTTTTGCTTCTGCAGGGACTGGGAGTTACAATTTATATCGCTATTGTCGCGATTATCCTCGGAACGATTTTGGGAGCAGTGTTCGCGCTGTTCAAGATTTCAAAGAATCCTGTTTTGAGGATAGTTGCGGAAATCTACACAACCGTTATCCGCGGAATACCTTTGGCAACCCAGCTCATGATTTTCTACTTTGTTGTTTTTGCTCCTCTTGGGCTTGACCGTGTGCTGGTTGCGACTCTTGCCTATGGAATAAATTCCGGGGCTTACTGCACAGAAATTTTCCGTGCTGGAATTCAAGGTGTGGATTCCGGGCAGATGGAGGCAGGTCGTTCTTTGGGGCTGAACTACTGGCAGACTCTTACAATGATAATTTTTCCGCAGGCTGCAAAAGCAGTTCTTCCTACTTACACAAGCGAATTCATTGTGCTTATAAAAGAAACTTCCGTGGCAAGCTTTATTGCTGTTATGGATCTTACAAAAGCCGGCGACATGATTCGCAATGCAACTTACAACGCCTGGATTCCGCTTCTTTCGTGCGCCCTTATATACCTTTGCCTTACGCTTGGGCTTACAAAGCTGTTTTCGATTCTTGAAAAAAGGATGGCAAAAAGTGATAGAGACTAAAGACTTGAAAATAAGCTTTGGAGAGCTGAAAGTTCTAAAAGGCATAACGCAGACAATAAAACAGGGCGAAAAAGTTGTAATAATAGGGCCTTCCGGCTCTGGAAAATCCACTTTTCTGCGCTGTCTTAATCTTCTTGAAACCCCAGATTCCGGCTCTATTCTTTTTGAAGGAAACGACATCACAAGCAAAAATGCGGATATAAATCTTGTGCGCCGCCAGATGGGAATGGTTTTTCAGCATTTTAATCTTTTTCCGCATCTTACGGTTCTAAAAAATATCACTCTTGCGCCGGTTAAGCTCAAGCTTCTTTCTCAAAATCAGGCGGATGAAAAAGCGATGGAACTTTTGGAGCGGATTGGACTTGCGGACAAAGCGAACGTTTATCCTTCAACTTTAAGCGGCGGCCAGAAGCAGAGAATTGCGATTGTGCGTTCCCTTGCAATGTCGCCAAAGGTCATGCTGTTTGACGAGCCTACCAGCGCGCTTGACCCGGAAATGGTCGGCGAAGTTCTTTCTGTTATGAAGGAACTTGCAAAAGGCGGAATGACAATGGTTGTTGTAACGCATGAAATGGGATTTGCCCGTGAAGTTGCTGACCGTGTTGTTTTTATGGAAGACGGAATCGTTGCGGAAGAAGGAACGCCGTCGCAGATTTTTGACTCTCCAAAGTCCGAGAGATTAAAGAAATTCCTTAACTGCATTTTATAAAAAACTTTCTATTAGACAGTGGCTGCATTTTGTGCGGCCATTTTTTTTGTAATTTAAATCAAAAAACTTGATTTCCGTCCGAATTTGAATCATAATATCTTTATAAGCACTGGAGGTTTTTTATGAGAAAATTTGGTTTTACTGCGCTGGTTTCTTTTTTGTTTTTGCTTGCTTCCTGCATGAATATGGGAGGCTCTTCTGGAGAAGACGGCGCAATCCGTGTTGCTCTTCCGGGAAGCGGTTCGCGCGGCGCATACACTCTTAGCAAGGAAAAGGCAAAGACATATAAAGTAGCCCTTTTATTGGACGGCGAAAACTTAAAAACTCAAACTTCCGAGACGGGGGGGGCGGACATAGTATTTGACGAGCTTGAGCCAGCCACTTACACAGTCCAAGTAGAAGCCTATGACACGAATGATGTTCTTCTTGCAAGAAAAAGCGAGACTATAAAAGTTACCGCCGGAGAAACTGCGGAATGCTCAATTGCCCTTAAGCTTTTTGCAAGCAGTATTCTGGACAGCGGATATATACTGTGGAAGTATGAAAGCTCTGTATACAATTTTTATAGAGAAGATTCTATAACGGAAAAAGATTCTGATATTTGTCATTTTTACGGAGAGCCTTTTGGTGCGGTGGAAGATTTGAAATCAAATTGGTATTGTGTAGGAAAAAGCAGCAATGACAATGGAACTGGAGTTTTGTATAGATACGATGCTGATTCTAAAAAGGAGCAAATTGCAGAAATTTCTGATTTTGGATATTACTTTACAGATCCTCTCTATTATGATCCTACTGAAGATGCATTATGGTTTGCTAGTTATAATAATGATATTCTTAGCCTTTCAAAGAATAAAAGTCCTTCATCAATTTCTTCTGTTAATAATATTAATGCAGTAAGCGGTATTGATTTTTCTGGAAAAATAGGATTGGCTTTTGCTGTTCAAGGTAGCAGTTTATATTTGGCTTATACAGATTTATCAAATTTCTATTTTCAATATGGAAAGATTTCTGGAGACGGTCCGTTTGTGTTTGAGCCAATAGGTTCTCCTAAGACAGTTTCAGACCTAGGCGTTTCCGGCGCGATTACTGATGTTGCAATTCTTTATGACG